>JARLJB010000385.1 GCA_031291415.1 Telmatospirillum sp.
AACCTTCGCCTGGCTCTCCCGCTTCCGACGTCTCACCGTCCGCTATGAGCGCAGGGCCGATATCCACCTTGCTTTCACTCTTTTCGCCTGCTCCCTCATCTGCTTCCGCGCCCTCTCGACCTGGTTTTGAAATGCGCTCTAAAAGTCGGTCTTTCTCACAAAGACTGGAATAGAGTTGGGACCGGCACACCAAATCTCGAGTTAATAATCAACCCAGCCCCCTTCATGGGGGAGGCAGAGCCTATCGGGAAGTCCCGTCAAAGCAGGATCAAGCCACAGTGGCCGATAGGGCGTATCGAGCCGGGCCCGACGGCATAAACGTCAATGCGGAAAGCCGCGGCCGCGACACACCACAT
Organism: Telmatospirillum sp.; assembly: GCA_031291415.1. Classification (GTDB taxonomy): domain Bacteria; phylum Pseudomonadota; class Alphaproteobacteria; order Rhodospirillales; family Magnetospirillaceae; genus Telmatospirillum. The sequence goes on from JARLJB010000385.1 coordinate 357, forward strand.
GCGCATACGACATGACTGAGTCTTCGATGAGCTCTTTAAAATGTCATACAAAGGAAGAGTGTCCGGACGCGCCGTTTCGTCGCGGAGGCCCGTCGTGAACAAGTCGCTCTCCCCAGGGACCGCCCGGAAACTTACGGTGCATAGGATTGGTACGCGCCGGGGGAGGCTTATACAGTCGCAGATCCCGCGGAAGATTGATGTCTCTTCGACGAACTGCTTGGATTTGTTTCCATACTCTTGTCGTATTCGCAAAAATACCCACTCGCTGTGTATTGCTGGGATTGATACGTGGAAAATCGCGATCGATAGCAAAGGAGACTTGGGATGAGCAAACACGACAACTCAAGTGTCACGCGCCGAGACGTCTTCCGCGGTGGTCTGGCGAGTGCCACGGCGATGGGCGCCGCGGCACTCGCCGGCGCATCCGGTGCCCAGGCAGCCACTCAAAAGCCTCCCGCCTCTTGGGACATGGACACCGACGTGGTCTGCATCGGCTATGGCGGCGCCGGGGCGGCGGCGGCCATTACGGCCCATGATGCCGGCGCCAGGGTCCTGATCCTGGAGAAAATGGCGCAGGGTGGCGGCAATACCGCCGTGTCCGGCGGCGGAATCCTGTGCCCGACCAACGTCGAGGACGCCGTTACATACATCACGGCGCTCTATCAGTTCTCGCTCTCGGAGATCGATCCCCAGCTTGTCCGCCTCTACTCGGAAATGGCGGTCAAGAACGTCGATTGGGTCAAGGGCCTGAAGGAAGGGACGCGGCTCGGCATCTACGGCGGTGCCGGCTATCCGGAGGTCCCGGGTTCCGCGTCGATCAAGAAATACACGGTGGTCGGCAGGAATCGGAATGGCCCGGCCGGGAACCTGTGGGACGTTTATACCTACGCGGTTGAGCAGCAGCGCAAGATCCAGGTGCTGACCGAGACCCCGGCCAAGCGGCTGGTTACCAACGAGAACGGTGA
>JARLJB010000386.1 GCA_031291415.1 Telmatospirillum sp.
CCAGAGCCTCCCTCGGTCGATATTTCGAGTTCTACAATCAAAGAAGGCCACATTCGAGCTTCGGCGGGCAGACGCCGAACCAAGTCTACCTTGACAACATGCCCCTGTCGGTGGCGGCATGAGTTCACCGCCGATTTAGCCGCGGCACTCTGGTCGGCCTACGGCCTCCCGGCATGACGCTGCGAAATCGGCACATTGGGAAACAACCGGCAGGGGATCCACTTATCCAACGCCGATTCCTGTCCAAACAAACCCGGCCACCTCAATCTACGTAATTTCCGCCCCGACTATTCGGTGGATATACCGACGCTGGCGGTGGGCGGGTTCATCCTGACATTCAAGTTCATTCTTGAGCGCGCGGTCATGCTCCAGGAAGACGTCGATTTAACCATTTAGGCGCGGGTGATGCCCACACAGGTCAATCTTGATGTGATGATGGCGCGGCGGAAGATCCGTCTGAACGCCCTTCGCCGATAACGTGGACCGCAACGCTTTTGTCAAATGCGGACAGGGCGACCGCCATCAGTTCAGCATCCATCCTCCATGCACCCGACGCCTACGAAGCCCTTCACCCGTGGCGTCATGGCGAAGATGAAGGCCGACCTCGGTGACCGGAACCTCGGAATCCTCTTGTGGAATATTCAGGATACGACGGTAGATATGGTCGGACATCAATAAGTCCTCCGGCCGGAAACGGGATGGAATTGCATTTCCTCAAAAGATCGATTCGAGGGCAGCGATTCCACAGATCTGCCAAAATAGGCAAAAATTAGACGACATTTTTCCCATTAGTCAATCTAATATCCCATCATGCTTACCGACAATCCTGTCAGGAGAGCAATCTGAAATCAATAATCGGCACGATTGGTTGATTGGGACAGAACTATCCGTCAATTAATTACAATTGTTTGATAGGTATTTATTTATATATTGACTTTACTTATTCCACGAAGATCATTCGTTATTCAAAACCAGACAATGATGGCGCGCGATATTTTGTTACGCCCGTTCCTTTCGATGACTCGACTCCAGGACAGTGCAATGAACGCGTTGTGGTTTGAGTATATTCATATTCTGCGCCAGGAGGTCGTTCCGGCGCTGGGCTGCACCGAACCGATCGCCGTGGCGCTGGCCAGTGCACAATGCCGGCGAATTCTGGGTGTCGTACCCAACCGCCTCACCGTTTGGGTCAGTGGCAACATCTACAAAAACGGAATGGGTGTCGGGGTACCGGGAACCGGCATGGTCGGCTTGCCGGTCGCCGCCGCCATCGGCGCCGTCGCCGGAGATCCCGACGCCGGGTTGCAGGTCCTGAAGACGATCGAACCGGCGCACATGGACATCGCCCGGGCGCTGCTGCATGCGGTTCATGTCACCGTCAAGGACGTCGACGACCCGCTTTACGCCGAGGTTCTAGCCGAATCGGACGACAACTCCGCCCGCGTCATTATCTGTCACGAACATACCCGCGTTGTGCTCCGGGAACATAACGGCGTCTGCCTCTACCGGGAAGCCGAGGACGCGCTGCCCTGCGGCGACCTGGTGCCGGCCATGTCGCCGATGACCTTGCACAAATTGATCGATTTCGCCGCGCATGTTCCATTGGCAGACATCGCTTTCATGCAGGACGCCGTGACGCTCAACACGGCCCTTTCCACCGAAGGGCAAAGCGGTAAATACGGCATGAGGATCGGAGCGACCCTTTATGAACAGGTTCAGTTGGGCGTGCTGTCCGATGATCTGATGACGCTTGCCATGCGCCTGTCGTCGGCCGCCTCCGACGCCCGTATGGACGGTGCGATGTTGCCGGCGATGGCCAATTCCGGCAGCGGGAATCAAGGTATTTCCGCCACGATGCCGGTCGTCGCCGCCGCAATGATGGTCAAAGCAAGTAATGAACAACTTATCAGAGCGATAACACTCAGCAACATCGTTGCGATCTATATAAAATCTCATCAGAATTCGTTGTCGGCTCTCTGTGCCGCCAACACTGCGGCAATGGGAGCCGGAGCCGCCATTACGTGGCTTCTCGGCGGCAACGAGAAATGCATCGAAGACTGCATCCACAACATGATCGGCGACGTCGCCGGAATCATTTGCGATGGAGCGAAAACCAGTTGTTCGATGAAGGTGTCGACCGCCGCAGCAGCAGCGGTCAAAGCCGCACTTTTGGCCAACAGTCACATCCGGGTGAGCGCTAATGAGGGAATTGTTGCCGAAACCGCTGACGCGACGATCGCCAATCTCGGCAACCTCAGCCGCATCGGCATGTTGGAAACGGACCGTCAGATCATCCGCATCATGATGGACAAGCAATAATACCGGGTCTCGACGACAGAGACTGAGCGGGACCCGGCATTAAGGATGCGTTCCGCTCAAATCAGGTCTCACGAATCGGCATCTTTATGGCATGGGATGCTCGATATGACGCGCAAAAGGGGTTAGAAATTTTCTGATTTCGCCGCTTTGAAACGAAAAACAGCATCTAATTCCATAAATTTCTTGGTACTTTTGTTTCTAACCTTGACCAATGCCGTCAAGGCGATGACCGAGAGTCCGCGGCGTCTTGTCCAAAAAACGGGCACCGGAAAAGTGCTGCTATCGTAAACCGAGCGACCAGGAGATTGTCATGACCGATGAAAAGTGGCGCGAACTGTTGATCAATGCCATCAAATCCCGGGCGATGTTCTATTACGCCTTCTATAAGGAGTTCAGCGCCGAAATCGGCCCGGAAAAGACCGCGGAAATCATGAAGCGTGCGACTTACAAACGTGGCCTGGAAATCGGCAAGCATTTCGCCGAATACGCGCCGGGCGACATGGAAGGGCTGAAGGACTCCTTTCTCGAGTTCATGCCCGATCCGAAAGCAACCTTCAACCCCAAGCTCGACCGCTGTGATTCCGAAGGCCTCGATATCCAGCTGCAGAGCTGCCCGCTGAAGGACGCCTGGAAAGAAGCCGGTCTCAGCGACGAGGAAATCACCATCATGGCCAGCATCGCCGGACATGTCGACAACGGTACCTTCGAGGGCGCCGGCTTCGATTTCCACGCCGAAACCTGGAAGCCCGGCCATAAGGGCTGTTGCCAACTGCATATCCGCCCCGGCAAGAAAGGGGCCTGACGATGGCCTTGAAACGCCTTGGCGCCATCGTGGCAATGGCGGTGGCGGTGGTGGCGGGCGCCGCCTCCGCCCAAACAAAACAGATCGTTCTCGGCTATGAATTGCCGCTTTCTGGCGACAGCGCCCACTATGGCGAGGCCTTCCGCAACGCCGCCGAGATCGGTCTGGCCGACTTCAAAGCGGCCGGCGGATTGCCGGGCGCCGACATCGTGATCCGCTACGAGGACAGCAAAAACGACGCCAGAGAGGCCAGAAACATCGCCCAGATGTTCGCCGACGACAAAAGCATCATCGGCGTACTCGGCGACTTTTCCAGCACAGTATCGATGGCGGCTGCCGAGATTTACGCGAAAAGCGGGGTGCCGCAGCTGTCGCAGACGGCGTCGCATCCCGATTTCGTCAAGATCAGCAAATGGCAATTCCGCAATATCACGACGCAAAGCTACGAGGGGCCCTTCAACGCCGAGTGGATGCGGGAAAAAGGTCATACCAAAGTTGCCGTCGTCGCCATTCAGAACGACTGGGGCCTTTCGGCCGCCAGCAGTTTTGCCGATGCCTTCAAGGCCAAGGGCGGCGCCATCTCGTCGATCGAATACTTCAATCCAGGCACGCGCGACTTCCGCTCGATCCTGACGAAGATCAACCGCACGAAGCCCGACGCCATCTATCTCTGCATGTTCTACGAGGAGGGCGCGTCGTTCCTCCAGCAACGGCAGCAACTGAACGTCGCCGCCGCCGTCTTCGGCGCCAGTTCACTTTATAATGATCAATTGATCGCCCTGGCGGGTCCGGCTGTCGATGGTCTGATGCTCTCTTCCAACTTCGTGCCGACCAATCCCGATCCCAAGGTGCAAGCCTTCGTCAACGCCTACAACACGAAGTACGGCGCCATTCCGAACCAGTTTGCCGCCCAGGCCTATGACGCGGTCGGCATCATGCTGACGGCGCTCAAGAAGACCGGGGTCAACGCCACCCGCGATTCCTTGCGCGATGCCCTGGCCCAGACCAAAGACTATCCAGGCATCACCGGACAGACGACCTTCGATCCGGAAACCCGCGAACCCGTAAAAACAGTGGTGCGCATGATGGTATCCAACGGAAAATTCTCCGTCGTGCCGTAATCATGGAGTCCCCTTTCTCCGCCCGCCGGGGAAAGGGGATGGCCAGAAAAGCAGATGAGAAACGAACGACACGAGGCTCTGGAGGGACAACTGGATGTTGGACATTTATTTCGTTCAACAGATTATCAACGGTCTTAGTATTGGACTCGTCTACGCCCTTATGGCAATCGGGTTCACGTTGATCTTCGGTGTACTGAACGTCGTCAATTTTGCCCATGGTGAAGTGTACACCGTCGGCGCCTTCGTCGGACTCCTGCTGATCACCTGGGTTGCGCCCCCCCTGCTGGTCGTCGTTCTGGCCGCTCTGGCGGTTGGCGCCGTTACAGGCGTGGGCCTGGAACGCATCGCCTTCAAACCCTTCCGCCGTTTCCGCGACGAGGCGTCGCTGCGGTCGCGCGCCATGCGGGAAGCGACACTCTTGTCGTCGCTTGCCGCCTCGATCGTCGCCCGCGAAGTGATGACCCTGGTCTTTGGCGCCCACATGCAGACCATCCCGCAAGCCTATCTGCTGCAACGCCCCATTGCCATCGGCCCGCTTTCCATCACCAACGGCGATGTTGTCATTTTTGGCGCTTCGCTGGCCATGCTGGCCGCCCTTCAATTCATGTTGTTTCGGACCCGCATCGGGCTGTCGATCCGCGCCGTGTCGAATTCGCCGATGGGCGCCCGCTTCGTCGGTATCGACACCGACCGGGCCATCATCGCGACCTTTGCCATCGGCTCGATGCTGGGCGCCGCCGCCGGCATTCTGGTCGGACTCTACGACGGCACGATCACCCCGCAGATGGGCTTCGCGCCAGGCATCAAGGCCTTCGTGGCGATGGTGATGGGAGGGCTCAGCAGCATTCCGGGCGCGGTGATCTGCGCGCTCATCCTCGGCGTCGCGGAAAGCGTCACAACCGATTTTCTCGCCTCCGGCTGGAAGGATCTGGTTGCCTACGCCTTTCTGATCGTCACGCTGGTCTTCTTCCCGCAGGGCATCTTCGGGGTCGGCCGTGAACGCGCCTGAGCGGGCCGGCCTGCTGGCGCCACCTGTCCTGAAGGGCCTTTTGGCGGTCATCGTTTTCGTCGTTCTGCCGGGAACCTTGTTGACGATCGGCGGCGGATACTTGTTTCAGATCGCCACGACGGCGCTGATCTTCGTCATCCTGGCTGCCAGTCTCAATCTGGTTACCGGGACCACCGGCCTGTTGTCGCTCGGCCATGCCGGGTTTTACGGCATCGGGGCCTACACTGCGGCGCTCCTGTCGACACAACTCGGGCTGCCTTTCCTTGTCACCCTGCCGCTGGCCGGCCTCAGCGCCGGGATCATCGGCGTCCTGGTGGCTCTGCCGACCATGCGTCTGGTCAGCATCTATTTCGCCGTCGCCACGCTCGGCATCGGCGAGATGATCTATGTCACCTTGCTCAACTGGACCGACTTCACGCATGGACCGATGGGCATTCGCGGCATCCCGTCGATCGAGCTGTTCGGCTGGCGGGCCAGTTCGTCGCTGGATGAATATCTGGTGGTGGCGACGACGGCGGTTATTTCGCTCTGGGCCTTGTCGCGGCTGACCCATTCCTACTATGGCAACGCGTTGCGCGCCGTCCGCGAGGATGACCAATGCGCCAATGCCATGGGGCTCAACGTCGTGCGGCTGAAAATCGAAGCGTTCGGCATCAGTTGTTTCTTCGCCGGCATCGCCGGGGCATTACTTGCCCATACTGGAAAATTCATCAGTCCGGACCAGTTCCGCTTCTCGGAATCGATCAACATCCTGGCCATGGTCGTCGTCGGTGGCCTGGGCAGCCTGCCGGGCACGGTCATCGGCGTCTTGCTGCTCATCATCCTGCCGGAAGCGCTGCGCGGTGCCGGCGATTTCCGCATGATTGCCGTCGGCTCGATCATGTTTCTCAGCATTCTGCTGCTCCCCAAGGGTCTGCTGGGCGAAGCCTCGGCGCTCGATCTCCTTCGCCGGCAATTCGGTGAAGCCTGGAAGAGCGTGCCCGGCTCGAACGTGGGGTGGCGATGAGCACCGAACCAATACTGGAAATCCGCGACCTGACCCGCCGCTTCCAGGGTCTGGTGGCGGTCAACGCCGTCTCAGCACGGATCGAGGCACACAAGTTGATCGGGCTGATCGGCCCCAACGGTGCCGGCAAGACCACCTTGTTCAACCTGATCTCCGGCTTCATCACGCCCAGCGACGGCGACATCCTGTTCGAGGGACGCTCGCTTGTCGGGCTGAAGCCGCACCAGATCGCCCGCCTGGGAATTGGCCGGACTTTCCAGAATTTGCGGACCCTGCCCAATATGACGGTGTTCGACAATGTCTCGATCGGTGCGCTGGCGGCTTTCGGGCATTCGCCCTGGCAAGCCCTGTTCCGGGGCCAGGGCGCGGTCTCCCGGCGGATCAACGAGTTGACCCACGAGGTCCTCGATCAAGTCGGGCTATCCGGCCAGGCGGGCGAATTGGCGGCCAATCTTTCCTATGGCCGGCGCAAATATCTGGAAATCGCGCGCGCCCTGGCGACACGGCCCAAGCTATTGATCCTCGACGAACCGGCCGCTGGTCTCAACGATACGGAAACCGCGAAACTGGCGGAATTCATCACCGGACTGGTCGCTCAGGGCATGACGATACTCCTGGTGGAGCACGACATGCCGCTGGTGATGGGAATTTGCGATCGCGTCATCGTGTTGGCGTCGGGAGCCAAGATCGCCGACGCCGACCCCGAGACTGTCCAGCGCGACCCGGCGGTCCTGGAATCCTATCTCGGAACGAGGGACGCATGACCATCCTCAAACTTGAAGACGTCGACGTCCGCATGGGGGCACAGCAGGTTCTCCGCGGCATCACGCTCGATGTCGGTGAGAAGGCGGTGGTGACGGTGATCGGCAGCAACGGCGTCGGAAAGACGACCCTGATGCGCACCATTTCGGGAATCTATCGTTGTACCGCCGGCTCCATCACCTTCCTCGACCAGCCGATCACCAATCTCAAGTCACACCGCATCGTACGCCAAGGCCTGGTCCAGGCCCCCGAGGGCAGAATGATCTTCGGGCCGATGACCGTGCGGGAGAACCTTGTGCTCGGCGCCATTTCGCGCCCGGCCGCCGAGGTCTCCCGGCAACTTGAGCATGTGCTGTCGCTATTTCCGCTGCTGGGCGATCGGTTGCGTCAGAAGGCCGGGTCCCTCAGTGGCGGCGAACAGCAGATGCTGTGCATTGGCCGGGCGTTGATGGCCAAGCCGAGACTGTTGTTGCTCGATGAGCCGTCGCTCGGCCTCGCCCCCCTGATGGTACAGTCGATTTTCGATCTGATCGGCGAGATCCGGTCGCAGGGCACGGCGATTCTGCTGGTCGAGCAAAATGCCCGCGCCGCTCTCAGAATTTCGGATTACGCCTATGTCATGGAAGGTGGTCGCATCGTGCTCGAAGGCCCGGCGGACGAGCTGTCCGCCGACGATCGGGTGCAAAGCGCCTATCTCGGCGGCAAGGCCCACTGATACCGAATTGTTGCGCTTGCCGCCGATCCGATCCCGGCCGATTGTTCCGCCTTGAGGATATGACAGACTCTAAGGACACCGACATATGAGCACGATCGAAACCCGCCTTAAAGACCTCGGCATCATTCTTCCGGCCGGCGCCGCGCCTGCCGCCAACTATGTTCCTTTCGTCCAGAGCGGCAACATGCTCCACCTGTCCGGACAGCTTCCGTTCAAGGACGGCAAGCTCGCCTATCTCGGACGACTGGACGATACCGTATCGACCGAGGAAGGATATGAGGCGGCAAGGCTCTGCGCCATCAATCTGATCGCCCAGATCAAAGCGGCGCTCGGCGATCTTGACCGCGTTCAGCGCATCGTCCGCCTGGGTGGCTTCGTCAATTCCACCGCAGCCTTCACCGACCAGCCGAAGGTGGTCAACGGCGCCTCGGATCTGATGGTCAAAGTGTTCGGCGACGCCGGCCGGCATGCCCGCTCGGCGGTCGGTGTTCCCGCTTTGCCGCTCGGCGTCTCCGTCGAAGTCGATGCCCTTGTCGAAGTGAAAGGCTGAACGGGTCCGTCCATCAGGCGACCCGGACCTCCTTGAGGAAACCATCGACCACTTGGCGCAAGGTTTCCGATTCTCGCGACAGGCCGGTGGCGGCGTTCAGCACGCTGTGCGCCGAGTGACCGGTCTCCGTCGCGGCATCGGAAACCCCGCCGATGTTCTGCGTCACCTGCTGCGTGCCCGACGCCGCCTGTTGGACGTTCCGCGCGATTTCCTGGGTGGCGGCGCCCTGCTCCTCGACAGCCGAGGCGATCGCCGTCGAGATACTGTTGATCTCCGAGATGGTCTGGCCG
>JARLJB010000387.1 GCA_031291415.1 Telmatospirillum sp.
CCTGGTCGAGAATTTCTTTTGCAAAATCAAATCTTTCCGCCGCATCGCAACGCGTTACGAGAAGACTGACCAGAGCTTCGCGGCAATGATCCATCTCGTCGCCTCCGAAATCGCTCTCCGCTGAATGTCAACAGGCCTTAATGCAGATATTTCGTTCATCAAATGGGCCGAGTCTCCGCCGCACCGGATGCGCCCGCCGAAAACCCATATATTCATTGGGATATCGCGATACTGACGTCCATCGCTGACGTCACCTTTGCCACAGCGGTGAGCCGCCGTGGCCATATTCACACACTGAATTTTACAGTCTGTAACACACTAGATTTTATGGATTATGATAAGAAGGCTTTCCGATGCCCGCCCTCCTGGAGGTCCGATGGCACGGGAATCACTGTTGACGGTATGGCATGTCCTTGCCAAAGGCCGCCGCGGCGATCGGACGCAGCGGCGGGCGCACACTGCCGGGCGGCAGGACGAAACCGGCTTGGCTGGCCAAAGCCTGGACGATGGTGGCGCACATGCGTCCCTGGCAGCGCCCCATTCCGGCCCGCGTCAACAGTTTAAGCGGACCAGCCTGACGATAGCCGGCGGCCAACGCCGCCCGGACCTCGCCGACCGTCGTGCCTTCGCAAGCGCAGACGACGACATCGTCGTCGACGGCGGCTGGCGGAACGGCGGACGACCACGCGGCAAGAACCCGTGCGGCACGGCGCAGCCTTGGCAAATGCCGACGAGCGGTGGACAGCGCCAGCGCCAAGGCCGGCGGCACCGCCACGCCCAGCCGTTCAAGCACGCCGGCCGCGGCGATCACCCCTTCCACTACGGCGAGATCGGCTCCGCCGACCGTGGCGCCATCACCGACGAAAAAGAGATTGGCGCGGTCGCTTTCGAAATTGTCGTTGCGCCGCACGGTCCAGTTCCGCGACGCCGCATCCCAATCGACGGATGCTCCGGCCAGCCGCGCCAACTCGGTGTTGGGCACCAGGCCGAAGCTCAAACCAACGGTGGCGGCGGGGAAACGGCGCCCATTCACCTCGACCGCCTCGGCCTGACGGCCGCCCACCACCTTCGGCCAGCCCCGGATCAGCGGAACGCCGGCCACAAGACGGCGAAGTTCCAACCCGACGCCTTGCGCCAAGGCGACCGGCCGACCGGACAAGCCGGCCAGCAGCCCGACACCGATGGCCGGACCGGCGTCGACGACGGCGGACAGGTGCGCGCCGGCGGCGATCAATTCGCCGGCCGTCAGTCGCAGCAAAGGTCCGCTGCCGGCCAGCACCACCGGTCCCTCGGGCACCAGGCCGTCGCGTTTGTTCAGCAATTGCAGGGCGCCCAGGGTGAACACTCCCGGCAAGGTCCACCCGGAGACCGGTAACAGCCGCTCGACACCACCGGCGGCGACGATGACGATCTCGGGATGCAGCCGTTCCAAGGTTCCATCCTGTTCGGCCAAGGTGACGCGGCCGCTGCCGTCGATGTCGATGACCTCCCGTCCGAAACGGCTTTCCATCGCCGCGGTGGCCAAGTCCTGGCGCAACTTGTCACCTTTGGATCCGCTCCAGCCGGTCCCGCCTGGACGCGGCTCGCCATCGACCAGCATGACGGAGACGCCGGCTTTCGCCAGCCACAGCGCGGCGGTTCCGCCGGCCGGCCCGGCACCGATAACCAAGACGCGGGTCATGGCCGGGTCTCCAACGCCAAACCGGCCCGCACGAAGGTCCGGCAGGCGCGCCGCCCGCCCTGCCCATCGATCGACAGCGCGCAGAGCTGGCAGATGCCGATACGGCAGAACAACGCTTGTGGCACGGCTCCCGCCGCCAGAAGCGCGGCGGCCAGATTGGCGCCCTCGGGAAGGTCGAGAGCGGTGCCGTTCAAGGTGACCGTGACCAGCGGCGCCGTCACCGCCGTCGTCCGGGTAAAAGTGCTCATTGCCCCTCCAAAGCTCTGGACGTCGCTCGATCCTGCGGGTAGCACTCGCCCGAGGAGACAAAATCATGCCCATGCAAGAGTGCGATATCGCGGTCGTCGGTGCGGGAATCATCGGCGCGGCGGCTGCCGATCACCTGGCCGGCCTTGGATACAAGGTGGTGGTGATCGATCGCGCCGAACCTGGGGCCGGCACCAGCGGCGCCTGCGACGGCTATGTCTCGGTATCGACCAAGGTGCCAGGAGTGACCCTGGAACTGGCGGCGGAAAGCCAAAGACTGTGGCGCGATCTGGCGGCGGAACTCGGCCGCGATATCGGTTATTCGGCGCCAGGCGGCCTGTTGATCGCCGAGACGGAAATCGACCCGGCTGCCCTGGAAGCCCAAGCCGCCATGCTCCGCAATGCCGGCGTCATCGTGGAACTGCGCGACCGCGCCGGCCTGCTCGAGCTTGAACCCAATTTCGGACCACGCGTGCAGGCCGCCCTGTTCTGCCCGGGCGAGGCCCACGTCACCGCCTATCTTGCCACCCAGGTTCTGGCAGCCAGGGCAGCCGAGCGCGGCGTGCGGCATCTGTGGCGAACCGCCGTCGAAGGCGTCCTGCATCGCGGCCAGGAGGTCGCCGCCCTTGATCTGAGGGTAGACGGTGAGCGGCTCCACTTGCAATGCCGGCAGGTCCTGCTGGCCGCCGGGTTGGGCAGCCGCGATCTTGGCCCGCTTCTCGGACTGCCGGTACCGATCAAGCCGCGACGCGGCGATCTGGTGGTGACCGAGCGCTTGGCCAGGCCCCTGATCCACCGCTTTTGCGCCTCGGCGCGCTATCTCGTCGCCAAGGGCAATCCGGCGGCGGCAGAGGCATCCGCCGATCCGCTGGAACGGCTTGGCCATGGATTTGTCATCGAAAGTACGCCCGAGAGGCAGCAAATCATCGGCAGCACCCGGATTTTCCGCGGCGACGACACCAGCAGCGATATCGATATCGCCGCGATGATCGTTCGCGAGGCGGTGGCGCGCGTTCCCGCGCTGGCCGGCGTGCCGATCCTGCGCAGCTTCTCCGGACTGCGACCGTTCGTCCCGGATCGTCGACCGATCATCGGCCGCAGCCGGATCGTTCCCAACCTGCTGGTGGCAACCGGACATGAAGGCGACGGCGTCACCCTGGCCCCGATTACCGCGCGCCTCATCGGTGATCTGGCGCAAGGCAGAGATCCCGGCACCGATCTCGCGAAATTCGACCCCGACCGCTTCGCCGACTGATACCAACGGCAACAGATCGCGACCTGTTGCCGTTGGTCGGCGGCAAGCGCCGCCGCGCCGCCGATGCGGCGGAAGCCCAGGCGGACGGATGTCCGCCGCCCGGTGTTTGAGGGGCCGAAAATGAGCTGGCATTTTCGGCGCTTGGTATGACCTCACCATGGCAGGTCGGCGGACCGTTCGACCATGACCCAGGCGCCTTGCCCGAGGGCGGCGGGGAAAGGCACGAACAGATGGCGCCGTTCCTCCCTGACAGCCAATCCGGATTGGCGCAGAACGGCGGCAGCCTTGGCCAGCGACTCCACTTCCAAGCCGTAAGCGGCAAAGGTCGGCGGTGACGGCAGATCGGCCGTCCCCAGCAGATGGGCGGCGCCCTCCACCGGCAAGATCAGGATGGCACCGCGTTCGCAGTCGATGCGCCGTCCACCATCGGACGGCTTGGCCGGGCGCCCGAGGAAGGCACTCCACCGTCCGGCGACGGCATCGACATCGTCGACGACCAAGAGAAGATCCAGCAACGCCCTCGCGCCATTGGCATGGGTCAACCATGGCGCCTGCCAAACGACAGCTTCGCTATGGTGGGTGAGAAATTGGATCCGGCCTTCGGCCATCACCCCCGGCGCAACGCGGATGACCGTGAATGCCGCCGGCTGCCCTAGAATCTCGCGGCTTAACGATACCGGCGGCTGCACCGAAAAACCCCCGGCCAGCAACCGTGCCGCCTCGGCACCGGCATCGGCGGTGGAAAAGGCGGCCAGATGCACGCCGGCATGGCGGGCCAACGCCTTGTCGAATTGATCTGCCAAGGGCGTATCGGCGGTACGGAACAACACCTCGACGTACCCCTGGTCGAGCATGACGCAGACATTTCCGGTACCGGCCAGCACCGGACGGCCGTCTGACCCGGGCACGGTGTGAATAGCCTCCGGCGTCAGCGTGAAACCGGCAGAGCTGAAAGCAGCTTTCGCCTTTGCGCGGTCCGGTACGAAATGCCCGACATGATCGAGAAAAATGTTCCGGCCGTCCGGCAGTCGCCGGGACGGTTGTTGATGGTCATCACGTGTCACGTTCTTGCTCTATCGGAATGGGGCGGCAAGGATGTCTATCAAAATAATAGATTTACCGCAACAATCTACATAACTATTTTGTCTAAATACATCGATCTAGTAGAAATATGCTACATGCAATCGTTGAATGCGCTTGCCGTCAGTTTCATTTCCACCCGAGACACCCCATTTCCAATAATCGTTGCATTGGCCGGACCGGCGAGGCGCTATGGTGGGCGGGCAACCCGAAAGTGATGAGCACGACGAGACGAAAGGCTCGCGTGAGATCCAACACCAGCAACGCCCGCGAACCGCGATTGAGCCGATGAAAGAGCAGAGCTTTTTCATCGTTATGCAAAGCCAGGGGGGTTCAAACGAAGCGCGAACCTCTCCCGCCGAAGAACAGGACAGCAGATCATGAATATCCCCGACACCCCCCCCACCGAACAGACCAACCTGATGGCCGAAATGGAGATCGCCGCCCTGAAAGAGGAGATCGCCGGTCTGCGCCAGGAGCTCGAGGAGCTGCGGACCGAGTCCGATTTGGACGCTTGCCACATCGCCGGACTTTCGGCACAGATCAAGGCGTTGATCGCCGAAAGCGAAGCCTGCCCCAACAAGGAGGCCCATCCGCTTGTCGAACGGTCGGAATATGTCCACAGCCGCACCGGCCAAACGATGATCAAAACCAAGGCGCTTCCGCTTTACCGCGCGGCCTTCGATGCCGAAGCGCTGGTGCTCGGGATCGACAATCCGGAAGAATTTCGTAGCTGATGCCAAGTTGCGGTGGTCGGAGCCGGCCGCCGCCCCCAACCCCACCCGTCAATGGGAAGGGGTTGGGGAAGGCCGATTATGAAAAATTCGTTACAACGCCGCACAGAGCCTCATTTTTGCCGTTTTCACTGTCGATAGTGCGCCTCACTTGAAACGCCGGAAGAGGACAGCACGATGCTGCAAAAACTGATACGGACGAGGTTGGACGGCGCGATGGCCTGCATCGTCGGGCCGGCAAGAGCCGTAACGATGGACAGCTCCGCTCTCTCAACCAACGAACGGCACGGCACGCCCGACAGATCGCCCCGCCAGATGCGCGCAACCGCCGACCGCTATCGCGGTGAACCGCGGTTGAGCGATCTGTTGGCAGATCCCATCTGCCAGGTGTTAATGCGAAAGGACGGCATCACGACGGATGCCCTGGTTGCGCTGGTCGTCGAAGTGCGCTCGGCACGCCAATAGTGTCGCCCAACAGAAGCCGCCCCTTACTCGGGTCTTCATGTTGGAAAGAACCGTTTCCTGTTCATTGCAACCCGGTCAGACTTGCTATTCTGACACAGAAGCATGAATCCCATCGATTCCCCCCACGCCCCCTCCCCTTGATGGGGGATTGGGGTGCCGTGGGGGGATCACCTGAATGAATTGGGGCCCCAGAGCGGTTCGCGCTTCGCTTGAACCACTCTCTGTGCTCCGCTCCGGCGGGCAAACACCGCTCGGACTATAAGGGCATCTCCCAGGCAATATCGCGTCCACCGGATTTCCGGTCGAGCTTCAGGGTCAGGCAAAAGGCCGATCCTCCCGACAAACTGAAATCGGTAATCGGCACCTCATGCACGCGATAGCCTCGTTCTTCGAGCATGCCGCGCAGAACCGCCGACATGGTGGCGACCACGATGTCGCGCCCGACATTGACAGCGTTGACCGAAAGCGTCCTGGCGTCAGCCTCGGGCGCGACGATCAGATTGTCGGCACCGAAGCGCCGGGCGATCAGGTCGTTGCCGGCGGCGTCGAAGGCTCCGGGGAAGTAAAGTGCCTCACCGCCGTTCAAGGGACAAAGACAGGTATCCATGTGATAGAAACGTGGATCGACGAGACGGAGCGGAACCACCTCGCAGCCGAAAGTCCGCTCGATGACCGCCGCCGATTCCTTGTCCGACCGTTGTCCATAACCCAGCCAGAAGACATCTCGAACAGGATCGAACACACAGTCGCCGGCCCCTTCCAGAACCAGACCGGGCGGCATGTCGTGAATCTCGTCCAGAACACCCCGCGCTTTCAGAGCATCGAACGCTTGCCGGAATACCGGCGTCTCGCCCTGGCGTTCGGGATGGCGGAACGTCGCCACCAGAGCCTTGCCATCGAGAATGACCGCGGCGTTGGCGGTAAAAACCAGGTCAGGCAAGCCGGGCACCGGGGGGACCAATTCCACATCGGCGCCCAATGTCCGCAAAACCTCGGCCAAGCTTCCCCACCCCTGGGACGACCGCGCGGCGAGAACATCGCTTTCGTTCTGCCAGCGATCCGGATGCATCCAGGGATTGATCGTGTAACTGACTTCAAAATGATCGGGCGCGCACATCAAGATACGGGCGCGCCGCGTCGACCTCGTGCGGTCTTCCGACATGGGTTCAATTCCATTGCGGGCCTGTCGCGAACCAGGCCCTGTGCGATTGGGAAACGTCCGGCCGATTGGCCCTGGCAAAACAGAGGTATGGCAAAGCTCAGCCAAGACACAGGCAGCCCCGCGAACTGTTGACGTTGCATTTTTCTACCACAGAACGCGGGAAACCAGGAAGACATCCGGCCTTCGCGCCACGGCCTCTTCCCTCGTTTCCCACTCCGGCCTATCTTTCCCGACAAGCTGGGCGTTGGGCCCGAATTGCAGGGGAATATGGATGAAGGGATTTGCACGAGTGCTTGTCGCCACCGCCGCTTTGAGCGTTGCCGGAACAGGGCCGCTCCTCGCCGCCGAGACGCAGCAGCAACCGCCGGCCGTGTGGGATTTGCATCCGCTTTATGCGTCGGATGCCGATTGGGAGACGGAGCGCCAGGCCATCGAAAGCGAACTTCCAGCCTTGGCGGCCCTCAAGGGAACATTTACCGACAGCGCGTCGCTGCAGACCGGGCTCGACAAGATCTGGGCGGTCAAACGCCGGTTGAGCCGCCTGGCCACCTATGCACAACTGTCCTCGGACATCGACACCCGGGTCGAAGCGAACCAGGTGCGCAACCAGATGGCGGAAGATCTCGGCAATAAGCTCGACGAGGCAACGTCCTTCGTCAAACCGGAGATCGCCGCACTCGGGCAACAGAAGGTCGACGCCTTCCTCGCCGAACGACCCGGCCTTGCCACGCACCGTTATCAGTTGGAGACCATCCTGCGCGAAGCGGAGCATACGCTGGGCCAGGAGGCCGAAGGGCTCCTCAGCTCCGCCCAGACACCGCTCGCGCAGCCGGAATCCATCTATCGCCTGCTGTCCAACGCCGACATTCCCTGGCCCTCCATCGAAATCCGCGGCAAGAAGGTCCTTCTCGACCAGGAAGGCTATGTCGCCAACCGCGACGATCGCGATCCCAAGGTGCGCAAGAAGGTCTTCGACACCTTCTGGCCGGTGTACAAGACCTATGAGCGGACCTTCGGCGCGGTTTACGCCGCCAATGTCCGTGGCACGGTCTTCGCCGCCAAGGCGCGGAAATATCCCGACTCCCTGACGGCGGCGCTGTCTCATTACAATGTTCCGGCCGACGTTTACAAAACCCTGATCGCCGAAGCGCACAGTGGTTTGCCGACGCTGCATCGCTATCTGGCGGATGGCAAGAAGATCCTTGGGCTCAAGGACTATCGCTATTCGGACGTCTATGTCCCCTTCGCGACGCCGCCCCGCCAGTACTCCCTGGGTGAAGCCGAACAGTTGACGCTGCAAGCCGTTCAGCCGTTGGGCGACGCCTATGGCAAGGATCTCGGGGCCGCCTTCCGGGACGGCTGGGCCCATACGGTGGCGCAGCGAGGCAAGCGGTCCGGCGCCTATATGGAGGGCGCCGCCTACGACGTGCATCCCTATGTGCTGATGAGCTACACGGGAAACTACAACAGCGTCTCGACACTGGCCCACGAGTTCGGTCATGCCATGCACTCGGTTCTTGCCAACCGGGCGCAGCCTTTCGAGACCGCCGACTATGCGATCTTCGTGGCGGAAATTCCCTCGACCACCAACGAGATGCTGCTGGCCGACCATGTCATCGCTCACGCCAAGACGAAGGCCGAGAAGATCTACGCCATCAGCCAATCCCTGGAACTGCTGCGGGCGACGTTCTTCCGCCAGGCGATGTTCGCCGAGTTCGAGGTCGAAGCCCATGCCGCCATTGAACGTGGTGAGCCGTTGACCGGCGAGGGACTGACCAAGACCTACCTGTCGCTCCTGCGCCGGTACATGGGCGACGCCGAGGGCGTCATGAAGGTCGACGATCTTTATGGCATCGAGTGGGCTTACATCCCCCACTTCTACACGGACTTCTACGTCTACCAGTACGCCACTTCGATCAGCGCGGCCGCCTATTTCGCCGAAGGCATCGAAAAAGGCGACACCGCCTTGCGCGAACGCTATTTCGACATGCTGAAAGCCGGCGGTTCCGACGATCCTTATCAGATCGTGAAGAAGGCGGGCCCTGATCTGGCAAGCCCTGAGCCCTATCGCGCCCTGGTCCGCAGGATGGACCATCTGCTCGACCTTCTCGAGGCAACGCTGGCCGAAAAAGGCTGACACCCTCTTCACGACAATCCGGGGAGCCCGCCCAGAGGCGGATTCATCTGAATCCGCCTCTGGGCAATGACCTTGAAGATCTGAATCGCTCAAGGGCTCGCGGGGGGCGGAAGCTCCGCAATTCCCTGCTTGCGGCAGCGGCGAACGAAGTGGAAACTGGCGCCCGCGTGCGGAAGGGGCGGCGGCGTGGCTGGGTGTCCGCTGCACATGCCTTAGAGACAACACCGATCATGATGAACGTTGCTTTCGATCCTTCCGAACTGAACCGCATTTTCCAAAGCCAGCGCGCGGCCTTTCAGGCCGACATGGCCCCCGACGTCGGCAAGCGGACCGACCGCCTTGACCGACTGCTCAAGATGGTGTCGCGTCATGCCGGGGACATGGCCAAAGCGATTTCAGCCGACTTCTCCCACCGGTCGCGCCACGAGACGGAGCTGACCGAAGTTCTTGCTGTCATCTCGGCAATCCGGCATGCCAAGAAGAACCTCGGCCATTGGATGAAGGCCAGGCGGCTACCGACCGCGCGGGCCTTCCGACCGGCAAAGAACCAACTGATCCGCCAACCGCTTGGCGTCGTCGGCGTGATTGCTCCCTGGAACTACCCCTTGCAGCTATCGCTCAGTCCGGCGGTCGGAGCGCTGGCGGCCGGCAACCGGGTGATGATCAAGCCGTCGGATATGACACCCCGTTTCGCGGGCCTGCTTCGCGAGATTGTCGACCGGCATTTCGCGGAAGACGAGCTGGCGGTGGTCACTGGCGGCGTCGATTTGGCCAAAGCCTTCGTCGACCTTCCCTTCGACCATCTGTTGTTCACCGGATCGGCGGAAATCGGCCGAGAGGTCGCGCAGGCCGCGGCCCGCAACCTGACCCCGGTAACCCTGGAACTGGGAGGCAAGTCGCCGGCGATCATCGATGTCTCGGCCGATCTGGCCGCCGCTGCCCGCAAGCTCGCTTACGGCAAGCTCCTCAACGCCGGCCAGACTTGCGTGGCTCCTGATTACGTATTGGTCCCACGAGGATATGAAGACCGGCTGGTGGCCGCGTTGCGCCGCGCCGTCGGGCGGCTCTATCCGCGCATGGTCGACAATCCCGACTACACGAGCATCGCCAACGACCGGCATCTTGAGCGTCTGCGGTCGCTTCTCGACGATGCCGAGGCCAAGGGCGCCGCCCTGACCGAGATCAATCCCGGCCACGAAACCCTTGACCCGATGCAGCGCAAGATGTTCCCGACCCTGGTGCTTGACGCCACCGGCGAGATGCGCGTGATGCAGGAAGAGATCTTCGGACCGATCCTTCCCATCCTGCCCTATGACAGCCTGGACGAAGTGATCGACAGCCTGGCCCGCTGCGATCGGCCCCTGGCCCTTTATTGGTTTGGATCGGATCAGACGAACCGGGATCGGATTTTGCACGGAACCGTGTCCGGCGGCGTCGCGATCAATGATTGCATCTGGCAAGTCGGACAGGAAGCGGCACCATTCGGCGGTGTCGGCGCCTCGGGCCACGGGGCCTACCACGGGGAAACGGGCTTTTGCACTTTCAGCAAGGAAAAGCCGGTATTCTACCAGTCCCGCTGGAGCGGCCTGCGCCTGCTGACGCCCCCCTACGGCCCGCTCTTCTCTCCGATTACCGCGCTGCTGCGCCGAATCATCTGACAGTGGCAGGCGGCGGGCTTAACCCATCCCCGAGAAAAGCTTCGTTTTCTCGGGGAGATCAGACGTCGCTTGCACCTATGGCCGGCAAAAGCACCCCAAAGCGAAGGGGCTCAGTAGCTGGAGCACACTTGCTCTTGCAGCAAAGCCTGCATCATCGACAAGGCGACGACTTCGGCGACCGCTTCGTTCGATTCCGGATCCGGCACTTCGCCGTCGACTGACGCCGCCTTGACAATGATGTCCATGAGATCCGAAATCAGGCGATCGACCTGCGATTCCGGAGCGGAAGCATGCTGATCGTTGGCCAGGCAGGCGCGGCGCATTGTCACGCGTCCGGACTGTTCAAAGTCCGGTTCGATAAAATCATGAATGCTGACCGGTTTCACATCGACGATAAGATCCTCGTCGGAACCACACGGCACATCGAAATAGTCTTTAGCAGAAATTATGTGAGCCATAGCGCGTCTCCCAATACAGGGGGTATTAACCCGGAGACGGTAAAAGCAAGATCCAGGCCAAACACGCTGTCCTCACCTCCACACGTGCCGGCGGCGACAACAAGCGTCACGCTCAGCGACAAGTCAAATAATTGATTTTCATATATTTTTCCGTGACAAGGGTGGCATTCCTCACGTCGCACGGACAGACCCGAGCGCCGCGTGTACGCCGCCAAAAACGCCCCAGGTGGGAACGAACGGATCGGCAGGATATGCCGAGTGGCAAGACTTTTCCCGCCGGAACGAAGACGGCTACGGCTGCCGACAGAGAGCAAAGCACGGATCTTCGCTCATCTTCCAACCTCCCGCGCCGCTGGCACGAGCTTTGCTTTGATTTCCAAACGACCATCCCGGCGACACCGATGACAGGAACGATGCTCCGGAACACCTACGCGTAAGGACAAAAAGGACGGCAATGATGCACATCTCCATGCCTTTGGCGGCATTGGCATTCTTGGCTTTCTCCTATACCGGCGCGGCTGCCGACCAGCCGATGACACTCGATTCCTATCGGGTGAAGGCCGCCCTGCCGGCCATTTGCAATCAGATCGGCGGAAAGCTCACCTATGGCGTCAATTCGGTACAATGCCAGCCAACGCAGGTCACCGCCAAAAAACCCACCTCGGCCACGTCGGTCGGCCGCCCGGATCCGGTCACCACGCGGCGCTGATACCAGGTGGCGGTGAGTCCGTCTCATCGAAACCTGGTATGAATGACGTTCTGACAAGTTGGAATACGAGGTCCGGGCGTGTACTCTCGGAACCTTCATCGAACTGTCATTGGCGACGTTTCTTCCGTGCCCAGAAAAATCAGACCCAGACTGCGTTTCAAACTTGGTTCGATCATCCTTCTCGGACCCGGCAAAACCGACCTGTTGCAGGCAATCGACCGGACCGGTTCGATCTCAGCCGCGGCGCGTTCCATGGGCATGTCTTACAAACGCGCCTGGCAGCTTGTCGATGAGATGAACAGGCATTTGGATGCGCCGGTCGTTGCCGCCAGTTTTGGGGGCAGCCATGGCGGAGGAGCCCATCTCACGGCATTCGGCCACGAGGTCCTGGCCTGCTACCGGCGCATGCTGGCAACGCTGGAAACGGCGCTGGCCGACGACATGGCCTGGCTCGACCAGCACACGGTCTGCTCCGACGAAACCGATCAATGAAATCGTCGACGCTTCGACGTTCGAGCGGTTCGGGCTTTGCTTGAACCGCCGCGTCACACCGGCAGGCCAATGAATTGACCTGCCCATAAAGCCCTCGCCCGCCCGGACACGGAAAAACAGGCCATCGGGAAAACGGCGAAAACCAACCCGGCGCGTGTCCCCGAGAATGACTGGGAATTGTTGAGGATTGTCGCCAAGCCGGTAAAGGATGGCCTCGTATTCATTCCGAAAACGTGGCCCGATGCCGGGGGCTTGCGTGTCCTTTTGTCGTTCTGTCCAAGGTTAGCTCGCTAATCGCGAAATGGATTGACGATTAGCAGCCCTTCATCGAACTTCATGCCGTGTTGCATATCCTCCGACCATAATGTTTTGCAATCGGCGTGAAACGCCGAAGCGACGATCATCCGGCTCTAGGTGGAGAGACTGTGGCGCTCGGTGATCGCAAGCCCGGTCTCGTGGGTCTCAACCGTGACCGGTTAGCCGGGCCCATCGCTGGCGGCCGCCAAAAGCGGCACGACCAGATCGCTGATCGGCGTAGAAATGCCATGAGATCGGCCACATCGCTGCACGACCCCGTTCCGGATGTCCCATTCGAGGGGGCGGCCCGCCTGTCGGTCGGCGAGGATGGACGTGCCCATGTCGGGCGGGAACGCATGAAACTTATCGACGATCTCCTGCGGCACCTCGTCGCCCAGGACAGCCCCCTCCGCGCGAGCGACTTCAAGACATTCCCGCAGGTAGGCGAGAGACAGCCTGGCGATGTCGTCTCGGGAG
The DNA here is from genome assembly GCA_031291415.1 of Telmatospirillum sp. Taxonomy (GTDB): domain Bacteria; phylum Pseudomonadota; class Alphaproteobacteria; order Rhodospirillales; family Magnetospirillaceae; genus Telmatospirillum. Next base: position 12,852 of record JARLJB010000387.1, read on the forward strand.
AACATGCCGGCACGACGGCCCGCCAGAACCATCAAACCCGCCACGGCGTTCTGCAGAAGCTTGTGCCAAGCGATGGAGGTAAAATCCGCAGCGACATCGACCGAACACCGCGTCCCTTGCAACGCCGCCAGCACCACGCCGGTCATCGGCGTGTCCGGCAAGGTGAGGCGCGCTTTTCCGCGCAACCAGACCGAAGCGTCCGGTTCGCGCTGCGCGGGAAACCACACCACCGAGGGCAGCACCGGGCTGCCGGGCACGTACGGCGCGACGAGCGTTTTCTGTTCGACGCCGTTTTGCAGCACGCAGACGACGGTCCGTGCATCGCACAATGCGGACAGCCACGGCGCCGCCGCCTCGATCTGCGTCGACTTTACCGCGACGAAAACCAGGTCGAACTTGTCTCGGATCCCGGCCGGATCCGTTCTTACGGGGCCGGGGACGACGATGGCGCCGTCGTCGAAGCGTAGAGTGAGTTGTTCGTGCGCTGAACGTCCACAAATCGTCGGGGTGCGCCCGACTTCATGCAGCGCGGCCGCGATGGTGGTGCCGATGGCCCCCGGCCCGACGAGGGCGATGGTGGGATGTTCAGACATCGTCATGATCCTTTCGTCTTGATTTCATGGAGTGCCTGGTGGCTGCGCAGGTGGGGTCGCAGCACCAGCACAAGCGGCACGATCAGAGCGGCGGTCGCCGCCGAGGCCAGCACGCCGGTCGTCGGGTTGCTGTGGTCGGCGACTGCCCCGTAGAGGATCGGCGAGATCCCGCCCGAGCCGATGACGCAGGTGTAAAAGAGTGCGAAAGCCTGGCCCGTGTCGTCCCTGGCAAGCTCGGGCACGGTGCCGTAGAGCACCGAGGAGGTGCCGTTTAGCACGATGCCGAGCAGCGGCAGCAGGACGAGCGTCGGCGTCAGCGGCGTGACCAGCGTCGCCGCGATCAGCAGCGCCGTTGCGGCTTCGGTTAGCATGACACTGCCCGCCACCCCCAACCGCTCGCCGAGCCATGCGCAAGCCGCCTTGCCGAAAGCGCCGCCGATGAACAGCAGGGCGAGGGCGAGCCCAACCACTGGCGTGTCCCCGCCTCGTTCCTGGATGAGGAAGGGCAGAAACAGCAGATAGCCCATGCGTGTCGCCGTATCGAGCGCGCCGATCGTCGCGAGCATGGGAAAGCCGCCACGGCCACCACCGGAAGCCGTTCCTTTCGCGGCTGTCCTGGTGCCGGGAGCCGCCAGCGCCAAAATCCTCAGGACGACCGCCAGGGCCAGCCCCAGTACCGCCATCAGGCCCAGCACCGATTGCCAGGCGAGGATCGGCAGCAGCAGCGCAATGAGCGCCGGCAACACGGCTTTCCCGAGATCCCCGGAAAAATTGTAGATGCCGAGGGGACGCCGCGACGCCTCGCCGTAACTGTCGGCCACCAGCATCGAGCCGCGCGGGTGCTGGATGCTCGATCCGATGCCGGCCACGACGAGGCCGACGCAAAGACCCGCGAAACCGAACGGCAGCCCCATGATTAGCAGGCCCGCGGCGGCGAGGACGGTCGATAGGACCAGCGCCGCTCGCGGCGACAAGCCGCGAAGAGCGCGGTCGGACGGGATCTGCAGGCCGCCCATTGTCCCGTAGTAGAGGGCGCGAACGACAGCGAGCGCCGCGTAGGACAGGCCGAACTGCGCCTGCCATACCGGCAGGAAGGCATAGAGACCGTCGGTATAGCCGTCATGAAGTGCATGGGCGAGGCACGCGGCCAGCAGGCCGCGCTTTTGCTGCGGCCATCGATTTGTCTGAGTCGTCCGGGATCGGTCTGTCGGTGGTGCCATGTGCATTGTTCGCCTGTTGTCGATCGGAACGGTATGCATGTGAGATTTTATCGACTAGCTGTAACGTCTCAATAGGTTGTTCACGGGATTCCCTTGGGGTATGTGAGTTTTGCGAGAATCCACAACCCAGCAAGGATACCCCGTGAACGTCCATAAGAATGCCAAACTGACCCCGCACGGTCGAGCTTTGATCG
>JARLJB010000388.1 GCA_031291415.1 Telmatospirillum sp.
CGACTACTTCCGCGCCGCCGCCGACAAGAACGCCACAGGCTACGCGAGCTTCCTCGGCGCCGGCGCTTATCGCCACTACCGCCCCGTCATCATCGATTCTCTCGTCCAGCGCGGCGAGTTCCTCACCAGCTACACGCCCTATCAGGCCGAGATCACGCAAGGCACTCTGCAAGCCATCTTCGAATTCCAGACCATGATTGCCGAGCTGACCGGCATGGACGTAGCCAACGCCAGCATGTACGACGGCTCGACCGGCGCGGCCGAGGCCGTCATGATGGCCGCCCGCATCACCAGCCGTCACAAGTCCGTCGTCGCCGCAACCGTCCACCCCGAATATCGCGAAGTAATGGCCACCTACGCCCAACACCAGGGTCTGCCCTCAGCTGTCGTCCCCTACGACCGCGAGACGGGCCGCATCGATCTGGCCGCACTTGAAGTCGCAGTGACGAATGAGACCGCCGCGGTGCTGGTGCAAAGCCCCAACTTCTTCGGCGTGATTGAAGACATTCCCGCCATCGCCGCCATCGCCCACGCCAAAGGCGCCCTTCTGATCGTGTCGATTGCCGAGGCTGTCTCTCTCGGCGTTGTCCGGGCGCCGGTCGAAGCAGACATTGTGAGCATGGAGGCGCAGTCCTTCGGCGTCGCCCTCAGCTACGGCGGGCCGTTCTGCGGCGTGATTGCGACCAAGGAAAAGTACGTGCGCCAGATACCGGGGCGTCTGGTGGGCCAGACCGTCGACGGCAACGAAAACCGCGGGTTCGTTTTAACCATCGCCACGCGCGAGCAGCACATCCGCCGCGAAAAGGCCACATCAAACATCTGCACCAATCAGGCTCTGGTTGCACTGATGGCTACCATCTTCCTGAGCGTTTACGGCAAGGAAGGCATTCGTGAGCTGGCCGAGCACAACCTGGCTAAGGCCGATTACGCCGCCAGGACCCTGAGCGCCCAACCCGGCGCAAAGCAGTTATTCACCGGCGCTCCCCACTTCCACGAATTCGTCCTTCAAACCGACGAAGCCCCGGCGGCGTGGAGCCAGCGCCTGATGGACGAAAAGATTGTCGGCGGCATCGAGTTGAGCCGCTGGTATCCGGAGTTGAAGAACGCGACGCTCTGGTGCGCCACGGAAATGATCACGCGTAAACAGATCGACACAGCGGCCAAGGTTCTGGCTACCGGATTGGTGGAGGCATAA
>JARLJB010000389.1 GCA_031291415.1 Telmatospirillum sp.
AACGCCTTCGGTCTCCGTGCCGCCGAACGCGGGGGGATGGCCATCCCCCCGCGTTCATCCTTACGGACAGACATTCTTACCAAATTTTCAAGACACGAAACGCCGGGCGGGTTTCTCCGAAACCCTGGGCTACGCTCGCATCAGCTCGCGGGCCCGAGGGTGGGCCACCCAAGTCTCGATGAGTCATTCTCATCAAGACTTGGTATTATCGATTCCAATTGCCACGGCTAATCACGGGAACCTCTTTGCATCAAAGACGGGCCTGATGGCCCGTCCCCCGCTGACGTAAAATCGTTCCGACAGCCCCCGCCTACGATTCCAAGAGTGTCATGGCGACAGTTCCTCGAGCACCGCCCCCTTGGTTTCGATCGCGAACAAGCGTGTCACGAGACAGCCAATCAGCGTGACCACAGCGAAGGTCACGAAGACGTAACGAATCCCGAAGTTTCCGACGATCGAACCGACCAACAGCGGTCCGACCGCCGATCCCGCCCTGAGCCAGGCGCTGCCGAAACCGGTCCCTATCGCCCGCAGGCGGGTTGGATAGATCTCGGCCGAATAGAGATAGAGCGAGAAGGTGATGGTCTGCAGCACGGCATAGACGGCGGTTCCCAGAATCAGCACCTCGGTAGCCGACGTGGCGCCGAGCCAGGCAAGCACCAGGAGCGGCAGCGTGGCGACCAGGAATGCCGATGCGTACCAACTTTTCCGACCGACTTTATCGATCAACAGGGCGCAGAAGATCGAAGCAACGACGCCGACGGCCGATGTCGTCCATCCATAGGCGAGACTGGTCTGCAGGGGCAGCCCGAACATTTGGCGGTAGAGGGTCGGCAGCCAGGTGATCAAACCATTGTTGATCATATAGGCACACACCCACAGGCACCAGATCATCAGGCTGCGCTTCAAATAGATGCCCTTGAACAGTTCGCGCCAGTCACTGCGGGCGATCGCCTTGGCACTGATCGGACGCACTACCGGTTCCGGCAGAACGAAGCCGCGCCGCGTCAAACCATCCTCAAGATTTTTGACGATGGCCTCGGCTTCGGAGATACGACCATGGGAGGCGAGCCAGCGCGGTGACTCCGGCATCAACCAGCGTAAAGGAATGGTCAGCACCGAGGGGATCAAGCCGACAATAAACATCGCTTTCCAACCATAGACCGGCACCAGGAAATAACCGGCCATGCCGGCGAACATCAGACCGATCGGAAAGATCACCTCATAGAGCAGGAAGAAGCGCCCGCGATTCCGGCCTCCGATGAATTCATTGATATAGGCGCTGGCCACCGGCACCTCGGCACCGATCCCGATCCCCTGGAAGAGGCGGATCACCAACATGGAAAGGCCGCTCCAGGCGAACAGGCAGGTGGCGTCCATTGTCACAAACAGAAGGATGGTAAATTTCAGCACCGTCAGGCGACCGACTTTTTCGGCCAACCATCCAAACGAAACGGCACCGACAAGCTGTCCGAGATAACTGGCCGAGATGATCAGCCCGACCATAGCGGGCGCAAGACTCCACTCGGTCACGAGTTGCGGCATCGCGAAAGCAATTGCCAGCACCGTGTAGGCGTCAAAAAACGTCGAAATTCCAACAATGATACGTATAGCAAGTAGTTTACGAGATATTGGAAGCCTTTCTATACGCGCTATGAGCATCGCGTTTGCCACTTGCCGTTCTTCGGCATCAATAACACATGCCGTCATAACGTCTTTCTCCCATTTATTTATTATTTCAATCCAGCAACCTCTTAACTTTTCTGATTAACACTGCTGTATTGATTTTTAGTTTGGAATACTGAGGCCTGTGACAGAGCCGCACTCCGCTCCGCCACAGGCCCGTTACCCCTCACGCCTTATCTGTCTCCCCAGCCATGGGCACGAGGGCGTGCTTCAATTAAGCGACGCGACCAAGGCCTGCGGCGCGCATCGCGTCGGTGATTTCGACTTCGGCGCCGGGCTCCAAAGGCATTAGCGGCGAACGGACAGTTGCATGCTCGAGGATACCGCGTGCGACGAGGGCGTGCTTGAGCGCAACGGTGCCTTCCATATGCGAGCCGCGGTGATAGACGGCCTTGGTGACGGGAAGCAAACGGTCGTGGATGGCCCGAACGGCCTTGTAATCCTTGGCCTTGCCCGCCTTGAGCATTTCGATGAGCGGTTCGGGAGCGATATTGCCATAGCCGACAAGAAGGCCGTCAACGTCGAACATCGTGGCCATGAGATATTCATCATGGCAGCTGAGAATCTGCAGATCCGGGCGTTCCCGGCGAATGACAGGAATCTCGGTATCCCAGCGACGCATGTTACGGACGCCATTCTTCATGGCAAACACACCCGGTTGCGCGCTGATGTCGAGCATGGTCTCGAGGCTGTACGTACATTTTGTCACGTCAGGATACTGGAAGAGGATGAGTGGCAGTCCGCTTTCCTCATAAACCTGACGATACTTGTCTTGCGGAGCGCCTTTCTGGTAGCCGAACCGCAGCCAACCATGCGACGGATACAGAAGACCGGCCGATGCACCGGCCTTGAGCGCCCGCTTCGCTTCCGCCGCTGCAACGGCGGTCCCCTCAAGGGTGATACCGGCGATGATCGGGATAGCCCCCTTCACCGACTCGACGAACGCCTCGATCACCTTCGTCTGTTCGTCACGCTCAAGGAATGTGCCCTCACCGGCGTGACCGAGAACCGTGAGGCTCTTGATGCCGTCAATACTGGCAAGCCATGAACCAAGCCTTTTGATAGCGGCGTAGTCGACGGAACCGTCGCGGTTGAACGGTGTAACGGGTGCCGGATTCACACCCCTGAGATCGATATCGATGTTCTTCATGAGACTTTCCTTACGCCTGAAACAACCCACGAGCACCCCAGCGGGTTTGCGATTTTTCGGATAACGAAATATTTTTCGCGTAAAAACGACGATAGTCCCAGCCCAATCCGCAAGTCAATACCAACTTGCTCGAATCCAACTTGGCACTAATCGAAAGTGGCGACAAACTGGGGTATTTCACGGAAATGGCCTGAATTCCGGCATGGAATTTTCGTGACTGCCACGACGAAACCTATTGAAACTCACCCATGCGCGACTTTTGGAGATGGCTTGGCGACCATTGGATTCCCAAACACTCAACGCGGACGAACCGCACCGACTGGTCACCCTGGACGGAATTAGTCTTTAGAATCATCAACTAAATGACATTTAGTCATTTTTTTTGACGAAAGTGATCGTTCCCTGTAGCCTGACCTTTTATGCGAATATTTTTTCGCTATACGAAAAACCAGAATGCGCCTCGATGGACGCCAGTCCCGCAGGCGGCACAAACAACCGGAGGAAAAGAATGGAAGCGTTCAGGCAATTCGGCGAAAGTCCAATTCCTGCAGCATTGCTGATGGGCATGATGCTGCTCGCCGCGTCGGAAACGGCCGCCCATGCGGCGGATTCGGCTGGAGCGATCTCAGAATCGCCTCTTCAAAAGGCGATGATCGATATTCTCGACGGTGCCCGACCGGGGGAACTTTCTGCCGGCGGGATCACGGTCTATGGCGTCGTCGATGTGGACCTTTCCTATCAATCCCATGGCGCACCGCCGAGCCCTTACATGAATGGACAGTATTTGGTCGGAAAAAATAGTGGAAAGTCGCGATTTGATTTTTCGAACAACGCTTTGGGACAGTCCATCATCGGCATAAAGACAGAACAGCCGCTGCAGGATTTATTCGGTATCAAAGAACTGGAAGGCTGGTCTCTGATTGGTGACGTGGCATCCGGATTCGATCCCGCATTTGCATCCATCCAGGATGCCTGCAAGTCGCTCATCCGTGCGAACGGCACAGGCAATGTCCCGGGCACCAAGGCCAATGCCGACAGCAGCCGTTGTGGCCAGTTCTTTAACGGCGAAGCCTGGGGCGGACTGAAAAGCGCCACGTTCGGCGAATTACGCTTCGGACGCCAAAACAGTCTGATGTTCGATGATTTTGCCGTCTACGACCCCCAGAAGCTGTCCTATGCGAATTCCCTGTTCGGGCTTTCCGGGACCTACGCAGGCGGTTTTGGAGATACCGAGGACAAACACTGGAACAACTCGCTGAAATATAAGATCGGAGTTGGCCCGGGAAGGATCGCGGCCCAGTATCGATTCGAAGGGGCTGGCCAGGGCGGGACGGCCTACGCGTTCGACGCTGGATTGACCGGTTGGGGACCATTGAACGGCTTTTCGATAGACGCCGTTTGGGGACAATTCAAGGATGGAATCGCGGTTTCATCTTTGACGAACTCAGCAACCAAAGCGAATGGCAGCTGCCAGTATTTTGGCGTTACGCTGTCGAACTGCACCAGCCTCGATATACTGAACGCCACCGTCTCCGACAATACCGCCTGGGCAGTCATGACGAAGTACAACCTGGCATCAATTGGCGCCCCGACGACGACTGTCATGGGTGGCTACGAATCCATTACCTATTCCAACCCGTCGGACAAGCTTGCTGCCGGGTATAAGACGATCGGCGACTATAACCTCAATTTCACAAGTACGACCTTCAGCACCTACACGACCGACAAACGCGTGAATGTTTTCTGGGCCGGCGCCCGATGGGATATCACGCCGAAACTTACGGCCGCCGGTGCCTGGTACTATTTCGATCAGAACAGTTACGTTCGGGCCGGCGCAGCCTGCACCAATCCTGGTTCGGGAACCGCCACACAGTCTCAGTGCAAGGGCGATATGAATTGGCTCTCTGCAACATTGGACTATCAGGTAACCAAACGCTTGGACGTTTACACCGGAGTCTCCCACAACATCGAGACCGGCGGCCTGACGAATGGTTACACCCATACGTCGACCACCGGAGTCACCACCGGAGCTCGTTTCCGGTTCTAAAAGAAATATCGATGCAAAACTGGTGCGTGGGCCGCGCTTCGAGACACGGCCCACGCCGGATAACCGTGTTCTGAGACACTGCCTGTTTTCACGAAAAAGCCTGACCTTCGCGGCGGTTGCCGTGATCGGCAGTATCGTGAGAGAGTTGTTCGCTGGCCAAACCAAGGATAGCGTGTTCGGCTTGGTGTCCCCACACCGACGCAGCAGGGATTTTTCCGGGTGCCGCAGCTTCCAGCTGCGTGAACGCCGAAACGAATTGGCTGAAAGCCTGAGCCTGAGGTTGCTTTCGGCCGGGGTACCAGGTGTTTTTCGCGGTCGGGTTGGTTGACCCCGTACCGTCTAAGGAGGAAGAGTGTCTGAAACAGAAGATGCGGCGCGCGAACCCCGCCAATCATCAAATCAGAAAAATCTGATCATGTCGTTGGGCAAGGGGTTACGGGTATTGGAGGCATTTACCGCCGATTGCCCAGAGCAAACCCAAACCGACATTGCACGTCGTACCGAGCTCGATAACGCAACAGTATTTCGTATTCTGAACACGCTCGTCGACCTTGGATATGTCCGCAAGGTCGAGAATTCTCGACATTACCGGCTGACGATGAAGCCGCTTGACCTGGGTTTCAATGCGATTGCCCGGATGGATTTGCGCAGCCTGGCTCAACCGGAGTTGCGCGAACTGGTCGGGTCCGTCCGCGAGGCGGCAAGTCTCGGTATTCTAGACGGAATGGATGTCGTCTTCATCGATCGCGTGCAAGTGCCGGGAATCCAACTGACCGTCGACATTCATATTGGAAGCCGGATTCCGGCCAGTTGTACCGCTATTGGACAAGCCATACTGGCATTCCGCCCGGAACACGAAATACGTCATGTTCTCGCGGAATACGACCGGACAAAAAATAATCAACCGGCGACCATGACACTGGAACAAATCCGCCAGCGACTCGCTGATGTGCATTCTTGCGGGTATGCTTTGGCCGATTCTTCTTTTATTGCCGGATTGCGGGTACTCGCGGCCCCCATTTTGGGACCGGATGGTTTTGCCACCGCCTCGCTTAGCGTTGCGGCTCCAGCCATCCGCATGCCGCTTCCCGAATTCATGGCCATTACCGTAGACCCTTTGTTACAGGCGACCGCGCGCATCAACAAAGGTCTGTTGGCGGCACGACGAATCGTCAGTCGCAGGACCCCTTGAATCCGGCCCCCACACGCCTCCCAATTCCCCTGGTTATGGAGTCTTTGGCCGGGCACCGACGACGGCCGGCATATCCGGACCGCGCGACGCCAGGATATGGGATGCGTTCTCACAATAGATTTTCGCACGCTCGACCTCCGACAAAGGCAAGGAATCGATTGCGGCAATCGTTTCCCGTATGACGAGCGCCCCCTGTTCCTTATCGAACGGACAGTCGGTGCCGAACAAGACATGCTCGGAGCCGAAGAAATCTAAACCACAGCGGATGGCCGAACGCGATCCGAGCACCGCGGTGTCCGCGTAGAATTGCCGGAAATAGTCGATCGGACGCTTACCCATGCGCTTGAGAATCGCACCATAGTCCTCGTCGGCCGTTCGGCTCCCCAACTCGTCCCAGCCATGTCCGACGCGGCCTTCGAAGAAGGGAACCATGGCGCCACAGTGGTGGGTGACAACCCTCAGATTAGGCAACCGCTCGAACATCCCCGAGAAAACGATCCTCGCCATCGCGGCACTGGTCTCGTAAGGCCAGCCAAAAGTCCACCAGATTTCGTATTTGGACTTTTCTTCGCTCAGATAGTCCGAAAATGCCGGCTGACGCGCCGGATGAAGCCAAATCGGTTTGTCGTGGTGGAGGCTGATGCTGTCGAACAATGGCGAGAAAGATGGATCATCGAGCGGTTTCCCGAGAACGTTGGTAAACAGTTGGACGCCGGCCGCCCCCATGGCGAAAGCCCGCTCTGTTTCGGCCAGTGCGGCCTCGACATTGTTCATCGGCAACGCCGCGACCCACGCGACGAAATGCTCAGGATACTTTTGAACGAGTTCGGCCAAGCCGTCATTGGCGACCCGGGCCAGAAGCGGTGTTTGTTCGGACGAGGCGAGGCTTTCGATCGGTGGCATCGACAGGGTGAGGACCTGACGATAATCAGGGTACTCATCCATCACGGCGAATCGAGCCTTCAGATCATGCAGGGTGTCGATGGAAAACCAGCGCTTCAAGGCGGCTCTGTCATCGACCACGTCGCTCAGAAGCGCAAAATATCGTGGTGGAAAAATATGGGTGAAGATATCGACCTTCATGGCGCAGTCCATTGTCGTGATGCCTCGAAACCCGCCATGAAACCCGGCGATATTTCGGATTGCGAAATATTATTTGAAATAAGAGTTTCGCATCAGGACGCCAAGACTGTCAATGGACAGGTCCGGAATTGTGACCGCGTGACAGGCAGGCCCATAGACCCGGATGTGAAGCATCCGAGTCTATTCAACAGATTATGACAGCTCTCGATGAGAACGATTCATCGAGAGCTGGTTGGCGCGCCCGCGAGCTTATGCGAGCGCCCTTCCCCGATGTCTGCGCTCAGGCCGGACGAGCACCGGTGTGGATGATCGTCCCGACATGATCGCCGCGCAGGGCCGCGGTAAGCCGGCCCGGCACGAGTCCGTTCACGACCTGCACGCGTTCGATGTGGCGCGCGGTTGCCATGACCTCGGCAAGCGCGCGATCGAGCGGCAGTGTGCCCTGGAACGCCGCGAGGTCGGCGGCGGTCGTCTCGCGGAGCAACTGCGCTTTCTCTCCGCCGGGGCCTTTGGGATCGGCGGTGTACACACCGTCCACGTCCTCGACGATCGTCAGGCCGGCCGCCCCAAGCGCATCAGCGAGCAAAAAGGCGCCCGTGTCAGCCCGGTGATGCGGAATGCGCGAGCTTGGGAACTCGTGGTGGTGGTAGGGCGGAAAGGCGCTTCCCACGACCGCGCGAGCTGCGGCAAGGTGAATCGCAAGCTGGTTCGCGATGGTCGGATGCTCGATGTAGGAGACACCCTCCGGCGCGAGCAGCGACGCGAGGATATGACCGTTCTGGCCGGCCTCACTCGCCGCGAGCGTGGCCAGCGACCCAACCGGCAAACCGAGATCGAGGCCGACGCCATAAACATGACGGGCGCGGATGCCGGCTCCGGTCAGGATAAGCAGACGGTGCTCGGGCAGAAGCTTCCGCAGCTCATCGACGATCGGCAGGATCGCATCCCGGCCGCGATCCATGATGGAGCGGCCGCCGATCTTCACGACCTGCAGCCAGGGGAGAAGCCGGATCGGCCGCCCGCCGGCGACGGGACGGGTGAGTTCGCCGTCGAGAAGGGTCTGACGCGCGAGCGGCGAAGCGACGTGCTTGATGCTGTTGGTGGATTCGGGCATGGCAGTGGTCCTCTAGCTCGCGGTGATGATGGTGCCGACGTGCTCACCGGCGAGCGCGCGGGTCAGGTTGCCGGGGACGAGGCCGTTCACAACCTGCACTTGGTGAACGTGGCGGGCCGCCTTCAGCAGGTCGAGCACCGGGAACTCGAGGATCGAGTCGTGCAGCCCCTTCGCCTTCATCTCGTCAACCGAGATCTTCGGGATGAAGGTGGCGTCCTTCGAGGTTTTCGGGTTCGCGGTGTAAAGGCCGTTTTCGTCCTTCACGAAGATCATCGCTTTGCAGCCGAAATGCTCGGCGACCAGGAAACATCCCGCGTCGGTGCGGTAGGGCGGAATGACGCCCTCGGCGGCGGGACGCATCCAGAGTTTGTAGGGCGGCATACCGCTGAAGATCACAGCGTTCACCTGGGCGAGGTAGAGCGGCACCGCTGAGAGCCCGGCGTCGTCGACCACCGGGATACCGTATTTTGCGAGGAGCTGCCCCAGCATCGAGGCGTTCTGATCGGCAACCGAGGCGCCGAGTTGCGAGAGCACGCCGGCCGGCAGGTTAAGCCCCGCAGCGATCGAGTAGAGGTGCCGGGCCCGGGTACCGGCGCCGGTCCCGATAAGCAGCTTATGGTCCTTCCGGGCGGCGACGATCTCGTCCACGAGCGGATAGACGGCCGTACGGCCTCGGTCGATGACACTCTGTCCGCCGATCTTGATCACTGTCGCGTCCGGCTGGATCCGGAAATCCGCCGCCGCCGCCGCTGCCGCCTGAAGCTGCGGGTCGGTCAGCGATCGCTCCATGAGAAGCGCCTCGAGCTCTGCCGTCGTGTTGGCCATGGGGGTCTCTCTTTCGTTGTTTCGATGCATGTCGGCACTTCTCGACGAGCCGGCCGCCCCTCGAGAAACCATTCGCTCCCGACAGATTCCGGGAGGGGTCTTGTGTCCCAATGGAACACAGGACCGTCAGCAGTGCCTTGCCTGTCGGCACCACCGTTGGCCCAGTCAAGGGACCAGACACATCACTCCACGACCGGGCATTGATGGAAGATGGCTTTTTTCGCGCTCGTCCGTCAATCGGAAAATGAAAAAAAATCGTTATATTCCAATGCGTTATAACGGTTGAGACTATAGCGACTTTAGCGGAATGTCAACCTGAAGTTGTGTTGGCAACCCAAGTTGGTGCTGCAAAATCCGTTCCGACAGACCGGCACCATTCCACAGGCTCAACAGAAGTTCGACGACTTCCCGGCCGTAATCGCCATGCGGCACGCATATCGACGTCAGCCAAGGCGCCAGCCAGGCGTTGAGCGCGTTACCGTCGATACTGACGACAGTGCAATCGTCTGGAATAACGACATTGGCTTCACGAGCGGCGCGATAGACGCCATAGGCGATCTGATCGCTGACACACATGATGCCCGGCGGCCATTGCCGTCCGGCCGTCAGCAGGTCGCGCACGGCCAGATAGCCGACGTCCTTGTGCGACAAACCGGGGGCCGTCAATCGCAAGATCTTATCGGACGGAACGCCGAGCGACAGGAGCCGGTCGCAAAAACCAGCGGCACGATCACGCGTCACCGTCGATCCTTGCAAGGGATATAACGCGGCCGCTTCCCGGATTCCCTGGGACCAGAGATAATCGGCGGCGTCGGCGCCAGCCCTGATATTGTCGATACCGACGAAGGCCCCCTCACCGCAGGGGTTGCGCCGGCTGACGAAAACGATTGGCACACCGCCTTCGGAAAACTCCTTGAGGCCGGGACTCGGCACGCAGGCGACCAGAACATAGCCTTGAACGCCATGCGACCGCATGGCGTAAAGATAGTCGTCCTGCAGATCGGCCCGATCATGGGTGTCGCAAAGAAACATGACATAGCCGGCATCGCGAAGCGCCGCCTCGGTCGAGGCGGCGATGGTCGCCATGACGGGGTTGTCGAGATTGGCAACCAGCATGGCGACCAGACGGCTCTCCTGCCGACGCAAGGACCGACCGACGTGGTTCGGACGATAACCGACCTCGGCGATCACCTGGCGGACCTTTTCGACGGTCTCGGCCGACGCCCGGTGGGTCTGCCCATTGACGACACGCGATACCGTCGAAATGGACACTCCGGCCTTTGCCGCGACCGTCGCCAGGGACGCCGAACTGAGGCCTGTTCTTTTGGCAGTAGTCATTCGTCTCAAGTCCCATCGCGTTCGACCTATGTCAAGACCGAACCGCCAGGTCGGTCGCTCCACGGCTTTGGCAAACGTTTGCCTTGACAGTTTAGGCAAACGTTTGCCAAGATTTCCAGCATTCCGTTGCCAAGGCTCGCGATGAGACGGGTCATCATGAAAAACAGGAGGAAACGATGAAGATCAAGGGAATGAGATGGTGGATCATCAGCCTGATCTGCCTGGGCACCGTCATCAACTATCTGGCGCGCAATTCGCTGGGCGTGATGGCGCCGACATTGAAGACCGAGCTCAATTTCACGACGCAGCAATACTCCTATGTCGTATTCGCCTTTCAGTGGGGCTACACGATAATGCAGCCGGTCTGCGGCTACATTGTCGATTTTCTTGGGTTGAAGGCCGGTTTCGCGCTTTTTGCCGTTCTGTGGTCGGTCGCCAACTGTTTTCATGGTTTTGCCACCGGCTGGCTGTCCCTGGCGTTCTTTCGCGGTGCGCTGGGCCTGACCGAGGCGGCAGCGATTCCGTCGGGCATCAAGGCGGTCGGCGAATGGTTCCCCTCGAAGGAACGCTCGGTCGCCGTTGGCTGGTTCAACGCCGGCACATCGTTGGGCGCCATGCTGGCCCCGCCCTTGGTCATCTTCGTCCAGATCCACTACAGCTGGAGGGCCGCCTTCTTCGTCACCGGCGCCTTGGGTTTCTTCTTTGCCGCCCTGTGGTGGCTGTTCTACCGCTCCCCCAAAGATCATCCCTGTCTGACCTCGTCCGAGCGTGACTACATCACCGCCGGACAAAATCCGCCGGTGCTGACCGCCGACGGCCGTCCGGAAAAGCCGAAGGTCGGACAAATCCTTCGTTCCAAACGGTTCTGGGGCATTGCCATTCCCCGCTTTCTGGCCGAGCCGGCCTGGCAGACCTTCAGTTTCTGGATTCCGCTTTATCTGTCGACCGTCCGTGGCATGAACATCAAGGAAATCGCCATGTTCGCCTGGCTGCCGTTCCTGGCCGCCGACATGGGCGGCATCCTCGGCGGTTACATGTGTCCGTTTTTCATGAAGCATTTCAAGATGCGCCTGGTGAACTCGCGGCTCGCCGGCATCGCTGTTGGCGCCGTCTGCATGATCGGCCCCGGCTGCATCGGACTGGTTTCCGACGTTTATACAGCGATCGGCCTCTTTTGCATCGGCGGCTTCGCCCACCAGATCATTTCCGCCCTGCTCAACACCCTGAGCGCCGACGTCTTCGAAAGCCAAGAAGTCGCCACGGCCAACGGTCTGACCGGCTCTGCGGCCTGGATCGGTGGATCGACTTTCACCCTGATCGTCGGCGCCCTTGCCGAAACCATCGGCTACAATCCTCTGTTCGTCTGCTTGTCGGTCTTCGATCTGGTCGGCGCCTGCGTGGCGATCACTCTGCTGCGCGACCGCAGTAAACGCCAGGCGGCGTAAGGCCTGTAGTCAGTTTCGCCACATGAACGAGTGTCTTCGGAGTATCTGATGTCCCTGTCCGCTCCCGTCGTCTTTTCCTTGGCCGAAAGGACCGCGTCCCATCTGACCCTCGGCTGCCCCGAAGGTCATGTCGCCCACGTCTTCGTGCTGGAAGAAGACATCATCCGCGTGATGGTCCTGCCCGGCGGCACGATCCGGGCCCCCCGAACCTGGGCGATCGCCCCGGGAGCCGACGACGTGCCGACGGACGGACGCGACCGCTTCGATCTTGCCGGCTTTACCTGTCCGACTTTTTCCCTTGAGCAGACCGCCGAACGGATCGTCATCGCCACGGCGCAGTTGCGCCTGACCATCGCCCTCTCGGGATTGTTCTGCCAATGGGAAACGATGGTTGGCGGCGCTTGGCGCGTCGCCGCCAGCGACCGTCCGACGCAGAACTATAATTTCGGTCTGTGGGACGACCGGGTCTACCACTATCTGAAACGCGATCCCGACGAAAAATACTTCGGTCTGGGAGAACGGGCGGGAACCGGCAACCGGGCTGGTCAAAGCTATCGCATGACCAATGTCGACGCGATGGGTTACAGCGCCCGCACCACGGACCCGCTTTACAAGCACATTCCGTTCTATCTGACCTGGAAAACCACACACAAGGTTCCGCTTGGCCTGTTCTACGACACGCTGGCCGACTGTACGTTCGACATGGGACGGGAACTCGACAACTATCACGGTCATTACCGTTATTTCGTCGCCGATCATGGCGATCTCGACTACTACATCATCGGTGGCGTGACGCCGGCCGATATCACCCGGCGATTCACCTGGCTGACCGGACGCCCGGCCTTCATGCCGAAATGGAGCCTGGGATACTCCGGGTCGACCATGAGCTATACGGACGCCCCCAATGCCCAGGTCCGGATGAACGAATTTCTGGAAAATTGCGAACGGCACGACATCCTGTGCGACTCGTTTCATTTGTCGTCGGGCTACACGTCGATTGCCAACAAGCGCTACGTCTTCAATTGGAACCGCGACAAATTCCCCGATCCAAAGGGCTTTGCCGACCATTACCTCGACCATGGCGTGCGCCTTTACGCCAACATCAAGCCCTGCCTGCTGCGTGATCATCCCCGCTTCGAAGAGGCCAGGCGCGATGGACTGTTCATCCACGAGAGCGACGGCTCTCCCGCCCCCGTCCAATTCTGGGACGAAACCGGCGCCTATCTCGACTTCACCAATCCGAAGACTTTCGCCTGGTGGAAGGCCCGCGTGACGGATGCCCTGCTCCAGTACGACATCGCCGCCACCTGGAACGACAACAATGAATTCGAGGTGTGGAGCGACCACGCCCTGATCGACGGTTTCGGCACGCCCCGGCCGGCCCGGGAAGCCAAGCCGCTGCACACCTTGCTGATGTTGCAGGCTTCGCGTCAGGCGCAGATCGAATTCGCGCCCGACCGCCGCCCCTTCCTCATCTCGCGATCCGGGGCGGCCGGCATGCAGCGCTATGTGCAGACCTGGTCGGGCGACAACTACACAAGTTGGGAAACGCTGAAATATAACATCCGCATGGGCAACGGTTTGGCACTGTCGGGCGTCTCCAACACCGGCCACGACATCGGCGGTTTTGCCGGCCCGGCCCCGGAACCCGAACTGTTCTTGCGCTGGATCCAGTTCGGCATCTTCCTGCCACGCTTTTCGATACACTCGTGGAACGACGACCAGACTGCCAACGAACCGTGGATGTTCCCCGAACTCACGCCGCACATCCGCGAGCTCATCAAGTTCCGTTACCGGCTGATTCCCTACATCTACGACCTTTTGTGGCGATCGCACAGCCGCTATGAGCCGATGATCCGGCCGACCTTCTTCGACTTCCCCGATGACGAGCGCTGCTTCGAGGAAAACGACGATATGCTGCTGGGGTCCGGCCTGCTGGTCGCCGCCGTCGTTGAACCTGGCGCCCGGTCGCGGCGGGTCTACCTGCCGTCCGGCTCCGCCTGGTACGATTTCTGGAGCGGCGATCATTACCAGGGCGGCCAGGAGATCGTCCTGCCGGCGCCCTGGGACCGCCCCCCTCTTCTCGCCCGCGCCGGCTCGGTCATCCCGCTCAATCTGGCCGAACAGCATTTCAACCGTCCCGCCGACCGGCGGGGATTCGCCTTGTTCCCGGACGCCGGATCATTCACGACGACGGTCTTCGATGATGACGGCGATGGGCTGGCCTACCGCGACGGCAATTACGGACAATGGGAAATCACCCTTTCGTCCAGTCCGACGGACTTGACCATCGACATCGCGGCCGGCGGCCGATGCCCGCCCAAGGACAGGCAAATCACCGTCCTGCTGCCACGTCAGGACATTCGGACCGTGCGGCTGGCGCGAGGCTCCGTCGCCAACGATCGCCAGAAAGACGGCTGGCGCGAGATCGTCGTCGATCTTTGACGACAAAAAGGGCGCTCCAACGGAGCGCCCTTTTTCAATCTGCCTTTGCCGAACGAGTGTTCAGCGGCTGGCTTCGACGATGGCCCAGAAGTCATCGACCTTCAGGCTGGCGCCGCCGATCAGACCGCCGTCGACGTCCTTGATCGCCAAAAGCTCGCGGGCGTTGGACGGCTTCATCGAGCCACCATAAAGGATGCGCAGACGATCGGCGACCGCCGCCCCCAAAACTTTGGCGGCCGAGGCGCGCAGCGCTGCATGGACTTCGGCAACCTCGGCATTGGTCGGCGTCCGGCCGGTGCCGATGGCCCACACTGGCTCGTAGGCGATGACCGTATTGTCGGCGTTCGTGCCGCTGGGCAGCGATTCCTTGAACTGGCTTTCCACCACGGAAATCGTCCGACCGGCATCGCGTTCGGCTTCAGTCTCGCCCAGACAAACCACCACCACCAGCCCGGCGGCATGGGCTGCCTCGGCCTTGGCGCGCACCGTCGCATTGGTTTCGCCGTGATTCGTCCGCCGCTCGGAATGGCCAAGGATCACGTGGCTGGCGCCCAGATCCTTCAACATGGCGGCGGCGACATCGCCGGTATGGGCGCCGCTCTGCACGGCATGACAATCCTGGCCGCCAACGGCGACGCCACTGCCGGCCACGGTCTGCGCGACCCGATCGACCAGCGTGGCCGGCGGACAAATCAAGACATCAGCCGGGGCCGGACCGGCCTTGACCTTCCGCGCCACGGCTTCCGCCAGGGCGACACCATCGGCTTTCAGACCATTCATCTTCCAATTGCCGGCAATCAGCGGTCGACGTGCCATAATCCCGATTCCTCTCTCTTTTGTCCGGATAACGCTCCTGGTTTACCACAAAAAATATGGGGGTTTCCAGGCACCTCTCGGTCACACCATGGCATAAGCGCATGTCTGCCGCAAAGAGCTGTTGCCAAGTGAGGGATATCATTGACATGATTCCTCTCGCGCAGGCGTCAGGTTGGCGGATTATAGTTTAGAGACGGAAATGGCGGAAATAATAATAAGGCATAGTGAGGCGGACGATCTGATATCGATAAAGCAACTACATGAAAGCCCGAATGTTTATTTCGGTACCCTTCAGTTGCCGTTTCCGTCTATCGAAAACTGGGAAAAACGGCTGAACGCCCCGCCGCCCGGACGTTACAATCTGGTCGCCGATATGGCCGGAGAAATTGTCGGACATCTTGGGTTCGAGGTCAATCAGATCCCCCGCCGAAGACATGTCGGCAGCTTCGGAATAGCCGTGAAGGATACGCACCAAGGTACGGGCGTCGGCGGCAAGCTTTTGACTTCCGCCGTCGACTTCGCCGACAATTGGCTCAACCTGAACCGCCTCGAAATCACGGTGTACACGGATAACGAAGCTGCGATCAAACTCTATCAGAAATACGGCTTTAGGATTGAAGGAGAAGCCCCCTATTTTGCCTATCGCAACGGCGACTATGTCAGCGTTTATTATATGGCAAGAATAAGAGGTGTCTGAAAAGGGACGTCTTCGTCGTTCCGGTACAATAAAAATTTTGATGAACCAACAAGGCACCAAGAATACGAAGAATGAAAATGCGAAGAGCAACAGTCTTTCTTGGTGTCTTGGTGGTTCAAAATATCTCAAACCATCGGGGCGACGGAAACAAAAGAATGATTAATAGGCCGCCCGATAGATCTCCAAAATCTGCTCTTGTGAAATGGCCCGCGGATTGTTGTCGAGCAGCCGTTTGATGGCGAAGGCGTCCACCGCCATTACGGGCAGATCGGCCTCGGGAACCCCCCGTTTCGACATGTGCATCTCGATGCCGAGCGATTCGCAATAGCCATAAGCCAGCGCCAGCTCTTTCCCCGCTGAGCGCGGCAATCCCAACCCGTCGAGTACCAGCGCCGTCCGTTCGGGCACGGCCGGCAGATTGAATGCCAGGACATGCGGAAAGATCACCGCGTTCGCCGCGCCATGAGGGATGTGGTGGCGGGTCCCCAACGGATAGGCGACGGCATGGCCGGCTGCGGTATTGACTGGCCCCAGGCAGAAACCGCCATAGAGCGCGGCCAGCGCCAGACCGGCCCGCGCCTCCTTGTCGCCACCGTCGGCGACGGCGCGCGCCAGGAACCGTCCGATCAGCCGGACGCCCTCGATGGCGTAGAGATCGACCAGCGGATGGGCCTTGCGGCTGGTAAAGGATTCGACACAATGGGCAAGAGCGTCGACGCCGGTCTCAGCCGTTACCCGGGGCGGCACCGTCGTCGTCAGATCGGGGTCGACGACCACAAGGTCGGCCAGCATCAGACGACTTTGCACGGCAAGCTTGGCGCTGGTCGCGGGATCGGTGATCAACGCCCTGGTCCCGGCCTCGCTGCCGGTGCCGGCCGTCGTCGGTATCTGAATCACCAGGCAGGCGCGATATTTCGCGCGTTCAGCGCCGACGATATCGGTCAAGGATTGCCGGCCACCGCCCAGAACGGTAACCAGCTTGGCCAAATCCATGACGCTGCCGCCGCCAAAACCGATGACGACATCCGGTTTGGCCGTTGCCGCGACCTTCAGCAAGGCGTCAAGGTTGCCGACGTCGGGTTCGGCAACCACATCGGCGAAGACCGTCACCTCGCCTTTCAGGCGCAGAAGATCAACACGATTGGCGTTGAAGGCGTCGGCGACGACCAGGATCCGCCGCAACCCCCGCTCCTCGGCCCAGGCACCAACCGACTGAACGGTTCCCGATCCGAAGGAGATCGCGGCAGGACGAAGAAATTCGAGCGGTGTGCAAAGAGTATTCACGGTCATGCCTTCCTTAGCTGTAGCTGCGCTCAACGAACCAAACGCGCCGCCGCAAGTCGTTCGGCGTAGTCGATGGCTTCGATGAGGCTGAGTTCGTTGGCGACCCCCGTTCCGGCGATATCGAATGCCGTACCGTGATCGACCGAGGTCCGGACGATAGGCAGGCCCAGCGTGATGTTCACGCCGCTAAGAGCGTTCCACTGCCCGGTCTGCGGATCGACATTGAATCCCAGCAGTTTGACCGGGATATGCCCTTGATCGTGGTACATGGCGACAACCGCGTCATATTGTCCGGCCCGCAGTTTCACGAAGACCGTGTCGCCGGGAACCGGTCCCACGACGTCCAGACCATCGGCGACGCATTGGGCGATGGTCGGCGCGCTGATATCGATGTCCTGGCGACCGAACAGACCACCTTCGCCACCGTGCGGATTAAGCGCCGCCACGGCAATGCGGGCCCGACTGACGCCAAGATCGCGAAGCGCCTGATGGGTCAGATCGATGACCGTCCTGAGACGCGTTGGTGTCAGCTTGGCGGGAACGTCTTCCAAAGCCACATGCGTCGTGACATGGCTCACCCGCATCGGTCCATGGGCCAGCATCATCACCGACCCCTTGGCGTTTGTAAGCTTGGCCAACATGTCGGTGTGACCGGAAAAATGATAACCGGCGAGATTGAGCGCCTCCTTGTTGAGCGGCGCCGTGACGATGCCCTGGATGCGGCCGGCCTCAGCCAACCGGACAGCGGATTCGATGGCCAGATAGGCCATGCGTCCACCGGCCGCCGACAGTTTCCCGGGAAGAATGGGGTCGGTTTCCGGTCCCGCCTGAAGACAGGCCAAAGCAGGCCATTCGTCCCCGAAAGCCGTTTCAGGAATGACCGAATCGATACCGACGATCTTCCCCGCCGCTCGCAGGGCCGGAACGCTGCCAATGACGAGCAGACGGAGATCGCCGCTGTCGATTCGCCCGCGCAGCCGTTCGCACGCCTTGACGATGATTTCCGGTCCGACACCTGCCGGATCGCCCATGGTGATAGCAAGATGTGGTCTCATATCTCGGTCCTCTCCCGTTGACAGGAAGCGATTTCGGCCAGTTCATGGAGCAGATCGGGCTGTCCGAAGGCGCCCGATTTCGAAATGACGGCAACGCCGTCCCACCGTCCACCGCGCAGCACCGCCTTCGGCACCCCCGGCATGAGTTGCCCCTCGACGTCGAGCGATTGCACATCAAGGGTCCGGCACAGGGCGCGCAATGTCGCACCACCACCGGCCACCAAAGTCACCGGCGGTGCCAGACGGGACGTCAGATCGGCGAGATTGGCGGCGATTCTCTCGGCGGCGCCGCGGCGGCTGGCATCGGCCGGCAAATCGAAGGTTACCAGCGCGGCACCGCTTTGCAGTCGCGTCCGGACCAGCTCGGCACTTTGTGGCGAGCCGTCCACCAGACGAACGGTTGCCGCTCCGGCGCGACGCAACTGTTCCGCGGTCACCGCATGGTCGGTTCCGAACAAACCAAGAAGAGGACCGGACAAAGCCCGGTGATTCGACAGGATCGGCGATGGATGGTCACCGGCGATCGCACCGGCCAGCCCGCCGCTGCCGCACCACAACACATCGGGGCCCAGAGACCGTCCGGCCGCCACGACGGCCTCGAGATCCTCGTCTGTTTCCGCATCCCACAGACTGATACCATCGGGCGCGGCATCACCGGCCTTGACCTGGCTGACAGAGATCCCCGCAGCGGTCAATGTCGAGACAAGTCCCTCGCCGACACGCCGCCACTCCTCACCGGTACGGCAAAACTGCCGTCCGCCCCGCGTGACCCGCCCTTGATAGGGAAATGCCGGAGCGATGATGCAATGACGAACCGACGCCAGCCGGATACAACGCGCCAGTTCCCGACCGGCATGCCCGCGCAGCAGACTGTCGATCTTGAAATAGGAAAGCCCCTGCCTGCCGAAATCCAGTGCTTTCGCCCGCGCCTCGACAATGGTCTCGGCCACACCGATCTCGAGCTCGCGCGTACCGGTATCGACCGCCGCGGTGTCACCCAATTGGGAAGGAAGGGCATTCCAAAACACCGGCACCGGGCCTACCATTCCGACGAACTGAGCCGCCGTGTCGAGCGCCCCGGTGAGATCATCGGCAAGCAGACGCAAAATGGTCATGATCGGCACCCCGAACGCCGCAGGGAATGTTGCTCAAGAAAGAATGACAAGCGCTCCATGTCGCCCTTTGCCGTCAAGTTCAGCCCCCTGTCCGCACGATGGTGCCAAAAGACAGGGCAACGGCCTTTGCCAATTCGTCCGCAACCGCCCGGACCCGCGGGGTCACATGGGTGACAAAATCATCGAGCTCCATCCGCTCGGCTCGAATGGTCGCGCTGATTCCGGCAACCGGTGCTCCGGATTCGTCGAGGATGGGCGCGGCGACGGTTCGCAGGCCATAGGCGTTTTCACCATCGGAAACGGCGTAGCCCTGGCTCCGGACCAGCCGGAATCGCTCGATCAACTGCTCGACATCGGTCAGCGTGCGCTCGGAGAGCTTGACGAGATCACTCTGCGAAAGAATGCTTCTTTGCTGGTCTTCCGGCAGATAGGCCAGCATGACATGTCCGAGAGCCGCCGCATAAGCGCCGGTACGGCTGCCCACACGACGGTCGAACGTCTGCGGAAAGCCGACTTGAACGCGCTCGACATAGACGACCGATTCGCCATCGAGCATGCCAAGAGACGCCGCATCCACAACATCGGGAACCAGTTCCACCAGCAATGGCCTGGTCAGCACCTTAAGATTGGCCCTTGCCAGGGGGGTGTAGCCAAGTTCGAGACATTTCAGTGTCAAGCGGTAACGTCGGCTGCGCGGCACCGGCGCGAGATAGCCCAGTTGACACAAGGTGTGCACCAGGCGGAACGCGGTTCCGCGGTCGATCTCGGCGCGGCCGGCGACCTCGGAGATGGTCAGTTCGGGAAGATCCGCGTCAAAGGCGCGCAGGACCCCAAACGCTTTGACCACGGAATTCACGACATTCTTAGGATTGTCGGTCGCAGGCATTCACGGTTCCCCACATGGTTTAGTTCGGAATGCGAACATTTGTTCGTTATTTAACCGAATTTACGCCAAACACCCGTTTATCGTCAAGAACCAACACCCCGAATTGTCAGGCCGACGCCCGCTCGTCGGCATCCAATTCATCGAGCAAGGCACCAATGATCTGACGTTGTTCCGTCGAAAGCGACCGGAAGGGATGGCGCAAAGCGCACCAGCCGTCGTCACCGTAGCGGCGGGCGATCATCGCCTTGATCGACGGGATCTGAGGAAACCGCGAACTGATGGTCCGCACCGCCACAACCCGGGCCTGTGCCACCTGAACGGCAATTTTTGCATCCGGATTGCCACGATCGTCGAAAATCCGGCGCAACTGCGCCGCCGCCAAATTCGACGTCGCCGTGATGCAGCCTGCCCCGCCCCGTTCGAGCAACGGCAGCATCAAGGGATCCGCCCCGGCGAAAATCGACAGCCCCGGAAAGGTTTCGGCCAGGCCGGCCATGTGCTCAAGATCACCGCTGGAATCCTTGACGCCGGCGATCACCTGGCCATAGCGGGCGATCAGCGTCGAAATGACCGCATCCGGGATCGGAATCTGCGAGATCGGAGGGATATGATAAAGCACAACGCGCAGACGCGGGTCGTTCACCCGATCGATGACATAGCTGTAGGCGTCGACCAAACCGTCATCGGAGACACCTTTGTAATAGAAGGGTGGCAACATGACCACGGTCGAGACACCAAGCGACAAGGCGTGGCGGGTCAACGCGACCGTATCGGGCAAGGCGCAGACGCCGGTTCCCGGCAACAGCCGATCTGGTGCAATGCCGTCGGCAACGATGGCTTCGAGCAGAGCCATCCTCTCACTGACGGAAAAGGAATTGGCCTCGCCGGTCGATCCCAGCAGAGCGATGCCGCGACATCCGTCTTTCAGCAACTGCCGGCAATGCGCCGCCAACCGTTTGGCATCGGCGGAATAGTCTTCCAACACCGGCGTCGCGGCCGCGCAAAAGACACCACTGAGATCAGCACGCATCAAAACACCTCCCAAAATCGAAAGCCAAACCTGTTTGATCGGATAGCGAACTTTTGTTCGTATAATACACCAGTGGCACCACCAGTCAAGACGGACGCAGGCTGGGCAGCGCTACTCAGTATGGGATCGGCGGGAGAGCGGTTGGAAAATACCGGGTGTTCGGAGGCGGGATTGCCACGTTACCGCCAAAACCATTTTCCAACGGCTTTTTTTAAATTATAAAAGATAAAATTTCATTGGACTCCAATATGCGCATCGAAGCCCGATTTGGCCTTATTCTTGCTGTTTGTTTTGGCTTCGGCCTGCTGGTTGCCGGTTATATTTCCTACACCTTGGCCTTTCGCGAGGCTCGCGCCGAGGTGAACGAGAAGTCCCGCGTACTACTGGAGATGGGGATATCTTTGCGCCGGTACACCGTTGAGGAAATCGCCCCGATCGTCAGCGCCCTGCCGTTCGACGGCGCGTTTCATCCGCAAATGGTGCCGTCCTATGGCGCGCAAAGCACGCTTAAGCGGTTCAGCGACACTTTCCCGGACTACGTCTATCGCGAAAGCTCTCTCAATCCGACCAACGTCGCCGACCGCGCAGCCGATTGGGAAGTTGGGCTGATCCGTGCTTTCAAGAAAGATCCCGCGTTGAAGGAACTTTCAGGCGAAACCGGCAGCCAGGAGAGCTTGCGATACTTTCTGGCGCGCCCTTTGCGCATGACATCGACCGCCTGTCTGCCGTGTCACAGCACGCCGGCCGCTGCTCCCAAGGCCATGGTCGAGCAGTACGGGGCGGGCAACGGCTTCGGTTGGGAAATGAACGACGTCATCGGCGTACAGATCGTTGAAGTTCCCGTGTTGCCGACGCGCGCCAAAGCGACCAACTCGGTGCTGGTAACCGTCGGTTCGATGACCTGCGTTTTCGTGCTGAGTCTGACAATTTTCCTGCTGCTGTTGCGCCGCTACGTGACGCGTCCGCTGTCGGCGATCACGCGTTCGACGTATTTGAGCAGTGTGGGCGGCGACGGTGTCATTTCTCCGGAAACACCGCTGAACGGGCAGTTCCAGGATCTCGGCCAAGCCGTTCACCGCCTGAAAGTCAGTCTCAATGAAGCGCTCCGCCTGTTTGAACGGTCGAATGGTACGGATCGGGATTCACGATGAATTTTACCGTAACGGCGCTTTTTGTCGCCCTGACGTCGCTGGTGTGGCTGGTGCACGTCACGGTGGTGCCCGGATCCTTTCCGATGGCGGGCAGCCTCGAGCAACTTTGCTATTTTTTGACGGCCCTCAGCGCGGCCCGCGTCCTCGATGCCTTGATTTTCCCGTTGGTGTTCCGGCGCCAGGGGCCGGAATCGGCAGCGAGCGACCTTTTGCAGGCGACGATTTCGATTCTGCTTTATGGCACTGCCGTCGTCGCCTGGCTGGCGTTGGGCCTGGGGTTCGATGTCAGCAAGCTGCTGGCGACGTCGGCGATCTTCAGCGTGATTATCGGCTTCGCGCTGCAGGCGACTCTGGGCAATCTGTTTTCCGGGCTGTCGCTGGAAATCGAACGCCCGGTGCGGGTGGGCGACTATGTCCGCAAAGGAGACGTCGAGGGACGGGTCGAAGCACTGAAATGGCGTTCGGTTTTTATCCGCACGCCCAACGACAGCCGAATCATTCTGCCTAATTCGGCGCTGACGTCGCAGCCGATCGAGATTTTTCCCTATGATCGTCCGACCCGCCATACCGCCCTGTTTCAGATCGACCCCAAAGTCGAACCCGACCGTATCCTGGCCATCGCGCGGGATGTTTTGAACAGCGGATTTCTAAACGTTTGTGCCGATCCGGCACCCAGCGTGGTTCTGATCGGCAACGAGGCCGGCAGCCCCAACTTATGCTACGGCGCCCGGTACTACACGCTGAACTTCCTGGATCGCAGTACCACCAATTCGCGACTGCTGGCCCGGCTTTGGTATGCGCTGGCGCGGCAAGGCATCGACATGAAGGCCGATCGCCTGACGCTCGCTCCCGACGACGCGCCGGTGTCATCCGGCCCATTCCCCGATGCGCCGCCGGAACGCGCGTGTCTCTGGCCCGTTCTGGCCGAAGCTGGCCGCCGCCAACTATTCGGTGCCGACGAAGTCATTCCCGCCGATTGTGTCGGCTTTGTTTTGCGCGGGGTGCTGCGGGAAGAGCGGACGCTCGATCCGCAAGACCTCGCGGACGAGGTGACGGTTCTGTTGGCACAAGATGGGGCGTCCAATCCACGGACGGGCGTGTCGCCTGAGGAAATGGCGGCCATCACAGCGACAGCCGTAGGATTTGTCGGACCGGTGGCTGGCGGTCTGGTGCAACGGTTTTCCAATCTGACCGATGATCCCTATCTGATTTATCACGCCGTGGCGGCCAGCATCGAATCGCCCGAGCACCGGGCGCATTTTCTGGCCTTGGCGCCGGCCAGGCCCAGCCGTCTTCTCGGAAGCGGAGCCTCGTTCGGATGGGCCGAGTGGCTCAATGGGCCGGCGGCGGTTTCCCCCGCGCGGCGTGTCCGGGAAAGCGCGGAACTCCTTCTCATTCCCCACCAGGCCCTGCCGTCCGTGGCCGTGCCGGTCGATCTGTTGGCTGCGTTGATCGCCGAGGATATTCCGGACGTGGATGTCGGGGCCGTGGCCGATCGGTTGCGCCGCCGCATGGCGGTTGCCGTATAATCGGCGGGCCGAGGAACCGGTTTTCGACGGCCTCAGTCAAAATGAGAACCGCGGCAGGCGGAGAGCAAGGCAAGCGATTGCCCCTTTTCGACGTTGCCCCCCTTTGGGAGCCCTTCTATGATGCCGCCTTCTTCTTTTCTGGCTCCGGAATCAAGTAGACAATTCAATGCTCGACTCCCTTCGCAAATCTTCGCAATCCTGGTTCATCAAGATCCTCTTCGGCCTGCTGATTCTCAGCTTCGGCGTTTGGGGAATCGGCGACGTGGTGCGCGAACGCGCAGAAACAAAGCCGGCGATCACGGTGGGCAAACAAACCATCCCGGCGGCCGAGGTGGCCGAGCAGTTCCGTCGCGACACCGAACGGCTGTCGGCGATGTTCGGCGGCAAATTGACCTCCGATCAGATCAAGCAGCTCGGACTTATGCAACGGACCGTAAAGCAGATGGTCAATCGGACCCTGCTCGATCAGGCCGCCGGTGATCTTGGGCTGGGGGCCGATCAGGAAACGCTGCGCCGAATGATCGCCAACACGCCGGCCTTCCAGAACGAATTGAAAGTCTTCGACAAGAACGTCTACGAACGCGTACTGGCACGCGCCGGCCTGACCGAGCGCCGATTCCTGGCAATGGAAAAAAGCGACATCGCCCGCGAGCAGATCACTCAGATGGTCGCCGGAGGTCTTCAGGTGCCAGCCGTCCAGGCCGAGGCTTTGTTCCGCCATCGTCAGGAAACCCGCGTCGCCGATGCCGTGATCTACCGTGCCGACAAAACGCCGGCGCCGGCCAAACCGACGGACGCGCAAATCGCCCAGTTCCATCACGACCATTCGGCGCTGTTCATGTCGCCCGAGATGCGCGGTTTTTCTGCCCTGATCGTCCGGGCATCCGACGTTTCGGCCGACATCAAGATTCCCGATAGCGACGTCGAGAAAGCCTACCAGGTCCGTCAGGCCGAATTCCAGACACCGGAAACCCGCGCGATCCAGCAGGTGCTGTTCCCCGACGCCGACAAAGCCAAGGCTTTCGCCGAGGCGGTCAAACAGGGACAGGACTTTGCGGCCGCCGCCAAAGCCGCCGGTTCGGACGTATCGGACCTCGGCAAGGTCGACCGCAATGGTCTGCCGCTGCCGGCCCTGGCCGACGCCGCCTTTGCAACCACGGCTCCCGGCGTTGTCGGGCCGGTGGAGAGCCCGCTGGGCTGGCATGTCCTGCGCGTGTCGCAAATTCAGGCCGGCAAGAGCAGATCGCTGGCCGAGGTCAAGGATCAGATCGTCCATGATCTGGCCAAGGACGAAGCGACCAATCGCCTCTATGCCCTGTCGACCAAAATCGAGGATTCCGTCGGTTCGGGCGCCAGCATCGAGGAGGCCGCGTCCAATCTCGGCTTGAAGCCGATGAAAGTCGCCGCCGTCGATGAGCGCGGAAATGGCCCGGACGGCAAGCCGATTGCCGATCTCGCGTCAATTCCCGGGTTCATTGGCAAGACCTTCCAGTTGGGCCAGGGAACCACCAGCGAAGTGACGACGCTCGATGACAACGCCGGTTATTTCGTCGTGCGCGTCGACAGCGTCGCGCCACCGGCACTGAAGCCCATCGAGATGGTCAAAGATCAGATCGTGACGGCCTGGACCCAGGATCAGCGGGAACAAGCCGCCCGCCAGCAGGCCGAAGCCGCCGCCGAACGGGTGCGCAAGGGCGAAACCCTGGCCGCCGTTGCCGGTTCTCTGAAAGTGGAAACGACGCCGGCATTCCTGCGGGCTTCCGGCGAGAAGTCGCCGGTGCCGCCGCTTCTGGCCGCCGAAATGTTCAAACAGTCGAAGATCGGCGACGTCGCCGTCGTTGCCGTCCAGGGTGGCACGATGGTCGCCCGGCTGACCGCGATTCAGGCCGCCGATCCGAAGGTGCAAAGCCAGCAGTTCGACAAGATGCGCGATCAGATCGGCGAGACGATGGCTAATGACCTGATGGAGCAATATGTCGCGGCACTGATCAAGGACTATGGCGTCCAGGTCAATGAGGCCGCCATCGCAGCGCAATTCCCGAAATGAGAATCCCTGTCTCTTTCGAGAATTTTCAGACCGCATACGATGCCGGCCGCGCCCAGGTTCTCTGGACCAAATTGGTTGCCGATCTGGAGACGCCGGTGTCGGCCATGCTTAAGCTGGCCGATGGCAAACCCAACAGCTTTTTGCTGGAATCGGTCGAAGCCGGCGCCAAGCGCGATCGTTACTCCATCCTCGGCCTGAAGCCCGACTTGATCTGGCGGTGTTCCGGCAACCATGCCGAGATCAACCGCCAGGCCAGGTTCGACGAAAACGCCTTCGCCGCCTGCCCGATCGGTACAGCCAAGGGAGCGCTGGCATCGCTGCGGGCCGTGGTCGCCGAATCGGAGATAGATCTCCCCGAACAGTTGCCCCCGATGGCGGCCGGTTTGGTCGGCTACATGGGATATGACATGGTCCGGCTGGTGGAAAAGCTGCCAGACGCCAATCCCGATCGCATCGGCATTCCCGACGGTATGTTCCTGCGGCCGACGGTGATGGCGATTTTCGACAATGTCGACGATTCGGTTACCGTCGTCACGCCGGTCCGGCCGCAGGCCGGGGTCAATGCCCGCAGCGCCTACAACCAGGCCTGCGAACGGCTGGCCGATATCGTGGCGGATTTCGAACGCTCCCTGCCGCATGGCCGCGACGCCCTGCCCGATCAGGAGACTCTGCCGGAGCCGACGGCCAATATGACGTCGGCCGAGTACTGCCAGATGGTCGCCAAGGCCAAGGAGTACATTCTGGCCGGAGACATCTTCCAGGTCGTGCTGTCGCAACGCCTCTCCGTACCGTTCCAGTTACCGCCCTTCTCGCTCTATCGCGCCTTGCGGCGGACCAATCCTAGTCCATTCCTTTTCTTCCTCGACTTCGGCCAGTTTGCCCTGGTCGGATCGAGCCCGGAAATCCTGGTCCGTCTGCGCGACGGGAAAGTCACCATCCGACCGATCGCCGGCACCCGCAAACGCGGTGTCGACAACGCCGAAGACCAGGCACTGGCCGCCGAATTGCTGGCCGATCCCAAGGAGCTGGCCGAACATCTGATGCTTCTCGATCTCGGCCGTAACGACGTCGGACGCGTTTCCGAGGTGGGCTCGGTCAAGGTGACCGAGCAAATGGTCATCGAATACTATTCCCACGTCATGCATATCGTTTCCAACGTCGATGGGCGGTTGTCCGCTCCTCATGACGCCATGGACGCGCTTTTTGCCGGCTTTCCGGCCGGCACTGTGTCGGGTGCCCCAAAAGTCCGCGCCATGGAAATCATCGATGAGCTGGAGCCCGATCGGCGCAGCTTCTATGCCGGCTGCATCGGCTATTTCGCCGCCAATGGCACGATGGATAGCTGCATCGCCTTGCGGACCGCCCTGGTCAAGGACGGCGAGATGATCGTACAGGCGGGTGCCGGCATCGTCGCCGATTCGGTGCCGGAGTCCGAACATCTGGAATGCGGCAACAAGGCCCGCGCCCTGATCCGCGCCGCCGAAGAGGCGGTCCGTTTCTCGGCCCGGCACCAGTAAAACCGCCGCCGGGCCGCCCGGCTCCCGAACCGCCGAATGTTATGACGTCAAGGTCAGACGATCGCTCCGCCGAAATCGAAGCCGGCGTCCTCGACGGCCTTGGCGATCACCTGCTCATCGACCGTTCCCTCGACACTGACCTTGCCGCTGGCAAGATCCACCTCTATTTCGGAATCGGGTGCAACGGCCTTGATCGCCCGTTCAACGGAACGGACGCAACCGCCACAAGTCATGCCCGACACCTTGTACGCTTTCGCCATCTTCGTTCTCCTGGTTTGATGCGTTAAATCCGCATCACGCTCTCGTTTACATTGATACCCTTGGCCCCGCGCGGGCATCCGCCCGCTTGGCCGCGACCGGGAGAGGTTGTGAATTAAATCGAAAGTGGCACCGGCCTCCGTGCCGGTGTTCGCCGCAAAGCGGCGAAAATCCTTGCATTCGACTTCGGCCCGACACCGGCGCGGATGCCACTAATTTTTCACAACCTCGGATGGCCGCTGGAGCTGAGCGCGTCAGATTTGACGCACGCCGCTCTAAAACAAGTCCATCACCATATCGGCCGTTTCAGCCTTGCGGTCAATGCGTCCCGGATGCCACCATCCGTCTTGTCCTGACCACTTCGGTCACCGGCACAAGAACCAAGCCCTTGCCGGCAAGTGTCGGCAGCCACGCGGTCAAAGCGGCGATGGTGGCGTCGCGCGGATGACCGATGGCGACCGCCGTGCCCTTCTTGCGGGCCATTTCCTCAAGCTTGCCGAGTTGCCCCTGAACCGACGGCAGATCTCCGGCATTGTCGAGAAACACGTTACGCGCCGCCGCTGGAATCCCATCCTTTTGAGCCAAAGCCAGACCGACGCTGTGGTCGGTGGTAAGACTGTCGACAAACAGCAGACCACGCTGACGCAGCTCGTCCATCACCAGCTGCATGCCCGGCGCATAGGCCGTAAACTTGCTGCCCATGTGATTGTTGATGCCGACATAGCCGTGGAACCGATCGAGGTCGTCGACGATCCGCTTGCGCGTTTCCTCAGGCGACAAATTGACCAAGAGCGCGCCCGGTCCCGGATCCATCCCCTCCGCCACCGGCTCCATCGGCACATGCATCATCAATTCATGGCCACGCGCCTTTGCCTCTCCGGTCTGACGCGGCAGATCTTCGGCATAGGACATGAAGGACACCGTGAGGGGACCCGAGAGCTGGAGGATCTTTTCGGAACGCCGCTTGTCCAGCCCCATGTCATCAATGATCACGGCAATCATCGGCCGACCGCCGGTCCTGACGTCGGGCAGAGCGTATTTTTCCCAGGCTGGATGCCCTGACGCCGCCGGTGGCGGGGCCGACGGCTGGGTCGGCGCAATGGCCGGAAGCGCCGGACCAAAAGGTTCGTCCTCGATGACCGTATGCGGGCTGGTTTCCGTCGCCGACGGGTCGGCAGACCATCCGGAGTCGTCACGAGACCCGGTTTCCGCGACGGTCACCTCGCCGGTGCCGTCGGGAACCATCGTGCGGCCGACCACGAGACCGATCACCATGCCGGCCAGAAGAATCACCGCCGCACCGACGACGAGGCTGCCGTAGGACAGAGTCTTCGGAAAGATCAGACAGATAACGATATGTCGGAAATAGGACCGGAGCCACCTTGCCCGCGTTCCGTCCGGTCTTTTCACCAATCCGCGTCTCCACCCAGCCCTGTATCCCGCGACGGAGGGGCATACTAGAACCTGACCGCTCCGGAAGGAAGAGATACGCTTCCCTCCGAAGCAGTCAGAATCGCGCCACGCTCAGAGACCGCCGAAAACAGGACTTTTTGATGGCAGGACGCCGCCCCTCACCCCAGACCAAGAACGTGACTGACGAAATAGAGGCCGGCGGCAAACAACATCGCTCCCAGGAAGACGCAAACCGGCAAGGTCAGGACCCAGGCCAGCAACAGATTACGGAGCGTGTTCATCTGCAGGCCGGAGTGATTGGCGGCCATCGTGCCGGCGACGCCCGACGACAAGACGTGGGTGGTACTGACCGGCAGGCCATAAACATCCGCTGCGGCGATGGTGGACATCGCCACCAATTCGGCGCACGCTCCTTGCGCGTAAGTCAGATGCGATTTGCCGATCTTCTCGCCCACCGTCACGACGATCCGCTTCCAGCCGATCATCGTGCCAAGCCCGAGCGCCAGGGCAACCGCCACCTTGACCCAGACGGGAATAAAGGTGGTCACCCCCTTCAATTCGTCCTTCAGTTTGACCAGAGCAGGCTTTTCAGCCGCTGGCAGCGCGCCCTTGGCGAGCTTCGAGATGCTTTCCGAAACCAGATAGATGTCGCTCCGCACGGCACGGCGGGATTCGGGCGGCACATCCTTGAAAGACTGTTTCCCATCCAGGGCTTCTGAAATGGATTGGCTTTTCACCGCCAGCGCCGCAAACGTTGCCGGGGCGACGACGCCGGTCCGCAAGTACTGGGACAATTGCTGCTGGGCGTCGGCCTGCGCCACGGTGGCACCGGCCGCCATGGTTTCGAAGGTCTGCGCCGCCGCTTTCGAATGGCTGGCCATGGCCGCCACGTCGCCGCTTTCCGTCTGCAAATTGAGCGCATAGCCGGCCGGCACGATGCCGATGAGAATCAGCATGATGAGCCCCATGCCCTTCTGGCCGTCGTTCGAGCCGTGCGCGAAGGACACGCCGGTGCAGGTCAGCACCAGGATGCCACGGATCCACCATGGCGGCGTCTTGTCCTTGGGCGGCTCGGCATAAAGTTCCGGAGTCTTGATCAGGTTACGCGCAATGATCAGCAGAACAGCGGAGCACACGAAACCGACCACCGGCGAAACCAGCAGAGCCATGGCGGTATCCTGGACCTTGCCCCAATTGACGCCCTCGCCGAATGCCCGGTCGGCGGCGAGATAGGAATTCATCAGGCCGACACCGAGGATCGAGCCGATCAGAGTATGAGAGCTCGAGGCCGGCAAGCCGAGATACCAGGTCCCCAGGTTCCACACGATGGCCGACAGCAAAAGAGCGAAAACCATGGAAAATCCGGCGCCTGACCCGACATTGACAATCAATTCGACAGGCAGCAGGGCGACGATGCCGAAGGCCACTGCGCCGGTCGACGTCAGAACACCAAGAAAATTCCAGAATCCCGACCAGATCACCGCCACGGTCGGACGGAGGGAGTGGGTGTAGATCACCGTCGCGACGGCATTCGCCGTATCGTGAAAGCCGTTGACGAACTCGAAGCTGAGGGCGAGCAGCAGCGCCCCGACCAACAAGATTACCGTCGGGAGCGCCAAACTCCCGTCCAAAAGGCCATCCATCCTGGAACCCCCAAAATCAACAGATCAGAGGGCGGCACTTTAACGCCGAGGAAAGAGGCACTCCTGCGAAACATTCGTGACAGTAGTCCTAGAAGCGAAACCGTTCGACCTGGGATGTTCTTGTTTCGACCAGACGGATGACCGGTCACGGACGCCAGCGACGCAGCAACAGACTGGAGGACACGACGCTGACGCTGGAGAAAGCCATGGCGCCGCCGGCCAACGCCGGGCTCAGAAGGCCGAAAGCGGCCAGCGGAATAGCGATCACGTTGTAGACGAATGCCCAGAACAGATTCTGACGGATCTTCCGATAGGTCGCCCGCGATATCGACAGGGCGGCGGGCAACAGGGCCGGATCGCCACGCATCAAGGTAATCCCGGCGCTATGCATGGCGACATCGGTACCTGTTCCCATGGCTATGCCGATGTCGGCCGCGGCAATCGCCGGGGCATCGTTGACGCCGTCGCCGACCATGGCGACGACATTGCCGTCGGCCTTCAATTTCGAAATCGCCGCCGCTTTATCCTCGGGCAGCAGTTCAGAATACACGTCATCGAGTTTCACCGCGTCCGCGACAACCCGGGCCGTCCGCCGGTTGTCACCGGTCAACATGACGGTTCGCACGCCCAGCGCCCGCAAGTCGGCAACCGCTGCCGCTGCCGTCGCCTTGACCTTGTCGCTGACGGCGATCAATCCCAACACCGCGCCCGCTTCGGCGATCCACATGACAGTGCGGCCGGCCGCTTCGAGATCGGCCGCCCGCTCGTTGAGAGCGGTCGGATCGACGCCCGCCTGCATCACCATTTTCTGATTGCCGATCACGATGTTCCGTCCATCGACGCTGGCCTGCAGGCCGCGCCCCGGGATAGCGCGGAACTGCCCCAACGGCCGCAGGACGAGTCCCTGGGCATGGGCGGCATCGAGAACGGCTCGCGCCAGGGGATGCTCGCTGCCCTGCTGGGCAGATGCCGCCAGCTCCAGCAATCGCACGGTGTCGCCATCGGCGGCGAAGATGTCGCTGACGGTCGGCTTGCCCTCGGTCAGCGTGCCCGTCTTGTCGAAAACCATCGCCGTGACGTGATGAGCTCTTTCCAACGCCTCGGCGTCCTTGATCAAGATGCCATGGCGGGCCGCGACACCTGTTCCGACCATGATCGCCGTCGGCGTCGCCAGCCCAAGTGCGCAAGGACAGGCGATGACCAGAACGGAGACCGCAGCGACGAACGCCGCCAACTGGTTGCCATCGATCAGCCACCACGACGCGTAGGTGATCGCCGCCAATGCCACCACCACCGGCACGAACACGGCAGCGATCTTGTCGACCAGGCGCTGAACCGGCGCTTTGCTGGCTTGCGCCCCCTCGACCAGATTGATGATCCGGGCGACCGTCGAGTCCGCGCCAACGGCCGTGGTCTTGACCTTGAGCAGCCCGTCGCCGTTGATCGCCCCTCCGGTCACCGTATCGCCACGCGTCTTGTCGACCGGCAGGCTCTCGCCGGTCAGCAGTGACTCGTCCATCTGACTGTCGCCTTCGATGACCAGTCCATCGACCGGAACCCGTTCGCCCGGACGGACCACGACGATTTCACCTGGCAAGACCGCGTCCGCCGCGACCTTCACCAGACGCCCAGCGCGCTCCACCAGCGCCGAGTCCGGCCGCAAGGTCATCAGTGCCCGAATCGCCGAGGAGGCGCTGCGCTTGGCACGGCTCTCCAGCCATTTCCCCAGCAAGACCAGCGTCACGACGACGGTTGAGGCTTCGAAGTAGAGCGCCGGCTGAATCGCCGTTCCACCACCGGCCAGAACCTGCCAAACCGACAGGCCATAGGCCGCCGATGTTCCCAACGCCACCAGAAGATCCATATTTCCGGCGCCGCTGCGTAGGGCTTTCCACGCGCCGATATAAAAACGCCCACCGATGACGAACTGTACCGGCGTGGCCAGCGCCATTTGCCACAATGGATCGAGCATGACATGGACGCCGGCCATTTCGAGGGCCATCTGGGCGACCAGCGGCAATGTCAGCACAGCCGAAACGCTGACCATGATGAGATCGTGCCGGGCCCGCGCCAGATTTCGGCGCTCGTCCTCGGCCGGGGTGTCGGCGGCCGTCACCACCGAAGCGCCGTAGCCGGCCTTTTCGACGGCTTCCACCAACCGGGAGGGATCAACCTCTGTCTCGACGAAACGGACCCTGGCCCGTTCGGTCGCCAGATTGACGCTGGCCCCATCCACGCCGGGCAGGCGCGACAGCACCTTTTCGACACGCGCCGAACAGGCGGCACAGGTCATTCCCGTGACGTTGAGATCGATGGTGGCAACGGTGCGATCGGCGGAATCGGCCGAAGCCGGCACTACGAGAGTATCTGTCATGGCATGAATGTGTGGTGGTGCCGCCGGCCCCGTCAAGCTCCGGGCTGTGACAAAAGGTAACAGCGACATTCCGGCAACAGCCGGGAATGCCCCCGCCACCGTGCCGATCGCGCCCCTCAATGACGGGTTTCGGCCCGACTTTCCGCGGTTCTTCGCACCAAAGACGCACACACCAGCGAAATGAGGGAGATGACGGCAAGATAACCGGCCACCAACCACGGCACCCCACTTTCCTCCTTCAGCAGAACCGCGGCAATCATCGGCGTGAAACCACCGATAATGGCCGACGGTTGGTAGGCGATGGATAGCCCGGTGTAACGCACATTGGCCCCGAACAATTCGCTGAAGAATGTTGCCTGTACGGCAAACATCGCCGTCGGTCCGAAAACGTAAGCGACGATAATTGCGAGCCAGATCACTTCATCGGCTTTGGTGCCAAGCAACAGGAAGTATGGGAAGGCGAACAACGCCGTAAAGGCGGCTCCGCCCAGATAGACCGCGCGTCGCCCGACACGGTCCGACAGCGCTCCGAACAATGGACATGCAATGACGCCGACGGCCGCGGCCATCAGCACACCGGTCAACGGCACCGACCGGTTCATCGACAATTGCAGCGATACATAGACTATCCCAAAGGCATTGATAATATTTGACGAAACCGTTTCTGCCAGCCGTGCGCCGAAGGCCAGCAGCAGATTTCGAGGGTGGGTTCGAAAGAGAGTGACCAGCGGCAGCCCAGGCGTTTTGGATTGCTTGATTTTTTCGAAGTCTGGCGTCTCGAAGGTCTGCAGACGAATGAACAACCCGACAATCAGCATCACGCTGCTCAGCAAAAACGGGACACGCCACCCCCAATCCATCAGAACATCTTTTGGCAACTGCGTGACAAGGCTGAACACTCCTGTCGCCAGCAGGATTCCAGCCGAGGCAGCGGCTTGCGGCACACTCCCCCAGAAGCCGCGGCGGCCGGGCGCGGCATGTTCGATCGTCATCAACGCCGCGCCACCATATTCGCCACCAAGACCGAAGCCCTGAACGAGGCGTAGGGCCACCAGCAACACCGGCGCCCACACACCGGCCGAGCTGTAGGTCGGCAACAGTCCGATGAGAAAGGTGCCGATGCCGATGATCAACAAAGTGGCGATCAGCGCGGACTTCCGTCCGATGCGATCGCCCATGTGGCCAAAAACGATACCGCCGATCGGGCGGGCCAGAAAACCGACGCCGAACGTGGCAAAGGACGCGATCGTTCCCGCCATTGGATCGACCGATGGGAAGAACAGTTCACCGAATACCAAGGCGGACGCCGTTCCAAATATAAAGAAATCATACCACTCCAGCACTGCCCCGGCGAAACTCGCCGCAGCGACCTTGCTCATGGACACCGCCGAATTTTTCATTATTATTTCCTCCAGCGTTATTATTATTGTTATTTACAACATTCGACAAAATACTCTTTAAATTTATATTTTGTGTTGCGCTACGAGATAATCTACAGATCAGCCGAGTCGTTCGCCAGTCAAGGTCACCGGCTCAACACCCAGCGGGTCGCGACGACCAACGGATCGGTCGGAGACACTAGTCGCGGAGCGGTGTTCACGCAGTCGGGAGGGCCCGATAGCGGCTCGACGCAGGCCGCGTCCGGTTGCTTGTCATAGACCACCATTGATGCCGCGGAAGAGACCATCTCCAGGCTCACTTTTCCCAGCCAGACCAGTGATGCATTCATGGTGTCCTGGAAGCCGAAACAGTCGTCCCACGGCCCGGGCCGCGGCATGATATGCCGCCCGGTCGGCAGTTCATCGGTTCCCGGTTCCTCTTGCCAGTCGGCCGAAAACGAAACCTGCAAGGCCTCGGCCTCGGGTCCCGGCGAAACGGAGGCATCCGCTTGTCCATTGCCGATCCATTTCCGGAACCAGGGATGCCAGCCAGCCGCCGCCGGAAATGTGTTTTCCGACGAAGCGACAGTCAATGTGACAAGGAGGGCATTGTCCTGCAATTCGAACCGCTGTCTAACGGTCCCCTGCCAAGGCCAGGGATCCGCAAGCGCAAACTCGAATTCAGCCGCCTCGGGAGTGGTTTCGATGATGTTCCACGGTTTGAAGCAAGCCATGCCATGCATTGCATGCGGCGGCTTGTTGACCGGCAACTGGAACTTCTTTCCATCGAAATGCAGTATTCCCGAACGCATGCGGCCGACCCATGGGATCATCGGGAAGCATCCATATTGGAAAGCCCACCTGCCCGGTTGCCACTGCCGCAAGAGTTCGAAGCCGAAGGCCGTCAAACTGGCCAATCGACAACCATCGGCGGGGTAGATCGTCGCGGTCATCTCGCCATGGCGAAGATGAATACGCGGGCCGCGCGGACCCGGCCATGGCGCATCGAAAGCCCTGCGAACAGCAAGATAAGGATCGTCGCCGAACGAAGTCATATCGCCTCTCTTCTTGGACAAGAAGTCAAAGTGACAGACAATGCCGACCTATTGTCTGTCACTTCTATTATTATTACGTATTTTATTTATTCTTTAAGATCGGTTTTAATGCGGCAACGATTGCGGCGGCATCTTTCCCGCCCAGTCCCGCGGCGCGGGCCAGTGAAAATACCGAAAGCCCAGCCGCGGCAACCGGTGTCGGCACGCCCCAGGTCGCCGCCATGTTGACCGACAGTCGAAGGTCTTTTGCCGCCAAGTCCACAGCGAACCGCGGCGTAAAATCCTCTTCCATCACCCAGGGCAAGCGGATATCGGCCTGCGACGACCACCCTCCCGTTGTCCGAAGCGCGGCGGCAAAGGTCTTTGACTCTATGCCGGCCTCGCGTGCCAACAGATAGCCTTCGGCCAGCACCGCCAGGTTCGTCATGCCGACAAGATTGGAGATCAACTTGAACATGGTCGCGCCTTCGACCGATCCCATGTCGTAGATGCCGTTGGACATGTGTCTGAGCAGCGGCTGCAATTTCTCAACGGCAGCCGCGCTTCCGCCGACGAAGACGGGAATCTCGCCTTTTTCCGCCATTGCCGGTGTCTTTCCCAGCGTGCAGGCAACGAAAGCGGCCCGCGTGTTCTTCTCGACGAGATCGCTGACACGTCGCGACGTTGCCGGATCGATCGTCGACAGATCGACAGCAATCGCTCCCTCGGCCAGAAGACCATAATGCTCCGTCCAGAAGGCCTCGACGAGTTCCGGGGTCGGCAGGCAGGTGAAGACCACCTTTGATCCGGAAACCGCGCCAGCCGAATTCGGCGCCGCGACAGCCCCGCGCTCGACCAATCGATCAATGGCCTGCTGCGCTATATCATGCACCAGGATGGTCCACGGACCGGAGACAAGCCGGCGGACAACCGCCCCGCCCATGGTTCCCAGGCCGATGAAGCCGATCGTCCCCGGCCAAGATTGCGTGGTCATGCTGCTTTCTCCTCTTTGATAACGAGCGAAAGGACGGATTCGTCTTCGGCATCGACATTGGCGCCAATCGGTTCCCAGCGGATCAGAACGCAGGTGACGAAACCAACCAACGGAACGATGGCCAGCCAGATAAAGGCGTTGGTCCCCAGGCTCTGCCACAGGATCGGCCAGAAGATGAGGCCGGCGATCGCTCCAGACCGCATGATCGCACGGGCGAATCCGACACCGGCGGGACGGATGCTGGGCGGATAGGACAGCGTGGCGATCGTCATGCCGAGACCGCCGGGCCCAGCCGAATGGAAGAAGATGATCAGACCGAGCAGAACCAATGCAAACCAGGGATTGGCTTTGCCCATGTAGCCCAGGGCCAGCAGAGCGATGACAACCAGTCCGAATCCGATCATCGATTGCCGACGCGAGCCAACCTTCCGAACGATGATCGAGCCGATGGCGCCACCGGTAATCCCGCACAGAGCATTGACTGCGGCCGATCCCCACAGCGCGTCCGACAGACCGCCTCGCAGGATTTCGGCCAGCGTCAGTGGCAGATAGACGCCGACGGCGTTATACTGCCAAGCTTGCATAGTCGCGACGATGCACCCGAGAAGGGTGCGGCGCCGATATTTCTCCTGGAACAGAACACCGTAAGCCCCATGCAGCTTGACCGGCCTGTCACTCTCGTGTTGAACGTCGGTCGCGATTTCCGCCCTGATTCCATAACGTTTTGCGAGGATGACGCAGGCCTCGGCGTACCTGTCGGAACGCGCCGCCCACATGGCCGATTCACCAATGTAGACATAACGCAGAACCATGACGAGAACGGCAAATATCGAGCCGGCGAAAATTCCATATCGCCACAGATCGCCGTCAGCCACGTTTTCCCAATGCAAAGGCAGAAGAACCAGAAAGACAACGGTCGTTGAGAGGTACCAGCCCATTTGCCAAAGGTTGACGGATGTCCCGGATTTCTTCGACGATGCCCCCCGCAACTCGGCCACGGCGCTCGTCGCCAAGGGAAAGTCTATTCCCAGTCCGATGCCCATGATGATCCGGCAAAGCAAAAGCCACCAAAGATTCGGCGCGAAGGCAACCGCGAAGGCCCCCAGCGTGCAGAAGCCCATGCCGATCAGAAATGCCCTCTTTTGACCAAACGAGTTGATCACCCTATTGGCGAGCAGTCCGCCGACGAGTGCCGCCACGAGGACCGAGGCATTGATCGTCGCAGCCAAACCGGGAGAGATCCCGAACTGCGTGGCGATGAATTTGTTGCCGAATCCGATCATTGCGGCTTGATAGGCGTCGATCAGAACGCCACCCAACGCGATGAGCGTGATCCAGATATTCGAATGGATAGCTGGGTGATTGTTGACGAGGTCAACGACGTCCTGCGGACGCCTGATGACGTATGCGGGTTCTACTGATGTCGTGCTCATGTGCATGTCCTGT
Organism: Telmatospirillum sp.; assembly: GCA_031291415.1. GTDB lineage: Bacteria > Pseudomonadota > Alphaproteobacteria > Rhodospirillales > Magnetospirillaceae > Telmatospirillum. The sequence goes on from JARLJB010000389.1 coordinate 37,994, forward strand.
TGCTATGCGACCGTTTTCCCTGGAAGACGACCTGTGTCATTCGGAAAACTTGAGCAGCACCTTGATCGAGGTGGGGTCCTTGGCACGCGCGTAGGCCGCGCTGGCCGCATCGACCGGAAAAATGTCGGTGATCAGATCGGACGTATCGAAAAGTCCGTCCTTGAGCCACCCGATCACCGCATCGAAGTCCCCAGGAACGTACATCCCCGAATTGACGAGATTTCGCTCAAATCTCTGCATACTGGGCAGCGGGATCTCCCGCGGGCCATTGGGCACTCCCATGCAGACGACGGTACCGCCGGCAACGACCTTGGTGCAGGCCTCCGTCAACGTGGCCTGCGCCGCGACGACATCAATAACGCCGGTAAATCTCTCGTCATCGGCAAGTTGCCCAGGGGCACAGACGCGCGCGGCCCCCAATTTCAGTGCAAGAGCACGCTTTCGTTCGTCCGGTTCGACGACGGTGATTTTCCCGGCGCCCAGGATCCGCAAGGCCTGCACGATCGAAAGACCGATGGTTCCGGCGCCGATGACCAGAACGTCTTCGCGGGCTTCCGCCGGCATCCGATTGACGCAATGACAAGCACAAGCGGCCGGTTCGGCAAAAGCCAGAACATCGAGAGGCAACGATTTGGGCGCGATGTGAATATTGCGCTCCGGAACCACATGAGACGAACGCCCGAACCCAGGAGCGCGAAAACCGGCAACCATTGGCGGCTCGCACAGATTGAAACGTCCCGAACGACACGCCCGGCACTTCATGCAAGCCATGATCGGGTCGACGACAACGTGATCACCGATCGAAACCGTGGTCACTCCGGCGCCGATCCCGGTCACCACCGCCGAAATTTCGTGCCCAGGAACCACTGGCGGTTTGGCAAATGGATGGCCTCCCCCCAAAACATGCAAATCCGAACCACAAATTCCCAGATAGGCCGGTGCTATTCTGACGTCGTGATCGGCCAAGGCCGAGGTTGGCACCTCGACTTTTTCGGACGTCACTGCACCAATCGCTGTGAATTTTATCTGCGATACGACAGTCATTTCTTCCTCCTGCCTCCGATTTATTACAGTCTTCTTATGCTATTTTTCGTTTTATCAGCGTTTGGCGATCGCCTCGTCGACGATCTCACCAAGCCGGCGAAGCCGGGGAACGGCAACGTCACGCAGCATTGTCGGCACATCCCCTGCACCGACGACCGAAGCCCAAACCGCGCGTCCAGCCAGAAAGCCCGAGGCTCCGGCCGACATGGCGATGCGGACAGACCGGCCGAAGAGATCGGCAGGAACCCCCGAGGACAAGATCACCCAAGGCATCGCGATATGGTCGTTCAGGCGCCGACAGGCGTTATAGAGGTCCGGCTCAGCCCCCTTGCCGCCCAAAGGCATCTCCGCCTTATAAAGATCCGCCCCGCTATGGCCGAGCTCTGCCGCCGCCGCGATAACCGCTTCCTCGCGATCAAAATTCCAACCATGACGCGGCGGACGGACGACCGGCTCGATAATGCTGAGCAGTCCGGCCGAGCGGCAACGTGCGACAAACTCAGAAACCATGGAGAGGCGATCGTTCGGATCTTCGTCGGAGCGCCAGAGGACCAGGAGCTTCATCGCCCTGGCACCCGCTTTTCTAACGGTGGCCGGATCGACGGAGACATCGATCCGGACAGCATCGACGGGGATGCCATTGCCCGGCAGGAACTCATCCGCCGCCGCGATCAGACCGCTTTGCGGCGCGAGAATGTGCCCGGCGACGATCTGATCAAAGCAATACTGCCGGTCGGCAAGAACGGCCGACGCATAAGGAGACAGAATCTTCGCGGCCGTCACTTTGAAATCCGTCAGAACCTTGTCCTCGATCGGCTGCGGCATGCCGGCAGCGGCGAACATCAGCCGCATCGCCTCTCTCTGATCGACGGCAAGCATCGCAAATCCGCCGGATGGACGGGCGATCTCCGAAAGAGAGCAGGCGTTGAGGGCAATAGTCATAGCAGAACTCCTTCTGAATTCGGTGGATCGTCTCTGCCGATGGCAGAGAAAACGGCTTCAATCAAATTGTCTTCGATGGAAATATTTCATCGATGCGTCTTCCTAATTACTTCAAGGAATACAAAACATGAGACGACAATATGATTTCTCCCAGTGTCACTCCGAACGGCCGAGGCGCCGTGGCGCCCCTTCCGTGACCATCACAATATCCTCCCGACGCGAAAAAACAGTCAAGACAATTTGCTCGAACGATCATATTATTGTGTTCGTTTAAGCCTAACGAGTGCGCGATTATCGCTCGTTCGCCCATCATGAAGAAGGCGCCACCAGCGCCTGGAGAGGAAAAATGAAACCGTTGGCCTGCGTTGGCATTGCTGTCCTGGACAAGCTGTTCCAGGTGGACACCCTGCCCTCCACGGGTGGCAAATATGTCGCCCACGGATATCGCGAAATTGGCGGAGGACCGGCGGCAACCGCGGCTTGCGCGGTCGCCAGATTGGGTCATGAGGTGCAGCTCATCGCCCGGGTCGGTGACGACAGCAGCGGTACGACGATTATTGAGGAACTGCAACGCTATCACGTCGATACGCGCTGGGTTCGGCGGATTACAGGAGCGTCATCGGCCTTGTCGGCCGTCATCGTCGATGCTCACGGAGAACGAATGATCGTCAATCACCAGGATCCATCGCTCAGTCGCGCATCAGATTGGATGAGCATGATCGATTTCACTCAATATTCCGGCGTCCTTGCCGACGTCCGTTGGGCGGAAGGAGCCGAAGCGGCCCTCGACGCCGCCCGCTCGGCCGGTGTGCCGACGGTTCTCGACGCAGAAATCACCCCCAATGACATCACGCCCTTGGTCGAACGAACCGATCACGTGGTGTTTTCCCACCCGGGGCTAACCCGCCTGACCGGCATCGCCGACTTCAAGGCTGGCCTGCAGGCTGCCGCCGAACGCACCAACGGTCGGGTTTATGTAACGGCCGGAAGCGACGGATGCTATTGGTTGGAATCAGGCGACCTTCAGTACGAACCAAGCCACCCCGTGTCGGTCGTCGACACGACCGGCGCTGGCGACGTGTTCCACGGGGCCATGCTCGTCGCTTTGGCCGAAGGCCGGCCGATACGCCAAGCGGTTCGATTCGCCTGTCTGGTTGCCGCGCTCAAATGCACGCGCGTCGGCGGCCGCGACGGCATTCCCGACCGTGCCGAAGTCGATAGAGCGTTGGCCGGATAATCGGCTTCAGTGGGGCGTCTTGCGTCCGAAATGCGGGAGGTCGGAATGGTCCGCCGAAGGCGTGTCGCCGATATCGCTCGTCATATAAACGGTCACGCCTGACGCCCGCACCATCTGGTCGTAAGGCGCGTCGGGCATGCGATCGACGAACAAAGCGTGGACCAGGGAGATATTCCCCACCTTGACCATGGCGTTGCGCCCGAACTTGGTGTGGTCGGTCACCAGATAGACGGTCCGGGAATTCTCGATGACCGCCTGCGCCACCCGCACTTCGCGATAGTCGAAATCGAGCAATGTTCCTTTGGCATCGATCCCTGATATGCCGATGATTCCGAAATCCACCGTGTATTGATTGATGGCGTCGATGGTCGCCTCGCCGACGACGGCGAGATCGTTGAAACGAACCCGTCCACCGGCGATCGTCACTTCAAAATCCTCGCCACCGGCCATCAGAGCGGCGACACTCAGACTGTTGGTGATGATTCGCAGACCCTTATGATTCAAAAGCGCATTCGCGACAGCCTCGGCGGTGGTTCCGATATCGATGAAGAGCGAAGACCCGTCAGGAATACGGTCTGCCACCATCTGCCCTATCCGCGCCTTTTCCCCCGACATCGACGCCTGGCGCGTTGCATAGTCGGCGTTGGACGCATTCGACATAAGGCTCGCCCCGCCGTGGTAGCGACGCAAGATGCCCAGCGAGCACAATTTGGTGATGTCACGACGAACGGTCTGCGGCGACACGGTCAGGGCGGACGACAGTCCCTCGACCGTGACGAAGCCATCCACCTTCGCTCGATCGACGATGTCGATTTGCCTCTGGTTCAGATCTGTGGGACGCAATATTCCCGGCATATTCACTTTTAGCATCTTCCCAAAACGCGACCACGCTTGCTCCTTGCGCCACTTTTGCCCGGAACTGAGCACTTGCGCGATCATTCGCGCACGGCAAAGCGAGATCGATGATCGGTTTCGATCATCGTCGCATGGAAGCAAGCGCACCCGTTATAGGATCAGGTCGGTTTCTTGACAATCCCTGAACAAATCAGAGAGGCCGGACATCGGACCGATATCCGCTGGCAAGCTCCCGCTTCAGGGTCTCGGCGTTCAGCTCGTTCTCCCATTTCGACACGACGATGGTGGCGACGCCGTTGCCGACGAAATTGGTCAGCGCCCGGGCCTCGGACATGAAGCGATCGATCCCCAGAATCAGGGCCAAACCGGCCACCGGAATCGATGGCACGACGGCAAGCGTCGCGGCCAAGGTGATGAAACCGGCCCCCGTCACGCCCGAAGCCCCTTTCGAGGTCAGCATCGCCACACCAAGGATAGTGAGCTGCTGGCCAAGCGTCAGTTCGATGTCCAACGCCTGAGCGACGAATAGAGAGGCCATGGTCAGATAGATATTGGTGCCATCCAGATTGAACGAATAGCCGGAGGGAACGACCAGACCGACCACAGATTTCGAACAACCCAGTTGTTCGAGCTTGCGCATCAGCGGCACCAGCGCCGATTCGGAAGACGACGTGCCAAGCACCGTCAGCAGTTCTTCCTTGATATAGCCGATGAACCTCAGGATGGAAAAACCGGCGAAAGCGCCGACAGTCCCCAGAACCACCAACACGAAGAGCAGACAGGTCAGATAAAAGCTGCCCATCAGGGTGGCCAACGGCAGCAGAGCCTTGAGGCCGTATTTTCCGATGGTGAAGGCCATGGCGCCGCCGGCTCCCAAGGGCGCCAATTTCATGATGGTATTCATCATGGCGAAGAAGATATGCGAGCATTCTTCGATGAAGGCGTGCACGCCCTGACCTGCCTTGCCCATGTGGGTCATGGCATAACCGAACAATATGGCGATCAAGAGTACCTGCAGAAGATCGCCGCCGCCGGTAAAGGCGTCGACCAACGTCTTCGGAATGATATGCATAAAGAAATCAATGGCGCTTTGTTCCTGGGCCGCCTTGGCGTAATTGGCCACCGCCTTGGCATCGAGCGTCGCCGGGTTGACATGAAAACCGGCCCCAGGCCGGATCACGTTCATGACGACGAGACCGATGAACAAGGCGAAGGTTGAAACGACCTCGAAGTAAAGCAACGCCTTACCGCCAACCCGGCCGACCTTTTTCATATCGCCGGCTCCGGCGATCCCCAGCACGACGGTACAGAAAATGACCGGCGCGATCAGCATCTTCACCAGGCCAATAAATCCGTCGCCCAATGGTTTCAAACTGACCGCCGTTTCCGGCGCCACAAAGCCAAGCGTTGCACCAAGAATAATGGCAATCAAAACCCAGAAATACAGATGTCTGGTAAAGCGTCTCATCCCGAATCCCCCAATTCTTACAACGTAAGGTTGCTTGATTGAGCGATCATATGGTTATTCGGAATAGCTTTGACCAGATCCCTCCATCGGCCGCCGACCACGGCATGCGTCATCTATTGTCTGGCGTTGTATCAGGCGAGAGCCTTCAGCGCCTCGACAAGCTTGTCGACATCGGACTCGTTGGTAAAAACCGATGGTGTCACCCTGACGCAGGCGCCGCTCGCAACGCCGTCCCGCTCGACGGTAAAGATGTTGAACCGTTCCAGGAGAAGCCGGGAAAGCGCCTTGTTCTCGGCAAGGCTGGTCTGCCCGCTCAACCGGAACGACGTGATGGCGCAGGTCAGCCGCGGGTCGCTTGGCGTCAGAATTTCCAGCTTACCGAACCCCCTCAACGGTTCGGCCCAGCGATCGCGCAAATGGCGCAGCCGGACCTCCTTGGCGGCGGCGCCGATCTTCTCGTGAAAATCGAGCGCCTCGCTGACCGTCAGATAGGCGGCATAGTCGGAGGTTCCGGTATGGACGCGGCTGAAGGCGTCGTTGGCCGGGCCGCTTTCAATTCCCATCGGGGCATCGATGTCGGTGATGCGATCACGGCGGATGTACATCACCCCGACCCCCATCGGCGATCCGATCCATTTTTGGCAGGTCAAGCCGACGAAATCGGCATTCAGATCGGACAGCTTGAAATCCAATTGCCCCCAGGCATGGGCAGAATCGACGATCACGTCGACCCCGCGGGAACGCGCTATCGCGATGATTTCACTCACCGGCAAGACCAATCCCGTTCTGTGGCTGACATGCGTGAGCAACATCAGTTTGGTGTGTGGATTGGCAGCCAGTGCCTGTTCGTAGGCGTCGATGACGTTCTGATATGTCGCCGGTTGCGGCAACGCGAGCGTTGCCACCTCGACACCACGACGCTGCTTCAACCAGACCATCGCCGACTGCATGCTGTCATAGTCGAGATCGGCGTAAAGAACGGTGTCGCCCGGCCGCAAGCGGTTGTAGCCGCCGATCAGCCCAAGCAGCGATTCCGTCGCCCCTCTGGTGAAAGCGATCTCAGCCGGATCGCAACCGAGATTGGCGGCGACCCGGGCCCGGATACGCATCAGATCCGGGACGAGCTCGCGGCGCGAATAAAAGGAATTGCGCCGGTTCACAGTCGCCAGATGACGCCCGTAAGCCTCCAGAACCGGACGGGCCATGATCCCCCAATTGCCGTTCTCAAGCTGAATGACCTCGTCGGTCACGTCATATTGGCCGGCCACCTCGCGCCAATAGTCCTGATCGGTTGGCGAAACGGCGCTCGCGGCATGACGCAGATCCGCCTTGGCGGTGGCCGGAACCATGGCCGCGAGGGCCAGGCCCGCGCCCATCAACTCGCGACGGCTCAAACCATTCATCTGGCGCCCCTCTCTCAATATTTGACTTCCAGGCGGAGGTAATAGAGACCGCCATTGGTGTCGTAAGGTGTGTTGCGGGAATAGACAAGACCGCGACTCGTTTGGTATGCGGCCTTCTCAGGGTAAGTATCGAGGAAGTTTTCGGCGCCCAGGCGGACCAATGCATGTTCATCGAAATTGTAGGTGACGGCGGCATCGAAGAACGGGACGCCGCCGAACCTCTGGAAGGTCGACGTGCCCGATGCGCTGCCTGTCGAGTCCGTCCACGCCCCGTAGTAACGCATCCGGGTCATCAGCGAGACCGGGCCAAGGGTGTAGGTGCTGCTTACGCTGGCATTGTGCCGGGGTGTCCCTTGCTCGAAGAGGATCTTTTGCGTTTTGTCCGACGACGCGGCAAGACTGCCGCCGGTCACCGTCGTGAAAGTGTAGCTGTAGGCTGCCGTCAGGTCGGTTCTTCCCGGTCCCGCGTCGAAACCGTAGGAACCGACGAGATCGACGCCGCGCGTCTGCGTGTCGAAATCGTTGGTGTAGTAATTTATCTGATTGATGCTGCTTGCCCCGGGAACGCCGAGAGCGATCAACTGGGCCTGCTCCGCCGCGGTGATGACGTGCGTCGACGACAGGCTGAAACGCTTGCTGATATCGGTCTGGTAGACATCGACCGACCCGCTGAGACCTGAGTCCAGGTGCCAGGCCGCACCGGTGGTGTAGGTCGAGGATTCTTCCGGCTTTAGCGGCTTGGCGCCAAAGTACTGGGCCACCGGATTGAGCGGGGAGAGACGGCCGGCGGTGTAAAGCTGCAGCGTTTTCGTATCCAACCCCTGACTTGTGCTGGTCGAATTCAGTTCACCTGGCGTAGGCGCCTTGAACCCCGTGGAATAGGAACCGCGCAGAGCAAATTCACGCGTCAATTCATATCTTGATGCCAATTTGTAGTTAAATGTATTGCCAAATTCCTCGTAATTTTCATCGCGGCCGGCCATTTCGACATTCCACGCCTTGGTCAGCGGCACGGTCACGTCAAGATAACCGGCATAGCTCACCTGTCCCCAGGTCCCGGCCTGCTGCGAACTGAACCCCGGGAAACCGTTGGCCTCGGCCGGCATGCCGACGACGGCGCCGGGACCGACCGCGTAGGAGGCGGCATCGCCCGCCACGATTTGGTAGGTTTCCTTCCGCCGTTCGGTGCCGAAGGCAACGTTGACGGGATCGGGAAGTTCTTTGAGATGCAACAGATAAACCGAATCGGCGTTCAGATTGAATTCCGTTTGCACCTGGTGCCCGAGATTGAAATCCGTCGGGCTCATAGGCCCCAATGAGGCATTGATCGAGTTATAGAGAAGGAATTGCGAATCGTTGGTGCCCCAGGACGTGCTGACGTCCCAGGTAAGATCATCGCCGGTGTTGTCACGCAAACCGATGGTGCCCTGGCCATCGGTGTAGTTGATGGCCTCACGAGGAGTGAAACCACCGGGGTAACGCGACGTCAGACTGTAACCCGGAAATATCTTCTGCGACGCGCTGTTGCCGAAGATCGTCGGGTTGGTCGCCGGATTTCGCCAGTTGATGTCCGAGATTCCCTTGCCGCTTCCGAAGGTTCCGAAAGCATAGGCCTCGGCGAAATCGTTGACCGGTTGCGCGAAATCGATCGCCGACTTGATCTCCTTGTCATCCGGATTGCCCCATCGCTGCACCGGATTGGCCACGGCGACCGAAGGATTGGCGTTTTGAAAGGCAATGGCGTCGGCGCGCTGGTGCGAACGCGAGGTCGGTTCCGACTTCGACAATTCCGTACTGACGGTGAGGTGTCCGCCGTTGTCGAGGGCAAACCCTGCCCGGCCACCGGCTTGGCCGGCGGCGCCGTCGCCGGCATAGAATTGCGAACCCTGGCTGAAGAAGTTGAAGCCGGGTTTGTTATCGAGCATGACATTGACGACGCCGGCAATTGCATCCGAACCGTACTGCGCCGACGCGCCATCGCGCAGAACTTCCACATGACCGATGGCCGCGGTGGGAATCTGCCCCATGTCGGCCGCCTGCGCGCCGTTGCCTTGCAAATAGGCCGAACGATGAACCCGTTTGCCGTTGAGCAACAGCAGCGTCATGTCGGGGGAAAGTCCGTTGAGCGTCGCCGGTTTGACGAACTGTCCGCCATCCGACGCCGGCAGCCGCTTGACCTGGAACGAGGGGACCAATGTGGCGATCGCCTCGTCCAGATGATTGCTTCCGGTCGAGGTGATTTTCTCTGCCGAGAAGACGTCGATGGGCGACAATGCCGTGAACTGCGTCTGCGTCGTCTCCCGCGTTCCGGTGACGATCACTTCCTCTGCCGGCGAAGTATTGGATGGAGCGTCTTCGGCCATCGCCGAACGACCAATGGCAAAAAACGACACCGCTCCTACCGCCAGGACTCTGCCCCAGGGCGCAACTGAACTCATCTCGACACCCACCTTGTCAATCAACCGACGTTATCAGCAAATAGATCTATAGTATTATTGCATACAGACGATTCGCCAACCTCATTTTCGCGGCTTTATCGATGATACGCCCATATATGTAAAGTGACACTTATGCGAAACGCAAAATTATACAATTACATATGAATTTTTTCCACGGTGGGTTGCTTAATGTATTTTATATAACAGTTATTAGCCGCAATTATTTTGATAACAAAACCGTAATATTATACTTTATGGTGTGTTTTGCTGAAAATTGTCGCGTATTACGGCGTCCGGAAGCGATCGGTCATGCCCAGGGGACAGTAGCGGTTCCGATCACTGCAACTTCGTATCAGACGCCGCTACACGAGTGTCGGTTGAATCGGAGATTACTGGAGGGCTGAACCGGTCGATCGATTCTGGCGCGGCAGAGTGACCGCGTGTAATGTGGCCCGGTCGCGTCCGCTCTGTTCCGTCCAGGCCCACACTAAACCGGGTAAGGAGCCGGGTGCGATCAGAGATCAAGCGGACAACAATGTAATAAAAACAAATGGTTAAGGTGCCACGTGTTTCTCCTGATCGATAACTATGACAGTTTTACCTACAATCTCTGGCATTACCTGGGGGAACAGGGCGCCGACGTGAAGGTTGTCCGTAATGACGCGATGTCGGTGGACGAGGTCTTGGCCTTGTCCCCGGAGGGCGTCGTGATTTCGCCGGGTCCGTGCGACCCCAGCCGCGCCGGTATCTGCCTAGAGCTCATCAACCGCTGTGCCGGGCATTTGCCGCTGCTCGGCGTCTGCCTCGGACATCAGGCCATCGGCCAGGCCTTCGGCGGCAAAGTTGTCCGCGCCCCTAAGCCCGTGCACGGCAAGACCTGCGACATCCATCATGACGGCAGCGGGCTGTTTCGCGGCCTGCCCAGCCCCTTTCGCGCCACGCGCTATCATTCCTTGGTGGTCGACAGGGCTGGCCTGCCACCCGACCTGATCGTCAACGCCTGGACCGACGACGGTTTGATCATGGGACTGGCCCATAAGGAATGGGACATTCACGGCGTGCAATTCCATCCGGAAAGCATCGCCTCACAGCATGGCCACCAAATGCTTGGCAATTTCCTGACCATTGCTAGACATCTCACGGGAAACGCTGCCTGATGACAACTATCGATCTGATGAAGACGCTGCTGGCAAAGGTTGCCGGCGGCCAATCCCTGTCCGAAGACGAAGCCGAGCGGGCGTTCGACATCATCATGTCGGGTGACGCGACGCCGGCCCAGATCGGCGGCTTTCTGATGGCGCTCAGAGTTCGCGGCGAAACGGTCGCCGAGATCACCGGCGCCGCCCGTATCATGCGGGCCAAGGCGACGACCATCGACGCCCCGTCCGGGGCCATCGACACCTGCGGCACCGGCGGCGATGCCTCGGGAACCTTCAATATCTCGACCGCCGCCGCCCTGGTGGTGGCCGGGGCCGGCGTGCCGGTCGCCAAACATGGCAACCGCGCCTTGTCGTCGAAGTCGGGCTCGGCCGATGTGCTGGCGGCGCTCGGCGTCAAGATCGATGCCGACAACAGCCTGGTTCGCGAAAGCCTTTGGCAAAACCACATCGGCTTCCTGATGGCGCCCCGCCATCACGCGGCGATGCGCCACGTCGCCGGCCCGCGGGTCGAACTCGGCACCCGAACCTTGTTCAACCTGCTGGGGCCGCTCGCCAATCCAGCCGAAACCAAACGCCAGGTGGTTGGTGTCTTCGCGGAAATGTGGGTCGAACCGCTGGCCGAGGTGCTGGGGCGGTTGGGTGCCGAACGAGCCTGGGTGGTGCATGGCTCGGACGGGTTGGACGAACTGACCACCACCGGCCCCAGTTCGGTCGCCGAATGGCGCGACGGTCGCGTTCATCGCTTCAGCGTGTCACCGGCTGACGCCGGGTTGCCGCAGGCCAGGCCGGCCGACCTGAAAGGTGGCGACGCAGCCGCCAATGCCGCCGCGCTCCGCCGCCTGTTGGCTGGAGAAAAAGGCGCCTACCGCGACATTGTTCTTTTGAATGCCGCCGCCGCCTTGATCGTCGCCGACGCGGTTTCCGACCTCGCAGCCGGCGTTGTCATGGCGGCGCGGGCAATCGATCAGGGATCGGCTCTGGCGACGCTCGACCGCCTGGTCGCCATCACCAACCGGACCATCGCCCCGTGAACGACATTCTTGCCCGCATCTGCGCCGACAAACGCCGGCATCTCGACGAGGTCAAGCCGAAGCGTAGTCTGGCCGAACTGCGGACGGCGGCGACCGACCAGCCGCCACCGCGCGGTTTTGCCACGGCTCTGACCCGTGCCGCGCGGACCGGTTACGGATTGATCGCCGAAATCAAGAAGGCTTCGCCATCAGCCGGACTGATCCGAGCCGATTTCGACCCCGCCGCCCTCGCCCGCGCCTATGCCGCCGGCGGCGCCACCTGTTTGTCCGTGCTGACCGACACCCCCTATTTCCAAGGACAAGACCGGTTTCTGGCCGCGGCCCGCGATGCGGTCGCGCTGCCGGTGCTGCGCAAGGATTTCATGATCGACCCCTGGCAGATCGCCGAATCGCGCGTGCTCGGGGCCGACTGCGTCCTGGTGATCATGGCCTGCCTGTCGGACGATCAGGCCCGCGAAATGGAGGATGCCGCCATCGAATTCGGCATGGATGTCCTGATCGAAGTCCACGATGAGCGTGAACTCGAACGGGCGCTTCGCCTGCGCTCTTCGCTGATCGGCGTCAACAATCGCAATCTGAAGATCATGCGCACCGACATCGCGACGACCGAGCGACTGGCCGCCATGTTGCCCGAAGGCCGGGTCCTGATTGCCGAGAGCGGCCTGAAGACCGCCGACGATCTCGCCCGCATGGCCCGGGTCGGCGCCCGTCGGTTCCTGATCGGCGAAAGCTTGATGCGCCAGCCCGATGTCACCCAGGCCACCCTGACCCTGCTGGCCAATCCGCTGGAGGCTCCCTGAAATGAGTGAATTCACCCATTTCGACGCGAACGGCAACGCCGTCATGGTCGATGTTGGCGGCAAGGCCATCACCGAACGCGTGGCCGTTGCCAGAGGATCGATCTCGATGGCGCCGGCCACCATGGATCTGATCCGAAGCGGCACCGTCAAAAAGGGCGATGTCCTGACGGTGGCGCAATTGGCCGGAATCATGGGCGCCAAGCGTACGCCGGATTTGATCCCGCTCTGTCATCCGTTGGCCTTAACATCCGTCCAGGTCGAGTTATCCTGCGACACCGAACAGTCCCGTATCGATATCACCGCGACAGCCAAGCTTTCCGGACGAACCGGCGTCGAAATGGAGGCGCTGACCGCGGTATCCGTCGCCGCCTTGACCGTCTATGACATGTGCAAAGCGGTCGACCGCGGCATGCGGATCAGCGACATCCGGGTTGTCCATAAATCCGGTGGGAAATCAGGCGTCTTTCAGGCTGACTGATGGCGTCGGCACCATCCAATTTTCGTGACAGACGCGAGACAACTGGGGTATTGACGAAAAAGAAGAACTAAACTAGAACATGGGTAGTTGTTGCGGATTTGTTCCACATCTGGTGGTCTCCGCCGACCGGAGGAAGAGATGCTGACACGTAAGCAATATGAGCTGCTCATCTTCATCGATCAGCGTTTGCGTGCCAGCGGCGTTTCTCCGTCTTTCGATGAAATGAAGGAAGCCCTCGACCTTAAATCCAAGTCGGGAATTCACCGGCTGATCACCGGTCTTGAGGAACGCGGATTTATTCGTCGTCTTCCGCACCGTGCCCGCGCCCTGGAAGTCTTAAAACTTCCTGAGAATGTTGGCTCGTTCAATCCGGTTGATGTCGCTGCGGCGCCGCCGCCGAAGTTCTCGCCGAATGTCATTCGCGGCGATTTCAAAACCGCGCTGCCCGGCGCTCCGATGGGCGGCGCAGCCGATGCCATCGACCTCCCCCTTTACGGTAAGATCGCCGCCGGCACGCCGATCGAAGCGTTGCGCGATTATTCCAATAAGATCAGCGTTCCGGCTGCCCTGTTGGGAACCGGGGAACATTACGCGTTGACCATCGAGGGCGATTCGATGATCGACGCCGGCATCCTCGACGGTGACGTTGTCGTCCTTCGCCGTTGCGACACGGCCGAGAATGGCACCATCGTCGTTGCCCTCATCGATGATCACGAAGCGACACTGAAACGCCTGCGCCGAAAGGGCGCTTCGATCGCTTTGGAACCAGCCAACCAAAAGTACGAAACGCGCATCTTCGGCCCCGACCGTGTTCGAGTGCAGGGTCGGCTCATTGGGTTGCTGCGTCGCTATTGATGGTTGATAGTCCAGATCTTTGAAAGTCGCTCGAAAAAATCGTCTGGATCGGCGTTGTTAAAAATCCGCGGGCTTTCTAACGAATTACTGGTTTTTCGTATTTTCCCGCCGACCATTGTGCTTATATCGTCTGTCGTACAGTGCGGATCCGGATGTGGATTACGTCTCGATGGACCAGGCGGCTATGACTTCGACTGACGAGCGCCGGAAACATAACCGGCATTATGGCAAGGGCCTCGTCCTGATCTGGGAGGGGCAGACCTACCCCATCCTTAACGTTTCTCCTGGTGGCCTCTGTCTCAGGGACTGGCCCTGTACCGTCGCGGTTGGCAGTATCGTCGAGGTGAAACTCGCCAACGAGCAGACTCCGCTCAGGCAAATTGCCGCAAGCTGCCGAATTGTGGCCATCAAGGGCAATCTCACGCACGCGGCTTTCACGCTGGTCACCATGCCGCTTTTGACCTTCCTGATGGCGCATATCGCCTCGATTCTTGGTGTCACCCCTTACTATTTCGACGACGGGCCTTCTTCAGTCTGACTTTGCCGCGACGGAAAAATGCGACCAGGGCCGGCGGCCCTGCCAGTCGGCGACGGTAAGCGTCTCAACGCCTTCCGGATGCAACCACAGCGCATGTGTCCCGCGCTGGTGTAGTGCTTGCCGATCAATCGTACCGGCCGCCAAAGGGCAGGCCTCCGGCGGAGCAACGCTGCCGACAACCCAATCGACGTCCCGGCAATCGATGGCGCGATCGTTTTGCTGTCGCAGGAAAAGCACGACATGGCCACCGGCGCGATACCGACAGGACCATCTGTCGCAATGCAACCGGTCATCGGGATTGTCGTACCAGGCGAGGGCATTGCCTCCCTGCCCGGCCTGTTTGGCCCAACTCCCCCGCAGAGATTTTTCCTTCCACCCCGGCGAAAACGTCATTCGACCATCGTTCGCACGGGCCGCCATGACCTGTCCCGATGCCGACACCAGCATGTCGGGAGGACGAACGACAACGCCGAGACCGATCCCGGCGATCACCCCTGCCAAGCCGAAAAGCCGCCATCGTTTTTTCCAAAGGACCAACCACAATCCACCCAGCGAAAACAGGATCAGCGCCGAGGTCGGCACCGACGGCAAGTCGATGCTGGCCCCCGGCAACGACGAAACCCAGAGGGCAATCCGGCTGATGCAGAAGATCCCCCAACCCATGGACTGCCACCCCCAGCCGTCGAGACCGAACGGCATCAGACAGAACGCCAGCAAGGCTGACGGCATGACCCAGAAACCAACGATTGGAACTGCGAGACAATTGCCCAGCAATCCGTAAGTGGCGAAGCGGTTGAAATGGAAAACGGTATAAAACGCTGTTGCCGTTCCGGCAATCTGTGTGGTGAGAAGAATTCCTCCGACATAAAACAGGATCTGACTCCACCAGGACCGATGCCCGTGCCGCCAGCGGCCGAGAATCGGTCCGATCGCCTCATAGCCGGAGATCAGTCCATAGACGGCGGCGAAGGACATCTGAAAGCTCGCCCCGACCAAGGCTTCCGGATGCAGAGTGAGCACAAGCAGGGCAGCCCAGGTAATCGAGCGCAGCGAAATCGCCTCGCGGTCGAAGAGCACGGCCAGAAGAACGATGGCGTTCATTGTGAAAGCCCGCTGGGTCGGCACCGGCGCACCGGAAATAACCAGATAGGCGAAAGTGACGCAAAGCGCGCCGGCGGCCGTCCATTTCTTTATTGGATAGCGCAGTGCCAGCCAGGGGATTGCCGCCAGACCGCTGCGCAAGGCGACGAAAACCAACCCGGCGACCATACTCATGTGCATCCCGGCAATGACCAGAACATGGGCCAAACCGGCATCGCGATAGGCCTGTAGAATTTCCGGCGATACCGAGCCTCGCTCCGCGGTGATCAAGGCGGCCGCCACGGCACCGCTGCCGGCACCGATTCCAGCATCGGCGACGGCCGCGACGATCCGTTCGGTCAAGGCGTGGCGAACGGCAGCCAAATGCAGCCGCAGTCGCTCTCTCAGTCCGTCGAAGGCGGCGTCGCCCTGCCGGCGCGGCCGACCGACGGCATAACCAACCGCGCCGATCCCCTGAAACCAGGCTTGCCGCGAAAAATCATAGGTGCCCGGCGCGGCTGGATCGGGAGGCGGCAACAGCATGGCGCGCAGCGCGATGCCTTGACCGGCCTGCCAATCGCCCGAGCCTTGGCCCAGACGAACACGGATACGGGCGGGCAGCACGGTCGGCGCCCCGACCTGCGGCCAGATCACATGGTCAAGAACCAGACGCAGAACGCCGTGCTCCAATGGTTCGATCTCGGCGATGCGCCCTTCGATGGCAATCGGCCCAACCGGTTCGGCAAGCACTGGAGCAGCCACCGAGGCGCTTCGATAGACCGCTATCGAAAAGCCAAGCAGGCCGAAGAACGCGCCGCAGGCGAGCAAAACCATGACATCGTGACGACGGAAACAGACTCCGGCGACGGTGGCACACCCCAGCAGCAGCGGCCCAAGCCAAAGCGGTGGCTCGACCGGTAGCCCAAAGTAGGTGGCAATTCCGGCTCCGAAAGCGACCGGCAGCCAGAGGATCCACCGTGCGCGCTCGGCCAGGAACGCGCTTTGCAGACTGACGATCATGCGCCCACCCATGTTTCCATTTTGGAAATCATGGGAAGCATCCTGCCGGAGGATCGGGCCGTCGGGCAAGAGGCCTTTTTCAAATTGCTCGGGCTTCGAGCGCGATGACTTTACTGAGATAACGACGGAATCATCAGGGCCTGTTCGCCTCGAAACCGTCGAGAAAGGCCGCAAGATTGGCCGGCAGGGCATCTACGCAATAGCCGCCCTCCTGAACCACGACCGTCGGCAGACCAGACTGGGCGATCATTGCGCCCAGCCGACCGAACCCCGGTGTGGTGACACCGAAGGTTGCCATCGGATCGCCGATGAAAGTGTCAAATCCCAGCGACAGCACGAGAAGCGAGGGGCCGAAACGGGCGACGTCGGCCAGACTGGCGCCAACCGCTTCGAGAAACGGCGTTTCCTCGGTTCCCAGCGGCAAAGGTCGATTGATCGTGTAGCCCAGTCCTCGGGCGCACCCGCGTTCGTGCCGATATCCCGAAAAGAACGGATAGAAGGCGTCAGGATCGGCATGCACGCTGATCATCAGCACATCGTCGCGGTCGTAGAAAATATCCTGCGTCCCGTTGCCGTGGTGGAGATCGACATCGAGAATGGCGATCCGCGGCGCCATTCCGCGCGCCGCCAGAACCGGGAGCGCACTCTGCCCGGCGATGGCCGCATTGTTGAGATAGCAGAACCCGCCCGCTCCATCGCGGGTCGCATGATGGCCCGGCGGCCGGCACAGAGCGTAGGCGGCATCCGCCTCGCCGTTTGCCACGACCATGGCGGCATGGACCGCGACATCGGCCGAGGCACGAACCGCCACCCATGTTCCGGCGACGATGGGCGCCGCCGTATCGAAGACATGATAGCCGACCTGGCCGATGATGCCGGTTGGATAGGACGGCGTCCGGTTGAACGGATGCACATTGGGAATCACGGCGGCACTGGCGGCGGGTTGGGCTATCCACCGGGCGTGTGCGGTCTCCAGAAAGGCGACATAGTCCGGCGTATGGACGGCGGTCAGGGGTGCCGGACCATAGGCCGGCGCGATGTCCAAACCCACACCACGCAAGCGCAGTTGTCCCGCCAGCGCTGTCGCCCGTTCCGGAACCTCAGGCACCGGTCGCGGCTCGCCACGCACAAGATAAGTCGGCGGCCGGTGACTGAGGCTGTCGGGATGGTGGATGAAACGCATGGAACCTCTCCGATCAGGCATTCGCCGTGGCCAGCGCCACCGCATGAAGAACGGCGGCTCCATGTCCGGCGTCGCCGGCGGTGATGGCCTCCGATTGGTTATGGCTGATACCGTCGATGCAGGGGATAAAGATCATGGCGGTCGGAATTCGGCGGGCGACATAGACTGCGTCGTGGCCGGCGCCGGAAACGATCCGCCGGTGACGAAAACCGAAGCTTCCGGCAGCCCGCTCCACGCGATCGACGAGGACTGGTGCGAAATGCGTCGCCGGAAACGACCAAAAAGGCGAGATGTCGAGACCACATCCGCCCAGCGTCGCCTGTTCGGCGAGACAGGCGCGAAACTGGCTTTCCATCCGTCCAAGGACAAGGTCGTCGGGATGGCGAAGATCGACGGTGAACCACACTCGTCCCGGCACGACATTGCGCGAATGGGGAAAGACATCGAGAATACCGACCGTGGCGCAGGCCTCGCCACCGATCTCCATCGCAAGCCTGTAGACGGCGTCAACCATGCGCGCGGCGGTGACCAAGGCGTCGCGACGCATGCCCATCGGCGTCGGTCCGGAGTGCGCCTCCTGGCCGGTGACCGTCACCTCAAACCACCGTTGTCCCTGCGCACCGGTGACGACGCCGATCTCCAGGCCTTCCGCCTCCAACACCGGCCCCTGCTCGATATGCGCCTCGAGATAGGCCGTCATCGGATGATCGGTCGTCGAGGCGGAACCGGCGTAGCCGATGCGACGCAGTTCGTCGCCCAGGCGCGCGCCATCCTGAGACACGGTATCCAGGACCTGTTTTTGCGAAAAGACCCCCGAAAACGCGCCCGACCCCAACATCGGCGGTGAGAAGCGGGCCCCTTCCTCGTTGGTCCACACCGCCAATTCAAGGGGGCGGAGCGTGTCGATTCCCTGATCATTGAGGCTGCGAAGCACCTCAAGACCAGCGAGAACACCGAACACGCCATCGAACCTGCCGCCGGACGGCTGCGTGTCGAGGTGACTTCCCATGACCACCGGCGGCAGATTGGACTGCCGGCCGCGACGCTTGGCAAAGAGATTGCCGACCTGATCGGCAATCACCTCGCAACCGGCATCGCGGCACCAGGAGGCAAATCGATCTCGCCCGGCGCGGTCTTCGTCGCTGAGCGCCAAACGACAGCTGCCGCCGCTGTCCCCGGGGCCGATCGACGCCATCTCCATCAGACTGGCCCACAGCCGACGTTGAGAAATCGGCAAGTCCATATATTGCTCCTTTCGAGCTCAGGCGGCGGACTGTCGCAGGGTGTCGCGGGTCCGTACCCGCATCTCCACCAAAGCCAGAATGCCCTCGATCGTCGGTATTGCGGTCCCGACCCGTTCGGCCAGCTCGATCACCGCGCCGATGATCGCGGCCGTCTCCAGGCGCCGGCCGGCTTCAAAATCCTGCAGCATCGATGTCTTGAAATCTCCGATGCCGGCGGCCATCGCAATTCGCTGGTCGACCGATGTCTCGAAGGCGACGCCCAGACGGTCGGCGACCATCTGGGCCTCCATCATCATGGCGCGGCCGACCGCACGGGTGCCGGGATCGAGGCAAAGCTCGCCCAGCGTCGCTCCCGTCAAGACGCTGAGAGGATTGAAACCGAGGTTTCCCCACAGCTTGACCCAAATCGCCTCACGGATATTGGCGGTCGATCGTGGCTGGAACCCCGCCTTGCCAAACAGGTCGACGATTTTCCCGACCATCGGATTAGGCCGGCCGCCGACATCGCCGAACACGAAGCGCTGATCGCTGATGTGGCGGATACGCCCGGGTCCGTCGTTCTCCACCGCAACGAAAGCGGCCGAACCGACCACCTGCTCCGGGTCGATGGTTCGCCAAAGGATGCCCCCGGGGTCGACGCTTTCCAACGGCCGGTCGGCCAGGGGTCCCGGCTGGCCATAGGGGTACCACCAGGGGATGCCATTGATCATCGGAACAACCGTCGTGTTGCCGTCCATCAGCAGGGTCAAGGTCCCAAGCGCCCCACGCAGGGCATGCGCCTTCACGCAGACGAACACCACGTCTTGCGGACCAAGAGCATGCGGGTCATCGGTAACCTGCGGCGTGGCGCGAAACACACGGCGAAGCGGCGTCACCATGGTCACGCCGTTTCGCCTTATCTCATCGAGGGCGGCTCCCCGGGCGATCAAAGAGACCTCCGCCCCGGTGACGGACAGGCGGGCGGCCAACAGATTGCCGATGGCGCCGGCCCCCAGGATCGACACCTTCATTGGGCAAGCTCCGCGGGGCATTGGGCAAGCTCCGCGGGGACATGCCAGCCACGCCCCGGAATGGCGTCGAGAAGAGCGCGGGTATAGGCGTGCCGCGGATCGCCGAACACACGATCGGCCGGTCCCGTTTCGACGATGACGCCACGGCGCATGACGGCAATCGTGTCGCAGACGCGCGAGGCGATCCGGAGATCGTGCGTAATGAACAGCATGGACAGGTTGAACCGGCGACGAATGTCGTCAAGCAGTCCCAGCACTTGGGCCTGCACAGAGACGTCGAGCGCTGAGACCGGCTCGTCGGCGATCAGCAGAGACGGTCCCATCGCCAACGCCCGGGCGATGGAAATCCGTTGACGCTGGCCGCCCGAGAATTCGTGCGGATAACGTCCGGCGGCATTGCCGTCGAGTCCGACAAGTCCCAGCAACTCTTCCGCCTTGGCGCGAGCTACAGAGGGACTTTCGCCGAACGCCACCGGTCCCTGGGCAATGATGTCACCGACCGTACGCCGGGGATTGAGAGAGGCATATGGATCTTGGAACACCATCTGGATTTCCCGCCGGAATGGGCGGAAGTCCCGCGGCGCCAACGTCATGAGGTCGGTTCCGCGAAAGAAGATATGGCCGTTGTCCGGCTTCATCAGGCCGACGATCGAGCGGCCCAATGTCGATTTTCCAGATCCCGATTCGCCCACCAGACCGACAGTCTCGCCGGCATGAATGGTCAATGCAATCTCATGGCCGGCAACGACCTCCTTGGCCTTGCGAAACAGACCGCCGCCGACGCGAAAGATCTTGTTGATGCCCTCGGCACGCAACAGCGGCTCACCCACCCGTGCGAAGGCGGCCCGCTGTCCCATGGTGTGCGGAACGGCGGCGATCAACTGACGGGTATAGGGATGCCGCGGACGATTCAAGACCTCGGCCGCGGTCCCGATTTCGACCATCTTGCCATTCTGCATCACCGCCACCCGGTGAGCGATTTCCGCGACCACGCCAAAATCATGGGTAATGAACATCACCCCCATGTGGCGTTCCGCCTGAATGCGGCGGATCAGATCGAGGATCTGCTTTTGCGTCGTCACGTCGAGCGCTGTCGTCGGCTCGTCGGCGATCAGCAGATCCGGCTCGCAAGCCAAAGCCAAGGCGATCATCACTCTCTGGCGCTGTCCGCCGGACAGACGGAACGGATAGCTGCGCACCAGTTCCGCCGGATTGGGCAGCCCGACCTGCGCGAACAGCTCCTGCACGCGGGCCCTGCGGCCGGCACGATCGAGAGGCGTGTGCGCGCGAAGGCTTTCCTCGACCTGCTCGCCAACCCGCATCAGCGGGTTGAGAGCCGTCATCGGTTCTTGAAAGATCATCGCGATGCGCCCGCCGCGCAGTTCCCGCCGCTTCGCTTCCGGCTGTGTGAGAACGTTGGTGTCACGGAAAAACAGGCCACCGGCCGCCAGCCGGACGGACGGAGGCAGGAGCCCCATCACCGCATGCGCGGTCATCGATTTTCCTGAGCCGGACTCGCCCACGACACAGAGAATCTCGTCCGGGTTCAAAGTGAACGAGAGATTGTCGACGGCAAACGGACGATCCGCGCCATCAGGCAAGGCGATGCTCAGTCCACGCACGTCAAGCAGCGGCGGCGGCGGCTCGGCAACGGAAATGGCGGCCATGGGCGGCTCCTCGAAATGGGAAAGGGCAGGTATCGTGGCGGTCATGGCGTCAGGCCTTTCCTTGTCGCGAAAGACGAGGATTGAGAGCATCGTTGAGCCCTTCGCCGATCAGATTGAGGGCAAGGACGGTGAGCAGGATGGCCAGACCGGGGAAAAAACTCATCCACCAGGCCTGCCGGATCACCGTGCGCGCCGAGCCGATCATGTAGCCCCAGCTCATGGCATTGGGATCGCCGAGCCCCAGGAAACTGAGCGAGCTCTCGAGCAGAACCGCTGTCGCCACCATCAGCGAGGCGGAAACGATCAGCGGCGACAGACTATTGGGCAGGATCTCGCGGAAGATGATTGCCATGTTCGATTGACCGGTCGTCATCGCGGCCTGGACGAACTCCCGCGAGCGCAGCGACATGAACTCCGCGCGAGCCAGCCGCGCCAGGGGCGGCCAGGAGACGATGGCGATCGCCGAAATGATGCTGCGCTGGCTGGGCGTGAAAATGGCGACCAGAACGACCGTCAGAACGAAGTTGGGAATGGTCTGAAACAGCTCGGTAAAGCGCATCAGAGCATCGTCGACCCATCCACCGAAGAAGCCCGCCAGGGCGCCCAGGGTCACGCCGACGACGACGGCAACCGCTGTCGACGTCATGCCGATCAGCAAGGACACCCGGGCGCCATAAGCGATGCCGGCGGCGATGTCCCGCCCGAGAGTGTCGGTTCCCAGCAGAGCCCCGTCCGACAATGGCGGCAGAAAGGGAGCATTGACCATGTCCCATGGGCTGGCGGGAAACAGCACTCCGGCGAACAGACCAAGGACGACCACCAGGATCATGATCACCAACCCGAAACGGGCCGCCTTGTTGCGGGCATAAGCCTGCCAAAAGGTCTTGCTTCGCATGGTGAAACTCCTCATGAGGCCAAATCGATGCGGGGATCGATCAGGCTGTAGATCAGATCCGTCACGATGTTGAAGACGATGACCATCACCGAGCTGATGAAGAAGATTCCGAGCAGCACCTGATAGTCGCGCTGCAGCACCGCTTCGAAAGCCAGACGGCCGATACCGGGCCAGGCGAAAACTGTCTCTATCAAAATCGAGCCGCCGATCAGTTGCCCGGCCTGTACACCGGCCACGGTGATGACCGGCAAGATGGCGTTGCGCAAAATGTGGCGGAAGACGACCGTGCTCTCGCGCAAACCCTTGGCACGCGCGGTCTTGACGAAATCCATGTCGCGCACTTCCTGGATGGAAGCGCGGGTCAGGCGGGCGTATACGGCCATGTAGAATAGGCCCAAGGTCGCGACCGGCAAGACCATGTGCTTGGCGATATCGGCGAGATGGGCGATCCCGGTCAAGCCGGCGCCGACCGTCTCATAGCCGAACGCCGGCAGCCACCCCAACCGGACCGAAAACAGCAAGATCAGCATCAGGCCGATCCAGTAGATGGGCGTCGCATAGGCCAGTAGAGCCAGCACGGTTATGGCGCCGTCCCGCAATGTCCCGGCGTGGACGGCGGCCAAGGTGCCAAGCCCGATACCGAGAACCAGGGCGAGCGCAAAGGCGCTGGCGGTCAGCACCAAAGTGGCCGGCAGCCGCTGCACAAGAAGCTCCCACACCGGCTTCTGCTGCCGGTAGGAGAAACCGAGATCACCGGTCGACACATGGCCGATGTAGGTGCCGAGTTGCACGACCAGCGGACGGTCGAGCCCGAACTGCTCACGGAGCTGAGCCACGAACTGCGCATCGCCGGCTCCGGCCTCACCGGCCATGACCGTGGCGGGATCGCCGGGCGCGGCGTGAACAAGAAGGAAGTTCATCACGACAATGGCGAACAGAATCGCCACGGCCTTGATCAGGCGTCCCCCGAAAAAACGAGCTAATCCGGCCATTCATGACCTCCTTGCGAGAAGAACGGTTGCGCTCCGCGCCCTCTTCTCCCGGCTGGCGGAGCCGGGAGAAGAGGGCGACGCCCGCCTTATGGCTTGACCATGAAGACCTCGTCATAGCTGTCGATGACACCGAGGCCGGTGGTGATGACGTTCTTGAACTTCTTGTTGACGAAGGTCGGAAACTCCATTTCCAGCAACCAAACCACCGGAACGTCCTCGACCACGAGGCGCTGCATCTCGCTGTAAGCCGCCTGCCGCTTGACCGGATCGTTTTCCTTGGCCGCCGCGGCGAACAGATCGTCGACCTTGGGATTGCTGTAGCCCATGGTGTTCGAGAACATCACGCCTTTGCGAATGTTACTGCTGACATAGGTGCGCGACACCCCAAGTGCCGGATCTCCGTACTGGTAGAGGAAGTTGGAGGTCAGGTCGAAATCCCAATTGGAGACCTTCTGCACCCAACCGGCGACATCGGTGTTTTCCAGCGTGATGTCGACGCCGATCTGGCGCAGCGACACCTTGATGAATTCAGCCAGACGCTGCCAGGTCTCGCCATAAGGCATGACCAGGAATCGCAGATGGGTCCGCACGCCGTTGGCATCGGGCTTCAAGCCCATGTCATCGAGCAGCGCCCGCGCCTTGGCCAGGTCCTTGCTGTATTTCGGCACATCCGGTTCAAACTGCCGTGTCCTGCTGTTCACCGGGCCGGTCGCGACGCGGCCCAGGCCGAACCAGATCTTGTCGCGGATGAAGTCGCGGTCGATGGCGTACATCAGCGCCTGGCGGAACCGCTTGTCGTCCAGGGGCTTAACCCGATGGTTGATCTCGATCCACGACACCGGGGCATCGAATTCATACCCGGCCGTCGTCATCTCCAGATTGGGCGCCTTCTTCAGCGACGCGACATCGAAAGGCTCGATATCGTTGTACTGCGATTCGTCGACCTGTCCGCTTTCCAACGCCAGAGCGCGCGAGGCGGCATCCGGGATGACACGGAAATAGATGCCGTCCAGATAGGGCCGTCCCGGTTTGTAGTAATCATCGTTGCGGACCAAGTGGATGAAGCTGCCCTTGACCCATTCCTGGAGCTTGAAGGGACCGGTGCCGATCGGCGTGGCGTTGGCCGGATTGTTCCTGAAGTCGGTCCCTTCGTAGATGTGGGCCGGCACGATCGGCGCCGCCGACACTTCGAAGGCATAGAGAAACGACGGGAAGGGCTCCTTCAGTTTGAACACCACCGTATGATCGTCAGGCGCGGTTATCGTCTCGCAGTGGGCGAAACTGGCCCGCGCCCGGGGATGGACCTCGGGCAGGAATTTCGTTGTCGAAAACACCACGTCCTTGGCGGTAAATGGCTTTCCGTCGTGCCACTTGACACCTTCCTGGAGATGGAAGGTGTAGGTCAGGCCGTCCGGAGAAATGTCCCAGCTCTTGGCCAGCGAGGGCAATGGATTGAGTTTCTGGTCGTAGGTCAGCAGTCCCTGATAGATCTTGCCGGCGACCATCTGGGTCGGTGCCTGCTGGTTGAGGCCAAGCTGCAGGATCGGCGGTTCCGGCTGAACAATGATGTTCATGGTCCCGCCCCGTGTCGGTCCATCCGCAGCCATCACCGGCGTCGCGAGCCATGCCTGGACGCCAAGTACCAACGCCATCAAACCGATGGGAACCAGGAACCGCAACCGATCGCGGTACCGATGGCCTTGTGGGCAACGCTGTCTCATGACGGATCTGCCTCCTTCTTGCATGCTCTGGAGTTGCGGGGATGGGAACGCCAACGATGGATTGGAAACAGGATCGGCCATGCGCGGGACTCCTTGGCGGATCAACTCGACACGGCGATCGGCTCGAGACCGCACCAGGCGGCCATGAAAAGAGCCAGGACCCGCGCCACGTCCCGCAGACTGGACAAGGAGACGGACTCGTCGATGCCGTGGATGTTGCTGGCTTCCGGCCCGTAGCAGGTCGATGAAATTCCGCCGTAGAGCGTGAAGAAACGGGCGTCGGTGGTACAGGGCATGGCGATTTTTCCGGGAGACACGCCATAGACCGTCCGGTGACTGTCGGCCAGCACCCGCATCAGCGGATCGTCGGCGTCGAAGGTGCAGCCCTCGGCCTGGAAACCGCCATATTCGATATGGGTGGTGACGCCGGCCAGAGCGGGATCCTCGGCGCAGGCTTTGGCCACGACACCAAGGACCGCCTCTTTGACGCTCTCGATGCTCTGGCCGGGGAAAAAGCCTACTCGCAGATCGACGGCACAGGTGATCGGGACCGCCGAGGTCCATTCGCCGCCCTCGATACGGCCGACGTTGAACTGGGCGGGATGCGCGTGGTCGGCAAAAGAGGGATGGCGCTCGCGACTTGCCGGAGCGTTCCAAACCTCCTCCAAGGCCTTCAGATGTCCAATCAGAACGTAGGCCGCCTCGATGGCATTGTGGCCGGACGTCGTATCGAGGACATGGGCCGGTGTGCCGGTAACGACCAGCCGCAGCCAGATCACTCCCAGTTGGGCAACCATCAAGGTATGATTGAAGGGTTCGGGAATGACCGCCGCGTCGGCGCGATACCCGCGATGCAGGCAAGCCAGCGCGCCATTGCCGGTGCACTCCTCCTCAACCACCGTTTGAAAGTAGACCGGTGCCGCCGGTTGCCAGCCAAGATCCTGCAGCGCCCGGAATGCGGTGATCGCGGCGGCGATTCCGGCCTTCATGTCCCCGGCCCCTCGTCCGTAGAGACGACCGTCGCGAACGGCCGGCTCGAAAGGCGGGGTCGTCCATAAGGCCTCGGGGCCGGTCGGAACCACGTCGATATGACCATTAAGGATCAACGACCGTCCGATCTGACGGCGTGGCCGATGAATGCCAACCACATTGTCGCGACCGTTGAGACCAGCAACGTCGGCGCCCAAAACCGGCGGAGAAAATCCCGGAAGACGACGCAAGGCATCAAGGTCGATGGGAAAGCGATCGATCGTCAGCCCCATGCCGGCGAAAGTGCCGACCATCAGATCCTGAGCCGTGACTTCCCGTCCCAAGACCGATGGACAGCGAACCATGGCGCGTAACAGATCAATGGCAGTGTCTTGTCTGGCGTCGACGGCGGCGACAATGGCCGCGTCCCGTCTTCCGCCGGCAATGGCCGAGAGCGTCCCGCCGTCCTGCTGCTTTTGCGAGGGGGCCGACATCGTCATGCGCTTCTCCTGGGCAAGAAATTGGAAAGGTCCATTCCTGCCGGAGTGTCATCGAGCAGGGCCTTGCCGCGCGGCCAATGTGGCTAATATTTAATCATATGTGGCCGTAGACGTTTTTTTAGGCAAATTCATTACTGCCCCTCACCTGCCACTGCCGCAAATAGGCATTTCTGATCCACCCCATAAGCGGTATTTATGGGACAGCTGGCGGGGACGACAAACCCGGCTGTCGGCGGAAGAGCAGGCAATGATGAGCGAAGACCACCGCACCCTTGACCGCCTGAGCCAGGACCTGGATTGGAATCTCCTGCGCACCTTCATGGTCATCGCCCAGGAAGGCAGCATTACTGCCGCTGCCGCGAGGCTCTACCTCACGCAACCGGCGGTCAGTCTAGCGCTGAAACGTCTCGAGGATCGCCTGGGCCGGCGGTTGATCGAACGGGGGGCCGGCGCTTTCCGGATTACCCCGGCCGGCGAAATCCTGTTCCACGAGGTGATCGACATCTATGGAGCGATCTCCCGCCTCGGCCCGTTGGTCCGCGACGTCAACGATGAAATCTCCGGGCATGTCCGCCTGTTGATGGCCAGCCGTATCGAAACCCGGCTGCTCGATCATGTCTTACGCGAATTCCACCGGGGCCATCCGCAAGTCACCTTCCGCATCGACGTGATGTCGTCGGCCGACGTTCACGTCGCACTCCAGCAACGGGTCGGCACACTGGGCATTTGCCTGTTGCGTGAACCCATTCCGGGCTTAACCAGCGAGGTCTTCGTCCACCAGACCTATCGCTTGTATTGCGGTCCGGACCATCGGCTGTTCGGACAGCGAAGTATCGACGTTGCCGAACTGCGCCATGAGGATTTCGTGTCCTTCACATCCGACCAGATCGATGGCGTCCTTTCCCCGTTGGCCCTGTTCCGCGCACGGGAGGGGTTTGCCGGCCGCGTGGTAGGGTCCTCGACCAATCTCGAGGAGGTCCGCCGCCTGATCGTCTGCGGCCTGGGCATCGGCCCACTGCCCGAGCATATCGCGGCGCGCGACGTCGAGAGCGGCCTTCTGTGGCAATTGCCGCCGCCGGAAGGCATTGCTCCGGTCGACGTGCAAATCGTCTGGAATCCGCAAGGACGTTTTAATCGCGCCGAGAAGGCTTTCCTGGCGGCGATCCTAAGCCAGATCGAGGATTACGAGGCCGACGCCCGCCTTCCCGACCTGCTGCCGAAGCCATTGCCGGCGTGACGTGAAAATTCCTGCCGCCGGTGACATTTCAAACGCGAACCAACCGATCGCCGTCGCAACAGCCGTGCTGCAACCGCGTGAGGAATATGCTACAGACATGCGCCGGCCAAACTACCGGTCTTAAGAGGTTTTTGGGATTATTATGCCTGTCGTCACACGTTTTGCCCCCTCGCCCACCGGCTTCCTGCACATTGGCGGAGCCCGGACTGCGCTTTTCAACTGGCTGTTTGCCCGCCATCACGGTGGCAAGTTCGTGCTGCGCATCGAAGACACCGACCGCGCCCGATCGACACAAGCCGCCGTCGACGCCATTTTCGACGGATTGAAATGGCTGGGCCTCGATTGGGACGCCGAACCGGTGTTCCAGTTCTCTCGCGCCCCGCTGCACGCCGCCGTCGTCGATCAGCTCCTGGCCGAGGGCAAGGCCTACCACTGCTATTGCACACCGGCCGAACTGGAAGCGATGCGGGCCGAGCAGAAAGCCAAAGGCCTGCCGGTCCGCTATGACGGCCGCTGGCGCGACCGCGACCCCTCCGATGCGCCGGCAGGCGTCCCGCCGGTGGTCCGGCTGAAAGCCGAACGGGCTGGCGAAACCGTTGTCCAGGACAAGGTCCAGGGCGAGGTCCGCGTTGCCAACGAGCAGTTGGACGATATGGTCCTGCTGCGTGCCGACGGCACGCCGACCTATATGCTATCGGTCGTGGTCGATGACCATGACATGGGGATTACGCACGTTATCCGCGGCGACGATCACCTGACCAATACCTTTCGGCAAATTCAACTTTATCGCGCCTGTGGGTGGGATATTCCGGAATTCGCCCACATTCCGCTGATCCACGGCCCCGATGGCGCCAAGCTGTCGAAGCGACATGGAGCATTGGGCGCCGAGGCGTACCGCGACATGGGCTTCCTGCCGGAAGCGCTACGCAACTATCTGCTGCGACTGGGCTGGGGCCATGGCGACGACGAGATCATCACGACGGAGCAAGCCATTCAATGGTTCGAGCTGGAAGGCATTGGGCGGTCGCCGTCGCGGTTCGACCTGACCAAACTCACGAACCTCAACGGCCACTATCTGCGCGAGACCCCGGACGAACGCCTCGTCTCGCTGATCGCCCCGCGATTGGCCGAAATTGCCGGGGCCCCCATCGAAGACTCCCAGGCGGCGATTTTACAGGAAGCCATGGGTGGATTGAAGGAGCGCGCCAAGACACTTGTCGAACTCGCCAATAGCGCGACATTCTATTTGCGTAAGCGCCCCCTTGTCTTGGACGACAAGGCAGCCAAACTGATGGAGGGTTCGGCACGACAGACCCTTGCCGACTTTGCACAAGTCCTTGCCGTGGTGCAAAACTGGCGGCAGGATACACTAGAGGATGAGGCGCGACGCTTTGCAGAAACACGAGGGGTGAAATTGGGTCAGGTGGCGCAACCCCTGCGGGCAGCCTTGACCGGATCGACGGTATCCCCCCCTATTTTTGAGGTGATGCGCATTTTAGGACGGGATGAAAGTCTCGGCCGCATCGACGATCTATTGAGAGGTCAGGGATAGAGAACGAACCGCGAGTGCCGTCGCACCACACTCGCCTCATTTCAAAACACGAAGGGAACGCTCGACATGACTCAAGACGGAAAGAAGGATCTGGTCACTCTGGTCGATAGCGCCAGCGGCCAAAAATTCGAGCTTCCAATAATACCCGGGACAATGGGACCGAAAGTTCTCGATATTCGGTCCCTCTATGGCCAGACTGGTTATTTCACCTATGATCCCGGTTATACCTCGACTGGATCTTGCGAATCCAAGATCACCTATATCGATGGCGACGCGGGCGTGCTCTTGCATCGCGGCTACCCGATCGACCAGTTGGCCGAGCATTCCGATTATCTGGAAGTCTGCTATCTGTTGCTGAAGGGCGAGCTGCCGAACGCGAACCAGAAGGAAAAGTTCGAAAAAGACATCCGCACCCACACCATGGTTCATGAACAGATCAACGCGTTCTATCGCGGGTTCCGTCGTGACGCCCATCCGATGGCGGTCATGTGCGGCGTCGTCGGCGCTCTTTCAGCCTTCTATCACGACAGCCTGGACATTGCCGATCCGCACCAGCGGATGATCGCCAGTCACCGCCTGATCGCCAAGATGCCGACCATCGCAGCCTGGGCTTATAAGTATTCCCGCGGCGAACCGTTCATCTTCCCGCGCAACAGCCTGCCCTTTGCCGAAAATTTCCTGCATATGATGTTCGCCACACCGTGCGAGGAATATAAGGTGAACCCGGTACTGGCCCGCGCCATGGAACGAATTCTCATTCTTCATGCCGATCACGAGCAGAACGCCTCGACCTCGACTGTCCGGCTGGCGGGATCGTCCGGCGCCAATCCGTTCGCCTGTATCGCAGCCGGCATCGCCTCCTTGTGGGGACCGGCGCATGGCGGTGCCAACGAGGCCGTTCTGCAGATGTTGACCCAAATCGGCAGCAAGGAACGGATTCCCGAGTTCATCGCCCGGGCGAAGGACAAGAACGACCCATTCCGATTGATGGGTTTTGGTCATCGCGTCTACAAGAACTATGACCCGCGGGCCACGGTCATGCAGCGGACTTGCCACGAAGTTCTCGACGAACTGGGCGTCCGCGACGAACCCTTGCTCGAACTGGCCATGGAACTCGAACGCATCGCGCTTGAAGATCCCTACTTCGTCGAGAAGAAACTCTATCCGAACGTCGACTTCTATTCGGGCATTATCTTCCGGGCGATGGGCATTCCGGTCAGCATGTTCACCGTGTTGTTCGCCGTCGCCCGGACCGTGGGCTGGGTTGCCCAATGGAATGAAATGATCGGCGATCCCCATCAGAAAATCGGTCGTCCACGCCAGCTTTATACCGGCGCGACCCAACGGGACTTCGTCCCACTGCACGCTCGTGGCTGACGTCCAAAAATATCCCGAACGATCCGAACGGGGCCGCGCTCACCGCGCGACCCCGCTTCCACCGTCCTACCGCTTCGTGGCGATCAATGACAACCGACCGCCACGTCGCCCCATCGTGTTGCGCCTGCTGTTTCTGGCCATTGTGGCCCTGGCAATCGGCGCGATCTGGTACGGGCTGGGTCGGTTCTAGTGCATTATGATTTCCGTACGACGGTTCTGTGGTTCGCGAACACCATCCGCCGTGGAAACAAGCTGGCCACCCTTGCCGACACCGATGCTGGTGATTTCGATCGCCGGGATACCGTCTTTCAGAAGAATCTGTTTGACGGCCGCGGCGCGACGTTCCGACAAGGCTTGGTTGTAGGCGTCGGGGCCTGAGGAGTCGGTGTGGCCGGTAAGTTCGATCCGCGTCAGCTTACCCTGCTTGGCGTTAGCCGCCGCTTTCTCGATGATTTGAGCGGCCTCTTCAGAAACATTCGAGCGGTCGAAATCGAAAAACACTTGGAACGTGTTTGCAATCCGCGCCACTGAGGACGACGGCGCTGGTGTGGCCGCCGCCACCGAAGCGAC
The DNA here is from genome assembly GCA_031291415.1 of Telmatospirillum sp. GTDB lineage: Bacteria > Pseudomonadota > Alphaproteobacteria > Rhodospirillales > Magnetospirillaceae > Telmatospirillum. The sequence continues at coordinate 69,260 of JARLJB010000389.1, forward strand.
GGTGAATTGGGTTTCGAGCTTCAGGAACTCGTCGCGACATTGCGAGAAATCATCGGGCTCCCAGGCCTCCTCGAGCCAGCAGTCGAAAGCGCCCTGAGCACGGGCTGCGATAGCCGGCAGACGAACACGCCCGCCACCGTCAAGGAAGACCATCAGGCGTCCATGCGCCCCCTCCAGTTCCGGTGCCAGGGCGCGACGGACATAAATGACCGGCCCCAAATCTCCCCACCGGTTGATATCGCCACCGCCCACACCGACATCCGAAGGCAGCACGACTTCGCCCTTGGCAGCGCGCAACCCCTTCCGGGCGAACCATCCAGCGTCGTTCCATTCATTCTCGACGTCGGCTTCGTGATTGGCCCGGTTCCGGTAATCGACAGCAAGTGCCTGGGTGAACGGTGTCCCGCCCTGCGCATTCGTCTTGCGCATCAGATTGACGTCATCGACGTTGCCACCGGTGGCGCAACCACCCAGCACGAGGCTGGCGGCTGTCAGCAGGTAGTGGATCTTTTTCATGACCAGACACTCGCTTTCCGTAGACCACGCCAATTGCCGCGTTCCCGTCGCCAATCGGGCGTGGCGTTGCTGTCGTTAGAGCAAAGGAGACCGGGCCTTTCCCTGGAACAGGCATGTGAAAGACGCGCCATGCCAGGAAATAGGACTCGAACTAATGCTGGACGACCCTATCAGCGAGCGCCGTCTCCAAGAAGACTCGGAAAATACTCATGCCCGGGCGCTTCTATTCTTTCCAACCCGAACCGTCTCCGTTCAGCGGGAAAGGCTTATCCCTCTGGCTCCGCACCCCCGAGGCATGGTAGAACATATCACGAACAACGATCATGCCGAGGTGCCCCGATGTCCGATTTTCCGCGCTCGCTGCTGGAATTCCAGCGCCGGTTTCCCGATGACGCCGCCT
>JARLJB010000390.1 GCA_031291415.1 Telmatospirillum sp.
AGGTGCCCCATCTATCGCGGTCATGACGACGGCACAGGTCGCCGCTTTGACGACGGGCAATGTCGCGATACTTTCCTCAGTACAGCTTCAAGCCCTTTCTACGGGAGACATCGCGGCCTTGACGACCGACGATGTGGCTGTTCTCGCTGCCAATCGTGTCGCGGCGTTGACGACGAAACAAGCTGCCGCCCTGTCGGTGGCCGATATCGCCGTTCTGACGACGGCGCAGGTTGCCGCTTTGGCGGCTGCGCAGGTCAAGGCACTTCCGACTGCCGATGTGGCTGCCTTGTCGACCTCGCAGATCGCAGTGTTGACGGCCTCGCAGGTTTCCGCTTTGACAACGGCTGGAATCAGTGTGCTGACGACAGGCGATATCGCTGCCTTGTCGACGGCGCGGATCGGTAGTTTGACGAATGCGCAGGTTGCCGCTTTGAACGTCGGCGATATAGCCGCTCTGACGACCGACGCTTTTGCGATTTTGTCGGCAGCCCAGATTGGCGCACTGAGTACTGCTGACATTGCCGTTCTGACGACGGGAGACGTCGCGGCGCTGTCGGCGTCGCGGATAAGCGGGATGACGACGGCCGGTGTCTCGGTTTTGTCGGCCGGTGACATTGCAGCGTTGACGACGGGCGAGGTGGCGAAATTGTCGGCGGCGCAGATCAAGGCGCTGCGGACGGACGCCGTCGCGGTGTTGTCGACGGCCGACATCGCCGTTATGTCGGCGGTGCAGATTGGCGCACTGTCGACGGGCGACATCAGTGTCCTGACGACGGCCGATGTCGCAGCCCTGCCGGTGGCGCGAATCGGGGCGCTGACGACGGCGCAGATCTCCGCTCTGACCATCAGCGATATTCAGGTCTTGTCGACCGGTCAGATTGCCGGCATGGCGGCGTCTCAGATCAAGGCACTGACGACCGGCGAAGTCGCCATTCTGTCGACAGACCAGGTGGCCTCCTTGACGCCGGTGCAGGTCGCCGCGCTTGGCGCCTCTGCCGTGACCGTTCTGTCACCTGCGGACATCGCGGCCCTGACCACGACCCGCGTCGCGGTTCTGACGACAGCGCAAATCGCCGCCCTGTCGACGGCCGATGTCGCAGGCCTGACGACGGCGCAGGTCGCGGCCCTGTCGGCCAACCAGATCAAGGCCTTGAGTACGGCCGACGTTGCCGTTCTGACGACGACGCAGTTTGCCGCTCTGACGTCGAAACAGGTTTCAGGTCTGTCGACGGTGGCGATCGCCGGTTTGACGGCGGGAGATGTTGCCGTTTTATCGACCAGCGCGATTGGCGGCCTGTCGGGGGCTCAAATCGCCGCTTTGTCGACCAGCATGATCTCCGTGCTGACGACCGACGATATCGCCGCATTGTCGGGTGTCGAGGTTGCGGCCCTGACCACGGGTGCCATCGCCTTGTTGAACACCGCCGACGTGGCGGCGATGAGCGCGGTGCGAATCGCAAGTTTGACGACAGCGCAAATCGCGGCCCTGTCGGCGACCGATGTCGCAGGCTTGACGACGGCGCAGGTCGCGGCCTTGTCGGCTAACCAGATCAAGGCCTTGAGCACTGCCGAGGTGGCCGCTCTATCAACGTCGGCGATCAATGTTCTGACGGCGGCGCAGTTTTCCGCACTGACGACTGCCGACAGCGCCGTATTGTCGATAGCCGATATTGCCGCCCTGTCGACCTCGCGAATCCATGGCCTCACCGCAGGGCAGGTTGCGGCTCTCAGTACCGGCGACATTGCCTCTCTTAGTACCGCGGCCATCGCGGCCTTAACGGCGGTCCAGGTCAAAGCCTTGAGTTCGGCCGATGTGGCGGTCCTGACGACGGCGCAGATTGCGGCTCTGACGTCGGTGCAAGCGGGCGGATTGTCGACGACAGCGGTTTCCAGTTTGACGACGGGCAGTATCGCTGCGATGTCGACCAGCGCGTTTGGGAGTCTGTCAGCGGCTGAGATCGCCGCTTTGTCGACCAGTGTGATCCCCGTACTGACAACCGGTGACATAGCCGTTTTGTCGGCTGCACAAGTTGCTGCCTTGACGACGACGAACATAGCCTTGCTCGGCACCGCCGACGTGGCGGCGATCGGCAAGGCGCGAATCGCAAATCTGACAACAGCACAAGTCGCGGCTCTGCCAGTGGCCGATATCGCCGTCCTGACGACGGCGCAGGTTGCCGCTTTGACAGCTGCGCAGGTTAAGGCGCTTCCAACTGCCGATGTGGCCGCCTTGTCGACGTCGCAGATCGCAGCCTTGACGGCTGCGCAGGTTTCCGCGCTGACGACGGGTCAAATTGGATCGTTGACGACAGGCGATGTCGCCGCCTTGTCGACGGCGCGGATCGGTGGTTTGTCGATTGCGCAGGTTGCCGCTTTGAACGTCGGCGATATAGCGGCCCTGACGACCGACGCTTTCGCGATTTTGTCGGCGGTGCAGATTGGAACGCTGAGTACCGCGGACATTGCCGTTCTGACGACGGGAGACGTCGCGGCGCTGACGGCGTCGCGGATAAGCGGGATGACGACGGCCGGTGTCTCGGTTTTGTCGGCCGGTGACATTGCAGCGTTGACGACGGGCGAGGTGGCGGGATTGTCGGCGGCGCAGATCAAGGCGCTGGGGACGGACTCTGTCGCGGCGTTGTCGACGGCCGACATTGCCGTTCTGTCGGCGGTGCAGATCGGCGCACTGTCGACGGGTGGCATCAGTGTCCTGACGACGGCGGATGTCGCAGCCCTGACGACGGCGCGGATCGGGGCGTTGACGACGACGCAGGTCTCAGCTCTGACCATGAGCGATATCCAGGTTTTGTCGACCGGTCAGATCGCCGGCATGGCGGCATCTCAGATCAAGGCGCTGACGACCGGTGAAGTTGGCATTCTGTCGACGGGCCAGGTGGCTGCCTTGGCGGCCGTGCAAGTCGCTGCGCTTAGCACGTCCGCCGTGGCCGTTCTGTCGCCTGCCGACATCGCGGCCCTCACCACGGCCCGCGTCGCGGTTCTGACGACGGCGCAAACTGCGGCCCTATCGACGGTCGATGTATTCGGCCTGTCGACCTCGCAGATCGCCGCCCTCTCGGCGGCGCAGATCATGGCCTTGAGTTCCGCTGATGTGCTCGCTTTGACGACGGCACAGGTTGGCTCTTTGACATCGAAACAGGTTGCGGGTCTGTCGACGGCGGCGGTCGCCGGCTTGTCGGCGGGTGATGTCGCCGTTTTGTCGACCAGCGCGGTTGGTAGTCTGTCGAAGGCTCAAATCGCCGCTTTGACGACCGCCATGATCTCCGTGCTGACGACGGGCGATGTCGCCGCCTTGTCGGCCACGCAGATGGCCGCCCTGACCACAGGCGCCATCGCCGTGCTCAGTACTGCCGACGTGGCGGCGATGAGCGCGGCGCGAATCGCAAGTTTGACGACAGCGCAAATCGCGGCCCTGTCGGCGGCCGATGTCGCAAGCCTGACGACGGCGCAGGTCACGGCTCTGTTGGCTAGCCAGATCAAGGCCTTGAGCACTGCCGAGGTGGCCGCTCTATCAACGTCGGCGATCAACGTTTTGACGGCGGCACAATTTTCCGCACTGACGACCGCCGAGGTGGCCGCCCTATCGACGGCGGACGTCGCAGCGTTGACCACGGCGCGAGTGAATGGTCTGACAGCGGCGGAAATTGCCATTCTTGGCACTGATGACATCATGGCGATGTCGACGAGTGCCATTGCGGCACTGCCGGCTGCTCAGATCGCGGCCTTGACGACCGGCGATGTCGCCGCCCTGACGACGGCACAATTTGCGGCATTGACGGCAGCGGAAGTGGCAAAGCTAAGTACTGCCGACATCTCGGTCTTGAGTACCGGAGCGTTTGCCGCGATGTCGACCGCTGAAGTGGCGGGACTGACTGTCACGCAGGTTTCCGCGTTGAGCACGGCGGCGGTTGCCGTCTTTACCACTGCCGATGTCGCGGCGCTGACGGCTGTGCAGGTGCCGGCGTTCACCACGGCAGATATCGCCGTCTTAAGCACCAACGCCATCGCGGCCTTGACGACCTCCCGGGTCGCCATACTGTCGGCAGCGCAGATAGCCGCTTTGTCGACCATGGATGTGTATAGCCTGACCACCCTGCAGATGGCGGCGCTGACCGCCAGTCAGTTTGCGGCCTTGACCACATCCGATATCGCCAGCCTGACGACGGGCACCATTGCCGCTTTGCCTGCGGCGCGGATCGCGGCCTTGACGACCGGTGCCATCGCGGTCTTGTCGACCAGCGATATCGCTGCTTTGACGACTGCGGAGATCAACACCCTGACAGCCCCGCAGGTGTCGACGCTGACAACAAGTGACGTCGACAGCTTTTCCGCTCTGCAGTTTTCCGGAATGTCATCTGCCGTCTTCCACGGTCTGACGACAGCCGACATGACGGTCTTGACAACGGCGATCGTGGCGGCTCTGACGTCCTCGCAGGTAAAAGGTTTGACGGCGCCCGACATCGCCGTTTTAACCACCGGTCAGGTGGTGGCCTTGACCACAGCGGCTATGTTTGGCCTTAGTGCTACGCAAAGCAGCGCTTTCACAACGACGCAAATTTTGGCGATGTCAAAGGCCCAGGTCGACGTCCTCTCGCGGGCGTGACCGAGCCTGTGAATTAAATCGAAAGTGGCATCCGTGCCGGTGTTCGCCGCAAAGCGACGAAAATCCCTGCTTTCGACTTCGGCCCTACAGCGGTGACGGGTTTTCGCGGACAAAAAAACGGCCGAACATCGAAAGATGTTCGGCCGTTTCCATATGCGCGGCGGGTCTCAGGCCAAGTCGTAAACCGAGAGGCTGCTGGGCTGAACGCCGACCAGGGTTGCGAGATGGACGATTTCGTTGGCATCGACCAGATGATTGCTGTTGGTGTCGGCGCTGTTGGCCAAGGACGAAGTCGGAATGACGCCGTTGGTGGCGCCACTGTTCGATCCAAAAAGCCAGAGAACAGTATCTCCGGCATTGTCCTTACCCATGAACGTCAGATATTCGCCGGTGCCCGCCGGTGTTGAGGCACCGGAAATGTCGCCCACCTTGTAGGCGGCGTTGGCGGCCGATGCCACCGAGGCGGCGGAACCATCGCCGACATTGCCGATGTTGACGATGTAATAGGTGCCGTTACCAAAGGAGAGGCCGCTGCCGTCCACGGCGGAGGAAGTCCCGTCGAGGATCTGCAGGGCCGACGATGTCGTCGTGTTGGCGACATCGAGCGAAGAGCCCGACCCCGGCGTAAAGCCGAGGATCGACGTCCCGGAGCCTCCCATGAGGTTGACTGTGTCGATGCCGCCGTGGCTGAGCATAAGAGAGTTGTTGGCGGCGTTTACAACGATCGTTGAATTGCTGCTGCTGTCGACGATCGTGTTCGAGGCGGTGTTTACCGTTATCGAATTGATCCCCGATGACAAAAAGATCGCCAACCCTGGCGAGGCGGAGCTCGTGACAGTGAGCGATCCGGTCGACTGGCCGCTGGCGACATCGATTTCCAGGCCGTTGACGACAACGCTGCCCTGGACGGTGGTCGGATCGATCAGGTTGGTGTTGAGGTAGCCGCTTTGCGACACTTGTGTCAGGACGGTCTGGGCTGAGAATTGCACCCCGCTGTCGGCATACCCGCCATCGGTCGGGTTGATCAGCCAACTGTTGGCTGAATCGATATTTTCGACGCTGGCACTGAAGTCGAGAAGAACGTTGGCGCGGGCATCGCCACCCGACAGGTCGCTCAGCCAATAGGAGAGCCCGGACGGATCGGGGGCGCGGTGCAGGACGTTTTCGTAAAGCAGTGTCACATATTGGGTGTCTGACAGGGATGACACCGTGCCGTAAGTCTGGGTGAATTCGTTGGAGACCAGGAAGCCGTTGGCGATGTCGGTCAGGCTCATGCCGTTCGCATGGTTGTTTTGCCAATATTCGAGCCCCAGCAGGTCGGGCTGCCGCTGAAAGGCGGCATTGTAGAGCTGGGCCATTTGTGCACTGGCGCTGCCGTCGACGAAATACATGCTGTCATAGGGTCCGGGTGAAGTGCCCGACCAGTGGTTGGTGACCGAGGCGCCACTGAAGATCAGATAACTTTCCCCGGTAACATGCATGGTCTGGTTCGTCGCGGTATCGATGATGGTGGTGGCGCCGGTGGCGTCCACCTTGATCGAATATTCGCTGCGAGCTCCATCAAGGACAACGGCGTCCGTACCTGACGTGAAAGTGACCGTCCCGTTGACAAAGCCGACGACCTGATCGGTTCCCGAATGGGTCGTGCCCGGGACGTAGGACCCGCTTTCCAGGGAAACGAAATGGCTGACACCGGCGGAGAACCCGGTCACCGACAGCGCATAGCTGCCGGCGATGGCCTTGATGGCCGCCGCATCCGCCGCGACCTGGTCGGACGAAACCGTGATGGTCGGCGTTGTCGTGTCGGTAAGGGTGATCGACGACAGCAAGCCTGCCTTGGCGATTGCTTCCAGCCCGTCGAGATTCGCCTGCACATTTGCCGCCGAGTCGGAAACCGCCGCCGCCTGCGTCAGTTGCCCCTGTTGATAAGCCACGACTTCCGCCGCTGCGGAGTAAGGAGCCGACCCGATGACACCCGTCGTCGTGGTGCTGCCGGAGTAATCATCCGTCGCGGTCGAGACGGCGACGGTAAAGCTGCCGGTGCCGGTCGTCTGGCTGGAAGCCCCGACATAATAGGTGCCGGTGGTCGTCGGCGTGAAGGACGTCTCGGCTCCGGTGCCTCCGGTGGTTCCCGATACCAGCGCATGTCCCGAACTGTCGTAGAGGGTCACTTCCGGCGACGCGAGAGAGCCACTTCCGACATCGAAGACATATTGTGTGCCGGCGGTCAGTTGGACCTTGAACCATTCACTCTGTCCGACCGTCGTGATGGCATCAGAGACGTGGCTCCCGACGCTGACGACACCCGTCGTATTGGTATTTCCGGCGTAATCGTAGTGTGCCGTGGTGACACCGACAGTAAAGCTGCCTGTACTCGTCGGTTGGCTACCGGCGGCACCGACATAATAGGTGCCTGAGGTCGTCGGGATAAAGGAGGTGACGGCTGCGCTGCTGCTGCCGCTTCCCGAGACCAGCGCATGTCCTGAACTGTCGTAGAGCGTCACGGTCGGGTTGGCCAGCGTCCCGTTTCCAGCGCTGAAGACATATTCCGTTCCGGCCGTCAGTTGAACCTTGAACCAGTCGCTTTGACCCACCGTCGTGAGATTGCCTGATGTCTGCCCGCCAACAGCGACGGTACCGGTCGTATTGACATTTCCGGCAAAATCGTAGCTCGCGGTCGAGACGCCAACCGTAAAGGTGCCGGTTGTCGAGAGATAGCCCGACGCGGCTACATAATAGGTGCCGCTGGTGGTCGGCGTGAACGACGTTCTGGCACCTCCACTGGCGCCGCCCGAGGTTCCGACGACCAGGGCGTCGCCGGAGGCGTCGTAGAGGGTCACTTCCGGGGTCGAGAGCGACCCATTGCCAACGTCGAAAACGTATTCGGTGCCGGCGGTCAGTTGGACCTTGAACCATTCGCTCTGTCCGACGGCGCCGATCGTTCCGCTCGAGGTGCCGCCGACGCTGACCACACCCGTGGTGGTGGCGTTGGAGGCGTAGCTGGCGGCAACATTTGCCACCGAGAGGGTGAAGGTCCCGGTGGAGGAAAGTTGCCCTCCGACGCCGACGTAATAGACTCCGCTGGTGGTGGGCATGAAGGCGGTCGCCGTCCCGTCGATCGTTCCGCCGTCGTTGCCCGAAACGATCTCTTTGCCTGTCGAATCATAGAGCGTGACGAGAGGTGCGCCGAGTGTCCCGCTTCCCACCGTGAAGGAGTATTCGGTACCGGCGGTCAGTTGGACCTTGAACCAGTCGTTCTGTCCAATCGTCGTGAGGGCGCCCGACACATGGCTGCCGACGCTGACCGTACCCGTCGTGTTGATGGTACCGGCATAGTCGTAGGTACTGGTCGACACCGCGACGGTATAGGCTCCCGTAGTGGCGCCGGTCTGGCTGGAGGCGCCGACATAATAAGTGCCGCTCGTCGTCGGTTCGAACGAGGTGCGCGCATCGCCAGCGACACTGGCGTCGGTCCCGGTTACCAGAAGATTTCCCGAGGAGTCGTAAAGGGATACTTCCGGTGACGTCAACGTTCCGCTGACGTCAAAGACGTATTCGGTGCCGGCAGTCAGTTGGACTTTGAACCAGTCGCCGTCTCCAGCGACTTCGATCGTACCGGTTGACTGACCAATCGTAGTCATTTTGCCCCCACGCTTCGATGATTCATTGAAAAAACGGGTTCGTCCCTGCGGTTACATCTTCTCCACCATCGCAGACAGATCGGTGACAACCCGTCCGATCGGCACCGACCAGTCTCGGCCCGGCTTGGTCTGTCGATAGAGGTGCAGCGTTGGATACCAGGGACTGTCGGAACGATCGAGTTGCCAGAGAAAATGAGGCGCGAAAGGAATGACAGCCCAGGTCGGCACCCCCAGCGCTCCGGCAAGATGCAGCGGTGCGGTACAGGACGTGATGACAAGATCAAGGCCGGCCATGATCGCCGCCGTGTCCGCAAAGTCGGTGATTTCCGGTCCCAGATCGAGCACGTTGGCCGGCAAGGGATTGGTCTCGAGATCGGCCCGTCCAGGTCCCATCTGCAAAGCCACGAAACGAACGCCCGGGACATTGAACAGAGGCGCCATGCTGGCCAGGCGTGGTGATCGCCAACGGTCTCCACGCTGCGTTGGATTGCCGGCCCAAACGATCCCAACCTTCAACCCGTCGCCGCCGATGCGTTTTTTCCACCGTTCGGTTTCGGCGGGATCGGCTTGCAAATAGGGAACTTGTGCCGGGATCGTTTCCTGGCGCGTTCCGAACACCTGCGGCAGGCCGAGGAGCGGGCAATGGACATCGAATGGCGGCAACGGTGTTTCGTCGAGACCGACCACCGCAGCTATCCCGGGGATGGCGGCAAACAGCTTCTTGAGCGGCGGATGAACGGCGAGCACGATCCTGCCGCCCCGACCCAGAACCTTCGGGAGGTAACGCGCATACTGGATGGCATCTCCCATACCCTGTTCGGCATAAATCAGGATCGTCTTGCCATCCAGCCGTTCGCCGGTCCACAGCGGTTGCTGGAATTGCCCGTGAATCTTGCTTAGCCAGGCATAGTCGGGAAGACTCCAACGCCAGCTATATTCGGGCCATCCTGCTTCGTAGTCGCCCTGCATCAGAAGAACTTGGCCGAGGGCAAAGTGCGCTTCACCGAAGTCCGGGCGTAACGCGATCGCGTGGCGAAACGAATCGACCGACTGCTGCAGAAGGTTTTCCGCCTTGAGCGCCGCAGCAAGGTTGTAGTGGGCGAGCGACATGTCTGGCGTCAGCGTGATCGCCCTTTGCGAAGCGATGATCGATGCGCGCGAGTCGCCTTGCTCGAGGAGTACCGGCGCCTGATTGGCGTATGCCCATTCATAGTCCGGCGCCAGCGTGATGGCTTGCCGATAGACGGCAACCGCTTCGTCAAAACGGCGCTGTTCCTTTAGCGAGACGCCAAGGTTGCTGTAGGCCATCGCATGATCCGGCTTGATGGCAATGGCAAGCAGATAGACGGTGTTCGCCTGCTCATACTCCTTCAATTCCTTGAGCACGGTACCGAGGTTGGAATAGGCATCGACATAATCGTTGCGAAAGGCGATGGCCCGTCGATAAAGATTTGCCGCCTCCTGGTACCGCTCTTCCATTTGGCAAAGCAATCCCAGGTTGTAACTGGCTTCGGCGTGGCGTGGATGAATAGCCAGAACAGCCCGATAAAGCGCTTCCGCTTCGGCTTTCTGATCAAGGCGATGACGGGCCACCGCCTCCTCAAAAATCAATGAAAAGAGAGGCTGCTCCGATTTAACAGTCATCTCTTCCTGGGACATCAGTTTTTCGCCGTCCATCTCGCGTCCACCGCATCGAGATCTGCATCATGGCGCAGATCGGTTACCATTATCTTAAGCTTGCTCGCATTAGGTTGCGTTCGGAAATAACAACGTCATTCCGAATAAAGGCTCACACTCGGCTCTATGCTGGCGAAGGTGATGCCATTTTACCAGGACGAAACCTGCCAATGACCCCTGGACCTTGCCTTTCCGATCTGGAAAACTGGCCGCTATGATTGTCGACGTCGGTCATCGGAGCGTCTCAGGCCGGTTTTCCCGGAGCAGTTCCCTGCGGCACGGCGGAACCTTTCCGGGAGTACCATTATGAAGCATCCCCTTTATTTTCATTGGGGCGTATCGACGCTTTTCGGCTGGGGCGTCTATGGCCTCAACCTGCTTCGTCATTGGCAGGCGGTGTCCGGATCGCCGGCCTACTGTATCGGCCAGATTCAACTCCAAAGTTTGGCCGGCATGGATCCTCTTACTTTGCGACAGCTATCACAACCTTTGGTAGATTCTGATCAGATGCGACGAACGAGAGATGCGCTGCCCGATCCGACCCTGCCTCTCGACGGTTTTGTCTTGCATAGCCTCGGGAATCGCTTCACCTCGGCGGCCCTGACCAAGGAGAGCGGGCTGCGGGGGCTGGCAACCGCCGGGGTGATTTTTTTCGAAGACACCAACCTGCCCGACGCCTCCACGGCGTCCGCCGCCTTTTCGGTGATCGTCGCCGGTTCCACATGGTGCGAACAGGTCCTGCGCGCCAATGGCGTCAACAACGTGGCGACGGTGATTCAGGGAGTCGACACGTCGCTTTTCCATCCGGCCCCGCGGGCCGGTTCGCTGGAGGGCCGGTTTGCTGTTTTCAGCGGCGGTAAAATCGAGCGTCGCAAAGGCCAGGACTTGGTTCTGTTGGCTTTCCGTGCCTTCGCTCAACGCCATCCAGAGGCCATTCTGGTTACGGCGTGGCATTCCCCGTGGCCGATTGCGGCTGTCACCATCAATCAGAATCCGGCGATAGCACCGGTCGGCTTCACCGCTGAGGGGGCGCTCGACATGGCCGGTTGGGTGCGGGCCAACGGCATCGGCGAGAATCAGTACATCGACCTTGGCTCGATTCCCAACCATCAGATGGCGCGAGTCTTGCGGGAGATGGACGTCGCAGTGTTCCCCAATCGCTGCGAGGGGGGGACCAATCTGGTGGCGATGGAATGCATGGCCTGCGGCGTACCGGTGATTTTGTCTGACAATACCGGGCATAAGGATCTGACCGCGCTTGGCAGCGCCTACGCGCTGACGAAGCAGGCCGAGGTGGCGTCCTCTGACGGCATCGGCACCGTCGGCTGGGGCGAAAGCGACGTTGACGAGATCGTCGAGTCTCTCGAGAGGGTTTGGTCGCAAAGAGAAGAGGCTCGTCTGGCAGGGCTGGCGGGCGCCGAGGTGATCGCGCATTGGAATTGGCGCAATCAGATAGCCCGCCTGCACGACGTCCTGGCGCCGCTTTGTCCTTAGATTCTGGGACGAAATAGTCGCTTCAGAGCTTAAGGTTTACATGACCCCTGCCTTCGGAGGGCTCTAGCGCTGCTCGGGCTTAGGGGCTTGGAGCGATCGATTGGAGTGGCGTACCGGCCGGCCGATTCGTCGTGGATGAAAAGTGGCGCCGGCCTCTGTACCGGCGTTCGCCGCTCCGCGGCGGAGGCTTTCGCAGATGCCGACCACGCTTTTCGTCCTGGTCCGGTTAGTCGAGCATATCGCTTCTGTATCGGTTGCAGCAGAAACGTCCAATAGAGACGTCGGGACGACAAGGAACGCTGACGCGGAGTTTCGGTTCTCACTCGACGGTGAAGCCGGCCTGTCCGAACAGGCTGATCATGGCGAGGATGGTACAACGCTGTCTGGGCCTTACGTTTTGCCGGCAGGTGTGCGAAAATCAAAAAATACAGTGAGGGTCGAGACCGGAGAGAATCGTTGTGCCAACATGCGACGGACGCCGACAACACCGTCTTCGGCACTATTTGCGGAAAAATATCCCATGAACATCCTGGTTTTATGTCATGCCTATCCGAATTATGTTCCGGATTTACTGCTGCATGGCCTGCGGAAGCTGTTCGGAGACGCTGTCGTCGATTTTCCGCGCAAGGAAGTGCTCTACCAAGGTTTGTGCGGGTCGCCGAATGTCGATCCGATCCCCAATCTTATGTCCGACGACAGTGGCGTCGATCGGACCGATCTTGAGGCAAAACTGGCGGCAGGCTTCTTTTCCTTCGTGATTTGTGACGTCAGGGCCTTTAACGAACAGATCGCGCTTCTGCAGAAAAGCATCTGTCCGCTTGCCATTATTGATGGCGAGGACAAACCCGCGCCGATCCGGCCTGGTCCCTATGCGATTTTGCGCCGCGAGACCGATGGGCATGATTATTCGATTCCTCTGCCCATGGCCTTGCCGGTCGAGGTTCTCGATTGGCTTGACCGGCATGCCGATCAGCCGAAGACGCACAGTGTCGGATTTCTTGGTGCACGGATCAACTGGGTGCCAGAACGAAACGACGTTCTGGATGAGGTGGGGCGCTGTTTCCCCGATGCCCTGTTCCACGCCTGGGAATTGAACGACGAACAGCAACGTAAAGGGCGGGATGCCTACTACGCCAGTTTGCAAAGTTGCCGAGCGGTGCTTTCGTTGCCCGGCTACGGCTACGATACGTTCCGATATTGGGAGCACGCGGCCTGCAATGCGGCGCATTTTGCCATGCGGATGCCGTTCCTCATTCCGCATGATTTCCGCGACGGTTTGGAGGTGGTGCGTTTCACCAGTGTCCGGGAACTGGTCTGGCGGATCGAGGAGGTGGTGTCCGACGACCAGAAATGGCGCGCCTTGGCGGCGCGATCACGGGCTTGGTTGCGGGCACACCACACGACCGAACAGCGCGCGCGGCAAACGATCGACCGCTTGAAGGTCGCGTTTGGTGTGTAATTGAAATCCGGCCCCCGGAAATAGGACTCTGCGGCGAGAAATGGCCAAATATCATATATTCCACTGTATTCCTGATCCCCGACTGCACATTTTCAATGGATATAACGAGGTCATTGAGACAGTTATTTGGGGACTACAGTCTTTTGGTCATGAAGTGACCTATGACATAAATAAATATAGCGGAGATGCAATTAATATAATATTTGGCGCTCAAATGATGGGCGTAGATGTATTAAAAATGTTCCCGAAAGGTACCATCGTCTACAATTTGGAACAGCTATATGGATTGTTTTCCGGAGGAAGGTCGCGCGATGATTTTTGCTACATGGCAGAAAACTTCATCATCTGGGACTACAGCGATATCAATATAGAAATGTGGAGCAGTCTGTTCTCGCCTCGGTCGATCCGCCACGTTCCGATTGGTTACGCCCCTTTCCTGGGGCGCATCGCCAAACCAGCCGAGCAGGACATCGACGTTCTGATTTATGGCGCGCCCTCCGACAGTCGGCTCCTCGTTCTCAAGGATCTTTGCAATCTCGGACTTTCGACGATGTTCTTCTTCGGGCTTTATCGTCAGGCCCGGGACGATCTTATCGGACGTTCGAAGATCGTTCTCAATATCAACAGCAACGCGGTGTCCCGCATCTTTTCGATTGTGCGCGTGTCATATCTACTGGCTAACCGCAAGGCGGTCGTTGCCGATTTCAACGAGACCATGTCGGTCGAACTGGACATGCCCAACGCCGTGCGATTCGTTTCCTTGGAGAAGGTCGCCGAGACCTGTTTCCTCTACGCGGCCGATGCCGCGGCCCGCCAGACGTTGGAGAATCAGGGGTTCGCCGCCATTCAGAAACGCGATATCCGAGCCATTCTGTCCGCAGCCTTGTCATAGCGGGGGGGGGGCGCCAGTGTCCGTCGGGGCTCGGGCTCCGCTCGTGGCGGTTTCAATCCGATACATCAATGTGAAATCGGTAACTTCCGAATTGACGTTGAAAAACCGTATCGAAGGGGCGTGGCGTCTGATCGAAATAATACCAACCGCTGAAATGGCTGACTCGCGTTAAGGTGGATGGTTCTGCTTCCATCGAGGAATGTCTCTGGCAGACGCCTTGAAAGTCCATCCAGCCCCACCAACCGCCGTCGCGTGCTTTCACATGAGTACGATCAAGGCCGCAAGCCCGTGAAACCTCCCGCGTCGTTCACGGGATGCTTCCAATCATCTGGCCAACACCATCCGTAATTCCAAGACCGGAGTGGTCCTCGCTGATGGAGGTCCACCAGCGAGCCTGTCGAACCGTTTTGGAAATTACTTTTTAATTGAGAACTTATCTATGAATAAGTCTATGATCGTATCGATAATATTTCTATTGACGTGTCTCGATTCGCCGTCCTCTCCAAAGAACCCGAAATTTGCATGCCCGCCGATCCAGCGAATTATCTCAAATGATGGCCAATAGATGATTCCATCAAATCTTGACTTGGCGTTATGCACAGAAACTCTGATTGTGCTTTTCGAAATGCAATCTGCCTCATATACAGAGTCCATTTCGCTTGTCGCAAAAAGAGGTATTGGCGACACTGTCAAGACAATTTTGCAAGAACTATTTATCCGTTTAACAAACTCTATTATTTCGAAAATATTTTTTGTATTTTCTTCTACTGTTGTCGTCCTTAACTTATATTTTCCTGGCAGGTATTCAAAATGTGCTTTGTCCCGGTGTGGCTGGGTAAACGCAAACTCTCCACCTTCATGAAAGAGAGCGGGAGCAACGCCAAGCGTTAGTATCACGGCATTGGCATTGCGAATATTTTCGATCACTTCGCACCGAACGGCCTCCCCATTGAGCGTGTCAAAGAACTTCGTGAATTTATCGACGCTACCACTCTGCAACCACCGGAAAAAGTGAAGTATGGCGTGCGTGCTCGTCGCAGCTTCGTCTATGGCATTATTATTTACCTTGAAACCACGTGCTGTAAGTGCTCGCCCTATATTAATAGCGAAGCAAGATCCAAGCGTCACAAAAGAAGAATCCATATCAATAAATTTTTCGTTATCGGAATAATGAGATATGACATTATTCGATATAAATTCGCGGAACTCATCTATATTGTTTATGTTAATGTTCCCCGGCCAGCGAGATATTACATTTCTCGCTTCAAATGGCTCCGTTCCAATATTAACTTCTTGGACATTGCCAAAAAATGATGAAATATTCTTAAGAAGACCCATCTGAAGAATATACTGCTGACAAGATGAATTTAGGTAAGCACTTTTTGTGAGAAGTTGCTCTCCTCCTGATTTGTGACCACATCTTACTAAATTTATTCCTCGGTACATTAATGCATAAGCAAATGCATCGCTAAGATCCGTTATTTCGCGGAGCGCGTCCTCCGCGGCCTGAGAATTACCGCTATTGAACTCCGAAACTCCACGAGAGAGAGCGGCTCCGATCTCTTCGGCCATTTTCCCGATGCCCATTTCGATAATCCTCATTCGTGCAAATCAAAAATGCGCAGTCCAGTTTGTTCGGAGTCGGATGACAGGTCTTCGAGACCCCTGCGGCGCCATGGTTCGTTGCCGTGGCCGACGATCATTCTGCCCGAGCGGCCTGTGTTCATTTCGTTCCGATCCCGTGACGGTTCCTTTCGTCAACCGGAGTTCCAAGAACGTCGCGCATGAGTGGCGGCGGAAACAACCTTTGGTCACCCAAATAGCATGGTGGAGAAAGGTTAACATTTTGTTTTTCTTGTCGCCGAGGATACCGGTTTGGCGTTATCGGTAGGCAATTTTCCGGTCCGTATTATCCAGAGCTTGCGAGGCAAGCGTCTGGCGTGGACTTCTTGCCGATTGAACGGTCGGTTCATTCCGGATGACGGTAAAAGCTGTGGGGCGGCCACGGGGCCGCTCCGTCCGCAGCCGACGACGTTATCTTGCCTTGGAATTGATCCTGGCGATGGCTTCCGCGACCAGTGGGGGCTCGTTGACGGCAGGCGCACTAATCAGCGGAGCTGGCTCCTGGTTTCTGAATAGCGCGATCACTCTATCGTCCGTAGAGCTTGTGCTGCAGTGCTTTGCATCGATAAACATTCCCAATGAAAAATATGGGAAAACTGATTTGAGCTCAGCTTCATACATGCTGTGCGTATTTTCTCCTTTCACATCCTCTACTATGAGAACTCCCCCTGGTTTCAAAAAACGATATGCTATCTGTGCGAATAGAACTTGATGCTCAAAAAGATGGCTGGAATCATCGATTAAAATATCAAATTCCGTATTGCAAGCGCTTAATACCGAAAATATGGAATTTGCATCTCCCATATTCATAATTCCATATTGGCACCTTTCGAGATGGTGCCCGTTGGCATTCTCGATTGCCTTCGGGTTCAAATCCCATCCGTAAAAAGTCGCATGTGGAAAGTATGCTTTCCACAAATGGGTGGACATATTATAGTAAATACCAGATTCGCCAATAACTAATGGAGAGTATCTCTTTTGAGCAAATAATAAATCATATATCGCGGTATATGGATGGCGCGTCGTGTCAAACGGAAGAATAGAATAAGGGGATTTATCCGTTGGGTATTTAGCCCCAAGGATGCACAAATCTGTTACAGCATCTGAACTGTCGATAGAAAGTCGATTCAGTCTTTCCATGATCACTTCCTCTAGTGAAAATCGGCATTTGGCATTGAAATGCTCTTCTTTATCGGGAGAACGCGGTAGGAATGCCCATGCTATCGCAATTTACCGGACTGGAAGAGGTAAAACCGAATAACGAAAAAACAACACGAAACATGTGGTGTTGAAATTCAGGTCGAGACGGAGGGGGCGACAAAAACATCATTTATAGAATGCCCCAAAAAAGATTATATCGTAAACATTCGACGTCCGCCACATGGTGGTATAGTCACTCGTTCGGGCCTTAATCACGTCATAGGCTTTGAGTGTGATCTACCGGGAATGGCGTCGCGGTAGCCTGGGATCGAAAGGGCTTACTAAAACACGGCGTCCGAGATGATGCATCGATCAGTCGATTTCCGGTCGTCGCCTCGCTGATATGGTTCCGTCCGGCCTTGTCACGCCTTCTTGTTGGCCAGGTTGAACCTGTTCCATTTGCGATGCAGTAGGATTTCGTTGCGGATTGTGCCGCGAAGCCGGTTGACCTGCCGACCGAAGAAGAAGATCGGCCGGTCGCGCCGGCTGATGCCCCAACTGTGCGCGAAGTCGGTTTCCGGGACCGCGTAGATCTTCAGGCCGTTTTGGCGCGCCTTCAGGGCAAGATCCGGCTCCTCGCCGAAATAGGGACTGAGGCGGGGATCGAAGGTGATGCCGGCGTCGTGCAGCCGCTTGGCGTGCAGCGAGAACAATTGGCCGGAAACCAGATCTGTTTCGATCGGCGAGGTGAAGGTTCCGCTGTTGATGGCGCGTATTTCCTTCAGAGTCACCGGGTCAATCCAGTGGGCCGAGACGCCGACACACAGGGCGTCGGGGAGGGAATGCAGCCATTGCTCCAGTCGATAGAGCATCGGTACTGAGATATGCAGATCGGCGTTGAGAATATGGATGGTCTCACCTTCCGCCTGGTTGATTCCCATGTTCCAGGCGCGCGACACGCCGACATTGTGTTTGTTGAACGAGAATTTGTCGATGCGCGGATGCTGGCGCAGCGCTTCGAAGACCTCCTCGCTGTTGAAGATGCAGATGACTTCGCCGTTGAAGTCATGCAGGTCATCGAGCAGGGTTCGTATATTGTAGGACGACCCGGGAGAGTAGTCGAGGATCGGAATGACCACGCTACGACTGGCGCCGCGGGGAAAATGAACGCGGGCTTCGAAGGTTTCGACCAGTTGTTCGGCGTCGTCCAACCGCCCATCGTCGAGAAGCAGATTGGCCAGGCCGAAATGCGCCTCCAGGCTGCCCGGATTGAGGGTGGCGGCGCGTTCGAGGAGGGTCTTCGCTTCGGTTCGGTTTCCCGACTGGCGCAAGGTCAGTCCCAGATTGGTCGCATGTTCTGCGGAGTTCGGTTCGAGCGCAAAAGCCCGTCGGTAGGCGTCGGCGGCGGCATCGAGACGTCCCAGGGTCCGGTGAATCCAGCCCTGTGTCGCTCCGCACCACCAAGCGCTTCGCGGCAGGCGGGCGGCCATGGCTGTGGCCAGGGTCAACGCCTTGTCGAGCGCTCCGGCATCGACGTAAGCCTGAAACAGAGATCGGGCAGCGTCCTCGTTCGCCGGGTCGAGAGCATGGATCTGCTCGATTATCGGGAGGGCGTCCCCGGCCCGTTCTTGCCGCTGAAGGCAAATGACCAGATTGGCGAGTGCTGAAACGGACGACGGATCAAGTTCGGACGCAGTCCGAAGCAGACGCTCGGCGTCGGCCAGATGATCCTGCTGGAGGGCGGCCAGCCCTCCGTACAGCCAAGCAGCCTGATGTCCGGCATTGCAGGCCGTGGCGGCAATGAAGGCCTTCTCGGCATCAGCCATCCGGCCTTCGGCAAAGCGTGCGAGGCCAAGCCGAAAGAGTACTTCCGCGTTGGTGGGCACAAGACGCGCCGCCTCAAGGAACATGGATTCGGCATCGGAGAAAGCTCCCGCCCGACGAAGAGCCTCACCCTTGAAAAAAAGCGCTTCGAAATGATCTGGTCTTGTCTTCAGGACCGAATCGAGAAGAGTGATCGCGCTCTCGGAATCACCGGCATTGACCAATGCCAATGCTTGGTTCACGACTTCAGTGTGATCACCCATTGCGATTCCCGTCCACCCTTGTCTGCGCTTATCCCTAGGCAGCATAGACGCTGCCCTAATTCTTGACAATGCGAGCATTTTTTCCGTTCCTTGGGACAAGGTCGTGGAAACAGCGAATGCCTCGAAGCGGCTGCGCTCGCGAATTGACTGGCGCTGCGCGTTCCGCCGTGCATCGTCCCGGCCGAGAGCACCGCCGATCTCGACATAGGAGTCGATGTCGGTGGCAACGCAGTCGCTAAGCCCCGTCAGCTTGTAGAAACCGAACGTATGTCGGGCGCGCAAGAAACGACCCGTCCAGATGACCTCCACGCCCCGCCGGTGAAGGCCTCGATCGACCGTCGGCATGCTGATGCATAAGCCAGGTGCAAGAGTTATGAAGCTTCAACATGTAAAAAAATTGGCATAAAACTGCTCGCATCGTTTTTGGCGTTCGATTTTTTCGAATAAAGGTGAGGTAAAAAATGAAGCTCACATTCAGTCGTTTCGCAATTGCCCTTAACACCCAGGTTGCCTTGGCCGCAGCTTTTGCCTTGCCGGCTTTTGCAAGCCCGCTCACTCTGGAAGGTCTTTCTATCGAAGGTGTCACCGCTAACGGTTCAAGCGTCGGCTATTACTACGGCGAGAACGCGACCGGTGCGGTGACGAACAGTGCGGGCACGCTGGACGTCAATTTAGCCACAGTTTCGACGGGTTCGCCTGTGGCGAATCTGAACTCGGGGTATTCCTCGAATCTGAACTATTCCCTTTCCACCCCGGGTAGCTACAGGTTTACCGTAAGCCATGCTCCCGACATCGGCGGTCCCGGTGAATCGATCAATATTTTCTTCGACAATGGCGGCTCGCCAAAAATTTCCGCGTGGGCTCTCAAGAATTCGACCAGCTTCCTGGCGGAAGGGGCTCCTAACACGATCCCCTTTGAAGGCTTCAACAATCCACTGGTCGCCGCTGCCAATTCCCTAATCTACGATAATGGCAGTGAAACGGTGGTACTGACCGCTCTCAATTTTGAAGAGTCGAGCGCGAGTTTCACGCTGAACGTAACCGCAGACGCACCAACCCAGAACGTGCCGGAACCGGCCACCTTGTCCCTGATTGGCGCCGGTCTCATCGTCATTGGCGGCTTGCACAAATTGCGGAACAAACGCTAAGCCAACAGCAGACCTTTGGTCCGTGAAACGAGAATGCCGGAATAGGGGGATCTTCCTATGGTTGATAGTGACGGTACTGCTAAGCAGAAGCGCTTCGACAACCTTTTAGATCCCAAGGAACTTGCGAGCGTATTGTCCCAGGTGGCCAAGACAATGCAAGTAATCGACACCAGCAGCTCCGGCCGGATGCACTGCGGCAACGGATTGGGGTGCCCCTGCCGTCCCCACTGAGTTCTGTGCCGCCGGTCACCCGAGATGCGCCGGGCCGCAACTGATATGTCTAAATTGCGCGTTTCAGACATTCCCATTTTGCGCCCGTAAACAGCTTAGTTTTTGGATATACGTCAGCTATAATACGCCGAAATGGGGCTGTGCTTTGTAACGTGGGGAATTGTCATATGAAAGTTTCATCGCAAACAATAATTCACGAATGTCCCTTTGCCAAAAAAACCTACGAAATAGAAATTTATTCTCCTCTCGATTTAGTCAAGTTCCTTCACCAAAACGATCCGTCGAGCTACGAAAAATTCGTCGTAAATATTGGGGCGGCCGACGGCGTCACGGGAGATCCTTGCTACGCGATTTACAAGGAGGGCTGGCCGGGGCTTGCTATTGAGGGAAGCGATAACAAGGCTCTGTTTGACAATTTACCGCAAGAAAATGTCAAGAAGATCACCAATCAATTTTGTACACCATTTAACATCGCTGAATTGCTGAGATCTGGTGGCACCCCGACCGACTTCTCTTTCTTGAAGATTGACATAGACGGTTATGATGGGCCCGTGTTGCAGGCTATTTTGGGGGCGGGCTTCAAGCCGGCCATCATTCAAGCCGAGGTGAACCAGGAGATCCCGTTCCCATTCGAGTTTAGCGTCTCATATTCTGAGGAATATATACCAGTCTATAGTGGTCCGCTCGGAACTTCGCATACGGGATTCCACGGAATGTCCTTTGCGTATGCGTTACGAATTGCACAAGCCTATGGCTATCACTTCGTCTCGGCGTCCGAAAAATATCTCGTAGACGTCATTTTGTTGCGAAATGACTTGGCTGGTCTCTTCGGGTCAAAGATACGCTCGGATTACGAAGGGCTAAGGGAGATCTATTTCGAGCATCCAGCCAAACCCCCGAACCTCACGTATTTTCGCCATCCAGATCCGTTGATGGCCTTCTCCTGGCGAAGCCGTAACGATTACGAAGTGCTGGCATCCGAACTGTTTGTCAAATTATCGGAGCATTGCAGGATTAAGCACAACGGCAAGATACTGCCTTTTTATTTTAGTATGCACCCGTTCGCAAGCATGAGAGGCCTTGGAACAAGTCGAACCTAAGAATAAACGACAAGCATGTTGGATGTTTATTCTGTTATCAGGCTAAGGCGGTAGTATATTATTTTTTATGTGGATATGTGATATTCTCTTCCGAAACGTACCCGCTCCGATAAGCAGCTAGAGCGTGATGCGTTAAATCTGCATCACGCTCTAACTTAGATTTATGTCCCTCGCCGGGCGCGCGCCTCCGCGCGCTTGGCCGCGGCCGCTCTAGCTGCACCAATCCTTGGGCAAGGCGAGCATTCTCCCAGTCGGGCGCAAAGGACATCCTTGTCTTGGCTCTCCTCAGATATCGCGGTATCCCTCCGGTGACGGCCGCCTTGTCAGGGGTCCTTTGATCGGGCCTGATTTAGCAGCGGTGCAAGTAGTGTCGTTTGCACCGGTGTTAGAGACGGTGCGATGACCCAAGTCCAAATTCTGACCGGTGCAGAACGGCGCCGCTCGTGGAGCGACGAACAAAAGCGGGCGATCGTCGCCGCGGCGTTTGCGCCTGGTGCCGTGGTCAGC
>JARLJB010000391.1 GCA_031291415.1 Telmatospirillum sp.
CCTGGTCGAGAATTTCTTTTGCAAAATCAAATCTTTCCGCCGCATCGCAACGCGTTACGAGAAGACTGACCAGAGCTTCGCGGCAATGATCCATCTCGTCGCCTCCGAAATCGCTCTCCGTTGAATGTCAACAGGCCTTAGTGCGCCTTGTCGGGACGACCGGGCCGCAACAGGCGGATATCGGGCCAGAGCATGGCCCGGCCGATCATCCGGAAGGTGGGATAGAATTCCGGCAGGAAAAGAAAGACGCCGTGCGCCGCGACCCAATAGGATACCAACGTCGCCCAGGCCGATCCGACCGCGCCCAACTTCGGGATCAGCCAGAAATTCAATAAGACATTGACCACCATGCCGACCAGGGTCGCCACCGCCGAAATCCAATTACGGCCGATGACGGTCAACATGGCGTTCATGGCGACGCCCAGACAAACGAACAGCATGCCCCAGACCAGCAGATTGAACATCGGCAGGGCGGCGTCGTAGCGGTGACCGAACAGGATGCGGAATCCAAGCGGCGCCGCCAGCGTGGCGGTCACCGCAGTGGCATAGCCGATCAGCGCCATCAGGTTGTAAAGACCCTGAATTCGGCGGCGGAACGCTTCGGCGCCCTGCTGGTGGCATTCGACCAGGGTCGGGTAGAAGGCGGTGACGATGGCCACCGGCACGAAGTTGAGAACTTCCGCCAAACGCACGGCAACGCCGTAGTAGCCGAGCTCTTCCTCGCTGCTGAGCTGTCCCAGCATCAACTGGTCGACGCGCATGTAGACCATCACCGCGAAGGAGGCGATGAACAGCGGAAAGCCGGCTTTCAGCAAACTCCGGCATTCGCTGGCGTCGAACCGCCAGGAGGTCCAGCGGCCGCCCCACTGCCGATAGGCCAGCAACAACGCCACGCCCGTAACCCCGGCTTCCAGGCCACGCATCCACAGGAAGGCGGCGACGCCCGACCCGACCAGCAGAAGGACGATGGTCGTCGCGCTGGCGGTCAGCAGCCCGACCAGGCGGGCCAGCGCGATATGCTTGGCCCCCATGATCGCCTTGAAGAAGAAGGCGACAGTGTCGGTGGCCTGCAACAGCAGCATGACCCCGGCGACGGCGGTCAGGCGCAGCCGGAGTCCGCTGCCGTGATCGAGGATCAGCACGATGGCAAGCGCCACGGCGAATCCGACGACGCCGCAGACCAGACGGATGGCAAAGGTCGTGCCGAGCAGCCGGTCGCGGTCGGCCGGATACTCGACCAGGCGGCGGATCACCACCTGCTCGAGGCCGAAGGCGGTAAGCGGGGCCAGGATGCCGACGACGCTGATGACGTAGCTGTAAAGGCCGAACCGCTCCGGCCCGAGATAGTTGATCACCTGCACGGTGACCAGAAAAGACAGACCGACCCGCAGGATCTGCTCGAAGGATGTCCAACTGACATTGGCGGCGATACCGGCAAGCCGGGTGATTTTGCCGTCAGCCATCCTCATGCCATCCAATGCCGGCGCCACGCTTCCAGCATGAGCACGTCCCACAGAAGGAAATGGCGGTCGCGGCCGGCCAGATGGTCGTCCCACAGGGCCCTGACCGGCGCCGCCCGGACCAGACCGCCGGCGGTCAGCGCGTCGGCGTCAAGCAGGTCCTCGGCCCAGTCGCGCAGAGGCCCGCGCAGCCAGCCGGCCAGCGGGACGGCAAACCCCATCTTGGGGCGCTCGACCAGACTTCGCGGCACATGGCGGTAAAGCACTTGGCGAAGAATCCATTTGCTGGTGCCGCGGCGGATCTTCATGGCGGCGGGCAACGACCAGGCGAATTCGACCACCCGATGATCGAGCAACGGCACGCGGGCCTCCAGCGATACGGCCATGCTGGCGCGATCGACCTTGGTCAGGATGTCGTCGGGGAGATAGCCCGTCAGATCGCCAAGCTGCATGCGCTCGACCGTCGAGGGCAGATCGCTGGCGAGCGGGTCGGGACCCTCCCCCTTGCCACTGGCGCCGACGATCGCCCGACCGGGTTCGCTCCAGTGGCTGGTCAATGTCTGATAAAGGGCGTCATCGTCGGGGCTGACCAGCACGGTCGCCAATTTGTGCGCCATCTCGCCGGGCCGGGCCGGCCGATGGCCAGATGGCAGCAGCCGGGCCACCTGATCCCAGCCGGCCGGAGAGAAGCTGGAGATCGCGCCGGCCAACAGCCGACGCAGGGTCGGCGGGACCTGGCGCAACCGCTGCCAGGAACCGGCGGCGAAGACATGGCGATTGTAGCCGGCGAACAATTCGTCGCCGCCGTCGCCCGACAGCGCGACGGTGACATGGCGCCGCGCCATTTCGGAGACCAGAAAGGTGGGAATCTGCGAGGAATCGGCGAAGGGTTCGTCGAACATTTCGGGCAGCTTCGGCACCACCGCCAGGGCGTCGGCGGGCGACAGGTAGAGTTCGGTATGGTCGGTGCCAAGATGAGCAGCCACCGCCTTGGCGTGACCGGCCTCGTCAAAGCCCGCCGCCTCGAAGCCGATGGAAAAGGTCTTCACCGGACGGTCGCTTTGCGCCTGCATCAGGGCGACCACCGCCGAGGAATCGATGCCGCCCGACAGCAGGGCGCCCAGCGGAACATCGGCGATCATCCGCCGGCCGACCGCGTCGGCCAGCAGGGTCTCCAGACGGTCGACGGCCTCGCTGTCGCCGATCGCCAGCCGATGGCGCTGGCCTTCGACGGCGACCTGACGGGCATCCCAATAGGTTTCGATCGACGGTCGGCCGTGCGGCCGCAGTACCAGAATTCGTCCGGGCTGCAGCTTGTGGACGCCCTGGTAGATCGACTGCGGCGACGGCACGCAATTGCGCCGCAGGAACGAGGCCGCCGCCGCCCGGTCGATGACCGGCGCCCAGCCGTTATGCGCCCGCAACGCCTTCAACTCGGAGCCGAAGAGAAACAGATCGCCGAATTGGCCCCAATAAAGCGGCTTGATGCCCAGCCGGTCGCGGACCAACGTCAGGGTCCGCTCCTCGCGGTCCCAGAGGGCGAAGGCGAACATGCCGATCAGTCGCGCGACCGTCGCCGCCACACCGAAGGCGGCACAGGATTCGAGGATCACCTCGGTATCGGAATAGCCCCGGAAGCGAATGCCACGGGCCTCCAGTTCCGGACGAATGTCCTGATGGCTATAGACTTCGCCGTTGTAGACGATGACGAACCGCCCGGAGGCGGACACCATCGGCTGATGACCGGCCGGCGACAGATCGACGATCGACAGGCGGCGCTGGGCCAGAGCCACGCCGGCCGCCGAATCGCTCCACACGCCACCGTCGTCGGGTCCGCGCAGCCGCATGCGATCGGCCATGGCCACCGCCTGGGCTTCGAGATCATAGGTCGCAGCCCGTGACGTCAGATCGATGAATCCGGCCAACCCGCACATGAAATGTTCGCTTTGCGAAAGAGGTCACCAGGGACGGGGAATAGAGTAGTTGGTCTTTGGGATCAAGGGAGAGGGAGAAAAAGCGCCGCAATGAGAACCTTCCCACCAGCTTTCTTGACAGCCCCGACGACGCCGAGGAAAGTGCAGTCCTTTCCGGTCTGCAAGGGTTCCCCATGTCCCATCCCCGCATCGCGGTCATCGGCCTCGGCTATGTCGGACTGCCTCTGGCGGTCGCCATTGCCCGGCATTTTCCCACCACCGGCTTCGATATCAATCCCGGTCGCATCGCCGAACTGAGCTCGGGGATCGACCGTACCGGCGAGGTCGAACCGACGGCGCTGCGCAGCAGCACGCTGCGTCTGACCGGCGACGCGGAAAAACTGCGCGGCTGCGATATCTACATCGTCACCGTGCCGACGCCAGTCGACGCCGACAACAAACCCGATCTCTCCCCCCTGCTGAAAGCCTGCCGCACCGTCGGCAGCGTGCTCGGCACCGGCGCCATCGTCGTTTTCGAAAGCACCGTCTATCCGGGCCTCACCGAGGACATCTGCGGGCCGGCGCTGGCGGCGGCGGCCGGCACCGTCTGCGGACGCGATTTCTTCCTTGGTTACAGCCCCGAGCGCATCAATCCCGGCGATCATGAACACACCGTCGACCGCATCGTCAAGGTGGTGGCCGGGCAGACCCGGCAAGTCACCGATACCCTGGCCGTCGTCTATGGCAGCATCACCAGCGGCGGCGTCTTCCAGGCCGCCTCGATCCGCGTCGCCGAGGCGGCCAAGGTCATCGAGAATTCGCAGCGCGACATCAACATCGCCTTCATCAACGAAGTGACGATGATCTGCCAGCGGCTCGGCATCTCGGTCCAGGACGTGCTGGAGACGTCGGGCACCAAATGGAATTTCCTCAACTTCAAGCCGGGCCTGGTCGGCGGCCACTGCATCGGCGTCGATCCTTTCTACCTGGCCGAATGCGCCCTGAAGCTCGGGTATCATCCGGAAATCATCCTGGCTGGCCGGCGGATCAACGATTCCATGGGCGGCTTCGTCGCCCAGCAGATCGATGAGGCTCTTGGCCGCAAACCGTCCCGGATCCTGGTATTGGGCCTTACCTTCAAGGAGAACGTTCCCGACCTGCGCAACAGCAAGGTCGTTGACGTCATCACCGGCCTTAAGGAAAAAGGTCACGACGTCGAGGTGCATGACGCTTTCGCCGACCGCGAGGAAGCTCTACGCGTCTATGGTCTGTCGCTGCTGCCGCGGTTCGACGACGGGGACTATGACTGCATCGTCGGTGCCGTGCCGCATCGCCCCTACGCCGCCTTCACCGCCGGAACCTTCGCCGCCCTGGTGCGGCCCGGTGGTCTGATCGCCGACATCAAGGGCATGTGGCGTCACCTCACCCTGCCCGAGGGCCTGCGTCGGTGGCAGCTCTGAGTACGCCGTCGGGCCTGCTGTTCATAACGGCCAACCGCATCGGTGATGCCGTTCTGTCGTCGGGAGTCCTCGGCCAACTGATGGCGGCCAATCCCGACCAGCCGGTCACCGTCGCCTGCGGTCCGGTTCCCGCCGGCCTGTTCGCCGACCTGCCGAACCTTGAGAGAATCCACCCGCTGGTCCGCCGCGGCCGTATCGGCCACTGGTGGGATCTGTGGCGGGCGACGCGCCCGCGCCATTGGCAGGTGGTCGCCGATCTTCGAGGATCGCTGATCGGCTGGACGCTGACCGCCGACCGGCGTCTGATGTTCCGGCCGGCCAAACGGCACGAACACCGGATCGAGGAACTGGCCCGCCAGCTGCGCCTGCCGGACTTGCCGCAGCCGCAACTGTGGATCGCCCCGTCGCGCCAGGCCAAGGCCAGGGAAATTCTTGGTGAGACCACGCCGATCCTGGCGGTCGGACCGACCGCCAACTGGGGGGCCAAACAGTGGCCGGCCGATCGCTTCGCTGACGCGGTCACCCGCCTCACCGGCCCCGGCGGCATCCTGGCCGGAGCCCGGGTGGCGGTCTTCGGCACGGAGAGCGAACGGGCCATGGCGGCGCCGGTGTTGGCTGCCGTGCCGGCCGAACGACGCCTCGATTGCATCGGCACGACGCATCTTCTCGACGCCGCCGCATTGCTGCAATGCTGTTCATTTTACTTTGGCAATGATTCAGGCCTGATGCATCTGGCCGCTGCCGCCGGCATCCCGACCCTCGGCCTGTTCGGCCCCAGCCCGGAATGGCGCTACCGCCCCTGGGGGGCGCGAACCGCCGTCGTCCGCACTCCGGAAAGCTACGAGGATCTGGTCGGCGCCGCCGACTTCGATCATCGCCGGCAAGCCAGCCTGATGACCGGCCTGACCGTTGACGCCGTCGTCGAGGCGGCGGAAGCGCTTTGGAACAACGCGTCTAGGTGCCGCTAGACAATTCCCTTGTCCTCGGCGCGAGGCGGTCTTATCCTGCTCGTCACTATGCAGAACAATCGCCTCCTCACCTCGCGATTTTGGTACCGCCGGTATTACATATTGGCGGCGTAGGCATTTCTGCATCTATGGAAAACCCGGAGCCGCCCATGACGAGGCGGCTTTTGTGTTTCTTCAGCTTTTCCCGATGAACACCGGTCGCCCGCCAGGGTGGTCTCCCACCAAACAGGAGACCAGAGCATGTTCGATTTCGACGTTGTCACCGGCCCGGCCGGACTGACCTTCCCCGGCCACAAGGACGAGCCGCGAACGGCTGTACCCGAGGCGCCGGCGCCCGAAGACGACCGACGTCCCGAGGACAATGCGAAGATCAGTGACGGAAATGCCGCATCCCGGTGAGCACCATGGCAAGCCCGGCCTCGTCGGCGGCGGCGATCACCTCGGCGTCGCGCATCGATCCACCCGGCTGAATGACCGCGGTCGCCCCGGCTTCGGCAGCGGCCAGCAGGCCGTCGGCAAAGGGGAAGAAGGCATCGGAGGCGACGACCGAACCGATTGTCGCCGGCTCCTTCAAGCCAGCCTTTTCGGAAGCCTCGCGGGATTTCCAGGCGGCGATCCGCGATGAATCGACACGGCTCATCTGGCCGGCGCCGATACCGACCGTGATGCCCCGTTTGGCGTAGACGATGGCATTCGATTTCACATGCTTGCAGACCCGGAAGGCGAATAGCAGATCCTCCAGTTCCTCGGCGGTCGGCTGGCGCTTGGTCACAACTTTGAGATCGGCCAGCGCGACACGCCCGGAATCCCGGGCCTGCAGCAGATAGCCGCCGGAAATGCTGCGCAAGGTCATCGCCTTCTCGGTCGGATCAGGCAGACCGCCGGTCACCAGCAGGCGGAGATTCTTCTTCCTGGCAAAAGCCGCCAGGGCGGCGTCATCGGCGGCCGGAGCGATCACCACCTCGGTGAACAATTGGGCGATCTCTTCCGCCGTCGGTCCGTCGAGCGGCCGGTTCAGCGCGACGATGCCGCCGAACGCGCTGACCGGATCGCAGGTCAAGGCCTTGGCATAGGCGTCGGCCATGCTCTCGCCGACCGCCACGCCGCAAGGGTTGGCATGCTTGATGATCGCCACCGCCGGCTGATCGAATTCGGCAACCAGTTCGAAAGCGGCGTCGGTGTCGTTGATATTGTTGAACGACAGCTCCTTGCCCTGGAGCTGGCGGGCCGTGGCGACGCCCGGACGCGTGGCGCCGGTCACGTAAAGCGCCGCCGCCTGATGGGGGTTCTCGCCATAGCGCAGCGACTGCTTCAATTCGGCGCCGACCGCGATACGACGCGGGAAGGCATCCCCCAATTGCCCGGCAAACCAGTTGGATATCGCCGCGTCATAGGCACCGGTGCGGGCATAGGCGATGGCGGCAAGGCGGCGGCGTAAATCGAGCGGCGTCGTCCCGTTGCCGGCGGTCATCGCCTCGGTCACGATCTGATAATCGCTGGCATCGACCACCACCACGACGTCCTGGTGGTTCTTGGCCGCCGCGCGGATCAGCGCCGGACCGCCGATGTCGATGTTTTCGATGCAATGTTCGAAGGCGGCGCCTTTGGCGACCGTCGCTTCGAAGGGATAGAGGTTGACGACCACCAGATCGATGGGGTCGATGCCATGCGCGGCCATCGCCGCCTCGTGCTGCGGATTGCCGCGAATGCCCAAAATACCGCCGTGCACCTTGGGATGCAGGGTCTTCACACGGCCGTCCAGCATCTCGGGGAAGCCGGTGTGGTCGGAGACTTCGACCACGGCGAGACCGGCGTCGCGTAGCGCCTTGGCAGAGCCGCCGGTGGACAACAGTTCGACACCGCGGCTGGCGAGGAATCTGGCGAAGTCGACCAATCCGGTCTTGTCGGAGACCGAAATCAGGGCGCGACGAATGACGGGTTCGTTCATGGGTTGTGACCCCCAAGGTGCAAAAGGTTGGCGATGTGACGGTTGATCGGCTCTATATCACGAACCCATCGGCTCGGGCAGTGGCTTTGACGCCGCCCAGGATCGTCCTTTGCGAATAGCGGCGGGTCCTCAGAACGGCGACGTCGCCTTTTCCCGGCACCCCCCTAAGGAGTGTCGTCAGTTACGTCAAAGGTTCGTCTGCGGGTATTTTGTAGTCGTCATCCCCGCGAAAGCGAAGGGGATCCATGGCTGGAAAGACGATGACTCTGCGACCAACGATGGTTGCTGTAGCGGCAT
Organism: Telmatospirillum sp.; assembly: GCA_031291415.1. Lineage (GTDB taxonomy): Bacteria > Pseudomonadota > Alphaproteobacteria > Rhodospirillales > Magnetospirillaceae > Telmatospirillum. The sequence goes on from JARLJB010000391.1 coordinate 8,047, forward strand.
GGATTCCCGCTTTCGCGGGAATGACGGGAAATTGGGACAGAAAAACCGTAACTGACGACAGGCTCTGAGGCTTACATATGACGCCTGCACGCCGCTCGGGCTTAGGGCCTGTTCGATAATTTATTAACACGCCCTAAGGTCCAGCCGGTGACCAGCAGGATGAGAGGGATGACCGGCATGGCGTGGCGCATTTCCATGTGGACGATGCTGTAGCTGCCGACGAAGAGAATCGCCACCGCCCACAGGAAGATGATTACCCGGCTTTCCCGGTCGAAGCGGTGCCGCCAGGCGACGATCGGCGTACCGATGACAAAGGCGACCAAGCCGGCCAGAGAGGCCAGGGCCAGCACCACCGAACCCAGCAGGGCCGGCAGAACCTGCAGCTCGCCGTGGCGGACCGCCTGCAGCAATTCGCGCAACCCCGGCACCAGCCGCGTGCCGATCGCCGCGTTCAGGCGGCAGAATTCGTTGATGTTGACCAAAGGATTGAACGCCAGATCAGCCAGGTGAGCGAGTTGCATATTGCCAAGCACGCTCACCACGAAGGCCACGGGATGGGCCCCGGTGGTTTGCAAAAAGTGGTGGAGCGTCACCCGTCCGAGCGCCACGGGATCGAGGTGATCGTCGCTCCAAAGCGCCTGGGCCAGACCCAAAACACCGTCCATGCCCTTGCCAACCCCATGGGCGCGCGCCGCGTCGCAAACCTGATCGGCACAGTCGAACGGATTGGCCAATCCGCGATCGGCCATATTGACGCTGGGCCACAGCCAATTGACGCCGCCGGTGATCGAATAGAAGGGATGGCCGGTCCGATAACCATTCCAGACGATAACCACTGCGACGAAGAGGACGACCGGCAGAACGAAGCAAAAGGCCAGGGAAACGGTTCGTCCCAAGCCCAAGCCGTGGCGGCGGGCCGCCAGGACGACGCCGACCAGCGGAAAGATGGTATGAAACAAACCGACGTCGCGTAACGACAGCGACAACGCCCAGGCCACTCCAAGAACCAGGGAGATCGCCCAGCCCGGTGTCGCCCGCCCCAGCATTTGCGCGACAAGCGTCAGCAAGACGGCGAGGAAGAGGACGGAATAGAGGCTGTCGGTCAGCAATGCGCCGTCGAACAGAGAGAAACCCGACAGCGCCGCCAGCAAGGTCAGGACAGCCAGCAGCCGGCGATCGGCGATCAGCGACCATGCCACGCGAACGAACAACGCCAGCAACGCCACCGAGGCCGAAATCTGCAATAGGCCGAGGACGTGGTCATAGGACGACCCCGCCAGCAGCCGGGCGCCGGCGACCAACAAAGGATAGCCATAGGGGCGCAGCAAAGCGGGCGGTGCGAAGCCGTCACCCCAACCGCCGTCCCGCCACCAGGCTGGATTGTTGAGAATCTCGCCGCCGAGATGCAGATAAAGACCGGTGTCGGGGAAAACCACCGGCCCCAACAGCAGCAGCAGTCCGACCTTGACCAGCCAAAGCGCGGCCAGAAAAACCACCGCCGAACGAGACAGCGACGGCAGTTGAGCCGCCGGCGTCATCCGGCGCTCGGCAGCGCCGCCGGCGCGCCGCCTCGGTATTCGGGAACCAGCGTGTGCAGGACCGCCAGGGCACCGGCGCTGTCCTGCTGACGGCAGGCGGTTTCCAGTTCGACAAGGGCCGCCGCCACCGCCTCGAAATCGAGAGCGCGGACCGCCGCCACCAGAATGCCGTCGAGCTCGGTCGGCACCGGTGCTTCGGCACCGTGGAAGATCTCTTCGAAGAGTTTCTCGCCGGGCCTGAGGCCGGTATAGACGATTTTCACGTCAACGTCGGGCCTGAGACCGGCAAGACGGATCATCTGACGGGCGAGATGGACGATCTTCACCGGCTCGCCCATGTCGAGGACGAAAATCCGACCCTGGTAGCGTTCCGGATTGGTATAGCCGAGCGCCGATGCCTGCAGCACCAGCTCGACGGCCTCGCGGATGGTCATGAAATAGCGGGTCATCTCCGGATGGGTCACGGTAATCGGCCCGCCGGCCGCCAATTGCCGTTGAAAAAGCGGTACAACCGAACCGGTGGACCCCAATACGTTACCGAAACGAACCGTCACGAACCGGGTGCGTCCCTCTCCCGGCTGGCTGTCCAAGGCTTGGCTGTAGGTTTCCGCCATTCGCTTGGCGGCGCCCATCACATTGGTTGGATTGACGGCTTTGTCGGTGGAGATCAGCACCATCAGGGCGACGCCATGCGCCAGACAGGAATCGGCGACGATGCGCGTTCCCACCGCATTGGTCAGGCAGCCCTCCAGCGGATTGGCCTCGACCATCGGCACATGTTTGAGAGCGGCGGCATGGAATACCAGTTCCGGCTGCCGGGCGGCCATCACCCCATTGATGCGGGCGCGATCGCGAACGTTGGCGATCAGGGCGGCGCGCGGCAGCTCCGGATGGCGCTCGGCCATTTCACGATCAATGGTGTAAAGCGCGAATTCGCTCGATTCGACAAGCGAAAGCGAGGCCGGCCGGCACTCGGCGATCTGCCGGACCAGTTCACTGCCGATGCTGCCGCCGGCCCCGGTCACCAGAACCCGCCGACCTTCGATCAGGCTGTGCATGGCGGCGCGGTCGAGAACCGTCTGCGGGCGGCCCAACAGATCCTCGACAGCGACCGGCCGCAATTCCACCTTGTCGACGACCCCGTCCTTCAGGTCAGTCAGCCGCGGCAATCGCGACAAAGTCATGCCAAGCGCGTCGACGCGGTCGAACAGGCGACGGACCACTGTCCCGTCGACGGTTTCCTCGGACAAAATCAGCCGTTCCGGACCGCCATCGGCATTCCCGCGGAGTGAGGCAACCACCTCTTCCAACTGGTCGAGCGTTCCCAGGACTTCGACACCATGGATGCCACGGCCAACCCGTCCAGGGGTCAGCGACAGCAGACCAACTACCCGATATTGGGCATCCGAACGCATGGTGGCGCGCAAGAACAGATCGGCGCCACTGCCGGTTCCCAGTACCAATACCGGAATACGCCAGGTATCGCCCGCCGCCTGCGCGGCACTGACATGACGGTCCTTCAGCAACCGGTAAAGGAAACGCGGCGCACCGAGCAAAACCAGGAGGGCGAACCAATTGATCAGCAGGGTCGACCGCGGCAGGTCGTTGAGGCGGGTCAGCAGGAACATCAGCGGCAGAAACACCAGGATCGTCAGTGTTGCCGCCCGAGTAATGGTGATGAGGTCGTTGACCGAGGCAAACCGCCAGATTCCCCGGTACATCCGCTGCGACAGAAAGACCGGCGCGGCAACCAGCACGAACAGGCCGGTGGCGATCGCCAGACGCGGCCCGTCCCAGGTCTGTCCCATGCTGTCGCCAAGCCTGAGCCACAACGACAGAACGAAAGACAAAGCCGCCATGACCAAATCATGGACGAAGGCGACGGCACCGCGATTGATCCGAAAAGCACGCATGGGCGCAGACATTAGACCAGCGATCCCCGATTTCCAAGGCCGCGCCCAAATTGCCCGGGAGCGTCGGCGGCGCGCAGTAACGGGATGATCAGCGCCGCCGCGATCCACAGGCAGGACAACCACCAACTCTGCCAGGCGCCGAAAGACACTGAACAGACCGTCAGACCGACAACCAACGACGCGACGGAGGCAGTCCGTCCCTTCGTCGTCACCGGAGACCGGCGCGGACCGCTGATCAGCAACATGAGCAGCAGACTGACCAGGATAGCCCCGACCGCTCCCAATTCCAGCCACACCTGCAGCCAGGCGTCATGCGGATGCAGCGGCAACGATTCCTCCCAGATCACGCAATCGGCCGGTACCGGCCTGTCAAAGCCGGCAATGGCGATTGGTGCCTGATCGCCGCGACAACCGGCCAGCCGCACGACGGGAATCTGCGTTTTTCCGCCGGGAATCGCCCGCGCACCGTCGAAGCCCCAACCAAGAAACGGTTTCTCGATGATGTGCCGGGCGGAGAAAGACCAGATCGTCAGGCGATGATGGTTCGGGGAGGAAAGCCAGGTCCAGCCGGCGCTGACCGATGACGGCGGCAAGTGCAGCGCAGCCAACGGCGTCAGCAGGCTGCCGAGGGCAACGACCACCGCGATCTTCCTCAGGTTTGCCGCCGACCACCAACGTCCGCCGATCCAGGCAAGACCGCCGCCCAGCATGGCGACTTTGGCGGCGATATCGTGCGCCATGAAGACGCCGGCCAGGGTGACCAGGAAAAGCAGGATGGCGGCGCGGCGATGACCGAAGCGGTCGAGCCATGCCAACACCGGCCAAACCAGCAGCGCGACAACCGTGGCGTCGGCATCCATGTTCCAGAGAACACGGCCGATATCGGCCAGATGGCAGCGTTCTACAAGACCGGCGACCAGCATCGCCGCGCCGGCCAGCCCCAATCCCGCTGCCAAAGCCAGGATCACCGGCCGCCATTGGCTGGCAGTGAAACAATCGAGAACCACCAGCGTGATCCAGCCGGCGATAAAGGTGCCGGCAAGCATCAAGACGCTATTCAGGCTGAAGAGCGGATTGAACGACCACAGGGAGGCGGCCGCGCACCAGGCCAGCAGCAGCCCCAGATGGATCAGAAGCGGGCGATGCGCCGAGAGGGCTGCCACGAAAATGCCTTTCGCTCTCGATCCTTTGAGCAGCCCCCACAACAGGCATGTGGCGAGAACCGCCAGGATCGGCGCCATGACCAGCGATTTGTGCAAGGACAACACCGGGGCCAGCATCAGCAGCACTGCCGGCAATCTTACATCGCCGGCGAAAGGCTTGGTTCCTGCCGTTTCCGTCGTCACATCGGGCTCCCAACGCATGACGCGGGCTATACATGGCGCAAGGCGGAATTGCCAGAGGCATTTCGTTTTTCCGAAATGTGGCATCCAGCCTGAGCGCGTTTAAGCCCGCTGCCCGCCGCCCCATGGTCCCTCCGCCAAGAGCCGGGACGACCACGCTCGGACGATTGCCGTGCGATTGTCGGTCTCATCGATTGCCCGCCCTCACTGCCACGACTAATGTACCGGCCGAAAGTCGTAGTGTTTTTTTGGAGAGATGTGTCTACCACCCTGAAACCCGTCCCGTTTTCCGTCGGGACTCCGGGGGATGGCACATCGAATGGTGGCGATGAACGGTGGTTTTTTGACAAATCTGCGAGCCCTGGCCGATCCCGTCGAACGACGCTGGCTGATCGGCCGATTGCGCGGCCGTTGGTCGGCCCCCCGTGAAAAACCACGACCGGCTTTTCTCGACTCATTGCCCGCCGCCGAACCTCCCGGCCGTATCGCCTGGAAAGATCTGCCGGCCGGTATCGCCAGATCCTGCCTGTTGTCCCTGCCGGGCGGCAAGACCCTGCCGCTCGAACCTGAGCAAAGCTGGAACGGTTACCGCTTCGACGATCCGGCCATCGCGGCGGCGTTTCACGGATTTTCCTGGCTGGCCAACGATCCGCAAGGAATCGCCCTGGTCACCCTGTGGCCCAGTTGGCTGGAAGCCTTTCCCGCCGGGACGCATCCGGCCTGGGCGCCCGATATTACCACCGAACGGGCGATCGCCTTGCTCGACACAGCGGCGCGGATCGGCCTGCCGGGACCACGCCGGCGAACGCAGGAAGCTCTGGTCGCGCATGCCGTCCATCTTATCGACAGCCTCGACGACCCGGACCTTATGCCAAGCGCCTTGCTTCGCCGCGGCCACGCCCTGGCCCGCCTGGGTCTCGAACTGGCGATGCCCGGTTACGCCGGTTTCGCCCTCGCCCTTCTGACGGCGGAAACGCCGCGGTTGCTGCGGCGATCGGGAATGAGCTCCTTCGAGTCGACCCATCATCACCTGCGCCTTTGCCAGAGTCTCGCCGACATCTGGCTCGCCGCCCGACGGCATGGACGGAACGAGGCACCGGCGATCGAAGCCCTGCTCCGGCGCGCCCTGGCGGTCATTCCGGCTCTTTGCCTGGGAAATGATCTGCCGCTGGTCGGTGATGTCGCCGAAAGCCTGCCACCCGGCTGGCTCTCCGGCTTGATTCGCGGCAATCCGATGTCCGAAGGCTGGACCGGCCAACTTGCGGCCGCCGATCGCGCCCTTCTTCAGGGATTGCGCGACGACTGCTTCTTCACCGATCTTGAGGCGCTCTGCGCCGAGGGCTGGCTACGGGTCGACATCGGCGGCTGGAAGGGACTCTGGCATGTGGCCCAGCACGGCTGGCCAGCCTTGGACAGCCACGGCCATCAGGATCTCGGGGCGACGGAACTCTATTTCGGGGACGTTCCGGTTTTCGTCGATCCTGGCGGAAGCCTGTTGGGCAATCTCAACGGACAGGCTCTCTGCCGCAAGGCCTCGGCGCACGGCGGTGTACAGATGGACGGCCGCGCGCCCTACCCCGTCGACCGGCCGCATTACGACGACGTCTTCCGCCAGTCGGTTGCCGGCAAGCCACCGGTGCTCGCCGCCGAATTCGACGGCGCCAGCCTGACCTTCGGTACCTTGGCCGGCATCAACGGTCTGCGGGAAGGCGTCCGCCGTTGGCATTTCGTCGACGGCGGCCTGGTTATCGACGATCTTTTGAACGGCAACGGGCGCTACCTGTTGAGCCGGCGCCTGGTCACGCCGCTCGCGGTCAGCCGCGAGGACGAACGGACGGTCCTGCTGGAGGGCCACGGCAAACGTTTCCGCCTGATTGCCGATGTCCCGTTATCGACGGGCGAGGGCGTCCGCTGGGTCGGCTTCGGGTTGACCGAACCGGTGCATTTCATCGAGATCAACAGCCGCGTCAATCTTCCTTGGCGGGGCGAGCTTCGTCTGGTGCCGGCTTGAACCAACCGATGCATCACCCGCGCCTGCTGTTCGTCGTCACCGAGGACTGGTATTTCTGCAGCCATCGCCTTGACCTTGCCAAGGCGGCGCAAAGGGCGGGTTACGACGTCCATGTGGCGACCCGCGTCACCGGCCACGGCGAGACGATCCGCGCCGCCGGCTTCACCTTGCACCCGCTGCAGCTTGACCGGCGCGTCGGCAATCCACTGGCCGAAATCGCCGCTCTGATTGGACTGCTGCGACGGGTCAAACCCGCCATCATGCACAATGTGGCGCTGAAACCCGCCGTGTTCGGTTCGTTGGCGGCCCGGTTGGCCGGGGTGTCGCATGTGGTCAATGCGGTATCGGGCCTGGGCTATGTGTTCATCAACCGGCAAGGCGTCGCCGGGCTCTTGCGCCCGCTTATCGTCGCCGCCATCCGCTTCCTGTTCGGAAGTCGGGGCCGCCATGTCATCGTGCAGAACGGTCATGACAAGGCCTATTTTGATCAGTTGGTCACCCCTTCGCGGGTCCATCTGATCCGCGGCTCTGGAATCGACGTCAACCGTTTTGTTCCGTATCCGGAACTACCTGGAATTCCGCTGGCTGCTGTGGTGGCCCGCCTGCTGTGGGACAAAGGCATCGGCGAGCTGGTCGAGGCCGCCCGCATCTTGCGCGACCGCGGCGTGCGCTTGCGCATCGCCCTGATCGGCAAACCGGATCCGGCAAACCCGCGAACCATTCCCGAGGCCGAGGTCCGCAGCTGGGTCGACGAAGGGCTGGTCGAATGGTGGGGCCATCGCGACGATATCGCCGAGGTCTGGCGACAGGCGCAGATCGCCGTCCTGCCGTCCTACCGTGAGGGCCTGCCCAAGGCCTTGCTGGAAGCCGCCGCCTGCGGCCGGCCGCTGGTCACCACCGACGTACCGGGCTGCAACGAACTGGTTCGCGACGGCGACAACGGTCTGCTGGTGCCGGTCCGGCAAGCCGAACCCTTGGCCGCCGCTCTCGCCCGGCTGGCCGGCGACCCGGCCTTGCGCGCCCGACTTGGCGCTCGCGCCCGGCAGCGGGCCGAGGAAGAATTTTCAAGCGAGCAGGTGATCGCCCAGCAACTCGATCTTTACCGGCAGCTGGTTCCGGTCGAAAATTTGTGACGGCATAACCGGCCGGCTCCAGGGGACGGGATGAAATGACGACGGTGCTCTACGCCTTTTTTCTGCCACTGCTGGCCGCCATCGGCGGAACACGGCTGGCATTGATCTGGCTGCGCCACAAGCAAATCCTCGATCGTCCCAACGACCGGTCGAGCCACAGTCAGCCGACGCCGCGCGGCGGTGGTCTGGCGGTCACGCCGGTCATTCTGCTGGCCTGGATCGGACTGGCGGTGGCCGGTGACGGCCAGCCTGGATTGTTGGTGGTCCTTGTCGGTGGTGCGGCCCTCTTCGCCCTGTCCTGGCTCGACGACAAAGGCGGGCTGCCGGCCCGGCTGCGGCTTGCCGTCCATGCGCTGGCCGTCGCCGCCGGCTTGATCGCCATGCCGGCCGATCTGCTGATCTGCCAGGGATGGCTGCCGCTGTGGGCCGACCGTCTGGTGGCCTTCGGCGCCTGGGTGTGGTTCCTCAATCTCTTCAATTTCATGGACGGCATCGACGGAATCAGCGGCGTCGAGACGATGGCCATCGCCTTTGGGCTGGCTCTTTTGGACAGCGTTGTCGGTGATGACGCGGGCTCCGCACAGGCCGTCGTCATCGGGGCGACGGCGCTCGGCTTTCTTGTCTGGAACTGGCATCCGGCCAAGATCTTCCTGGGCGATTCGGGCAGCGTGCCGCTCGGCTATTTGCTGGGATGGCTGCTGTTGCAAGCCGCCGGCCAGGGTTTGTGGGCACCGGCGCTGATCCTGCCGGCCTACTACCTGACCGACGCCACTCTGACACTTGGCAAGCGCGCCTGGCGTGGCGAACACCTGCTGCAGCCGCACCGCCAGCATTTCTATCAGCGGGCGGTTCGCGGCGGGGCCAGCCATGCGGCAGTCTCCGGCATCATTCTCGGGGCCGATGTCCTGCTTGTGGCGCTGGCGCTTTTGGGGCGAACCGATCCGCTACCCGGTCTGGCCGGCGCCGTCCTCACGGTGATTTTGCTGCTCGCCTATCTCAACCGTCTCGGCAAAGGAGCTCCGCCATGAAAGTCCTGGTGACCGGCGCCAACGGCTTCGTCGGACGCGCCGTCTGCCGCTGCCTGGCAACGGAAGGCTGGCAGGTGTTCGGCGCCGTCCGACGCGACGTGCCGCTTCCTGAGGGGGTCGTTGCCCGGCGCATCGCCTCCATCGGACCGCAAACTGCCTGGACCGAAGCCGTGGTCGGCATGGATGCGGTGGTCCATCTGGCGGCCAGGGTGCATGTGATGCGGGAACTGGCCAGCGACCCGATGGCCGAATTTTTTCAGGCCAATCGTGATGGCGCGCTGCACCTCGCCCGAAGCGCTGCCGATCTTGGCGTCCGCCGCTTCCTGTTCATGAGCACCGTCAAGGTCAATGGGGAAGCGACTTTCAAAACACCATTCAGCGAGGCCGACACCCCGGCGCCCGCCGATCCCTATGCCAAAAGCAAATGGGACGCCGAACAGGGGCTGCACCGCCTGGCCGGCGAGACGGCGATGCGGATCACCATCCTCCGCCCGCCGCTGGTCTATGGTCCCGGCGTCGGCGGCAACTTCCTCACGCTGCTGCGGGCGGTCGAGCGTGGCTGGCCGATGCCCTTTGCCGCCATCGACAACCGCCGCAGCCTGATTTTCGTCGAAAATCTGGCCGACGCCGTGGCAACCGCGCTTGGCGAGCCGGCCGGCGCCTGCGAGACCTTCCTGCTGCGCGACGGACAGGATGTCTCGACGGCGGACCTCATCTCACATCTGGCCCGCGCCATGGGACGCCCGTCCCGCCTGTGGCCCGTCCCGCCCGGACTGCTGAAGGCCGCCGGCCGGCTCTTCGGCAAGACGGCGGCCATCGACCGGGTTTTGAGTTCACTGGCCGTCGACGACCACGCCTTCCGCACCCGTTTCGGCTGGATACCGCCCTCCACCCTTGACGACGGCCTGGCGGCAACCGCGGCCTGGTACAAGGACGCGATTTAACGCATCACACTTCAACGGCCACCCCGGCCGCGTCAATGCACTGGTGGCAGGACTCCGACGGATGAGTCCTTAAACCAGGAGTGGCGCGGGCGTCTCGCCCGTGTTCCGGCGGAGCCGGAAACCAAGCATTTCCGCCGCTTTCGCGTCGCAGGCGCTCGATCACCCCTCCGTCAAGCCGCTGAACTGGTGACTGGCAACGACCAAGGTGGCGAGGTCCAGTTTGCCGGCGGTCTTCAATTCCGCCAGCAACTGGTCGGCGCGCTCGACGGCCGGACGGCGCATTTCGATCCAGGCGGCCAGGGCCTCCTCAGCCGACAGATCGCCAGCCTGACCGGCAACGCTCGCCGTCAGGTCGGCCTGGCGACCGTAAAGATCATCAATCACCGCCTCTCCAGCCAGCTTTTCCCAATGCGTTCCGCCCGATAGCCGTTCGGCGGCCGACCTCAGCCATCCCATGCCAAACCGCGCGGTCATCAGAAAATAGATCCGTCCGACCCGGTCGATCGGCTGGTCGATCCGCGCCGCGATGCGACCGATGTCGTTGGCCGAGGCCAGGACGATCAGACTGGACACCCGCCTGGCCAGGTCGGCGGGCACGCCCGCCGCCTGATAGTCGGCGGCACGGGTCGCCAGTGTCGCCTGGGTGTCGGCCGGCAAGACCTGATCGAGCACACCCTTGAGCGCCGCGATCCCCGGTTCGAGCTGGCCCCGCAGGCGCCCGATATCCAGCGGATGCGGAGCATGCGACAAGACCCAGCCGACGCCGCGTTCGATCAGCCGATTCACCTCGATGAACATTGCCGTCTGGACATTCGTCCAGACCTTGTTGTCGAGCGCTTCGATCTGCTCCCACACCTCACGTAAGGCAAAGCCATCGCGGACCACCAGATAGGCCCGCGCGAGATCGGCCGGCGGAATTCCCGTCCGCTCCATAAGCCGGGCGATGAAGCTGCCACCGACCCGGTTGACGATACTGTTGGTCGCCGCCGTCGCGATGATTTCGCGTTTCAGCCGGTGGTTGCCCATGCGCTGCCGCCAGGCGCCGTCCCGCAGGGGCGCCGGGAAATAGCGCACCAGATCTTCGAGAAGCACCGGATCATCGGGCAGATCCGACTCGAGCAGCGCGTCATAGAGCCACAGTTTTCCGTAAGCCAAGAGAACGGCGCTCTCCGGCCGGGTCAGTCCCTTTTCGTCATGCGCCCGGCGGATGACCTCGTCCTCATTGGGAAGGAACTCGACGGCGCGATCGAGGCGGCCGGCCCGTTCCAGCAGCCGCATGAACCGTTCCTGCTGGTCGAGCATCTGGGGCGCCTGCATCTCGAGAATGGAGATGGCCTGGGTCTGCAAATAGTTGTCGCGCAGCACCAGGGCTCCCACCTCGTCGGTCATACTGGCCAGAAGCTCGTTGCGCTGCTTGACCGTCAAGTCGCCTTCGGCCACCGCCCCGTCGAGCAGGATCTTGATGTTGACCTCGTGGTCGGAACAATCGACACCGGCGGAATTGTCGATGGCGTCGGTATTGAGGCGGATTCCCGAAAGCGCGGCCTCGACGCGACCACGCTGAGTCATCGCCAGATTGGCACCCTCGCCCACCACCTTGCAGCGAAGGTCGCGTCCATCGATCCGCAAGGCATCGTTGGCGCGATCGCCGACATCGACGTTGGTTTCGGCTGCCGCCTTCACATAGGTGCCGATGCCGCCAAACCACAACAGATCGACGGTGGCGACCAATAACAGACGGATCAACTCGGCGGGTGGCAGGTGATCCGCTTCGATACCGAAACGAGTCTTCACCTCGCGCGACAGCGAAATTGTCTTGGCGTCCCGGGGAAAGATGCCGCCGCCGTCCGACAGCTTGGCAGGATCGTAGTCGGCCCAGCTTGAACGCGGCAGGGCGAACAGACGCTGCCGCTCGGCAAACGAAACCGCTGGATCCGGATTGGGGTCGAGGAAGATGTGGCGATGGTCGAAGGCGGCGACCAGCAGAATACGGGACGAACGCAGCATGCCATTGCCGAAGACGTCCCCCGACATGTCGCCGACGCCGACCACCGTGACGTCGTCGTTCTGAACATCGCGACCCTGTTCGCGGAAATGGCGTTTCACCGATTCCCAGGCGCCACGCGCGGTAATCGCCATCGTCTTGTGATCGTAGCCCTGGCTGCCACCCGACGCGAAGGCATCGCCCAGCCAAAATCCATAGTCCTGCGAAACCTGATTGGCGATATCGGAGAACGTCGCCGTTCCCTTGTCGGCGGCAACCACCAGATAGGGATCGTCGCCGTCGCGGCGAACCACCTGCGGTGGCGGCACCACGCGCCCGGCGACCAGATTGTCAGTCACATCGAGCAAGCCGCGCATCAAGGTCTGATAGCAGGCGATTCCTTCCGCCAGCAACGCTTCGCGGCCGCCGGTCTTCGGTGGACGCTTGACGACGAAGCCGCCTTTCGAGCCGACCGGCACGATGACCGCGTTCTTCACCATCTGGGCCTTCATCAGCCCAAGTATTTCAGTGCGGAAGTCTTCCCGGCGGTCGGACCAGCGAATGCCGCCGCGCGCCACCTTGCCACCGCGCAGATGGATGCCTTCGGTTCCGGGAGAGTAGACGAAGATCTCGACCATCGGACGGGGCAAGGGCAAACCGTCTACCCGCCGGCTGTCGAGCTTGACTGAAAGATAGGACTTGGCACGACCATCGTCGCCGGTCTGGAAATAATTGGTGCGCACCGTACAGTCGATCAGATTGAGAAACCGCCGCAAGATGCGGTCGTCGTCGGCGCTGGAGACCTCTTCCAGAGCCTTCTCAATGTCGTCCGCCCCAGCCTCGTGCCCATCCCGGCTCGGGTCGAAACGGGCTTCGAACAGGCTGATCAGCAGAACAGCCAGCGCCGGATTGGCGACCAGACTCCGTTCGACGTAGCTCTGGCTGAAAGTGGAGCCCGCCTGGCGCAAGTACTTTGCGTAGGTTCGCAGCACCATCACCTGCCGCCAGGTCAGACCGGCATTGACGACCAGGCGATTGAAACCGTCGTCTTCCGCCTCGCCCTGCCAGACCGCCCGGAAAGCATCTTCGAAGGCACCGCGAAGTTGTTCTATGTCGAGGCCGCGGCCATCCAGCGCGACCATGGTGAAGTCATGAATCCAAACCGGTTCCTCGGCGTCCTGGCGCAATTCGAACGGCAACTCGGCGATGACGCGAAAACCCATATGCTCGAAAAGCGGCAAAACATCCGACAGAGCGACCGGCTGGCCGCGCCGGTAAATCTTGAAACTGAGTTCGCTATCCGCCGCCTCGACCGGCCGGTAAAGGTGCAGCCCAAAACCGTCGCCGGCCGCCTCGATACGCTCGATGTCGAGACAGGCCGTGCGCGGTGGAACGCTTTCCTGGTAGGCCAGCGGAAAGCGGCGGCACCAACGGCGGAACAGCGTCAGGCCCTGATCCTCGCCCCGCGTCTCGATCAACACCTCCTGCAATCGGTCGACCCAGGACCGGGCGACGTCGGCAAGCCGTTCCTCGAGAACCAAGGAATCGATATCGGGCACCTGACCGGGCGTCGTCTTGACGATGAACTGCAGGCGGGCCAACGGACTGGCGGCAACCTGCGTGTACCAGGCGCTCATCCGACCCGAGAAGGTTTCCTCAAGAACGGACTGAATTTTAAGGCGGAGCCTTGTGTCGTAGCGATCTCTGGGGATGAAGACGAGAATAGAAACGAACCGATCGAATTCGTCCTTGCGTAGGAAGACCGCGACTCTTTGGCGTTCCTGCAGCCGCAGAATACCGAGCGCCGTTTCATAGAGAACGTCCTCGTTGGCCTGCAACAGTTCATCGCGCGGATAGTTTTCGAGAATGGCCAGCAGCGCCTTGCCGTCGTGACTGTTTGGGCGGAAGCCGGCCCGCTCGACGATATGCGCCACCTTGCGACGAAGCATGGGAATCGATTGCGGACTGAGCGTATAGGCGGAATGGGTGAACAGACCAACCAGCGCATGCAGGCCGACGATACGGCCGGCTGTGTCGAATCGCTTGATGCCGACGATGTCCATATGGAACGGGCGGTGGACGGTGGAGACGCGATCGGCCTTGGCCAACAAGAGAACCTGCGGCCGGCGCAGGAAGGCCAGGACTTCCGGCGACATGGCCGAAAGGTCGCGTTCGATATCGAAGATGCGCAGATCGGCAGCCCGCAGCACGCCAAGTCCGCTCGTCGGATCGATGTGAATGGTTCCACCCGGCCGGCCTTCCTCAGCGACATCGAAATCGAAGCGGCGATAGCCGAAAAAGGCAAAGTTGTCATCGGTGATCCACTCGAGGAAATCCCTCGTCTCGGCCGAATCGTCAGCCTCGTGGTCAGGCAGGTCGGCCAGAATATCGGCGAGTTTCTGGCGCATCATCGGCCAGTCCTCGGCCACCGCCCGGACGTCGTCGAGCACCGCCATCAACTGGTCGGTCAGGACCTGCGTCGCGGAATGATCCGACTGCCGGTCGATTTCGACATGCATGAAGCTCTCGAGCGTCGTTCCCGCCTCTGCCGTCTCCAGGATGTCTTCGAGACGGCCGTCGGCGTCGCGACGGACCACCAGCACCGGGTGAAGGATTTGATGAACGCCAAGATCCCGGCTTTGCAGGGTGGCGGTCACCGAATCGACGAGGTAGGGCATATCGTCGTTGATCGCCTCGACCACCGAATGCTGACTGTCCCAACCGCCTTCGTCGGGACGCGGCTGGTAGATCCGGAGCTTGGCGGTTCCTGGCACATGTTGGCGCGCCAATGCCAGCATCGACATCACGGCACCGTAAAGCGCCTCCGGCTCGCGGTGGACGATGTCCTCGGACGCCACATTGGCGTAGCTGGCCGCCAGCAGGCGTAGCGCCATCCGCCGGATCGGTGGATCGAGGCGCTCCCGGATAAGGACGGCCACCTGTTCCACCAGAGTCTCCTTCAGATGATCGATCTGCTGCGCCATGGCCGTCTCCCATTCCGATTGCTTATTTGAGAACCAGCGTCTTGATCATCACGTCTTCGACCGGCGTGCCGGTCGCCCGTTCGACGCTGGTTGTAACGATGCGCTTGACGACCTCAGGTCCACCCTTTGAGTCCTCGAAGGCTTCCCAGTTGTAGGACGAAAAATCGATGCGCATCTGCTCGGCAATGAGCTTCTTTTTGCTGTTGAGGACCTGCCGCTTTTCCGGATCGGCCTGCAAAAGCCAGACTTCGAGGTCAAGAGCGCGGTAGTTTCGATTGGCATCGACCTGAACCGGCAGATGGAGTGCCGGTACGGCGACATAAGAGGATGTCAGTTTGGCCTTGATTTCGGTGCTGCCGGCGGCCTCGCCCTCCTTCGCCTTGCTGGCGGCGTCGGCCGGCAGGGTGCCCGCGATGCAGGCAAGACAAAAGGCCGCAACGATTGCCGATCGTAAAAACATCTTTTTTTCCCTCGTCGTGATTTCCCTCGGCGCGGTACCGGCTCAAAAAAAGATTGGCGGGCGCTGCCTCTGGAAACCAGGCGTCAGGGCCCGATCACCAGGAAAGCGCCAAACCATAAACAAAATACGCCACTCCCTCGGCTGTTGTCCGCCACAAAAGAAGAGATTATATCTGTAACAATATTCACCGGTGGTTAAAGGCCGTTACGTGAAAAGGCAGGGAGAATCCTCCAATACACAAAGGTCGACGGGATTCGTCATCCTGACGATGGCGATTTTTGTCGCTCTTGCCGGTCCGGTTTTCGCCAAAGATATTCGTCTTGGCGGCACCAGCGCGTCACCAACTGCACCGCCCCCCAAGCTGGCGCCCAACATCATTGAATTGCCAACGATCGAGGTCTCCATCCGCAAGGAGGATGGTGGTTGGCGCCACATCCGCATCGATGCCTGGCTGGCGCCCAAGCAAGTTGCCATCGCCAGGGATATGGATGGCATGAAGACATCGATCGTTAAACACGCCAGAGAGGAACTGCCGGGAAACCGCGGTTTCGACGCTTTGCGGTCCGCCCATGAAGGCAACCAGGTTGCCAAGGAGGTTTTACACCACGCGGCCGAGCGCAGCCTGGGACACCCCTGGGACGGTGACGTTCTGATCCGCAATATCCTGGTTTATTGAAACGGGTCTTCGGGTGACGAGGGCGGCTGCCAATGACCGGTCACCGCATATTTCCTTTCGTAGACATAAGTCGCGGCAAGGAAAAGCAAAACGGCGAAGGTAAACCACAGATAGGTGGCGATGAAGCCCAGGAACTCGGCGTACCAGCCGTCTTCCGTCCAACCGGTTCGACTGATCAACACCAGCCCACCAACAACGATGCGACCGCCCAACCAGCCGCCGGCGACCGACAGCAGCGCCCATTGAGCGATGAAGCGCAAGCGGGCGTGACAGCGGGCGTGACCGCTCTCGGCAATCCAGACGGCTCCGCAGGCCGGACAAGTCGCTTCGGATGGAGGAACGACCGCCGCGCAGATGCCACATCGCCCATCATGCCCGGCCGGCAACCCGGGTTCACCTCGGGCGAACAGCGCGTCCCAGGCTCTTGCGCGCAAGGCGCGGGTTTCCTCGTCGCTCGCTCCGGCCGAGCGATTGAGAGCATCGAGTTGCGCCGTCCCGGACGCAAGTGACGCCCGGTGGTCCCGCCAAGCCTGCCGCCAGCGGCGGAAAATCGACGTCATCGAGATCCTCTCCCGGTAAGCGGTAATTCGGTTGGCTGTTTGGCTGTTTGGCTGGCACAACAGCGACTGCGATCGACCAAGGAAACCATTCGTTACCAATTGGACCACAAATTGAAATCTCAGGGAAAAATAACATTGTTACCGTTTTGCATGTCACCACATGAGAAGATCTGATGCTCTGCCCTTTCGTCTCCGAAACCTCGCTGTTCCCCTTGGCCGTCATCTTGCAGATCCTGCCACGCCGATGGAACCGAATGCGCCGCAATGTGACTTGGCAGCAAAATCCCGTTTTAACCGGGTTGAACGATCCGCCGATCGTGTGCGTCGGTTGGAGACAGACAAGGATGGAGCATTTGGCCGGTATCATCGAAGAGACACGCCGGACCTCGCAAGCGACATCGTTATGAATAGGGGAAAGAGAAAATCCGGAATCCCCGGCCAGTGGCGAAACAAATCGTTACCAGAATTTTGTTGTACGAGCCGCTCGACTAATTAGTTTCCGGATTAATTCATGTTTTCTTACGAAACAGGTGATTCGATGAAAAAAATTGGTGTAGCGCTTTGGGCGGTTTTGCCGCTCGCCTGGGCATCGGTTGCATTGGCGCAACCGAATGCTCCTGACGGAACCGGAATGGCACCGGTAGTCGAGCATCGGCATGGCGACCCGGTTGCGTTCCACAAGGAGATGTGCACCGAGCATTACGCCCATAAGGCGGCGCATCTCGGCTATCTGCAGGCCATGCTGGGATTGACCGACCAGCAGCAGGCGGGATGGAACAAGTATCGCCAGACGGTAATGGATCAGGGATCGAAAGAGCGCGCGGCTTGCCTTGAGATGGCGCCGAAGCAGAACGCGAAACCGACAGTTCTTGAGCGCCAGGCTCATTTGGAAAAAATTCTTAGCCTCGAACTGCAAGGTCTTCAAGCAGCACGACCGGCGCTGGAAGCGCTTTACGAAAGCCTGACCGCCGAACAGAAGGCCATATTCGATCGCAGTGCGTTCGAACATGGACATCACCCCGGCCCAATGGAAGGCCCAATGGGGGGACCAATGGGCAACGGCCCATGCTCGGTGGATGGCCCGGCAGCCGGCCCGCAGGAAAAACCTCCGGCGCAATAGTCAACGGCGGGTTCAGCCCGCTACGGAACCGACAGTCTGGCACCGTTTCCATGGCATCGATGATGCCGGGATCGGTGCCATTTGAGTCATTGGGGCGTCCAAAGGCGGCGGGCGCCAGGGTCCCATCAAGTGGTCAGATGAAAACTCTTTCGATCTGTTACGCGATATTGTATAAGTGTAATGCAACTTGAGCTTGAATTTTCTCGATCGATCTTCCCTCAATATCCCCCCCTCGCCTTGAGACCCTCGATTTAGATCGAGGGTCTTTTTCTGAGGCGGGTTTGACGCGTGCCGCTCTGATATCAAGTGCCGAAAATGCTGAGACATTTTCGGCCCCTCAGCAACTGTCTTTGTCAGGCAGCGGCAGCTTCGGGTAAATCCCGCCATGGCTTGGCGTCCCTGACCAGGGCGTTGAGGATAGTGATGAGCTTGCGGACGCAGGCG
>JARLJB010000392.1 GCA_031291415.1 Telmatospirillum sp.
CTGCTCACCGGCCCCGCGATCCCTTATGTCACCAACACGCTGACCATCATGGTGCGCAAGGGCAATCCCAAGGGCATCGCGTCGCTGGCCGATCTGGCGCGCAGCGATGTGCGGCTCGCCATGCCGAACCCGGCGTTTGAGGGCATTGCCCGCCAGATCCGGGAAGCGCTGGTCAAGGCTGGGGGAGAAGCGCTGGCCAAGACGGTTTATGACGCCAAGGTCGCCGATGGCAGCGCCATGCTGACTCACATCCACCACCGCCAGACGCCGCTGTTCCTGATGCAGGGGGTGGCCGATGCCGGGGTCACCTGGCAATCGGAAGCGCTGTTTCAGGAACAGGTCGGCAATCCGATCGCCCATGTCGATATCCCCTCGGCCGGAAATGTGACCGAGACTTACGGCGGTGCGATGATTGCCGGGGCGCCGCATCCCGAGGCGGCGCAGACGTGGTTGGCCTTCATCCGTTCGCCGCAAGCCATGGCCATTTTCGCGCACTATGGCTTCAAGCCCGTCGCCGCTGCCATCTCGGCGGCGCCATAGCTGGGGCCATTGTCGGACGGCAGGGGTGTTTCGTTTTCGGTCAAGGCTTGATGTGTCAGAAATAGCGATGGTCGCATCGGAACTAGTGGTCCGATTCTGACATTTGCTACCGCTCTCGGCTAGGTAGTGTGCAAATGTCAGAATCTTTTCGGACCACTAGAAGCTTTTGATTCTAGTGGATTTTCCGTTTTTGACATTTGCGACCGTGCTATCCGGATGGCGGGATGCAAATGTCAAAAACAATCCACTAGTGGTCCGATTCTGACATTTGCTACCGCTCTCGGCTAGGTAGTGTGCAAATGTCAGAATCTTTTCGGGCCACTAGAAACTTTTGATTCTAGTGGATTTTTCGTTTTGACATTTGCGACCGTGCTATCCGGATGGCGGGATGCAAATGTCAAAAACAATCCACTAGGCACTTTGGCAATGGCTTCGTTCAAGATTGCGGATTTCATGGAATGGTAGCCTGCGCCTTTTGAAACCAAATGCCGGGGCGCAGCATTCGCTGCACCCCGGCATTGTTGGCGATACTCGATCAATCGGGGTTCGCGCCCTCGGCCTTGTTTTCGAGCACGGCGCCGTTGGCCGCATCGACGCCGACTTCGAAGGTCTTGCCACCGCTCTTGATGTCGAACGAATAGCGCAGGCCGCTGCCACCGCCTTCGTTCTCAAGTTCGGCGTCAGTCACCTGCCCGGGATGGGCTTTCAGCGCAATCGAACGCGCCTGGGCCATGGTCACTTTGGCCTTGCCGGCCAGTGTTTGTCCGACATAGCCATGATCAGGGGCGGCAATCGCCAGCGCACTGGCACCAGCCAACGAAAGTGCGAGAATTGCAGATGCAACATATTTCATCAGATTTACTCCGGAGGGGGAAGAGCCTCGACATCGCTTCTACCCTCTCGACCTTTCGCTCAAAGTGAGCCCGACATTGGCTATCGGTTAGTTGTGCTTTGCGCTCTGCGCGCGTTTAACAGCGGGGGTCTTGACCGTCCCGGCAACAGCAATCGGAAATTTGATGTGAAAGTCCTGCTTCTCGAAGATGATGCTGCGACCCGCGACCATATCCAGCGCAGCCTGGAGCACGCCGGACACATCGTCGATGCATGTGCGCAGGGCCGCGACGCCATCTTTCTTGCGACCGGCGATGCCTATGGCGTGTTGATCGTTGACCGGATGGTGCCGGGTATCGATGGGCTGAGTGTCGTCAAGGCCCTGCGCGTCAGCGGCGTAACCACGCCCGCGCTGTTCCTGACGGCGATGGGGGGCGTCGAAGACCGCGTCGAGGGGCTTGAAGCCGGCGGCGACGACTATCTCGTCAAACCCTTTGCCATGACCGAATTGCTTGCGCGTGTTGCCGCGCTCGGCCGGCGACCTCCGATTGCAGAGACAACAACCGTCTTGAGAGTGGCCGACCTCGAAATGGATCTGATCAAACGAACGGTAACGCGCGCCGGACAGCGGATCGAGTTGCAGGCGCAGGAGTTCAAACTGCTGGAATATCTGATGCGTCACGAGGGCCAGGTCGTGACCCGGACGATGCTGCTTGAAAACGTCTGGTCGTTCCATTTCGATCCGCAAACCAAC
>JARLJB010000393.1 GCA_031291415.1 Telmatospirillum sp.
CAGCACCAGCGTGCTATCGTGATCAAAGGCGGCCGCAGGCCGGTGTGCATCAAACATCGGTTCCATGGGGGGGCTCCAGGTTGGTTTTTGCGAACTACCAGGATAGCAATCCCTGCGGTCGCCGCACCCCCATAGGTTCTCAGCAATTTTTCACACGCTCGGACGCCCGCCCGACTCCTGGTTTAGGGACTCATCCGTCAGATTTTTGCCACTATCCGTCGGGCGGCCGATCTCCCGGCAGGAGTGGCCGGTGACAGCCGCGATCGATCTGATCATATGCGCCTGGTCGGCGAAGCCGCATTGATAGGCGATCGTCGCGCCGGGAAGCGTCGTACTTCGGTAAAGCCGTAGTGCCTGGTGCGTTCTCGCCCGAAGCCGAAAGGCTTTCGGACTGACCTCGAAGACCTGCCGAAAGCCGCGACTGAGGCTGCCCAGATGCAATCCCTCGGTCCGAGCCCAGTCGGAAAGCCGTAACGCCGGATTGGCGATTATCGCCGTGGCCAGCCGCTGCGGCCAATCGGTTTCGGCGACGGTGACCGGCGTCGCCATGTCCGCCAACCTTTCGACCGCCATCCGCAGATCCTTTTCGGCAAGTCGGGCCAATTCGTCGGCGTCGGTCACCCGGCCGCGCGGCGGGGAATTCCACTGGTCAGGCAGCGGCAGAACCAGGACTTCCGCACCACGGGCCGAAACCCGGTCCAGGTGACTTTCGTCCGGGCCATGAAAGATCACGTCGCCGGCGCCGACATCATGGCATCCGCTGTCTCCCGGCTCGCTATAGCGTCCGGCAAGAACCACGGCAGCGAAGGCCTGGAGATGTCGATGGCGGACCAGCACCTCACCAGGCACCAGGCGCCCGTTCCTGGCGACGCGAAGCGGTCCGGACCCGAAGATCATCGGGACGTTCCCGAATCGAACAATAGTGAAGTCCGTTCAAGACCTCGGTGATAGAGTTTTGCTATACGCCTTTTGCTTACTGCTGAAAGGTTCGTCATGCATCGTCCGCTTTCGTCGTTCTGTCTGATCGTAGCATTTTTTCCCTGGAATTCCGCCTTTGGCTCACCAGCCGTTGAGCCCCCGGTGGTGGAAATCCTGTCGGCGTACCAGGCCGCGGTGGTGCCGCCGCCGAAAGAGGGGACGGCGATTCTTCGTTACGCGTTCGATGGGCATGGGCTTTCCGGGACGACGGAACTCGTCTTCGATCTGGAGACAGGCCGCTACGTCGACAGCGATGTCCTTGGTCTGGTCACCGGGACGGACGGTTTTGACGGTACGACGGCGTGGATGATCGATCTGTCGCATGCCTCGACGCCACAGGAGGGCGGTGACCGTCCGATGCTCGCGGTTAACGAAGCCTATCGCCTGGTCAACGCCTGGTGGCATGCCGATCACGGCGGCGCGACAATCGTCGCCGTCGGGCGGGACGAGGACGGCGATCATCTGCAGGTGACGCCGAACGGCGGCAAGACATTCGACGCCTGGTTCGATCCGGTATCGCACATGCTGGTTCATATCCGGGAAACCCGAGGTTTCCTGACTTACGATACCCGTTACAGCGACTTCCAGCAGCGCGACGGCCTGACCGTCGCCGGAAAAATCGTCACCTCCGACGGCGGCGGCCGGGACAGTGACGAGACGCAGACGCTGTCGGCCGTCACGGTCGAGGCGCCAAGGCCCATCTCAGCCTTCGCCATGCCGAAGGAGGTCCCGAACGATTGGTCGATTGCCGGCAATGCCGCCTCTGTGACGGTGCCTTTCCGCCTTCCTGACAACCACATAGTGATCGACGCTATGGTTAACGGAAAGGGGCCGTTTCCCTTCATGATCGATACGGGCGGACACAGCATTCTCACCGGCTCGACAGTGGCCACGCTGGGCCTTGACGCCAAGGGCGATTCTCCGGCGCATGGCGCGGGCGAGGGGACGCAGACCTCCGGTTATACGCGGGTTGCTTCCATCGGTGTCGGAGCGATGACGTTGCGTGACCAGACGGTGGTGACGCTCGATTTCGGCTCGAAGGCCGTGGATGGTTTCCAGGCCGGCGGCATGCTGGGTTTCGAATTGTTCCAGCGTTTCGTGGTGCGCGTCGATTACGAACGCAACCGGCTCACTCTGATCGATCCGAAGACGTTCCGGCCCGGCAACGACGGCACCGCCGTGCCTTTCCGGTTCTACGACCATATGCCGGAAGTCGCTGGACGGTTCTCCGGCCTGCCTGGCCGATTCAATATCGACACCGGTTCGCGGGCCGAGGTTTCGCTGACCGGTCCGTTCGTCGCGGCCAACGACCTGCGGGGAAAATATCCGGACGGCATTCTGACCGTCGACGGCTGGGGGGTCGGCGGGCCGTCGCGGTCCTTCGTGGCGCGGGCGCCGTCGCTCGATCTCGGCGACGTTTCGGTGACGAACGTGGTCGCCAGCCTTGCCACCCAGACGAAGGGGGCGTTCTCCGACGCCAACTATGAGGGCAATGTCGGCAGCGGCTTTCTCAAGCGCTTTGTCGTCACCTTCGACTATGGCCACCGGGTCATCTATTTGAAGCCGCTGAAGAAGCCGCTTGCCGACACCGGGTCGTTCGATCGGTCGGGGATGTGGCTGAATCTCGGTCGCGGCGGCTTCGAGATCGTCGAGACCGTCGTCGGTGGCCCGGCGGAAGCGGCTGGACTGGCGAAGGGTGACGAGATCACCGCGATCGGCAAGCGCCGCACGCAGGGCATGGTTCTTGCCGACGCGCGCCGGCTTTTGAAAATGCTGCCGCCCGGGCAGCCGATTCGGATCGATTATCGTCGCGGCGACGAGGCCCGCTCCGCGACCTTGGTGCCACGGGATTTGATTCCGGCGACGGTGCCTTGATCAAGCGAAGCAGTTGAAGGCCAGGCTGGCGATAATTCCCAGTCCGAACAGGACAAGGAGGACGCCGGATCCCCGGTTGAGCAACTCAAGGGCTCGCGGCGACAGCCGCGAGCGCGCCGCCCCGGCGGCGGCCGAAAGGACCAGCCACCAAAGCGTGGAACCGCCGAAGACCCCCAGAACCACCACCATCGACGGCGATGCACTCTGATGCTCAATGGCGCCGAAAGCGGCGAAAATCGCCATCGAGGCCAGGATGGTGCCCGGGTTGGTCAAGGTAATCAGGAAGGTCGACAGAAAATCCTTGAAGAGGCCGGGACCGCTCATCGCCGCGGGATTTTCCGCCCGCGATCCCTGCAGGCTGCGCACGCCCAGGATCACCAGGATCAGTCCGCCGGCCACCCGCAAGAAGATGTGGTGTTCCACCAGGAACGACGAAATCACCCCGAGACCAAGACAGGCGACGGCGCCATAGAAGGTGTCGGCGAAAGCCGCGCCAAGGCCGGCGACAAAAGCTGCATGGCGTCCGTCGGCGAGCGCGCGGCGCACGCAAAGCACGCCCACGGGGCCCACCGGGGCGGCAAGAGCGAAGCCGATGGCGACACCACGAAGGAAAAGATTGGTTACCATGAACCTCCGCCAGATCCGTCAAAAGGGGCAGTCATTGCCCGCAAAGGGCAGTGCCCGCCTCATTCCGGATTACGCCGGAATCGTCCGAGGCGGCTCGTGGTGATCTTCGATGTTCCGACAGCTTTGGTACCAGCGAATTTCGAATTTCGGAAACGATCAAAGCACTAGTGCGAAAGAAATAGGGCTTTGGAGGCCGTTTAGCCAAGCGAAAAAACCGACAGGATCCAGAGGATGACGGACATCCCGAGAGATCGAAAGCCGGTTCGGCTCAGGGAGCCAGACCTTCCCGAGAGGGCGGCCGCGGTCGTTTCGGTGTCGAATCCTCGGCTTTTTTTTGCTCGTCGGCGCGGTAACGTCGCGAGGAACCGCCGCTGTTGCGGAACAGCGGCCGCGGGTTTTCGATGATCCCATGGACCGACGCCATCAGCGTCTTGACGAACAAGGGCTTGGGGACGATTTCGGAGACGCCGGCGGCGACGGCAAGGGGGAGCAGATTGCCGTCGGCGGTGCTGGCCAGAAGGATGATTGGAAGACCCTGCGCCGGGCTTTTCTCTGACTGACGCAGGTAACGGGTCATGTCCAACCCGTCCATCGGCGTCATGACCCAGTCGGCGATGAGAATATCGGGGACCTTGTGGCGGACAGCCTCAATCGCTTCGCTGCCGTCGCGGACCTCCGTCAGCGACGTAACGCCGTGATTTTCCAAAATGAGCCTTAGAAGACGGCGCATATGCTGGTTGTTGCCGACCAGCAGAAAACTTAAGCAACTTAAATTCGACGTCATTTTCTGGTGCCCAGTCAATCCTTGCATATACGGTCAGGTTGTAACAACCGGGCGGCTATTTTTGTTATGGTTGCTAAATGGCATAGGCCTTATATCGTTTTGCAGGTTGGACCAGCTCGCCTTGCGCGGCGACGAGCGTCAATTCCCGCGATCCCGCAGCCAGGGTCTGGGAGAGCAGCGCGAACAAACCGCTGACGGTCTTTTCGAGGGCCGGTGCCGGCGCCTCGCCATCGAGCAACCGGCCGAGCAACAGGGCGGCGAAGACGTCCCCGGCGCCGTTGGGCGCAATGGGGAAGTCGATTTTCGGCGTGTCGACCAGCCATGCGCCGTTTTCACTGACGATCAGCGAGCCGAGGCGGCTGCCGTCGACTGCCGGTGGGCGCAGGCTGGTCACCGCGACGATGTCCGGTCCGCGGGCCCGCAAGGCATTCGCGGCGGCGACGGCATCGGCAAGGCTGACGATCGTGCGGCCAGTCAGCATCTCCAGTTCGAACTGATTGGGCGTGGCGATATCGGCCAGCGGCAACGCCCTCCCGGCGAAGAACGCCGGAATGTCGGGCCGGACAAAAAGGCCGCGACCCTCGTCGCCCATCACCGGATCGCAACAGTAAAGAGCCTGGGAATTGGTCTTCCTGACGCGGTCAACCGCGTCGAGAACCACCGTTCCGATCGTTGCATCACCCAGATATCCCGAAAGCACGGCCCCCGACTGCGCCAGAGCGCCTCGGTCGTCAATTCCCTGCAGGACGTCGGCAAGATGCTCGGCGGGAAAGACCTCGCCACGCCACGCGCCGTAACCGGTGTGATTGGAAAACTGCACCGTGTTGATCGGCCAGACCTCGTGGCCGAGACGTTGCAGGGGAAAAACGGCGGCGGAATTGCCCACATGACCAAAGGCGACAGAAGATTGGATCGAAAGAATATTCATATTGGAGACCGATTTTCGTTCGATTGTTGCGTGACGCGCTTGCCAGCGTCCCGCCGTTGTTGTTACTCTGCTGCAGCGCAAAAAAACAAAGGAAATTTCTTGCCATGGAGACGTCGGTCCGACCGCGCCGCAGCATTCTTTATATGCCGGGTTCCAACCCGCGCGCTCTTGAAAAAGCCAAAAGTCTTGCCGCCGACGGCCTGATTTTTGATCTCGAGGATGCCGTCGCGCCCGATTCGAAAGTGGAGGCCCGCCGTCTGGTGGAAGCCACGGTGGCGGCCGGCGGCTATGGGCGTCGGGAAATTCTGGTACGGGTCAATGGTCTGGGAACGTCCTGGGGCCATGACGATGTGGTGGCGGCGGCACGATCGGGGGCCGATGGGCTCATTCTTCCGAAAGTCGAAAGCGCCGACATGCTGCGGCAGGCAGAGTCGATTCTCGATGAAGCCGGCGCGCCGGCCTCATTGGCGCTTTGGGCGATGATGGAGACGCCGCGGGGCGTGCTGACCGCCGAGGCGATCGCCCAGGCGACGCCGCGTCTCGTCGGTCTCATCATGGGAACCTCCGATCTCGCCAAGGATTTGCAGTGCGCCCACACGCGCGATCGTCTGCCGCTGCTTCACGCGCTCGGTCACTGTCTGCTGGTCGCCCGTGCCTATGGCTTGGCGATCCTTGACGGCGTGCATCTCGACCTTGCCGACGACGACGGCTTCGCCGCCGCCTGCCGACAGGGTCGCGAGATGGGATTCGACGGCAAAACATTGATTCATCCGAAAACCATCGCGGTGGCCAATCAGGCTTTCGCGCCCGGTCCAGACGAACTGGCCTGGTCGAAGCGGATCATCACGGCCCATGAAGAGGCTGTGGCGGCGGGCCGTGGTGTCGTTGTGGTCGATGGCCGGCTGGTGGAAAACCTGCATGTGGCGGCCGCTCGCCGGCAGGTGGCCCTGGCCGAACAGATCGCCGTCCTGGCCGGGGAACAGCCGCCTCCCGGCTGAGCACCATCGCGCCGTCTCCCCACCGCAGTAAAATCTGCGCCATCAGGAGGACTTATCGTCGATGAACAAGACCAATCCGGGCAACTTTTTCGAAGACTTCCTGCTGGGCCTGGACATCCGCCACGCCACGCCCCGCACCGTAACCGCCGGTGATGTGGCGCTTTATCAGGGGCTGACCGGCGGCCGCTTCGCCTTGGCCTCGGCGGCGACCTTTGCCGTGGCGCGGGGTTATGCTACGGCGCCGGTCGATGATCTTCTCACGTTCCACATCGTCTTCGGCAAGACGGTGCCCGACATTTCGCTCAATGCCGTCGCCAATCTCGGTTATGCCGAAGGCCGTTTCGGCGTCCCGGTTTTCCCCGGCGATACCTTGAGCGCCACCTCCAAGGTGATCGGTCTTAAGGAAAACTCCAATCGTCAGACCGGCGTCGTTTACGTCCGTTCGACCGGCAGGAACCAGCGGGGCGAGATGGTCGTCGACTATGTCCGCTGGGTCATGGTCCGCAAGCGCCAGTCCGACGTGACGGTGGCGGAGGAGCAGGTCCCGGTTCTGTCTTCCAAGGTGGCCGTCGAGTCCTTCCATCTGCCGCCGGCCCCGATGGCCGGGGCCTACGACTGGGGTCTGGCCGGCTCGCCCTTTGGTTGGGACGACTATGCGGAAGGGGAGTGCATCGACCATGTCGACGGCGTGACCATCGAGGAGGCCGAGCATATGACGGCGACCAGGCTCTATCAGAACACCGCGCGCGTGCACTTCAATCAGCACAGCGAAGGAGAGGGGCGTTTCGGACGGCGGCTGATCTATGGCGGGCACATCATCAGCCTGGCCCGCGCCCTGTCGTTCAACGGTCTGGCCAATGCCGAGAGAGTGTTGGCGATCAATGGCGGTCGTCATGTGGCGCCCTGTTTCGCCGGTGACACCATCTACGCCTGGAGCCGGGTCGAAGAAAAATTGACGCTTCCTGGTCGCGATGATGTTGGTGCGCTCAGGTTGCGGACATTCGCCGTCAAAAACCATGTCGCTACGGCGTTCCCGGAGAAATTGGAGAACGGCAAGGACTACGACCCCTCCGTCGTTCTCGACTTCGATTACACCGTATTGGTGCCACGACGTCCGTGACCTTCCAGCATTCGTTGCATATGACCATAATAAAATCATGGACATAAAGGCTAGTTTGTTCAGCGGGCTAGTCGTTGACTATGGGTTATGGAACGGTTAAACCCGTTCTAATAGTTCCCCAGGAACAATGGTCCAAGAGGTTCCTCGATGACATCGCGCGCCAGGCCGCTTTCGCCGCATGTTCGCAACTACCGGTTCCCGTTCGTCGCCATATTGTCGATCAGCCACCGCATCACCGGCGTGGCGCTGGCGCTTGGCAGTTTGCTGCTTGCCTATTGGCTGGCCAGCGCGGCCTACGGGCCGGCGTCTTTCGAGCAGGCCAGCCGCTTGCTGGGATCGCCGATCGGTCGTCTCGTGCTGTTCGGCTTCTCCTTCGCCCTGTTCTATCATCTGGCCAACGGCATCCGGCATCTGTTCTGGGACGTCGGTTTGGGGTTCGAGCTGCCGACGGCCGTCAGGTCCGGTCACGCCGCGGTCATCGCCGCCGTCCTGCTGACGGTGGCGACCTGGGCCGTCGCGCTTTCTTAAGTTTGAGGAGACTTCAAGGATGTCCCTGCGTTCTCCGCTCGGCCGCGTCCGCGGTCTCGGTTCGGCCAAGCAAGGCGTTTCGCATTTTCTGTGGCAGCGCCTGACTGCCGTGGCGCTGGTGCCACTGGCCATCTGGTTCGTCATTTCGGTGGTTTCGCTGGCCGGAGCCGACTATTCCCATTTCCGGACCTGGCTGTCCTGGCCGGGCAACACGACCTTGATGATCCTGCTTATCTTCGCGGTTTTCCGGCACGCCCAGCTGGGCGTTCAGGTGGTCGTCGAAGACTATGTCCATGATGCGGGACTGAAGCTCGTCTCCCTGATCGCGGTGAAATTCATCGCCCTGTTTTTTGGCGTCTTCGCGGCCGTATCCGTGTTGCGCGTCGTCTTTGTCGGAGGTTGATCACCATGTCGGCTTACCAGATCATCGACCACAGCTATGACGTGGTGGTCGTCGGTGCCGGTGGTGCCGGCTTGCGCGCGACGTTGGGCATGGGCGCCGCCGGTTTGAAGACGGCCTGTGTGACCAAGGTGTTCCCGACCCGCAGCCATACGGTGGCGGCGCAAGGGGGCATTGGCGCCAGCCTCGGAAACATGGCCGAGGATAACTGGCGCTGGCATATGTACGACACCGTCAAGGGGTCGGACTGGCTGGGCGATCAGGACGCCATCGAATATATGTGCCGCGAGGCCGTGCCGGCCGTTTACGAGTTGGAGCACTTCGGCGTTCCCTTCTCGCGGACGGAGGACGGCCGCATCTACCAGCGACCCTTCGGCGGCCATATGCGCAATTTCGGCGAGGCGCCGGTGCAACGCGCCTGTGCCGCCGCCGACCGCACCGGTCACGCCATCTTGCATACCCTCTATCAGCAGTGTCTGAAGCATGAGGCGACGTTCTTCGTCGAGTATTTCGCCATCGACCTGATCATGGATCCGGACGGCACCTGCCGCGGCGTCGTCGCGCTCAATCTCGATGACGGCACCTTGCATCGCTTCCGTGCGCACCAAACGGTACTGGCCACCGGCGGTTACGGTCGGGCCTATTTCTCCTGCACCTCGGCGCACACCTGTACCGGCGATGGTCATGGCCTGGTCACCCGGGCCGGTTTGCCGCTGCAGGACATGGAATTCGTGCAGTTCCATCCGACCGGCATTTATGGTTCGGGGTGTCTGATCACCGAGGGAGCCCGCGGCGAGGGCGGTTATCTCACCAACTCGGCCGGCGAGCGCTTCATGGAACGCTATGCGCCGAACGCCAAGGATCTGGCATCCCGTGACGTGGTGTCGCGGGCGATGACCATCGAGATCCGGGAAGGCCGCGGCGTCGGCAAGAACTCCGACCATATCCATCTGCATCTCGAGCATCTGGGGGCGGAGACGTTGGAATTGCGCCTGCCGGGCATTTCCGAGACGGCGAAGATTTTCGCCGGCGTCGACGTGACGCGCGAGCCGATCCCGGTGCTGCCCACCGTCCACTACAACATGGGCGGCATCCCCACCAATTTGCAGGGCGAGGTTCTGCGGCCGACGGCCG
This sequence comes from Telmatospirillum sp., assembly GCA_031291415.1. GTDB lineage: Bacteria > Pseudomonadota > Alphaproteobacteria > Rhodospirillales > Magnetospirillaceae > Telmatospirillum. The sequence continues at coordinate 9,373 of JARLJB010000393.1, forward strand.
GCGAACCCGATGCCGTCTGCCCCGGCCTGATGGCCATCGGCGAGGCCGCCTGTGTGTCCGTCCACGGTGCCAATCGGCTGGGAACAAACTCTTTGCTCGATATCGTGGTTTTCGGTCGGGCGGCCGCTTTGCGGGCTGCCGAGGTCGTCAAGCCGGGCACGCCGCACCGGCCTTTGCCGAAGGATGCCGGCGATCTGGCGGTGTCGCGCCTCGATCGGTTGCGCAACGCCTCGGGCGGGCTCACGACGCAGGCCATTCGGTTGGGAATGCAGCAGACCATGCAGCGTGACGCCGCGGTGTTCCGGACCCAGTCGTCGTTGGCCGAAGGCGTCAGCAAGATCGGCGAAATCTATCAGTCTCTCGCCGACATCAAGGTGACCGACCGTTCGCTGATCTGGAATTCCGATCTGATCGAAGCCTTCGAGCTCGAGAACCTGCTCGACTGCGCCAAGGCGACCATCACCTCCGCCGAGGCGCGGCAGGAAAGTCGCGGCGCCCATGCGCGCGAAGACTTCCCAGATCGCGACGATGTCACCTGGATGAAGCACAGCCTGGCCTGGGTCGATGAGACCGGCAAGGTGACGTTGGGATATCGCCCGGTGCACACCTACACGCTGACCGACGAGGTCGAGTACATCGTGCCGAAAGCCCGCGTCTATTGAGTTCCGACCAGCTTGGCGGCGTTGGCCGCCGGGTGACGTCGCAAGGCCCCCTTTGAGTTCAAAGGAACGATCATGGTTGAATTTGCTCTTCCCGCCAATTCCACGGTTCAGCCGGGCAAAAGCCACCCGGCGGCGCCTGGCGCCAAACGGGTCAAGACCTTCCAGATCTATCGCTACGATCCCGACACCGGCGCCAATCCGCGTCTCGATTCTTTCGACATCGATCTCGATGACTGCGGCCCGATGGTTCTGGACGCCCTCTTGAAGGTCAAGAATGAGATCGACTCGACGCTTACCTTCCGCCGTTCATGCCGCGAAGGAATCTGCGGGTCCTGCGCGATGAACATCGATGGCGCCAATACTCTGGCCTGTTTGAAGCCGATCGCCGACATCAAGGGTCCCGTCAAGATCTATCCCTTGCCGCATCTGCCGGTGGTCAAGGATCTGGTTCCGGATCTCTCGGTGCCCTATGCGCAGTTGGCCTCGATCAAGCCTTGGATGCAGACGCAAACGCCGCAGCCGCCCGACCGCGAGGTTCTGCAAAGTCCAGAGGAACGCGCCAAGCTCGACGGCCTTTGGGAGTGCATCCTGTGCTTCTGCTGCCAGACCTCCTGCCCCAGCTATTGGTGGAACGGCGATCGCTATCTTGGCCCGGCTGTTCTGTTGCAGGCCGCCCGGTGGATCCACGACTCGCGCGACGAGTTCACCGGCGAACGTCTCGACGCGCTGGAAGATCCGTTCCGGCTCTACCGCTGCCATACAATCATGAATTGCACGTCGACCTGCCCGAAGGGTCTGAACCCGGCCAAAGCCATCGGCAGCATCAAGGAGAAGATCGCCGAGCGGCAGTTCTGAACGCTCCACGCTTGTCGTCAAATACGGTTCTTCTGTCACATTTTCCCGTCATTCCCGCGAAAGCGCATCGGCGCTGACTTAGGCGTGGAAGCCGTGTTCGTTGTCCCTTCGGTGGCACCGGCGTCTCTGCCGGTGTGCCGGCGGAGCCGGCAAGCAAACAGATCTCGGCAGCATTTCTTGCCGCTTTGGGCGGCAACACCGGCAGAGACGCCGGTGCCACCGAAGCTTAAGTCAGCGCATATGCGCGAAAGCGGAGATGACGACGACAAAATACCGGCAGACGAACCTTTGACATAACTGACGACACGCCCCAGAGCCTAATCGGCCGGCAGCGGCGTGTCGTGGCGCATCGGCGCCAGATGCGGAGAGATCGGTGGCGGCGATTCGCCGGGTCGTGCCACGCACAGGAAGGTGGCCTGCGACGGAGTCGTCCAACTGCATTGATTGGGCTGCACCAGGTGCAATTTCGCCGTGCGGTCATATTGGCGGCAGATGTCTTCCGCCAGGGCCATGGCCTGGGCGACCGTCGAGGTGTCGTCATCGAAACAGACGACAACCGAGCCGCGTTGATGTTGGCGATAATCGGACAGGACGAAAGGTGCCTCGGTGCCGCAGGCGGCGAGCAGGGTGGCAGCGGTCAAAGCGGACAGGGCAGCAGAAATGGTCGGCCAGCGCGACATAGGCAATACCTTGAAAAAGTCCGTTCCTTCTTTAGCCGAGAGACGGCCTTGCGGAAAGGTGATTGTTGCCTGGCGATCGGGTGAACGCGCGGTGATTGCTCGTTCGAGAGACCGATTGCCTCATGTGTTGTCGCCATTTCTCTTTTTACGAGAAGAGAAGGGGCCGGTTGTCAGCCCATGAGGCAACAGCTATCTTCGGGCGTAACTGGCAAGACCGGGAGAGGCTGGGATGTCGGATCAAAAGAAGTTCCGCTTGGTAACCCGCAGCGATTTTGATGGATTGGTCTGCGCGGTACTGTTGAAACACCTCGACCTCATCGACGAGATCAAGTTCGTTCATCCCAAGGATATGCAGGACGGTTTGGTTGCGATCACCGACGAGGATGTCACCACCAATTTGCCCTATGTCGACGGCGTTCATCTGGCCTTCGACCACCATCTGTCGGAGACGCTGCGGGTTGCCCGGCACGACAACCATGTGATTGATCCCGACGCCCCATCGGCCGCTCGCGTCGTCTTCAATTATTATGGCGGGACCTCGGTCTTTCCGGAAGCCTTCGATGCGATGATGGCTGCTGTCGACCAGGGCGATGCCGCCCGTTTTTCGCGGGCCGAGATCTTGCATCCGACCGGTTGGCCGCTGCTCAATTTCCTGATGGATGCCCGCACCGGTCTGGGGCGGTTCCACCAGTTCAAAGTCTCCAATTATCAATTGATGATGGATCTTATCGACTATTGCCGAAATCATGGCATCGACGAGATTTTGCAGCTTACCGATGTGAAAGAACGCGTCGATCTCTATTTCGAGCAAGAGGAAAAATTCAAGGAGCAGCTGCGACGTTGCTCCGAGGTGCGCAAGAATGCGGTGATCGTCGATTTGCGTGGCGAAGATGTCATCTATGCCGGCAACCGCTTCATGGTTTACGCGCTGTTCCCCGAATGCAATATCTCCATCCATGTTCTGTGGGGCCTGAAAAGACGGAACACCGTCTTCGCCATCGGAAAATCCATCCTCGACCGGAGTTCGAAAACCAACATCGGGGCGCTGGCCCTTGAATTCGAAGGCGGTGGGCACGAGGCCGCCGGAACCTGTCAGATCAGCAACAGCAAGGCCGCCGTCGTGCTGGAGCAGCTGATCGAGAGGATCAACGCGGACGGGTGAGGGGGGAGGCCGGTTCATGGACGGACCTCTCGCCAGATATCGCGCCATGCTCGGCGCCGGGGAATTGCGTACGGATCCGGCGCAGGCGATGGCGATCGAAAAGCTCGAAAGCCTCCACAAGGCATTGGCTTCTTTCAACCCATCGCAGGGCGCCGGTGGTTGGCTGGCCCGATTCGGCTTTGGCCAGCGCTCGGCCGCCCGTCTGCAATGGACGCCGGGCGATTGCGAAAGCAATGTGCCAAAGCAGGGGCTCTATCTCTACGGCGACGTCGGGCGCGGCAAATCCATGCTGATGGATCTGTTTTTCGCCGGAGCGCCGGTCGAAGCCAAGCGCCGGGTTCATTTTCACGCCTTCATGCGCGACGTCCATGCCGAGATGAACCGCTGGCGGCAAGATAACGGCCGGGGGGACGGCGATCCCATTCCGCACCTCGCCAAATCGATCGCCGCGCAATCCTGGCTCTTATGTTTTGACGAACTGCAGGTCAGCGACATCGCCGATGCGATGATTCTCGGGCGGCTGTTCCAATGTCTGTTTTCCGAAGGGGTGGTGGTGGTGACGACCTCCAACCGTCCGCCCGACGACCTCTACAAATATGGGCTGCAGCGCGACCGTTTCCTGCCCTTCATCGCGGTCATCAAAGAGACCCTCGATATTCTCGAATTGAATAGCGAAGGGGACTACCGGCTCGGCCGCAAAACAGGAATGCAGGTTTATTACACGCCGTTGACCGGTCAGTCGGAAACCGCCTTGGCTCACTGCTTCGGCCGTTTGACAGCCGGCCAGACGCCGCGCGTCGAGCGAATCGAAGTGCCGGGACGGCAGTGGAACGTGCCGCGGGCGGCTGACGGAGTGGCCTGGTTCGGCTTCGACGAACTCTGTCGGGCTCATTTGGGCGCCACCGACTACTTGGCGTTGGCCACCCTCTACCACACGGTCATTTTGTCGGACATTCCCGTTCTGTCGCCAGCCGACCGGGACGCCGCCAAGCGATTTGTGACGCTCGTCGATGCCCTCTACGAACACAAAGTCACGCTGATCTGTTCGGCGGCGGCCTCGCCGCAAGCGCTTTACCAGACCGGCGACGGGGCATTCGAGTTCCATCGCACGGTGAGCCGACTGATGGAAATGCAATCGGAGGAATATTTGCGACATCGTCATCTGACGCACCAACTGATTGAATCTCCCTGAAGTTTCATCGGTCGCCGAATTCGTTCCCGTCCCTGTCGAAAGGCTCCGTCGCTGACGGCAATCATGACGTTTGCCCAGGCTCCGGCCAGTCGGCATTTGCCGTTTCATTTCAATGAATTGCCCTTTATCGACGGGGCAATATCCGGTAAGCTCAGGTTAATAACCTGATTTTTTTTAAGGGAATCGGGTTTGCCCGGTCTTCTTGACCGGAAATAGGAGCAGGTTGTTTCATTTTGGTGGAACAGGAATTTTTTCTTGTCTTATCAATCTACTGTCGAATGCAGGAGAGAAACTGTCGGTCCCGCTAGAGGAATAACCTGATTTTTTTTAAGGGAAGCTTACGTTCTATATTGACTTAAGCCCCCTTGCTCAAACGCGGATTTCGCGCTACCACCGGCGCAAGAGTTTTTACTGCCGGACCGGGTGGCAGGACATCCGTCCCACCCCAGTAAGTCAGAAAGGCAACGTTCCATGGCTCGTAAGAAAATCGCTCTCATCGGTGCTGGTAATATCGGTGGCACGCTCGCCCACCTGATCGGTCTCAAGGAACTGGGCGACGTCGTGATGTTCGATATCGTCGACGGCGTTCCCCAGGGAAAGTCGCTTGATATGGCCCAATCGACCGCCATCGAGGGTGTCAATGCCGCATACAGCGGCTCCAGTGACTATTCCGCCATCGCCGGTGCCGACGTGATCATCGTTACCGCCGGCGTGCCACGTAAACCCGGCATGAGCCGTGACGATTTGATCGGCATTAACGCCAAGGTGATGACGCAGGTCGGACAGGGCATCAAACAGCATGCCCCCAACGCCTTCGTCATCTGCATCACCAATCCGCTGGACGCCATGGTCTGGGTGTTGCGCGAAGTGTCCGGGCTGCCGCACAACAAGGTTGTCGGAATGGCCGGCGTGCTCGATTCGGCGCGCTTCCGCTATTTCCTGTCGGAAGAGTTCAAGGTTTCGGTGGAAGACGTCACTGCCTTCGTGCTGGGCGGTCATGGCGACACCATGGTGCCGCTGGCCCGCTATTCCACGGTGGCCGGCATTCCGCTGCCCGATCTTATCAAGGCCGGCTGGACCACCCAGGACCGTCTCGACAAGATCATCCAGCGGACCCGCGATGGCGGAGCCGAGATCGTCGGTCTCTTGAAGACCGGTTCCGCCTTCTACGCGCCGGCGGCGGCGGCCATCACGATGGCCGAGTCCTATTTGAAGGACAAGCGCCGGGTTCTGCCGGTCGCCGCCTGGGTCGACGGCGCCTATGGCCAGACGGGTATCTATGTCGGTGTTCCGGCAATCATCGGCGCCGGTGGCGTCGAGAAGATCGTCGAGATCGAACTCAACGACGATGAGAAAGCCGCTTTCGCCAAATCGATCGAGTCCGTGCGCGGCCTGATCGCCAAGTCGAAGGAATTGATGCCGAAGTAAGACCAGGAGTTATCTACCGATGAAATGTCGGCGGGACGTTCCCTCCGACATTTCGCAACCAACCCGGGAGCAGACTGGCGAACAGACGATAGCCGGTCTGCTCGCCCAGGAACCTTTAAAGCCCTTCGGAGTTGACTCAAGTGGTTGGTCGGCGGGGCTTGAAAAGGCGAGACACGAGAAAGACGAGGCCCCGATGAACATCCACGAGTACCAGGCAAAGAAGCTGCTCGCGAAGTATGGTGTCGCCATTCTCAAGGGTGGTGTCGCTTACACGGCTGACGAAGCCCTGCAGGTCGCGAAAGAACTGGGCGGACCCGTTTGGGTCGTCAAATCGCAGATCCATGCCGGCGGTCGCGGCAAGGGCAAGTTCAAGAACAAGGAAAACGAAGGCGGCGGCGTTCGCGTCGTCAAGTCGGCCGAGGCCGTTGCCGACAATGCCAAGGCGATGCTTGGGCAGGTTCTGGTCACGCACCAGACCGGGCCGGCCGGCAAGGAAGTCAAGCGGGTCTATATCGAGGACGGTTGTGACATCAAGCGCGAGCTTTATCTCGGCATGCTGATCGACCGGTCGACCTCGCGCATCACCATCATGGCCTCGACCGAAGGCGGCATGGAAATCGAAGAGGTGGCCGCCACCCATCCGGAAAAGATCCTCAAGGTCGCCATCGATCCCGTCCAGGGTTTCCAGGCCTATCACGGCCGGCAGATCGCCTTCGGCCTTGGTCTCGAAGCCAAGCAGGTCAACACCGCCGTCAAGTTTGTCGGCGCTCTCTACAAGGCTTTCGTCGATCTCGACGCGTCGATCGTCGAAATCAATCCGCTGGTGGTGACCGGTGCCGGCGAGATCATTGCGCTCGATGCCAAAGTCAACTTCGATGACAATGCGCTGTTTCGCCACAAGGATGTCGAGGAACTGCGCGACGAATCGGAAGAAGATCCGGCCGAGTTGGAAGCGGCGCGCCACAGCCTCAATTACATCAAGCTGGACGGCAAGATCGGCTGCATGGTCAACGGCGCCGGACTGGCCATGGCGACGATGGATATCATCAAGCTTTACGGCAGCGAACCGGCAAACTTCCTCGACGTCGGCGGCGGCGCCACCAAGGAACGGGTGACGACGGCCTTCAAGCTGATTCTTTCCGATCCCAATGTCGAAGGCATCCTGGTCAATATCTTCGGCGGCATCATGCGCTGCGACGTCATCGCCGAAGGCGTGGTGGCCGCGGCCCGTGAGGTCAGTCTCAACGTGCCTCTGGTGGTGCGTCTGGAGGGGACCAATGTCGAATTGGGCAAGAAGATTCTCTCGCAATCGGGTCTGCCCATCATCGCCGCCGACAATCTGGCGGATGCCGCCGAAAAGGTGGTCAAAGCCGTGAAGGAGGCCGCGTGATGGCTGTTCTCGTCAATAAAGACACCAAAGTCATCTGCCAGGGTTTCACCGGAGCCCAGGGCACCTTCCACTCCGAGCAGGCGATCGCCTACGGCACCAAGATGGTCGGCGGCGTCACGCCCGGCAAAGGCGGCACCAGCCATCTCGATCTGCCGGTCTTCAACACGGTGGCCGAAGCCAAGGCCAAGACCGGCGCCAACGCCACCGTCATCTATGTGCCGCCGCCTTATGCCGCCGATGCGATCCTGGAAGCCATCGACGCCGAACTCGAGCTGGCCGTGTGCATCACCGAAGGCATCCCGGTGATCGACATGCTGGCGGTGAAACGGGCGCTGGCCGGTTCGAAAACCCGGCTGATCGGTCCCAACTGTCCGGGCGTGATCACGCCCGGCGAATGCAAGATCGGTATCATGCCCGGCCATATTCATTCGCGCGGCAAGATCGGCATCGTTTCCCGCTCGGGGACCTTGACCTATGAGGCGGTGGCGCAGACTACCGCGGTCGGTCTCGGCCAGACCACCTGCATCGGCATTGGCGGCGATCCGATCAACGGCACGAATTTCGTCGATGCCCTGGAACTGTTCCTGGCCGACGCCGAGACGCAGGCGATCATCATGATCGGCGAGATCGGCGGTTCGGCCGAGGAAGAGGGCGCGGCGCTGCTGAAGGCGTCGAAGGTGAAAAAACCGATCGTCGGCTTCATCGCGGGGGTCACGGCGCCGCCCGGCCGCCGCATGGGACATGCCGGGGCCATCATTTCGGGTGGCAAGGGCGGGGCTGGTGACAAGATGGAAGCGATGCGGAGCGCCGGCATTGTTGTCGCCGATTCGCCGGCGTCGCTCGGCAGCACAATGATCACGCTGTTGAACGAGTAAAAGACTACGAACGATCATCAACCACTGCCGGTGGTCTGCGTTCGACGCTTGGCTGCCAAGCGAAAGGAAACAGACCTCCGGCTTGTGGAACAGTGGTCTCCTTCTAATATCTCGTCGGAACGTGACATTCAGAACTGAACCATAAGGGAGGGGGCGTGGCGAAGAACCGCGTCCGCCGCACTGCATGCAGCCAGACCAACTGTCCTTTCTGACCGGTGCCAATGCCACCTATGTGTCGGAACTCTACGCCCGTTTCGTCGAAAACCCCGGGACTGTTGACGCGGACTGGGCCGAGTTCTTCCGGGAACTTGACGACGACGCCCGGGAGATTCTCGCCGAACTGAAAGGCGCACCCTGGGGCAGAAATGGCAATAAAGTGATTGGGGTGGCCGACGACGTCGCTGTCCCGGCCAAGAAGGCCGGTGGCAAGGCCGCCGCCACGCCGGCGCCCTCGGTGGAAGAGATCCGCAAGGTGGCGCTCGATTCGATTCGCGCCTTGATGCTGATCCGCGTCTACCGGGTCCGGGGCCATCTGGAGGCCCAACTCGATCCGCTTGGCTTGCAGAAACGCGAACCGCATCCGGAACTCGATTATCACAGCTACGGTTTCGTCGACGCCGATCTCGACCGCGAGATCTTCATCGACAATGCGCTTGGGCTCGAAACCGCGACGCTGCGGACTATCCTGCGCGTTTTGCGGGAGACCTATTGCGGCAAAATCGGCGTCGAATTCATGCATATTCAGGATCCAGACCAAAAGGCCTGGATCCAAAAGCGCATCGAATCAATCCGTAATCACACCGAATTCACCGAGCGGGGCAAGCAGGCCATCCTTGAGCGGCTGACCGAGGCCGAAGGTCTCGAGCGCTTCCTGCAGATGAAATACACCGGGACCAAACGCTTCGGCCTTGAAGGCGGCGAGCCGCTGATTCCGGCGCTCGAACAGATTCTGAAGCGGGGCAGCCAGCTTGGCCTGACCGACGTGACACTCGGCATGGCCCATCGCGGCCGGTTGAACGTGCTGACCAACTTCATGAAGAAGCCTTTCGTCGCCTTGTTTTCGGAATTCCAGGGAAATCCGGCCAAGCCGGAAGACGTCCAGGGCTCAGGCGATGTGAAATATCACCTGGGAACGTCGGCCGACCGGGATTTCGACGGCAATGTCGTGCATCTGTCGCTGACGCCCAATCCCTCGCATCTCGAAGTCGCTGATTCGGTCGTTCTGGGCAAGGTCCGCGCCAAGCAGACGCAGAAGGATGGCGATACTCGCCAGGCCATGGGCCTTCTGATCCATGGCGACGCCGCCTTCGCCGGCCAGGGCGTGGTGAGCGAGTGTCTGGCGATGAGCCAGCTCGTCGGGTACAGCACCGGCGGAACGGTCCATGTGGTGATCAACACCCAGATCGGTTTCACCACGGCACCGCAATATTCGCGATCCGGTCCCTATTGCACCGACGTGGCGAAGATGGTCCAGGCGCCGATTTTCCATGTTAATGGCGACGACCCGGAAGCCGTGGTTCACGTGGCCAGGATCGCTATCGAATTCCGGCAGGAATTCGCCACCGATGTCGTGGTCGACATGGTCTGTTATCGACGACACGGCCACAACGAGAGCGACGAGCCGGCCTTCACCCAGCCCCTGATGTACCGCAAGATCGCGTCGCATCCGACGACCCGCCAGATTTATGCGGAAAAGTTGATTGCCGAAGGCGTCGTGACGGCCGAACAGGCCGACACGCTGGTCAGCGATTTCCAAACCATGTTGGAGCGCGAATTCGAGGCGGGCAAATCGTTCAAGGTCAACAAGGCCGACTGGCTGGAAGGCAAATGGGCGGGTCTAGGCGCGCTGACCGATGAAGAAGAGATGCGCGACGAGAACACCGACGTATCCTTCGATCTGCTGCAGGAGGTTGGACGGGCGATCACCACGGTGCCGGACGGCTTCAACCTCAACCGCAAGATCGCCCGGCAGCTCGAGGCGAAACAGCAGATGATGGCCACCGGCCAGGGCATCGACTGGGCAACGGCGGAGGCCCTGGCGATCGGCACTCTGGTGGTCGAGGGTACCGGTGTGCGTCTGTCGGGACAGGACTCGGGACGAGGCACCTTCTCGCACCGTCATTCCGTGCTGATCGATCAGGAAACCGAAAGCCGTTATGTTCCGCTCAATCATATCCGGCCGGACCAGGGCAATTTCGAGGTGATCGACTCGCTTCTCTCGGAAGAGGGCGTCCTTGGTTTCGAATATGGCTATACGCTGTCCGAACCTGCCGGATTGACCATGTGGGAAGGGCAGTTCGGCGATTTCGCCAACGGCGCCCAGGTGATCATCGATCAGTTCATTTCGTCGGGCGAATCCAAATGGCTACGGATGTCCGGCCTGGTGCTGTTGCTGCCGCATGGTTACGAGGGCCAAGGGCCGGAACACAGTTCGGCCCGTTTCGAGCGCTATCTGCAGCTTTCCGCCGAAGACAACTGGCAAGTCTGCAATTTCACCACGCCGGCCAATTATTATCATGCGCTGCGCCGCCAGGTGCGCCGCAACTATCGCAAACCGCTGGTGGTGATGACGCCGAAGTCATTGTTGCGCCACAAGCTGGCGGTCAGCCCGCTTGCCGATTTCGGGCCCGGATCGCGGTTCCGCCGCGTGCTTGGCGAGACGGCAGCCCTGGTTCCCGACGAGGCGATTCGCCGGGTCGTGCTGTGCACCGGCAAGGTCTATTACGACCTGATCGAGGAGCGGACCAAACGCAACCTCGATGACGTCGCGATCATCCGCATCGAACAGCTCTATCCCTGGCCGAAGGAAACGGTGCTGAAGCAACTCGCCCGCTACCCCAATGCTGAAGTCGTGTGGGCGCAGGAAGAGCCGGCCAACATGGGTGCCTGGATCTTCGTCGACCGTCGTCTGGAATTCATTCTCGAGGAATTGTCGCACAAGGTCCGCCGGGCCCATTACGTGGGACGCAAGGCGGCCGCCGCGCCGGCCACCGGAGTGCACAAGAACCATGTCTACGAACAGGCGCTGCTGGTCGAGCAGGCCTTGACCTCGGCCCTGTTCACCCTTCCCCAGCCGTTCCGGCGGCAGACCAAGCTGAGCCAAGTGCAAGGCGCGAAATGAAAGAAGGCGAGAAAGTCCGATGAGCACGCAAATCGTTGTGCCCGCACTGGGCGAATCGGTGACCGAGGCGACCATCGCCAAATGGTTCAAACAGGTGGGCGATGCCGTCGCCGCCGACGAGCCTCTGGTGGAACTGGAAACCGATAAGGTGACCGTCGAGGTCAATGCTCCAGCGAGTGGGACCTTGGTCGAGATTGCCGCTGCCGTCGGCACCACTGTCGGAGTCGGTGCTCCATTGGGAGAGATCGACGCCTCGGGAGCCCCCGCCAAAGCCAAACCGGCCGCCGCGCCGGCTCCCTCCGTTGCCGCGCCGGCCGTTACGGCCGAGGCTCATCCGCCGGCCCCGTCGGCTCGCAAGCTGATGGAAGAGAACCGGCTTGATGCCGGGGCGGTTACCGGGACCGGCAAGGACGGGCGGATCACCAAGGGCGACGTCATCGCGACTTTGGAGCGTCCGGCCGCGCCGGCTGCTGCTCCGGTTTCCGTTCCCGCTGCTCCGCGTGCGGCGGATCCGCGCGAAGAGCGGGTCAAGATGACGCGGCTCAGAAAGCGTATCGCCCAGCGGTTGAAGGAAGCGCAGAACAACGCCGCCATGCTGACCACCTTCAACGAGGTGGACATGTCGGCGATCAACGCGATCCGTGCCCAGTACAAAGAGTCCTTCGAGAAGAAGCACGGCGTGAAGCTTGGCTTCATGTCGTTCTTCGTCAAAGCCTCGGTCGCCGCTCTCAAGGAATGGCCGGCGGTCAATGCCGAGATCGACGGCGACGATCTCGTCTACAAGAATTACTACGATATCGGCGTCGCCGTCGGCACACCGAACGGTCTGGTGGTGCCGGTGGTTCGTAATGCCGACACTCTGAGCTTTGCCGAGGTCGAGAAGACCATCGGCAATTATGGCCGCAAGGCTCGCGACGGCAAGCTGACCATCGATGAGATGACGGGCGGCACCTTTACCGTTTCCAATGGCGGCGTCTATGGCTCGTTGATGAGCACGCCAATCATCAATCCGCCGCAGTCGGCAATTCTCGGCATGCATAAGACGCAGTTGCGGCCTGTCGTTCTTCCCGATGGCCGGATCGAAGCGCGTCCGATGATGTATCTGGCGGTTTCCTATGACCATCGCATCATCGACGGCCGCGAAGCTGTGTCCTTCCTGATCCGTATCAAGGAATGTCTCGAGGATCCGCAGCGGATTCTCTTGGATATGTAAGGGCGGTGTTGTTTCCACCACCGCAATTCTCCCTCTCTCGGGGAGGGTTGCGGTGGCGGTGATTCTTTCTTCCAAGGACTTCAATAATGGCAGCGCAAGACTTCGACGTGGTGGTGATCGGCGGTGGTCCCGGCGGTTATGTGGCGGCGATCCGGGCCGCGCAGCTCGGCCTTAAAACGGCCTGCGTCGAGAAGCGGGGATCGCTGGGCGGCACCTGTCTGAACGTCGGCTGCATTCCATCGAAGGCGCTGTTGCAGTCGTCCCATCATTTCGAAGAGGTCAGCCATCGGTTTGCCGAGCATGGCATCAAGGTCGGTTCGGTCGAGCTCGATCTTGCCACCATGATGGCCCGCAAGCAGAAGGTGGTCGGCGACAATACCAAGGGCATCGAGTTTCTCTTCAAGAAGCACAAGATCACCTATCTGATCGGGGCGGGTCGCATTGCGGCGCCGGGCAAGGTCGAGGTCGCCGGCAAGGATGGCGTCCAGACCGTCACCGCCAGGCATATCGTCATCGCCACCGGATCCGAGGTGACGCCGCTGCCGGGCGTGGCTATCGATGAGGATCGGATCGTTTCCTCGACCGGCGCGCTGGAGCTGCGCAAGGTACCCGGGCATCTGGTGGTCATCGGCGCTGGGGTGATCGGGTTGGAGCTGGGGTCGGTGTGGCGCCGGCTGGGTGCCGAGGTGACGGTGGTCGAGTTCCTCGATCGGGCCCTGCCGTTGCATGACGGCGAAATCTCCAAACAGATGCAGCGTATCCTCGAACGCCAGGGGATGAAATTCAAACTGGGGACCAAGGTGATGGGGGCGGATATCGACAAGACCGGCGTCACTCTCACGCTGGAACCGGCCAAGGGGGGCGCCAAGGAGACGCTTTCCGCCGATGTCGTCCTGGTTGCCATCGGCCGGCGGCCGCATACCGAGGGGCTTGGCGCCAGGGAAGCCGGCGTTGAAATCGACGGCCGCGGTTTCATCAAGGTCGATAGCCATTTCCAGACGAGCGTGCCAGGCATCTCAGCCATCGGCGACGTGATCGGCGGTGTCATGTTGGCGCACAAGGCCGAGGAAGAGGGCGTCGCCCTGGCGGAGATCTTGGCCGGACAGGCGGGGCATGTGAATTACGATGCCATCCCGGGCGTCGTTTACACTTGGCCCGAAGTGGCCAATGTCGGCAAAACCGAAGAGCAGCTGAAGGCCGAAGGGATTGCCTATCGGGTCGGCAAGTTCCCCTTCACCGCCAACGGCCGGGCGCGGGCCAACGGCGATATCGACGGTTTCGTCAAGATTCTGGCGGACGCCAAGACCGACAAGGTCCTGGGCTGCCATATCATCGGCCCGGCGGCCGGCGATCTCATTGCCGAAGTCGTTCTGGGGATGGAGTTCTCCGCCGCCGCCGAGGACATCGCCCGGACCTCGCACGCCCATCCGTCGCTTGCCGAGGCCGTCAAGGAAGCGGCACTGGCCGTCGACGGCCGGCCGATTCATATCTGATACCCGTGATCTCTGTGGGCATAGGCGTTCCGCAGAAACAAACGAATCACCTCGTCATTCCCGCGAAAGCGGGAATCCACAACCGGCAGAACTGCGCCCTCGCGTCGTATGGATTCCCGCTTTCGCGGGAATGACGAAAAAGCAGTGGTTATTACTATTGCGCGGCCATTCATTGAGACCTTCCAACACGCGCCTCGACAGATCGCGTCGTCAGCCCTTAGGATGATGGCCCTGCGACGCCTTGCGCGAGTTTTCGTGATTCCTTGTTCCCGTTTTTCTGCCGGCCCCTCGATCCTGACGGGTGGCCGGTGAGTCAGCCGCCGTCTTCCCGCCCGAATCTCCGCCGGCGCCGGCAGTGGGGTGTTCTGCTGCGCCGTCTCGGCCTGACCGGCGCCGGCGCTTTGCTGATCATTCTGGGCATCTTGTCGGTGCCGACGCCGGTGCCGATCGGCTTTGTCCTTTTCGCCGTCGGCCTCTATCTGCTGGCCCGGGGTTCGAAGCGGGCCAAACGTTCGGTCAAGGATCTGCGCCGCCTGGTCCCGCCTTTGTCGCGGAGTCTCAACCGGCTTAAGCATCGCCTGCCGGGCCGCCTGCAAATATTCATCGAGCGCAGCGATCCCGGCGAGTAATTAACTTTTTGCCCGGGGATGGGCATTCCGGTAGACGGCGGCCAGCTTGCCGGCGTCGACCTCGGTATAGCGCTGCGTAGTCGACAGCGAGGCATGCCCCAGCAGTTCCTGGATAGTCCGCAGATCGCCGCCGCCCGACAGCAGGTGGGTGGCGAAGCTGTGGCGAAGCGCGTGCGGCGTCGCCGTGTCCGGCAGCCCGAGAAGCGCCCGCAGATGGCGCATCTGTCGCTGAACCACGCCGGGATTGAGTCGCTTGCCGCGCGCCCCGACGAACAGCGGAAAGTCGGCGCCGCCAATGAACGGACACTGCGCCAGATAGATCGCCACCGCGTCGACGACGGCCGGCAGCAATGGCACCAACCGTTGCTTGCGACCTTTGCCGGTGATCATCATCGACGGGCCGGAGGGCGCGTCGCGGCGGTCGAGCGCCAAGGCTTCGCCGATTCGCAGGCCGCAGCCGTAAAGCAAGGTGAACAGGGCGGTGTCGCGAGCCGCCATCCAAGGTTCGCTTTGCAGCTCGCCAACGCCGGCGATGGTCTCCAGGGCTTCATCTTCGGCCAACGCCTTGGGAAGAGAACGCGGCGGCCGGGGGGCGCGCACGGTGCCCAGCGCGGGATTGTGAGCGAGGTCGTGGCGGTCGAGGTGACGGAAAAAACTGCGTAGCGACGACATGGTCCGCGCCAGCGAGGTCCGTCCGAGACCGGCGGCCGAGCGCTGCGCGAGAAAGCTGCGGAAATCCGCCGGACGCAAGCCGCCGAGGTCGGCCAGCCGCGGCTCATTGCCGAGATGGTCGGTGAGAAAGATGAGGAAAGCCGCCAAATCGCGACCATAGCCGTCCAGCGTATGGGCCGAGGCGCGCCGTTCGTCGGCCAGCCAGCGGCGCCAGGTGGCGACGGCCGATTGCAGCGCGGCGTCGCCGAGAAAGGGGATCAGGCCGCCGGCCACCACCGCACGACGCAATCTTCGACGATCCGGGCGAGGAAGGAGAGCAATTCCGTCCCCTGGCTGTTGTGAAAGCCACGTTCGTTGCGCGATCCCAAGGCGATCACGCCACCGGGCAAGCCATTCGGGGTCAGTCGGACCAGGGCGCAAGAGGATACCAAACCGGCACCGTCGCCGAACAGGGCGGGATCACCGGTGGTCGATGCCCGCAGCATGACCTCGCCATCCCCCAGAATCCGATCGAGCAATCCATTGGGCAAGGTCAGGATGCCCGCCATCAGGGGGGATGGGCCCTCTCCCGTTTCGAATCCGATCGTCGCCACGTCGACGTCGAGCAGGCCGGGCAGGTCGTCGGCGACCACGCGGGCCAAACCGGTCATGCTGCCGGCGTCGAGCAGCGCCAGCGCCGCTTCGTGGGTGCGCGTCTGCGTCGACATATTGCTGCGCGAGGTCGAGATCAGATGCTCGGCACAGCCGCGCAGTTGTTCGACCTCCTCGCGCAGGCGGCCGATCACATGCTGCTGCAGATCGACCACCGGGCCGGCATCGAAGCGGGCCGGCAAGGTTAACGTGGTAATCAATTCCGGGTGATCGACCAGAAATTCGGGGTGGTCATGCAAAAAGGCGGCGACCTGTTCGTCACTGACGCTGCCGGTTGAAGAGGCGTTCGCGGTCTCGCTTTTGCGTGCCATATCAGCAATCCTGCCGGGGGCGACGGCGAAGGGAGCTATGCGAATCCCGTTGTACGGAAAGAGGTGTCATTCTCAGTGTCACAGTCCTTGGCCTTGATCGGTGCCGGCTGGTGGTTCGGCGGCCGGGCGGCTAGAGTGTAGACCATGCTCTTCCCGACTGCCAATTCCCAAGCTGACCTTAACGCCACCTTCCTCGCCGGAGACCGCGTGGCCGTTCTCCTGCCGCTCCCCCTGGCCGGCCACTATGACTATGTCGTTGGCCCTGCTCAAAGCCTGGCGGCCGGCGATTTTGTCAGGGTGCCATTGGGGACGCGCCATGCGGTGGGCGTCGTCTGGGGCGCCGGCAGCGCCAGCTTGGCCATCGAGAAATGCCGACCGACCGATGGCCGTCTCGACGTGCCACCGCTTCCCGCCGCGTCCCGGAAGCTGGTCGATTGGGTGGCCGCCTATACGGTGTCGCCGCCAGGCGCCGTGCTGCGCATGGTGATCAGCGTGCCGGCCGCTCTGGACGCGCCGCCGGCGGATCCGGTCGCCTATGTCGCGGTCGATCCGCCGCCGCCCGACCTCAAGATGACCGAGGCGCGCCGGCGGGTCCTCGCCGCGGCCGGACGGCCTTTGCCGGCCGCCGAGTTGGCGCGGCAGGCCGGGGCTGGGACGGCGGTGATCAAAGGGCTGGCCGAGGTCGGCGGACTGGCGCGGGTGTCGGCCCCCAGGCGGTTGCCGCCGCCGACGCCGGACTGGCGGCGGGCCGGTCTGCCGCTGTCGGACATCCAGGCTTCGGCCGCCGAGGCTCTCCGCCGGACTTTGGAGGGCGGATTTTCGGTCACCCTGCTGGAAGGTGTGACCGGATCGGGCAAGACGGAAGTCTATTTCGAAGCGGTCGCCGAGGCTCTTCGGCGCGGACGCCAGGTCCTGGTGCTGCTGCCCGAGATTGCGCTCTCCACCCAATGGCTTGCCCGGTTCGAACGACGCTTCGGCACGCGGCCGGTCGAATGGCATTCGGAACTGGGCGCGGCGGCGCGGCGCGACGGTTGGCGCGATGTCGCCTTCGGCCGGGCGAAAGTCATCGTCGGGGCCCGCTCCGCCCTGTTTCTGCCCTATCCCGAGCTCGGCCTGATCGTCGTCGACGAGGAACATGACGCCTCCTTCAAGCAGGAGGAGGGAGTGATCTATCACGCCCGCGACATGGCGGTGGTGCGGGCGCGGACCGGCGACGTGCCGATCATCCTGGCCTCGGCGACGCCATCGCTGGAGACACAAACCAACGTCGTTCAGGGGCGTTATGCCCGCGTGTCTCTGCCGTTGCGCCACGGCGGCGCCGATCTTCCGGAAATTTCCCTGGTCGACATGCGTCGACATGCGCCGCCGCGGCAGTCCTGGCTCTCGCCGCCTCTGGTGCAAGCCATCGAAAATACCCTGACGGCCGGCGAGCAGGTCATGCTGTTCCTTAATCGTCGCGGCTATGCGCCGCTCACCCTGTGCCGGGGATGTGGCCACCGCCTTCAGTGCCCGCACTGCACAGCCTGGCTGGTCGAGCACCGTTCGGCCGGCCGTTTGCAATGTCACCATTGCGGATATATTTCCGCGAAACCGGCGGTCTGTCCCGAATGTCAGGCCGAGGACAGCTTCGCCGCCTGTGGACCGGGCGTCGAACGGCTGGCTGAGGAAGTGGCGGCCAAATTTCCCGACGCCCGCACCGTCATCATGGCCAGCGACACCTTGCGCGGCCCGCAGGCGGCCCAAGACCTGATCGATCGCATGGCCAACCGGGAAATCGATCTGCTGATCGGCACCCAGGTGGTCGCCAAAGGCCATCATTTTCCGTTGCTTACGCTGGTCGGCGTGGTCGATGCCGATCTCGGTCTGGCCGGTGGCGACCTGCGGGCGGCCGAACGGACCTTCCAGTTGCTTTCGCAGGTGGCCGGCCGGGCAGGGCGTGCCGCCCACAAAGGACATGTGCTGCTGCAGACCTATCAGCCGGACGACAAGGTCATGCAGGCTCTACTGTCCGGCGACGGCGAGCGCTTTTATCTGGCCGAGGCGGACGACCGCCGGGTCGCCGGCATGCCTCCTTTCGGCAAGTTGGTGGCGCTGATCGTATCCGGTCCCGACCCCGATGCGGTCGATCGGCTGGCGGCGCAATTGGCCAGAGTGGCGCCACGCGGCGGCGATATCGAGGTGCTGGGGCCGGCGCCGGCGCCGTTGGCCCTGCTGCGCGGCCGGCATCGGCGCCGCCTGCTGCTGAAGGCACCGCGCGCCGTCAATGTCCAGGCCGTGGTCCGCCGGTGGCTGACCGGCCTGCGCCTGCCCGGCGGCCTGCGCGTCCAAATCGACGTGGATCCGTATTCTTTTATGTAAGGTGTCCCTCAGGCGCCGGAAGTAAAAGGAAATGTCCCTCAAACGCCGGGCGGGCGCATCCGCGCCCTTGGCTCACGCGCGAATGGTCGCGCGGGGCCTCAATGGCCCAGTCGCGGCAAGCCGCTCCGTCCCCAATGTCTGGCATTGTCCTTTGAAGTGACCCGACCGGAGCGGGCCTCGCCCGCGACTAGCGCGTTGAGCGCGCCGCAGCGTTGCCGGAGCGCCAGCGCAGGTATAAGCGAGGAAAGCCAAGCCGGCGGATGCCGGCGCCCGGCGCCTGAGGGACATTTACATATCATCGCCCGCGACTAGCGCGTTGAGCGCGCCGCAGCGCCGGCGCCCGGCGCCTGAGGGACATTTCAATAACGAAGCACGCTGGCTGGCGTCCGCCAGCGTGCTTCAGACATTTTATTGCTCCTTCATCGTTTGATTGAGATCAAACGAACTCAACAAGACGTTATCTTCCGACCGGAGTCGTCTTGCCAGCCATCATTCTATATGCTAGTTAACCGACGCATTATCGGAGGACAACTGTCCCCCGGTTCGATATTAATAAATAAAATCAATACTTTTCGACGACAGCTCATGTTCGTTGCGGCAATCGATGGGGACCGTACAAGTGTCATCCAAAGCCACAGGTTCAATCGCCGAGCGTTATTCCGTCGCTCTGTTCGAACTGGCCGAGCAGCAATCCGCCTTGGACGCAGTCGCCTCAGATCTGAAGGGTCTGCGGGTGCTGATCGCTGAGAGCAAGGATTTGCGAAGCCTGCTGAACAGCCCGGTCCTCAGCCGGAGCGAGCAGCAGAAGGCGATATCCGCATTGGCCGAGCGGGCCGGATTTGGCGTGCTGACCAAAAACTTTCTCGGACTGGTGGCCAGGAACCGCCGTCTTTTCGCTGTCGATGGCATGATCGCCGCCTATCTGGCGCGGCTTGCCAGCAAACGCGGCGAGGTGACGGCCGAGGTGGCTTCCGCCATTCCGTTGGCCTCCGCGCAAATCGGGGCGATCGAAGCCGCTCTCAAAAAGGTCGTTGGCAGCAATGTCACCGTCGATGCCATCGTCGATCCGGGCCTGCTTGGCGGTTTGGTCGTCAAGATCGGCTCGCGCATGGTTGACGGCTCGCTCAAGACTAAGCTGCAACATCTACAGCTCGCAATGAAAGGGGTCGGGTGATGGAAATCCGCGCCGCGGAAATCTCCGCTATCCTGAAGGAACAGATCGCCAATTTCGGGACCGAGGCGGAAGTCGCCGAGGTTGGTCAGGTGCTTTCGGTCGGCGACGGTATCGCTCGCGTCTTTGGCCTGGACAAGGTGCAGGCCGGTGAGATGGTCGAATTCCCGGGCGGCATCAAAGGGATGGCGCTCAATCTCGAGACCGACAATGTCGGTGTCGTGATTTTCGGTGACGATCGTACGATCCGCGAGGGCGACACGGTGAAGCGGACCGGCGCCATCGTTCAGGTCCCGGTCGGCAAGGGACTGCTTGGCCGCGTCGTCGATGGTCTCGGCAATCCGATCGACGGCAAAGGACCGATCGAAGCCGACCATCTTTCCCGTGTCGAGGTCAAGGCGCCTGGCATCATTCCGCGCAAGTCGGTGCACGAACCGATGTCGACCGGCATCAAGGCGATCGACTCGCTGGTTCCGATCGGCCGCGGCCAGCGCGAATTGGTGATCGGCGATCGCCAGACCGGTAAGACCGCCATCCTGATCGACACCATCCTCAATCAGAAGCGATTCAACCAGGGCAGCGACGAGAAGCAGAAGCTCTATTGCATCTATGTCGCCATTGGACAAAAGCGCTCGACCGTCGCCCAGTTGGTCAAGACACTGACCGACAATGGGGCGATGGACTATTCGATCATCGTCGCCGCGACGGCCTCCGATCCGGCGCCTCTGCAGTTCCTGGCGCCTTACGCCGGTTGCACGATGGGCGAGTATTTCCGCGACAACGGCATGCATGCGTTGATCATGTATGACGATCTGTCGAAGCAGGCCGTCGCCTATCGTCAGATGTCGCTGCTGTTGCGTCGTCCGCCGGGGCGTGAAGCCTATCCGGGTGACGTCTTCTATCTGCATTCCCGTCTGCTCGAACGCGCCGCCAAAATGGGCGATGCCGCCGGGGCCGGGTCGCTGACGGCGCTTCCGGTCGTTGAAACCCAGGCCAACGACTTGTCGGCCTATATTCCGACCAATGTGATTTCGATCACCGATGGCCAGATCTTCCTAGAGACTGAACTGTTCTACAAAGGCATCCGGCCGGCAGTGAACGTTGGTCTGTCGGTGTCGCGCGTCGGTTCGGCCGCCCAGATCAAGGCGATGAAGCAGGTTTCCGGCTCGATCAAGCTGGAACTGGCGCAATACCGCGAAATGGCGGCCTTCGCCCAGTTCTCGTCCGACCTTGATCCGGCGACGCAGAAGCTGTTGAACCGTGGCGCCCGTCTGACCGAATTGCTGAAGCAGCCGCAATACTCTCCTCTGGCCACCGAGGAGGAGGTGGTGTCGATCTATGCCGGCGTCCGCGGTTATCTCGACAAGTTGCCGCTTGGCGATGTCGGCCGTTTCGAGGCGGCATTGCTTGGCGAGATCAAGGCGAAGCATCCGGATATTCTTCAGACGATCGTCAAGGAAAAGCAGATTACGCCGGCGACCGAGGAAAAACTGAAGGCCTTCCTCGACGCTTTCTCCAAGACATTCGTCTGAGCGAGGGGGCGGCAAGCCGATGCCCAGCCTTAAGGAACTAAGGGTCAGGATCAACAGCGTCAAATCGACGCGGAAGATCACTGCGGCCATGAAGATGGTCGCAGCCTCGAAACTGCGTCGAGCCCAGGCGGCGGCGGAACAGGCCCGGCCTTATGCCACCCGCATGGAGCGCATGCTGGGCAATCTGGCCGGCAGCCTGGCCAGTCAGAGTGGCGCCCCCCGGCTTCTGACGGGGACAGGAAAGGACGATGTTCATCTGATTGTCGTCGCCAGCTCCGACCGGGGCCTGTGCGGAGGTTTCAACGGTTCGGTGGTTCGCCAGACGCGCGCCATGGTCGGTGAGTTGCAGCGGGCCCGCAAAACGGTGAAGCTGATGGTCATCGGCCGCAAGGGGCGCGAACAGCTGAAACGCGAATTCAGTGCCCTGTTCGTCGAGACTTACGAAAATGTCGGTCGCAAGGGACTGACTTTTTCCGATGCCTACGGCATTGGCGAAAAGATCATCCAGATGTTCGAGGCCGAGGCGTTCGATGTCTGTACGATCATCTACAACCGCTTCAAATCGGTCATCGCCCAGGAAATCACCCGGCAGCAGCTGATTCCGTTCCCGGTGCCAGAGCCAGCCCTGGAGGCGCCGTCGTCGGATCTGAAGGCCATCTACGAATATGAACCCTCGGAAGAGGCGATACTGTCCGACCTGCTGCCTCGCAATTTGACGGTACAGGTTTTCCGGGCGCTGATCGAAAGCTTTGCTTCGGAACAGGGCGCGCGGATGACGGCGATGGACAATGCGACGCGCAATGCTGGCGACATGATCAACAGCTTGACCATTCGGTACAACCGTAGCCGCCAGGCCCAGATTACCACGGAACTTACCGAAATTATCTCCGGCGCCGAAGCGCTGTGACGGTCTACTCTAGGAGCCTGCCCTGATGACGAAGAACAATGTCGGCACCATTACCCAGGTCATGGGCGCAGTCGTGGACGTGCGCTTCGACACGGATCTGCCCAACCTACTGTCTGCCCTGCAGACCGACAACCAGGGCAAGACCCTGATTCTCGAAGTGGCGCAGCACTTGGGCGAGAATGTCGTTCGCACGATCGCCATGGACTCCACCGACGGCTTGACCCGCGGTCAATCGGTGGTCGACACCGGTTCGCCGATTACCGTGCCGGTCGGTCCGGAAACTCTGGGCCGCATCATCAATGTGATCGGTGAGCCGATCGATGAACGCGGTCCGATCGGAGCCACGAAGTTCTTGCCGATCCATCAGCAGGCGCCGAAGTTCACCGAGCAGTCGACGGAAACCGAAATTCTCGTCACCGGCATCAAGGTCATCGATCTGCTGGCGCCCTACGCCAAAGGCGGCAAGGTCGGCCTGTTCGGGGGCGCCGGCGTCGGCAAGACGGTGCTGATCATGGAGTTGATCAACAACGTCGCCAAGGCGCACGGTGGTTATTCGGTGTTTGCCGGCGTCGGTGAACGGACCCGCGAAGGCAACGATCTCTATCACGAGATGATCGACTCGGGCGTTATCAAGCTCGACGGCCCCGGCTCCAAAGTGGCCCTGGTCTATGGCCAGATGAACGAACCGCCGGGCGCCCGCGCCCGTGTCGCGCTGTCGGGGTTGACCGTGGCCGAGTATTTCCGCGACGGCGAAGGTCAGGATGTGCTGTTCTTCGTCGACAACATCTTCCGTTTCACCCAGGCGGGTTCGGAAGTGTCGGCCCTGCTGGGCCGCATCCCCTCGGCGGTGGGCTATCAGCCGACGCTGGCCACCGAGATGGGCAACATGCAGGAACGCATCACCTCGACCAAGAAGGGATCGATCACTTCGGTGCAGGCCATTTACGTGCCGGCTGACGATTTGACCGACCCGGCGCCGGCAACCTCGTTCGCGCACCTTGACGCCACCACGGTGCTTAACCGCGCCCTGACCGAGCTCGGCATCTATCCGGCGGTTGATCCGCTCGACTCCACCTCACGCGTGTTGGATCCCAAGGTGGTCGGCGAAGAGCATTATCAGGTGGCCCGCGACGTGCAGCGCATCTTGCAGACTTACAAGTCGCTGCAGGACATCATCGCCATTCTCGGCATGGATGAGTTGTCGGAAGACGACAAGCTGGTGGTGGCCCGGGCCCGCAAGATCCAACGCTTCCTGTCGCAGCCGTTCCATGTGGCGGAAGTGTTCACCGGCAGCCCCGGCAAGCTGGTTTCGCTCGAGGACACGGTGAAGGGCTTCAAGGGCATCGTTGCCGGTGACTATGACCATCTGCCGGAAGCGGCGTTCTACATGGTCGGCACCATTGAGGAAGCCATCGAGAAAGCCAAGAAAATGGCGGCGGAAGCGGCCTAAACAGCAGGTGTAGCATGGCAGAGAAAGTCGAGTTCGAACTGGTCTCGCCGGAGCGCCTGTTGGTCTCCGAGCCGGTCGAGATGGTTGTCGTGCCCGGTTCGGAGGGTGATTTCGGTGCCCTGCCGCATCACGCTCCGATGCTGACGTCGGTGCGTCCCGGGGTGATCGACGTCTATGAGAACGGCAAGGTGAAAAACCGGATTTTCGTGGCCGGCGGCTTTGCCGAGGTAACGGAAGAGCGGGTCACGGTGCTGGCCGAGGAGGCGATCCCGGTTGCCGAGATCGAGGCCGAGGCGGTGGCCGATCGGATCCGGATCGCCGGAGAGAAGGTCGAGGAGGCCGACGGCGACCGGGCTCGCAACGAGGCCCAACGGCTTCTGCGCATCGCCCAGGCGCTCAAGGCCGCCTATGACGAGAGACCGGTTTTGTAACGACGCCTCCTTTTTTGGGTGGTCGCTGTCCGAAATCTTGCAGATACCAAGTTGTGGTGATCGGAACCGATCACCACCGCTCAGGCGCGGCCCGCCTTGTCTAACTGGCCTTCCCTTCCGATATAGTTCGCTTCCGGACCTCTTCTGAAAGGGAAACAGGCACGTCATGCCACGTTGGACACAGGACGACCTTCCTTGGACTGACTTTACTCCGTCGCGTCTGTCTCCCGGTCTTCTGAAGTTGGTGAAGGCCGCCGCTCTGACGGAATACAATGCCGCCCGTTACAGCCAATATCTGCGTAACGTGTTCGCCTCCGACCACGGCTTCTGTCTGCTGATTGCCGATTGGCAGGTGGAGGAGGAGCAGCATGGCGCGGTCCTTGGGCGCTATGCCGAATTGGCCGATCCCGGCTACGACTTTGCCCGGACCTTCCGCCAGTTCTCCGACGGATACGTCATTCCGGTCGAGGTCAGTCGATCCGTGCGCGGATCCTGTAGCGGCGAATTGCTGGCCCGCTGCATTGTCGAGACGGGGACCAGCTCCTTCTATTCGGTCTTGGCCGACAGCTGCGATGAGCCGGTCCTCAAGGAGATCTGCCGCCGTATCGCCGGCGACGAATATCGCCACTATCGTTTGTTTCTCGATGGCTTGCGGCGCTACCAGGCGCTCGACCGTCTGTCGCTGCTGGCGCGTCTCAAAGTGGCGGTCCTTCGCGTCCGGGAGAGCGACGACGACGAATTGGCCTTCGCCTATCATTGCGCCAACGAACCCGAAACGCCTTATGAACTCCGGCGGTGCAACCGGGCCTACGGTGCCTTGGCCTATGGTCTCTATCGCTTTCACCACACCGAGAAAGCGGTTGCCATGGTCTTCAAGGCGATCGGTCTCGCCCCGCAGGGGCGCTTGTCGCGGTGGGCGTCGTTTTGGGCCTGGCGGCAGATGAGCAAGCGGGCCGCCGCCGTCGGCTGATCAGCTGTTCCTGCTGCCGGCCGCGATCGCCAGATCACGGGCAATGGTGGTGAACTCGCCAATGACCGCTCGATAGAGGTCACGCTTGAAGGGCACGATGAGCTCGATCAACTGATCGAACCGTGTCCAGCGCCAATCGTTGAACTCGGGATGTTCCGTGCGGATATCGATGTCACAGTCGCGGCCAGTGTAGCGGAGCGCGAACCATTTCTGTCGCTGTCCGCGATAGCGCCCTTTCCACACCTTGCCAACCAGTTCGGCCGGCAGGTCGTAGTGAAACCAACCGGCACTCTCGCCAAGAATCTCGGCCTGGTTGGTGCCGATCTCCTCCTTCATTTCACGCAAGGCGGCTTCGACCGGCGTCTCGCCGTCGTCGATACCGCCTTGTGGCATCTGCCAGGCATTCTCGGCGGTGTCGATGCGTTTGGCGGTAAAAACCAACCCTTGAGGGTTGAACAGCATCAGCCCAACGCCGGACCGGTAGGGAAGGGAGAGTGGGGGGGTGTGGCTCATGGTTTCCTCGGGGGATTGCCGGTGCGGTCGTCAGGACAATCGCGTGGCGTCCTGCCTTGAATTATTCATTCATGCATTAGGTATTCCCGTCAATGAGGGCGGACCACGGCACTGACGGGTGCCAGGACGACTCCCTTCTTCGGGAAAGTATCGAACCAGACGAGAAGCCGTTCGAAGGTGACGGGGCGGGCCGAAACATAGGTGATGGCGGCGCCGTCGCGTTGGGCAGTGGTCAGCAGGCGGCCGAGTTCGGCATCAATGGCGGCGCGGAACGGCGTTTCGTCGGCAACCTGGCTGACGGTCAAGGACACCGGCGTATCGGCGGCGGCGACGCCGGACAGGCCATCACCGACAAAGAGAAGACCGCGGGTCTTCAGGTCATGCAGCATCGGCGCCCATTGTTCCCTGCTGCTGACCGGAGATCGCAGCGCGGCGGCGACACCGACATAGCTGGTCGTTTTTCCAAGGATGATCTGGAGATGGGCGACCGCATCGGCGGGGCCATCCTTAGTGGATATGGCGAGCGGGCCGGCGTCGTGGACCGGGAAATTCGGCGGTTCGAGCGGCAGGTCGAGCAACACCTCGTGCCCGCTGCCGCGGGCGCGTTTGACCCAGTTGTCAAGGTTGCTGGCGTAGGGACTGAACGACAGGCTGACGTTGGGTGGAAGCTTGCTGATCGCCGCCTCGGTCGATTCACGTGACAGGCCAAGGCCGGTTACCACGACGCCGACGCGCGGCGCGTTGCCTTCGACGGTGAAGGGGCGGGCGTAGACGGTACGGGGTTCCCTGCTGCCGGAAACGACGGGAAGCGGACCATTTCCGGAATTGCGCAGCAGATCGTTGGCAGGCGCTGCGGTCAATGCCTTTAAATCAGCCCGTGCCGGCAGTTGCGGGAATGTCGGGGGCGGCAGTGGATCGCCGCCAGGTGGAATGGCTGGCGGCGAAATGACGGGCGGTTGCGGCAGCGATTCGGTACGGGCCTGGCCGGCGGCCGGCGGAGTTGTCTCGGTCGGCGGTGTGGTTGTCGGCAAGCTGATGTTTGGCAGCTTTTCATCGGGGACGGCTGGTTTTCCGCCGGCCGGCGCTTCCGGAGCGGCTGTCGATTCCTTGGCCGCGCCCGGCGGTTGCAGCAGCGAGCCTTCCGGCGATTCGGCGCCTGGCCGCGCCGGCATCGGCATGACGATCCGCGAGCTGTTTTGGGTAAGATCGTCCAGCACGTCGAGCGGAGAGTCGCCGGTGACGATATACCAACCGGCCCCGGCCACACAGGCCAGGGTCAGCGGGACGACGATCCAATAGACCAGGGGGGAAAGCCAAAGGCTTGTCCCGCTGATCGACGGGCCGTTAGGACCTATGCGGTCGGCGGCGGAAAGAGACAGCTTCACCGTTCTAATCGTCTTCAGTTGGCTTTCGCGGCGCCCTTGTATAGCGACAAACCATGCAGCAGGTCGAGTGCCCGGGCCAGCTGATAGTCGGTTGCAGGGTCGCCCATTCTGAGTGCCTCAAGCAAGGGGGCCGGAATATTGCTGTTGGCGGCGGGCGGAGTGGTCGGCTTGGCACCGTCGGCGCCGGATTGGTCGGCAGCGGAAGGCTGGCCGGGAGCAGCGGCAGCCGGCGGCGCCTTGGCGTCATCCGGTTTGGCCGGTTTGGCCGGCAGGGTATCGTTCTTGAGGGCGTGCGGAAGCGACGCTTCACTGCGGCCGAACCGGTCGGCGGGTTGGTTCATGGCCTCGACTTTGGCGGGCGCCACTTTGATGTCGGGCTCAATGCCGACAGCCTGGATCGATCGGCCCGACGGCGTGTAATACCGGGCCGTCGTGAGGCGCATGGCGCCATGGCCGGCCAGCGGGATGATGGTCTGGACGGATCCCTTGCCGAACGATTTGGTGCCAAGAAGAATGGCCCGGCGATGGTCCTGCAGCGCGCCGGCGACGATCTCCGAAGCCGAGGCGGAGCCGTCATTGATGAGGACGACCAGCGGCAGACCGTCGGTCAAATCCTTGCCATGGGCGTTGAAGCGCTGGGTATCCTCGGGGTGGCGCGAACGGGTCGAAACGATTTCACCCTTGTCGAGGAAGTCACTCGACACGGCGACCGCCTGATCCAGCAAACCGCCGGGATTATTGCGCAGGTCAAGAATGAAGCCCTGAAGGTTGCCGTTGGCATCCTTTTTCAACTGGTCGATGGCCTTCTTGAGGTTGGTGTCGGTCGATTCGACGAACTGGCTGACGCGGATGTAACCGACGTTGTCCTGCAGTTTGTATTTGACCGTCTGGATCTTGATCACCGCCCGGGTCAGCGTGGCTTCGAATGGGGCCTGCCCCTCGCGCCGGATGGTGACCTTGATGTCGGTGTTGACCGGGCCGCGCATGCGGTCGACGGCATCGTTGAGCGAAAGACCCTGGACGGCCTCGCCATTCAGATGGGTGATGAAATCGCCGGGCTGTATGCCGGCCCGCGCCGCCGGCGTGTCGTCGATCGGCGAGATCACCTTGACCCAGCCGTTCTCCATGGTGACCTCGATGCCGAGGCCGCCGAACTCGCCTTTGGTCTGCACCTGCATGTCGCGGAAGCTCTTGGCATTCAGATAGCCCGAATGCGGGTCGAGCGAGGTCAACATGCCGTTCAGCGCGGCTTCGATCAGCTCTTCGTCGCCGACCGGTTCGACATATTCATTGCGAACGCGCTCGAACACGTCACCGAACAGGCTGAGCAGTCGATAGGTATCGGCATTGCTGGTCTTTTCCGTCGCCGCCGTTGCGGGGAAAGACAGCAGGGCAAGCCACGCGCAGGCGCCCGCTGTTATCATCACCTTCCGAATCATCCACTAACCTTTGTTTTGTGTGCTGTGAACCAAGGCAACGGGTTAACCGGCTGGCCATTGCGGCGCAGCTCTACATAGAGAAGCGGCTTGCTCTCGGATTGTCCCATCACTCCGACCGGTTCACCGGGCAGAAGATGTTGACCGACGTTGCCGTCGATCCTGGCCATTCCCGCGAGCAACGTATGATATCCTTCGCCGTGCTCGATGATCAAGAGAAGCCCATAACCGCGGAAAGGGCCTGCGAAGACGACTTGTCCATCGTAGGGCGATACGACCTGGGCGCCGGGACGTGGAGCGATGGTAATGCCCCGCGACGGTGATCCCGATTCGTTGTTTTGTCCGAAGCGGGCGACGACCCTGCCGCGCGCCGGAAACGGCATTTCGCCTTCGGCCTGGCTGAAGGGGCGGCTCCAGGGAGCCGGCCCCTGACGAGACGCCGGGCCCATCTTGGCGGCTGCCGCGTCGGCCTCGCGCGTCGCCTTGTCGGCCTTGGCCTGGGCCTCCTTGGCGGTGCGGGCCGCCTGTTCCTCGGCCTGTTTGGCCTGACGGGCGGCGATGATTTCCGCCTCGTGTTTTTCTTTTTCGGCTTTCAATGTCGCGGCGGCGGCTTCCCGGGCCGCCTTGGCGGCGGCGATTTCCGCTTCCCGGGCCGCTTTGGCGGCAATCTTCTCGGCCTCGCGGGCGGCGCGCTCGGCCTGGACTCGTTCGGCGGCCTCCTGCTCCCGGCGCTTCTTTTCCTGTTCCAGGCGGGCCAGGAGATCTCGCAGGTCTTCGGCCTCGGCGGCCATCGCCTGAAGCCGCTTGGCGGTTTCCTGGCGCTGCTCCTCGGTCTCCTGCTGCAGCTGCTTCTTGCGGCCGTAAAGTGTGCTGAGGCGGCGATGCTCGTCATCGAGCTTTGCCGCAGTCGCCGAAATCTTCTTCTTCTGGCGGGCGACGTCCGCCCGGACCGAGGCCAGCGAATCCAACTCGGCCCGCAAAACTTTGGCTGAGTCCTGGATCTGCGGCAGGACGTTCCGCAGCAGGATGGCGCTTCTGACGGTGTCGGCAGGCGAGGTCGGTTGCGCGATCAACGCCTCGGAGGGGCGGAAGGCCAAGCGTTCCAGCGCGGTCAGCACGCCATTCATCTGCTGTCGCCGCAGCTCCAGCGTTCCGGCCTTGTCTTTTTCAAGGGCGGTGAGGTCGGTCAGTTGCAGCTCCAGTTCGGAGAGGGTTTCCTCATGTTCCTGCACGGCCCGCGCCGCATTCACCATGCTGTTGCGCAGATCGTCCATCTCCTTGGCGAGCTGGTCGGCCCGCTGGTTGATCTGCTGTTGTTCCGCCTGCCCCTTCTGAAGAGCATTTTCCAGCTCCTTCAGGCGCCGATCGGGTGCCGGCGACGCGGGGTCGGCCGCCGATGCCGGCAGACCAGCCGACATCGCTACCAATATCAAGCCACCCCCGGCCGCCTGTTTGAGATGGCACCAAAATCGGCGGCACGGGGCGGTTTCCCTCACATCAGGCCATGGCATTACGGGAAGCGGCAGGATGTGCCGATTCCGAACCGACCAGCAGCGAATGCCCAGTCATTTGTTCCGGCTGCGGCAGACCCATAATGGCCAGCAGCGTCGGGGCGACATCGGCCAGCCGTCCATCGGCCAGCTTGTCGACGCCGGCCGGGGAACCAACCAAAATCACCCGGACCTTGCCGATCGTGTGGGCCGTGTAGGGCACGCCGGTGACCTGATCGCGCATCAATTCGGCATTGCCGTGGTCGGCGGTGACCAGCAGGCTGCCGCCGGCCTTTGCCACCGCGGCCTTCAATCGGCCAAGGCAGGAATCGACGGTTTCGGCCGCCTTGATCGCCGCTTCGAGAATACCGGTATGACCGACCATGTCGCCATTGGCGTAATTGACCACGATCAGGTCATATTTGGCCGCCGCAATGGCCTCGACCAGCTTGTCGGTCACTTCTACCGCCGACATCTCGGGTTTCAGATCGTAGGTCGCCACCTTCGGGCTGGGGACCAGGATGCGGTCCTCGTGCGGGAACACCGCTTCTCGTCCGCCGTTGAAGAAAAAAGTGACATGGGCGTATTTTTCGGTCTCGGCGATCCGAAGCTGCGACAGGCCCGCGTCGGCCACCACCTCGCCCAGAATGCGCGTCAGGCTTTCGGCCGGGAAAAGAACCTCGAAAAAACGATTGAGGTCGGTTGAATACTCGGCCATGCCAAGGCGGCTGGCGAAACTCACCTGGCGTGACCGCGGGAAACCGTCAAAGGCGGGATCGACCAGGGCCGTCAGGATTTCGCGAGCGCGGTCGGCGCGGAAATTGGCCATGATCAGGCCATCGCCGTCCTTCATCCCGGCGTAGTCGCCAATCACCGTCGGCAGCACGAACTCATCGGTCTTGCCAGCTTCGTAGGAGGCGGCAACCGCGCTGACCGCGTCAGCGGCGACGACGCCCTTGGCGGCGACCATGGCCTCAAAGGCCAGCGTCACGCGGTCCCAGCGTTTGTCGCGGTCCATCGCGTAGTAGCGGCCGGCCAGCGTGGCGATTTTGACATTTTTCCCGGAAACGGCGGCAAGGAAGGCCGCGACAAAATCCTTGCCCGACGACGGCGGCGTATCCCGGCCATCAAGGAAGCCATGCACGGCCACCGGCACTCCGGCATCGGCGATGATCCGCGCCAGCGCCGCCATGTGATCCTGATGCGAATGCACTCCGCCCGGCGACAGGAGGCCCAGGATATGAGCCGTTCCGCCACTGGCCTTCATCTGGGCGATGGCCTTGAGCAACGCCGGGTTCCTGGCGAGGCTGCCGTCGGCGACGGCCTGGTCGACACGCGGCAGATCCTGCATGACGACACGACCGGCGCCGAGGTTCATATGCCCGACCTCGGAATTGCCCATTTGACCATCGGGAAGTCCGACCGCCAGTCCCGAGGTTTCCAGAAACGCATGCGGACAGTGCGCCACCAGATCGTCCCAAACGGGTGTGTTGGCCAGCGCGATGGCGTTGTCCACGCGGTCGGCGCGGTACCCCCAGCCATCGAGAATGCAAAGAACGACAGGACGCGGGCGGACGGATGAGCGCAATGTGTCAGTCATAGCCGATTTTTCGCCATATCTTTAAGGTCATTACCATGATCGCCGGGTCCAACCCTATATGGCGATCGTTGAGCGGTCTTGGGAGTCCCTTCCTGCTGCGGGGTCGCGCTTTCTGCACTGTTTCGGCATCGATCCACACAAGATGCGGCCAATAGTCCGCTACACCAACCTTCGGGAAGGGTCAACAGTAGTTGTCACTTTGGCCGAAGAATAATGTCGGGACATTGTTTCCGGCAACGTCTCAGAACGCCGCGTATATACCGCGAAGCCAGCAAAAGTAACGAGTATTGGTTGATAATCTCGGCGTCTTTGTGTCTGGGCGGTTAATTTAATCGGGTTTCGATGGAAGAACCAAACGAGCGCCATCCGAGTTGGTTCCCCGTGGCAAAAAAACAGAATTTTTTTTGTGGATAGCAAAAGCATCAAGGGGCGCCCAGGCAAGGCGACATGGCGGTCTGCCCCATGCGGCTTTCGATGATGCGGATCCGGTTGGCGATGAAGAGGCTGGGAGAGGTGGGCGAAAAGCGTCGGGGGTTGGGAAGAATGGCGGCCAGGGCCGCCGCCTGATGTCGGGTCAGGGCGCCGGCCGGCCGATGGAAATAATGCTGGGCGGCCGCTTCGGCGCCATAAAGGCCATGCCCCCATTCGATGACGTTGAGATAAACCTCAAGAATGCGCCGCTTGCCCCACAGCGCCTCGATCAGCACGGTGAAGCCGGCTTCCAGTCCCTTGCGCAGGATATTTCGCCCCGGCCAGAGAAAGACATTCTTCGCTGTCTGCATTGAGATGGTGCTGGCTCCTCTGACCCGGCCGTCGTCCCGGTAGCTCTCGGCGGCCTCGTCGATTTCAATCCAGTCGAAGCCATGGTGGCTGCAGAACCGCTGGTCTTCGGATGTCATGACGGCGCGCCGCAGTTCCGGAGAGATGGCCTCGATCGGCACCCAGCGCTGTTCCCAGCCCTCGCCTTCCGTCATGCGCATCAGCATCAGGGGCGTTATTGGCGGCGCCACGAAACGCCCCAAGACAACCAGCACCAACGGCAGGACGCAAAAGAGGGACAAACCCCAGAGGGCGAGCTTGCGGCGGTGTGATCTGAGCCAAGTCGGCATGACGACAGTCTGCGGCATCGGGGCTTTCCGGGCAAGCTCAAGACGGCCGGATCATCGTCCTTTGGGGAACAGAACGCGATCGGGTTCGGCGTTGAGCCTTGTCAGCATCTTTCTGATCAGGAGCGTCTTCATTCGCCCGGATTCCTTGGGATCGACGAGGTAACGAACGTTGGCGTCGAGCCAGGCATTTTCATTGACGCGAAAGAACACGGTCGGCTCTTCGCTGACTTCGATCTGATCGATCGGTGTCTCGTCCAGTACACTTCGATAGGCACGAACCCGTTCCGCCATGGTCGCGCCCATTTCTTCCCTGGCGACGGCGATCATGATTCCTGACACAAAATCCAGATCGCTGTTGTAGGCAATATTGAATTTTATCTCGTCCCAAATATATGGAAATAACGGCCATGAATAATTGTAGACTGGTGTGGTGAGAACCGTCGAGTTTGGCAATTTTATCACGCGGCCGCTTGGGTGATCCGTCGACAGATACTGTCCGCCAAACTCCCAAAGCGTGGTGTCAAAATAACTGATGTCTATGACGTCTCCCGTCGCGCTGCCGATCTTGATGCGGTCGCCGACGCGATATGGTCGGCGGGCGAGTATAAATATCCAGCCGATGAAACTGGTCATCGGCATCTGTAACGCAAAGCCGGCGATGATTGAAAAGACGCCGAGAGAAACGACGACAGTGTACCATGTTTGAGAAATGGCGGAAAGAAACACCAGGCAGATGAGAACAATAGAAATCAGCCGCACCACCAATCTTAGATTAAATAGCGTGATATTGTCATCCGGAAGTCGGCGTGTTATAAGGGAATCGGCCATATTCTGAGCGACAAGGATGAGCGTGCTGACGGGAACCGCCAATAAAAAATGGCTGATGATGGGTGCGTATTTTTCCGTTATTCCAAAAACGGCGTAACCGAAAACAAAATATATGGCGGCGATCACCAGAGAAAACGTCAGTCCGATGATGTGCCAGTGGAGACTCTGCTTGGTGTGAGTGCGTTGTGTTCTGGCGAAGCGATTGCCATGTTCCGTCGCTTGTCCCATCGCCTTTTCGACATTGTCGGCAATTGCGGGCGATGGGGTTTGTCGTTCGTTGGAATCTGACATTGGATCTTCGATCCGGCGCCCTTTTGGCTGAACTCAAGCAGGCGCAAGTGCGTCATCGGCGATGGATGGGGGACCTGCGCGGGAGCGTCAAAGGCCCTTTGACCGCCTGAACGATAGTCGTCGTCCCAGCGGAAACGAAGGCTCGGAAACTACCTATGCGCAACCTGCGCCGGGGGGATGCATCCCTTGCTCCGCGGGAAGAAAAGTGTACTCTCCGCGCTTGTCAAGGATCGGCTCATTTGCGCCGATACGACTTCTATCCGAATGTAACGATTATGCAAAAGCTCCGTACTGAAGACAAGCTGGGAAGAAACAAATTGTCAGTAGCACCGGCGTCCCTGCCGGTGTTCCGCCGCCAGGCGGACCCTTTCCGGCTCACGCCGGAACACCGGCAGGGACGCCGGTGCCACTGTGTTTCATCCAGGGCGGGTCGGCGCGCCACCGGTGCGGAACTCTAGAGCATGAAAAAGCCGCGAAGAACTTGGCTCTGGCTCCTTCTGCTTGCCGCCTCGCTGGGCGTCGGATGGGTGTTGCAGCAGGCCGCGCTGCCGGCGGCTCTGATGTTGGGGCCGATGCTTTGCGCCATCGCCTTCGGAGTCTCCGGTTCCGACCTCAAGCTGCCGCGCTGGGCCTTCTTCGGCGCCCAGTCGGTGATCGGCTGCCTGGTCGCCCGCGCTTTGAGCGCCTCCATCCTGATCGAGATCGCCGACGATTGGGCGGTCATGCTGCTGATCGTCTCGACGACGGTGATGGCCGGGGCCCTCGTCGGCTGGGTCCTCGTCAAGTTCGGTGCTCTGCCGGGAACCACGGCCGCCTGGGGATCTTCGCCCGGCGCCGCCTCAGCCATGGTGGTCATGGCCGAGGAATTCGGCGCCGATCCCCGCCTGGTCGGCTTCATGCAGTATCTCCGCGTCGTCATCGTGGTGATGAGCGCCTCGCTGGCCGGCCGGCTGTTGCTTGGCCATGACGTGCCGCAGACCAGCGGGCCGGCCTTGTTCGAGGCGGCACCGCTGCTCCCCTTGGCGGAAACCTTGGCGATCGCTCTGGTCGGCGCGATGGCGGGACGCTTTCTCAGGATTCCGGCCGGCGGGATGCTGCTGCCGATGATCATCGGCGCTGTCCTGCATACCACCGGTCTGTTGGAAATCACCCTGCCGCCATGGCTTCTCGCCATCTCCTATCTGGCCCTCGGATGGTATATCGGTCTCGGTTTCACGCGGTCGATCCTGATGTATGCGCTTCGCGCCCTGCCGCAGCTGCTGCTGTCGATTTTTCTGCTGATCGGCCTATGCGGTCTGTCGGCTTGGCTGCTGCATTGGTTTTTGCATACCGACGGGTTGACGGCCTACCTGGCGACCAGTCCCGGCGGGCTCGATTCGGTGGCGATCATCGCCATCGGCAGCGGCGCCAACACGCCTTTCGTGCTGGCGGTGCAGACGCTGCGCCTGTTCATCGTGCTGCTGACCGGCCCGCAAATCGCCAAGCTGATTTCCAGATATGCCTAGGCCCCGGTCACCAGCCGGTAGCCGACCCCGGCCTCCGTCAGAATGATGCGTGGTGCGGCCGGGTCGACTTCCAGTTTCTGGCGCAGTTGGTTGACATAGACCCTGAGATAGGCGGTGTCCTCGACATGCGCCGGTCCCCAGACCGATTTTAGAATCTGCTTGTGGGTCAGCACATGGTCCGGGCTGGTCGCCAGAAATTGCAGCAGTTCATATTCGCGTTTCGACAGATGCAGTTCCTGGCCGTCGCGGGTCAGCACGTGGCGGGCGAAATCGAGAGTGAGCGTGCCGATGGTCAGGACGCCCTGGCTCTCCGGAGCTTCGCTTTTCTGGCGCAGGGCGGCGCGGACGCGGGCCATCAGTTCGGCGATGCCGAAAGGCTTGACGACATAGTCGTCGGCGCCACGGTCCAACGCCTCGACCTTGTCGACCTCCTGGGCCCGCACCGAAAGCACGATGATCGGCACCTTGCTGGTTTCACGGATGGCGCTGATGGTTTCCTGGCCGTCCATGTCGGGCAGCCCGAGGTCGAGGATGACAAGATCGATCTTGCGCGTGCGGGCCTGTTCAGCGCCTTCATCGGCCGTTTGCGCCTCGATCACCTCATGGCCGTTCGCCCCCAGGCTGATTCGCAAGAACTTGCGAATCTGCGGTTCGTCGTCGACGACTAGGATGCGTGCCATGGTTTCCCCACGTTCATCGCGCTCAGGCCCCCGTTGTCTCGCCGCCGTCGAGTTTCGGCGGTTCGCCGAGCGGCAGGTGAATGACAATGCAGGTTCCGGCGCCGTTCAATCCGGGTTCGGCCTTTATCGTACCACCATGCGCCTCGACGATGCCCCGGCAAATGGCCAGACCTAATCCAGTGCCGGCGGTCTGGCTGTCGGTGGCCTCGACGCGGTAGAACATGTCGAACACTTTTTCGCGGTCGGCTTCCGGGATTCCGGCTCCCTGGTCGCAGACCTCGATCAGCGCCATGTCCTTGCCGGGACGGGCCCAGACGGTGACCAGACTGCCGGGCGGCGAGTATTTGCAGGCGTTGTCGATCACATTGAAGAACACCTGTTCCATCAGCACCGAATCGAGACAAAGCAGCGGCAGGCCTGGGTCGATGTCGATCTTGACCTGCCGCCCGCGTAGCAGCTTTCCCGAACGTTCGACGGCGGCACGGACGATGTCGGCGAGATCGGCCCAATCGGCATTGGGCTTCAGGGCCCCCGATCCCAACTTGGTCATGTCTAGCAGGTTTTGCACGAAGCGGTTGAGACGTTCGGCCTCGTCCTGAATGGTGGTCGCCAGTTCGCGGCTGTCTTTCGCGTCGATGTCCTCGCCATAGTTGATCAGGCTCGAGGCGGCGCCGAGGATGGAGACCAGAGGCGTGCGCAGGTCATGCGACAATGACGACAGCAAGGCCGAGCGCAGCCGGTCGGTTTCAGTGGCCAACCGTGCCGCCTCGACATCGGCGACGAGCGTCGTGCGTTCGATGGCGACTGCCGCCTGGTCGGCGAGGGCCTCGAGAAGGCGGGTGTCCTCGGGGGCGAGAAATTCCTGTCCGGCCATCTGAATGCCCAGCACGCCGACCGGGCCGCGAGCCGTCTTCAGCGGCAGGAACAGCCAGTCGGCGGCCGGCAGCGTGGTCGAACCGCGGCCGGCCGGCCGGCCGTTGGCCCAGGTCCAGTCGGCGGCGGCGGAATCCTTGTCGCTGATCTCGTCCTCGGGCGGATAACCGGCGGCCAGGGTCAGCCGCTGGTCCTCCGGTAGCAGGACCAGCGATTTGCCGCGGATGGTGGCGGCGACATGGTGGACCACCGCCCACAGCACGTCGTCCTGCGTGGCCCCCGCGGCGATCTTGCGGCTGAATTCGTAAAGATTGGCGGTTCGTCTGGCGCTGGTCTTGCTGGCGTCGACCTGCAGTTGAACGCGACTGGCCAGATTGCTGACGATGATGGCGGCGATCAGAAAGAAGACGATGGTGAGGATGTTCTGGGAATCGGAAATGGCGAAGGAGAAGCGCGGTTCGGTGAAGAAGAAGTTGAAGGATAGAAAGCTGGCGACCGAGGCGAAGATCGCCGGACCGCGGCCCAGCTTCATGGCGATCAGCATGACGGCTACCAGGAAGGTCACCGAGATGTTGGGCAGCGGCAGCCAGAGATCGATTATGAAGCCCAGTCCGGTGGCGGTCGCCACGCCGGCTGCGGCAATCAGATAGCCGAGCCAGTCGCGGGCAGGAACCGGCGGGCGGGTTTCGAAGGTCCGATGCTGCTTCTCGGTATCGTCGCCGCCGACCAGCAGGACATCGAAGGCGTCGCTTTGGGCCAGAATGCGGCCGGTGACCGACATGCCACTGAACAGGCGCCGCCAGGGTTTGTGGCGCTGGCGCCCGACGACGATCTGGCTGGCATTGCGGTCAAGCGCGAAGGCGACAACTTCGGCGGCGACGTCCTCGCCCTGCAAGGTGACCGTTTCGGCTCCCAGTTGCTCGGCCAACCGCAGCGTCTGGGCGATGCGGTCCTTCTGCTGTTCCGGCAGGTCGATATGGTGGGAGGTTTCGACATAGACGGCGACCCAGGGCGCCGAGCGGCGTTCGGCCACCCGTTTGGCGGTTCGTACCAGCCGGGCCGACGCGGTGTCGTCGCCGACGCAGACAATGATCCGTTCGCGGGTCGGCCAGGGACCGGAAACGGCGTGGGCCCGTCGATAGTTCAGCATCTGGGCGTCGACCCGTTCGGCGGCGTGACGCAGAGCCATTTCGCGCAGCGCCGTCAGATTGCCGGCCGAAAAGAAATTGCTGACGGCGCGTCTGGCCTGTTCCGGGACATAGACCTTGCCCTCGGCCAGGCGCTTCAGCAGGTCCTCCGGCGGCAGGTCGATCAGCTCGATTTCGTCGGCGGTGGCCAGAACGCTGTCCGGCAAGGTTTCCCGCACCTTGATGCCGGCAATGCGTTCGACCACATCGTTCAGGCTTTCCAGATGCTGGATATTGAGCGTCGAATAGACGTCGACGCCGGCCACCAACAGGTCTTCGACGTCCTGGTAACGTTTGATGTGGCGGCAGCCCGGGACATTGGTATGCGCCAACTCGTCGACCAGAACGATCTTCGGGTTGCGGGCAAGGATCGCTTCCAGGTCCATTTCCTGGAACAGCCGGCCGCGATATTCCATCGTTTTGGCCGGCAGAGCGGTCAATCCCTGGACCAGACGCTCGGTCTCGCGCCGGCCGTGGGTCTCCACCACGCCGATGACCACATCGATGCCTTCCTTGCGCCGCTCCTGCGCGGCTTCCAGCATCGCATAGGTCTTGCCGACGCCCGGGGCGGCGCCCAGGAAGATCTTCAGGTGTCCCCGCGTTTCCTTTTGCGCTTCCGCCAGCAGGGCGTCGGGAGACGGTCGGTTGTCGCGGTCGTTTTCTGCCATCAGGAGGTAATCGTATCCTGGCGTGACCCTGTGCTCAATGCTGGCAAAGACATGGAAATGATTTTGCTCCTTTCAATTTTCCCATCACATTTCCCCGTCATTCCCGCGCAAGCGGGAATCCATGCCGCGGCAGAAACGATCCCGGGTTGCAGAGTCATCGTTTTTTCCGACCATGGATCCCCACTTGCGCGGGGATGACGGCTACAAAAATATCCGCGGGCGAACCTTTGACGTAACTGACGACACGCTCCAACGGTGGCGTGGGGTGGCCGATGCCCTATTGTTTGGCGGCTCCCTGGTCGAGCGCCAGATTGAGGGCCAGCACGTTGACATGAGACTCGCCCAGGACGCCGAAGGTTCTCCCCTCGGTGTGCTGCGCGACCAGGCGCTTCAGGTCCGCTTCCGACATCCCGCGGGCGGCAGCGACGCGGGGAAGCTGATATTCGGCGGCGGCCGGCGAGATATCCGGGTCGAGGCCGCTGCCCGAGGCGGTCACCAGATCGACCGGCAGGGCGATCCGCGCATTGGGATTTTCGGCCTTGAGGGCGGCAATCCTGTCGGCGACGTCCTGCGCCAGACTCTTCGCCGACGGCGCGGCGTTGGAGGCGCCGGAATTGGCCGCGTTATAGGGGGCCGGGATCTGCTTGGTGGCGTCGGCCGGATCGGTGTCGGTGGTGGCCGACGGGCGCGGGTGGAAATAGGTCGGACCGGTGAAGGTCTGGCCGATCAGTGTCGAACCGACCACCTGTCCGTTCCGTTCCACCAGGCTGCCATGCGCCTGCGTGGGGAACAGCGCCTCGGCGACGCCGGTCATCGCCAGGGGATAGGCAAGACCGCCGAGCACGGTCAGCATCAAGGTGGCGAGAATGGATTGCTTCAACTGTTTCAACATGATGTCGTTCTCCGGAGACGCCTCTACGCCAGGCCCAGCATGGCGACGATCAGATCGATGGCCTTGATGCCGATGAAGGGAACCACCAACCCGCCCAGTCCGTAGATGAACAGGTTGCGGCGCAGCAGTTGTTCGGCACCCGCCGGCTTGTAGGTGACGCCTTTCAGGGCCAAGGGGATCAGCCCGATGATGATCAGCGCATTGAAGATGATGGCCGACAGGATGGCGCTTTGCGGACTGGCCAGATGCATGACGTTGAGCGTCTGCAGCTGCGGATAGGCGGCGATGAACAGCGCCGGGATGATGGCGAAATATTTCGCCACGTCGTTGGCGATCGAGAAGGTGGTGAGCGACCCGCGGCTCATCAGCAACTGTTTGCCGATCATGACGATTTCGATGAGCTTGGTCGGGTCGCTTTCCAGGTCGACCATGTTGCCGGCCTCGCGGGCCGCCTGGGTGCCGGTGTTCATCGCCACGCCGACATCGGCCTGCGCCAGCGCCGGGGCGTCGTTGGACCCGTCGCCGCACATGGCGACCAGATGACCCTTGGCCTGTTCCTCGCGGATCAGCGACAGTTTTTTTTCCGGCGTCGCTTCGGCCAGGAAGTCGTCGACGCCGGCCTCGGCGGCAATGGCGGCGGCGGTCAGTGGATTGTCGCCGGTGACCATCACCGTGCGGATACCCATCTTACGAAGCGTCTGGAAGCGGTCGCGGATGCCCGGCTTGACGATGTCCTTGAGATAGATGGCGCCCAGGAGACGGCCGTTCTTGCCGACCACCAGCGGTGTGCCGCCGGCTTTGCCGATGCGTTCGATGGCCTGGGAAAGATCGCGCGGCACGGCGGTGATCGTTCCGCCGCTTTGCTGTGCGGCCCAGTCGGCCGACCAGCGGATGACCGCGTCCGGGGCTCCCTTCTGGATTTCCTCCTGACCCCGGCCACTCTTCGAGGCAAAGGTGACGCCGCTCATCCGGGTGTGGGCGGAGAAGGCGGAGAAGGTCATCTGCGCTTGCGTTCCGTCGAGATCCTGGAAGCCGAAACGGCTTTTCGCCAGGGCGACGATCGATTTGCCTTCCGGCGTGTCGTCGGAGAGCGAAGCGAGAAAGGCCGCTTCGGCAAGTTCCCGCTCGTTGACGTCGGCCAGCGGAATGAATTCGCTGGCCTGCCGGTTGCCAAGCGTGATGGTGCCGGTCTTGTCAAGCAGCAGGACGTCGATATCGCCGGCCGCTTCGACGGCACGGCCGGACTTGGCGATGACGTTGAATTTGACCAGCCTGTCCATGCCGGCGATGCCGATGGCTGACAGCAGTCCGCCGATGGTGGTGGGGATCAGGGTGACCAGCAAGGCGATCAGGAAGACCACCGGCAGGGCGGCGCCGGAATAGATGGCGAAGGCCGGCAGGCTGACGCAGACGATCAGGAAGATCAGGGTCAGGCCGACCAGCAGAATGGTCAGGGCGATTTCGTTGGGCGTCTTCTGGCGTTTTGCTCCTTCGACCAGGGCGATCATGCGGTCGAGGAAGGATTCGCCGGGATCGGCGGTGATCCGCACGACGATGCGGTCGGAGGCCACTCGCGTGCCGCCGGTGACCGCCGAGCGGTCGCCGCCGCTTTCGCGGATGACCGGCGCCGATTCGCCGGTGATCGCCGATTCGTCGACGGTGGCGATGCCGAAGACGACGTCGCCGTCGCCGGGGATGATGTCGCCGCTTTCGACGAGGACCAGATCGCCGGCCCGCAAGGCGGCGGCGCCGACCGGCTGCCACTCCTTGGCGTCGATGCTGGCCAATTTCTTGGCCTGGGTGTCGGTCTTGGTCTTGCGCAAGCTGTCGGCCTGGGCTTTACCGCGGCCTTCGGCCACCGCTTCGGCGAAGTTGGCGAACAGGACGGTGAACCACAGCCAGGCGGCGATCTGGCCGACCACCGCGACATTTTCGGTGATGCCGAGCGCGATGTCGCGGATGAACAGGATGGAGGACAACAGGGCGACAATTCCGGTGGTGAACATCACCGGGTTTTTGATCAGATCCCGTGGGTCGAGCTTGCGGAAGGATGCCAGGACGGCTTCGGTGGCGATGGCGGGATCGAACAATGAAATCGCATTAGGGCGATGGATGCTCATGGGTACACCTTTAGAACAGGCTGCCGGCGGCGAGCGAAAGCTGCTCGACGATCGGGCCCAAGGCGAGAACGGGGAAGAAGGTCAGGCCGCCGACCACGACGATCACCGAGATCAGCAGGCCGACAAACAACCAGCCGTGAGTCGGGAAGGTTCCCGCCGACGGCGGCACGATCTTCTTGGCGGCAAGGGCTCCGGCAATCGCCAGCGTCGGCACGATGACAGCGAAACGGCCGAACAGCATGGCCAGCGCCAGCGCCGAGTTGTGATAGAGCGTATTGCCCGAGAAGCCGCCAAAGGCCGAACCATTGTTGGCGGTCGCCGAAGCATAGGCGTAGATCGCTTCCGACAGGCCGTGCGGACCGGCGGCGGTGATGGCTGGAATGGCGGCCGGCAACACCACGGCCAGGGCGCCGAGGCAGAGAACCGATAGCGGGAAGACGATGATCGACAGGACGGCCAGCTTGACCTCTTTCGATTCCATCTTCTTGCCGAGATATTCCGGCGTGCGTCCGACCATCAGGCCGGCGATGAAGACCGTGATGATGACGAAGATGATCATCCCGTGCAGACCGACGCCGACGCCGCCGAAGATCACTTCGCCCAGCATCAGATTGACCATCGGCACCATGCCGCCGATCGGCGTGAAGCTGTCATGCATGGCGTTGACGGCGCCGGTCGAGGTGCCGGTGGTCGCTGCCGCGAAGATCGCCGAGTTGGCGATGCCGAAACGGACTTCCTTGCCTTCCATGTTGCCGCCGGGCGCCTGATCGCTGCTGGCGACGTCGACGGATGGTCCGTAGACGGCGGGATTGCCGGCGGCTTCCGCCCAGTAGCAGACGCCGATGCCGACCGCCAGCATCAGGGCCATGGCGGCGTAGATGGCGCGGGCCTGCCGGTTGTCCCGGATCATCCGGCCGAACGCGACGACCAGTCCTGCCGAGATGACCAACAGTCCGATCACTTCGAGCAGGTTGGTAAGCGCCGTCGGATTTTCATAAGGGTGGGCGGAGTTGGCGTTGAAGAAGCCGCCGCCGTTGGTGCCGAGCAGCTTGATGGCTTCCTGCGAGGCGACCGGGCCCTGGGCGATAATCTGGTTGCCGCCCTCCAGCGTCGTCGCCGTGACATAGGGGTCGAAATTCTGCGGTATACCCTGCCAGACCAGGACGATCGCGAACACGACCGCGAGTGGCAGCAGGACGTAAAGAAACGAACGGATCATATCGACGTAGAAATTGCCGATGGTTTTCACCGAGCGCCGGGTGAAGGCGCGGATCAGGGCGACGGCGATAGCCATGCCGGTCGCCGCCGAGGTGAAGTTGTGCACTGTCATGCCCAGCATCTGCGTGAGATAGGACATGGTGCTTTCGCCGCCGTAGTTCTGCCAGTTGGTGTTGGTGGTGAAGCTCGCCGCGGTGTTGAAGGCGAGATCAGGGGCAACGGCGGCTTCGCCCGCCGGATTGAGCGGCAGCAGATTCTGCAGGCGCATGATGGCGTACATGATCAGCATGCCCGCCAGGCTGATCATCAGCACGGCGAAGGCATAGGCCGTCCAGTGCTGTTCCTGATCGGGTTTGATGCCGCAGATCTTGTAGATGCCCCGTTCGATCGGACCGAGTATGACGGAGGCGAAAGTGCTCTCACCCTGAAACACCCGGGCCATGTAGAAGCCGAGTGGGACGGCGAGAGCCGTGAGAGCAATGAATAGAATGACGATTTGCAGGATGCCTGCAGCGTTCATAAAGACCTCCTCAGAAACGCTCGGGGCGGACGAGGGCATAGCTCAAATAAATGAACAGCCCCGCCGCCACGACGGCGCCGAGAATTAATTCGAATGTCATGGGGACCTCCTCTTGAGCCCACGCGGCGCCCCGGCATTGAAAAGGACGGCTTTTCAATGCCGGGGACTCCAAAACCGGGTGCGATCGCTCGCGCCCGGCTCTAAAGGCGGTCGCAAGCGCGGACGAACAATGCACCAAGGATGAAAAAGGTT
Organism: Telmatospirillum sp.; assembly: GCA_031291415.1. Taxonomy (GTDB): domain Bacteria; phylum Pseudomonadota; class Alphaproteobacteria; order Rhodospirillales; family Magnetospirillaceae; genus Telmatospirillum. The sequence goes on from JARLJB010000393.1 coordinate 53,093, forward strand.
ATGGACGCCGCGACGAAAAAGACATCGAGCATGCGAGACCTCCGCAAATTGCACGAAGCACATTTCTAGTCCGGAGGCGCGTTAAGCTTCCATAGGGAAAAACGACAGAAGTATAAAAGTTTCGTAAAAAACAAGAATACGACGAAGGATGTAGAATGAATCGGATACCCAGGTGAAAATGAAATCGCAATTCTTAGAATATTAATTCCGCCGGCTTTTCTGATAACGAACGATGACGGAAAGAATATCACGACGGCTGATTCCATCTTTCGCCATGACGGCGCAAACGATGTCATCGGCCAGGATATCCGCCAACCGGGGTTCGTTGCCCGCGTGCGACCAGGCTTTTGGCCCGGTCACCATCGAGAGGGCTGGTGGGAGCGGCGACTGGCGGCGCATGTCATGGGCGGCCATGATGGGCAATCACCTCAAGTTTGACCCGGGCCACGCCCTCGTTCGTCATCGCCAGGTCGCGGGCGGCCTGTTCCGAGAGGTCGATGGCGCGGCCGCTGACGAACGGCCCACGGTCGTTGATGCGGACCACCGAGGTCTTGCCGTTGCGCAGATTGGTGACCCTGATAACCGTTCCGAACGGCAAGGTGCGATGGGCGGCGGTCCGCAGGAAAAGCGAGTGGACCTCGCCGCTGGCGGTGGTGCGGCCGACATGGGGCCCGCCGTACCACGAGGCATTGCAGATCGTCGGACGGAGGGTGGGGCCTTGCGGCGTCGGGCGGATCGGCGCGGCATTGGCGATGTCGCCGGATGTCAGGACGAACAGGCCAAACAACAACGCGGCCACCGGGCGAATGACGTGGCCATGGCGGACATCGTTCCGGCAGTGGTTTGCGAAGGATGGACTCATGCTGGTGACCCGGCTAGCAGTTGCGGTAGGCTGGATGTCTAGCAAGACTTCGCGTCAAGGCTCCATGCGGTTTGACGTAAAGGGCGTTGACGCGATCTTTATGCCGGCTGCGAGAAGGGGCGAATATCTTGCGTTTTTCTGCGAACCAACGCCTGTGTCTTCCGACCCGCCGGGACGTCTTGATCGCGGCAGGTCTTGGCATGCTGTCGCCCTGGCTCGCCCGCGGCGTCCAGGCTGATCCATTGCCGGCTTTCCCCTCCGGTTTTCTTTGGGGGACGTCGACCTCGGCCCTGCAGATCGAGGGCGCGACGACGGAAGACGGCCGTGGAGCCAGCATCTGGGAGAGCTTCGCGGGACGTCCGGGGGCGATTGCCGACGGTACGACTCCGGCGATCGCCTGCGACCATTACCATCGTTGGGCCGACGACGTCGCCTTGATGAAATCAGCGGGGTTCGGCGCCTATCGGTTCTCGATCGCCTGGCCGCGCGTGCAGCCCACGGGACGTGGCCCGGTCAACAGCCGCGGTCTCGATTTTTACGATCGCCTGGTCGACGCGCTTCTGGAGGCCGGCATTCGGCCGATGCCCTGTCTCTACCATTGGGATCTGCCGCAAGCCCTGCAAGACCAGGGCGGCTGGATGAATCGGGATATGGCGGGCTGGTTCGCCGACTATGCCGGGATCGCCGCCGGCCGGCTGGGAGACCGGGTCAAGGACTGGTTCGCCCTTAACGAGCCGTCTGTCGTCGCCATCTTCGGCCATGGCTATGGCGAGCATGCTCCCGGCCTGAATGGTGGCCGGACAGCCGCGCTGGCCGCCTCGCACCACCAGAATTTGGCGCAAGGCGCCGCCCTCAGGGCTCTCAGGGCCGAGAGCGCGGACTTCCGCCTGGGGACGGTGCTCAGTCTGCAACCGGTGGTTCCGGTGAGCGACAGCGAGGCCGACCGCGCCGCCACGACGCGTTGGGATGCCTTATGGAACCGGGTGGCTCTGGACGGCGTGATGCGGGGCCAGCTGCCCGACGTCCTGGCCGACGACCTGCGGCCCTGGGTGAAGCCCGGCGATCTCGAACTGATCCGCTTTCCTCTCGACCGGCTGGGGGTCAATTATTATTCGCAGCTTCACATCCAACACCAGCCGGGGCGACTGTTCGATGCCGGGTTCGGGCCGTTGCCGCCCGGTCCGGTGACCGCCATGGGTTGGCCGATCGAGCCAGAAGGATTGGGCCGCGTGCTGGGCGAACTGCGGACGCTTTACGGTAACCCCGAGGTGATGGTTACCGAGAACGGCGTCGCCTGCGACGATCTGCCCGGTCCGGACGGGCAGATCGATGACCGCCAGCGCATCGCCTATCTGGACGGTCATCTGCGGGTGGTGGCCGCCGCCCTGGCCGCCGGCAGCCGGGTCACCGGCTATCTGGCCTGGTCGCTGCTCGACAATTGGGAATGGCAATGCGGCTATGCCCGCCGGTTCGGGCTGGTCCATGTCGACTACCCGAGCCAGCGGCGGACCCCGAAAGCGAGCTTCGCCTGGTTGAAGGCGGCGGCCGCCGGCAAGGCGTGATTGGGGTATCAGAGTGGGACGAGCGTCCCTGCTCGTCACGCCGCGGGCAGCGGCGTTTCTTCAGGCAATAGCATCAGGGGTGAGGCCCCTTTCCGGCTTTCGCCGGAACACCGGCAGAGACGCCGGTGCCACTGCAAATTCAGCCCTGCGCTACCGCTGGCCGTGCAACGCGCCAGCCAGTCGGCGGAGCAGGTCGTGGCGCGCCTGGTCGTTGGCGGCCTGGCGCAGGGTGTTGGCGAGATCGAGCAGGAAGCCGGCCTGAAGATTGTGCCAGTCGGCCTGCAATGCGCCCTCTATCGGCAGTTCCTTCGGCGGCGACAGTTTGGCCGTGGCAAGCGCCAACGACGATCCAATACCGGGACAGAGGACTTGCGGCCGGCCGGGGTGGGGCTGGGCGGTCAGCAGCGAGGCGAGACCGGCGGTGGCTGTCGGTTCGCCATGGGTGAGCAGGATGGCTTTGCTGATCGGTTCGCGGGCGGTGATCCAACTCAGCAGTTCGGCCTGATCGGCATGGGCGGAATAGACGTCGATGTCGCGAATCCGCGCCCGCACGCGGATTTCCTCTCCCATGATGCGGACCGAGCTGGCTCCGTCGCGCAACAGCCGCCCCAGGGTGCCCGCCGCCTGATAACCGACCAGCAGAACGGTACATTCCGGCCGCCACAGAGAGGCCATGAGATGGTGGCGGATACGCCCGGCGTCGCACATGCCGCTGGCCGCCATGATGATGGCGCCCGAGGAGATCGTGTTGAGCTTCTTCGATTCCTCGATGGTGCCGACGAAACGGATGTTGGAGCCGTCGAACGGATTGGGTGTCCCGGTAGCGGCGCCCAATTCGGCGATATGCTTGCGAAAGACCTCTGTCGCATGCACGGCGAGGGGGGAATCGAGGAAGACCTGTACCTTGCCGAGAACCCCGTCGCGGATCAATTGCCCGATATCGAACAACAGCTCCTGTGTCCGCTCGATGGCGAAGGCCGGGATGATCAGGTTGCCGCCGCGATCCAAGGCCGCCTGCACCTCCGCAGCCAGCTTCAGTCGGCGGCCGGCGGCGTCGACGACGTCGCGCCGACGGTCGCCATAGGTTGATTCGACGATCAGATAGTCCAGTCCGCTGGGGGCTTCCGGCGGCGTGTGCAGACATTCGGCCGCCGCTCCGAGATCTCCCGAAAACAACAGATGTGTCGGTTTGCCGGGTCCAGTCAATTCCAATTCGATCGAGGCGGCGCCCAGGATATGGCCGGCCGGCCAGTAACGGGCGCGGATGCCGGGAAGCACGTCGAACCAGTCGTGGAAGGCAATGGCGTCGATCCGATCCAGCGACCGTTCGGCGTCTTGCTTGGTGTAGATCGGTTGGACCGGGGCTCCGCCGCGCCGGTGCAGGCGTTGATTCAGATGCTTGACCTCGGTTTCCTGAATATAGCCGGAATCGGGCAGCATGTAGGTCAGCAGGTCGCGGGTTGCTTCGGTGGTGACGATCCGCCCGCGGTAGCCGGCGGTGATCAGTTTCGGCAGCAGCCCGGAATGGTCGATATGGGCGTGGGTCAGCAAGACGGCGCCGATGTCCTCGGGCCGAAAGGGAAAGGGGCGGTAATTGAGTTCCTTCAGCGTCTTCGGCCCCTGGAACATGCCGCAATCGACCAGCAGGCGCTGGCCGTCATGTTCTACGAGATAGCAGGACCCGGTCACCGTTCCGGCGGCGCCGAGGAAGGTTATCGTCGATGTCATCGTCCCTCTCTCATCTGCGCGGCTCTTTGAGTTTATTTCATCCGCAGATGACGCAGATTATCGCAGATGAAAAATGAACGGGAAGACAAAGCGTGGATGAGGAAAATCACGATGCCCTCGATAAGATCGGAATATGATTTTTTTCTTCTAATCTGCGGTAATCTGCGGATGAACAATTGCTAAAGCGCCCGACCTGGATGAGATTCGGATATCATCCGAATCCGTTGGAATAGACGCAAAAAAGCAACACCGGCGTTACTGCCGGCGTTGGGGTGTGGGTTAACGCTGCCGGCGTAGCGACTGGCCGGCGGCGGCGATGGCGCGGCTGTCGATGCCGTAGGCGCGGTACAATTCCTGCAGGTTGCCGCTCTGGCCGAAATGTTCGACGCCCAGCGCCCGCACGCGATGGCCGGCCACCGATCCCAGCCAGGCCAGCGTCGCCGGATGCCCGTCCAGCACGGTGACGATGCCGCAATGGCGTGGCAGCGGGGTGAGCAGCCGCTCGATATGGCTTTGCGCGTCGGCACGGCCGCGTTCGCGGGCCCGTTGGGCGGCCGTCCAGCCGGCATTCAGACGATCGGCCGAGGTAACGGCCAGCACGCCGACGTCATGCCAATCCTCGGCCATCGCGCCGACCGCTTCGATCGCCTCGGGTGCGATCACCCCGGTGTAGGCGACGATCAGTTCCGGATTGGGTCCGGGCTCGCGCAACCAGTAGGCGCCGTCGATGATGTCGCGGGCCATCGTCTGGTCGAGGCGGCGCTGCGGCTGCTCGATGGACCTCGTCGACAGGCGCAGATAGACCGAACCGCCGGTTTCGTCGCGCAGCCAGGTTCGTTCCGATGGCTGTCCTTCGCCGTCGCGCTGCAAATAGTCAAAGGCCCAGCGCAAGATGACGTCCAGTTCATCGAGGAACGCCGGTTCGAAGGCGGCCAGTCCATCCTGCGCGATGCCGATCAAAGGCGTGCCGATCGATTGGTGGGCACCGCCTTCCGGAGCCAGCGAGATGCCGGACGGTGTCCCGACCAGGATGAAGCGGGCGTCCTGGTAGCAGGCATAATTGAGGGCGTCGAGGCCGCGGCAGATGAAGGGGTCGTAAAGGGCGCCGATCGGCAGCAGACGGGTGCCGAACAAGCTGTGCGACAAGCCCATGGCGGCCAGGGCGAGGAACAGATTCATCTCGGCGATGCCCAGTTCCAGATGCTGGCCGTCCGGCCCAGCCTCCCATTTCTGCGCCGACAGGACATGTTCCTTGCGGAACAGGTCGGCGATCTTCTGGGGCGAGAACAGGCCCCGCCGATTGACCCAGGGGCCGAGATTGGTCGACACCGTGACGTCGGGCGAGGTGGTGACGATCCGCCTGGCCAGGGCGCTGTCGGTCTTGGCGATGGCATCGAGGATGCGGCCGAAGCCGGCCTGCGTCGAAGATTGCCGGGGAATCTCGGCGTGCCAGCCATTGTCCACCGGTACCGTCGGCGCATGCAGACGGCGGCGTCCCTCGGCGGCAAAGGGAACCTGGGCGAGAAACCGTTCGATTTCCTCCCGCGGGACGGCAAGACCCTCGAACGGCTCCCATTCGTGGCCGGGGCGAACCCCCATGGCCGTCTGGAAGGTCGCCATCTGTTCGTTGGTCATCAATCCCGCGTGGTTGTCCTTGTGGCCGGCCAGCGGCAGTCCGTACCCCTTGACGGTATAGGCCAGGAAACAGACCGGCCGGTCGGTGGGGGCGTCGGCGAAGGCGTCGATCAGCGTCGACAGATCGTTGCCGCCCAGATTGGTCATCAACTCCGCCAGCTCGCCGTCGGACCGCCGTTCGATCAGCGCGGTGACGGCGCCCTGATCGCCCAGGTCGTCCAGCAGGCGCCGCCGCCAGGCGGCTCCGCCCTGATAGGTCAGGGCGGAATAAAGCTGGTTGGGGCAGGAATCGATCCATTGGCGCAACGTCTCTCCGCCCGGCTCGGTGAAAGCGGCTTCCAGTTGCATGCCATATTTGAGGACGCGGACTTCCCATCCCACCGATTCGAACATCTTGGTGATCCGGTCGAAAAGGCCTTCCCGGACCACGGCGTCCAGGCTTTGACGGTTGTAGTCAAGGATCCACCAGCAGTTTTTCAGGCCGTGCTTCCAGCCTTCCAGCAGGCATTCGTAGATATTGCCCTCGTCCATTTCGGCATCGCCGACCAATGCGATCATGCGGCCTTCCGGTCGGCCGTTGTTCAGCGACTTGGCCTGCAGATAGTCCTGAACCAGGCTGGCGAACACGCTCATTCCGGCGCCCAGGCCGACCGAGCCGGTCGAAAAATCGACATCGTCGTCATCCTTGGTCCGCGACGGGTAGGATTGAGCACCATGCAGGCCACGGAAGTTTTCCAGTTTTTCGCGGCTGGCCTGCCCCAGCAGATATTGAATCGCGTGAAAGGCGGGGCTGGCATGCGGTTTCACGGCAACACGGTCGGTCGGCCGCAACGTATGAAAATAAAGCGCCGTCAGGATGCTGGCCGAGGATGCCGAGGACGCGAGGTGCCCGCCGACCTTCAGTCCGTCCACGTTGTCGCGGAGATGGTTGGCGTTGTGGATCATCCAGGATGCCAGCCACAGCACCTTCTTTTCCAGTTCGCGCAACACCGTAAGTTCTACTGACGACATGGCCGCTGACCTCCATTTTTGCGGCGCATTCTATGCCGGACGGGGATGTTCGGATAGGCGCCTGGCAGGAAGAATCGATGATGATCGGCCGATGAATCCTCTCCATTTATCGAGGAAGTCGTTCCCCGCATCGACCGTGGAGTCGTCTCTGGCGGGCGACTTTCTGAAAAGAGCACTTTGTAATATCTTGGCGAAGCGTTATCACGTAAGAGTTATTAAGAATTTAGAGCGTATCTTTCATTCGGCGGCGGATCCTTTCGCGGCGAATGGAGTCGTGCCAAAATCGCAAGCGAAACGCAAAACTTGCCGTTCACGGCCGGCCGGGGCAGACCGGGCGGGACGGCTTACTGGATATCATGAATCAGATCATTCCATCGGTCCTTCCCGAATCAATGTCCGGAAGCCTGCCGTCGTGTCTTCTCCGCGACGAACTGCTGCCGGAGATCTTCGCCGCGACAGTTGAGCGGGCTGCCAACCGGCCAGCCGCCGAATGCGGTGGACAGCTACTGACCTACGCGATGCTCGATCAGCGGGCCAACCGCGTGGCCCGGTCGTTGCGCGCGCGGGGCATCGGGCGCGGCTGTTTCGTCGGATTGTGGATGGAACGCTCGCTCGATCTGCATGTCGCCTTGCTTGGTATCCTGAAAGCCGGCGCCGCCTACCTGCCGTTCGATGCCGACGTGCCGGCCGAACGCGTCCGCGCCTGCCTGACGGATTGTTCCGCCAAAGCCGTGCTGCTCGATGCCGCCACGGCAGAGCGGGCCGGCGAGCAACCGGCAGTCAGCCTTCTTTTCTCCGAGTTGCTGGACGGCGCTTCGTCGGAAGAGGCGTTCGATCTGCGCGGCGAAGGCGCTCGACCGGCCGATCCGGCCTATGTCATCTATACGTCGGGATCGACCGGCAAGCCAAAGGGCGTGGTGATCAGCCACCGCAACATTTGCCATTATCTGCGGGCCGCCAACAGCGTCTATGGCATCGTCGAGACCGATGTGGTGTTTCAGGGGGCCTCGGTTGCCTTCGACCTGTCGCTCGAGGAAATCTTCATTCCCTATCTGGTCGGCGCCAAGCTGTGGATCGCGACACGCCAGACCCTGCAGGAAACCGATCGGCTTTCCGCGACGCTGATCTCCGCCGGGATAACCGTCCTCGATACGGTGCCGACGCTGCTCTCCATGTTGTCCGAGCGGGTCGACCACCTGCGGATCATCATCCTGGGCGGTGAAACCTGCCCGCCGGCCCTGGCGGAACGCTGGTGCCGGCCCGGCCGGCGGCTGTTCAACAGCTATGGCCCGACCGAGGCGACGGTTGTCGCCACCATCGCCGAGCTGAGGCCCGGCCAGCCGGTGACCATCGGCCGGCCGATTCCCAATTACACATGCTACGTGGTCGACGAGCAGCTCAACCAGGTGGCCCCCGGCGTCGAGGGCGAGTTGTTGATCGGCGGCCCGGGCGTGGCCGCCGGCTATCTCAACCGGCCCGAACTGACCGCCCAGAAGTTCATCGACAACCCGTTCCGCGCCAATGGCTCCGACCCGGTTCTTTACCGGTCGGGCGATGCCGTCAGTTTCGCGGCCGACGGTTCGCTTCAGTTTCATGGTCGTATCGACGATCAGGTGAAGATTCGTGGTTTCCGCGTCGAGTTGGGGGAAATCGAAGCCAAGCTGACCCATTGCGCCGGCGTGTCGCAGGCGGCGGTGGTGCTCAGGACTGATGATGGAACGGATCGGCTGGTCGCCTTTTTGGTCGCCGATGCCGGGTCTGCGGCACAAGCCCCCGCCGCGCAGCATCTCCGCGAGGCGTTGCGCGCCGAATTGCCGGCCTACATGGTGCCCGGCCATTTCGAGTGGCTGCAGGTGCTGCCGCGTCTGATTTCCGGCAAGACCGACCGCAAGGCGCTGCAGAGCCGTCCGCTGACGGCGGTCGAAACCGAGGAGCAGGAAGCGCCGAAGACCTCGACCGAGGCGGTGTTGCTGGCGGCGGTCCAGAAGGTGTTCCCGCGCCAGGCGATTCCGCTCGATGCCGATTTCTTCACCGATCTCGGCGGTCATTCGCTGTTGGCCGCGCGATTCGTTTCGGCGGTCCGCGAGACTCCGGCGCTGGCCGGTCTGACGCTGCAAGACGTTTATGCCGCCCGCAGCGTCAGGGCGATGGCCGCCCGGCTCGACGAGCGGATCGGCCGGCAGACCGGCGACGATCAGCCGCAACGGTCTTTGGCTTTCGAACCGCCGCCGCTGCTGCGGCGCTTTCTGTGCGGCCTGGCGCAGGCCGTGGCTTTGCCGGTGATCCTCGCGATGATCACCGCATCCTGGCTCGGCGTTTTCGTCGCCTATGAGCTGTTTTCCGGCGAGGAACACAATTTCTTCAGAGAAACCACGGCGCTGCTGACCACCTATGGCGTCATCAATATCGTTACGACGGTGATCGCCATCGCCGCCAAATGGCTGATCATCGGCCGCGCCAAACCGGGCGTCTATCCTCTGTGGGGCGTCTATTACTACCGCTGGTGGCTGTCTCAGCGCTTCGTCAGCATGGTCCACTTCAAGTGGTTCCAGGGCACGCCGATCATGCGCATGATCCTCAGGCTTCTCGGGGCGAAAGTCGGCAAAGACGCGATGATTTGCGATTTCGAGGCCGGGGCTCTTGACCTCATCACCATCGGCAAGGGCGCCACGGTCGGCGGCAAGACGCAATTTGCCAACGCGGAAGTGATCGGCGACAAGCTGGTGATCGGGCATATCGACGTCGGAAACGACGCTTATGTCGGCACCTCTTGCGTGATCGGCCATGACTGCGTGATCGGCGAAGGGGCGGAACTGGCCGATTTGACCGCGCTGCCGGCAGGAGTGCGGGTTGGCGCCTGGGAAATCTGGGAAGGATCCCCTGCGCGGGCGACCGGCCATGTCGATCAGGCGGCGTTGCCGGCGGCATCGACCGCCGGTCCGCTGCTGCAGGGCGTGCAGGCGCTGATCTATGCCGCCATGCTGGTGGTGTTGCCGCCGATCACCCTGATTCCGATCATTCCGGCCTTCTACCTGTTCGACAACCTGAGCGACGTCTTCACTTCGACGTTCTCCATCAATTATCTCTACATCCTGCCGCTGTTGTCCTGGCCGACGGCCATGGCGCTGATCCTTATCACCGTGGTTTTGATCGCTGCCGTCCGGTGGATCGTGTTGCCCCGGGTGGTGGCCGGAACCTATTCGGTCCATAGCTGGTTTTACCTGCGCAAATGGGTTGTCGCCCTGGCCACCGAGCTGACGCTGGAAACCTTGTCGTCGCTCTATGCGACCGTCTACATGCGCAACTGGTACCGGCTGATGGGCGCGAAGATCGGCAAGGATGCCGAGATTTCCACCAATCTGGCGGGACGTTACGATCTGACCGATATCGGCGAGAAATGCTTCATCGCCGACGAGGTCGTGCTCGGCGACGAAGATATCCGGCGCGGCTGGATGTTCCTGAAACAGGTCAAGACCGGGGCCCGGGTCTTCGTCGGCAATGATGCGGTGGTGCCCGCCGGTGCGGATATTCCGGAAGGATCGCTGATCGGCATCAAGTCGCGTCCCCCGGCGCACGACGTGGTCATGCAGCCGGGCGATATCTGGTTCGGCAGCCCGCCGATCAAATTGCCGGTGCGTCAGCGTTTCGACAATGTGGTGTCGGCCAACTGGACCTTCGAACCGTCGCGCTGGCGGCGTCTTGGCCGCGCCTTGTTCGAGGCGCACAGCGTCTCGTTGCCGACCATGCTGTTCATCACCTTCGGCACGCTGGCCGTCGAACTGCTGGCGCCATCGGTGATCGATCGCGACTATGGAACTTTGCTGCCATTGTTCGTTGCCTGCTCCGTCGCCATTTCCGCCGCCTTGGTGTTGTCGGCGGTTCTGGTGAAATGGTTGATGATGGGCGCCTACAAGCCGACGGTGAAACCGATGTGGTCCTGGTGGGCGTTGCGCACCGAGGCGGTGGCCGTGATGTATTGGGGCATGGCGGGCAAGGTGATGCTCGATCATCTGCGCGGCACCCCCTTCCTGCCCTGGGCGCTCAGGCTGTTCGGTTGCAAGTTCGGCCAGGGTATTTTCATGGACACCACCGACATCACCGAATTCGATTGCGTGACGGTCGGCGATTTCTCGGCGATCAATGACGTGGCGGCCTTGCAGACCCACCTCTACGAGGACCGGGTGATGAAAGTCGGCCGGGTGACTCTCGGCCGGGGTGTCACCATCGGCGGCGGCGCCACCGTTCTTTACGACACCCATGTCGGCGATTTCGCCCGTATCGGACAGCTCTCCATCATCATGAAGGGCGAGGAAATTCCGGCGAACAGCGCCTGGTACGGCGCTCCAGCCCAGACGATGCTCCATCCGATGGCCGATACCGCGCCGGCCCTCAGCCCGAGCGGCGTCTGAGCCCGTCGAAGCCGGAGGCGCAGGCGTCATATAACATTAGGCTCTGGAGCGGTTTCGTCCCGGAGCCTAATGACAAGAGGAGGCTTCCATGTCCGCCATCCAAGGCAAGGTCGTCGTCATCACCGGGGCCAGCAGCGGGATCGGCGAGGCAACGGCTCGCCTGCTTGCCGAACGTGGCGCGAAAGTGGTCTTGGGGGCGCGGCGCGGCGATCGGTTGGCCGCCATCGCCGCCGATATCCGCCAGGCCGGCGGCGAGGCCTTGTATCAGGCGGTCGATGTGACGCGGCGGGCCGAGGTGGCGGCTCTGGTCGAATTGGCGAAGGACCGGTTCGGCTGTCTCGATGTGATGATCAACAATGCCGGTTTGATGCCGGCTTCTCTTCTCGACCAGCTCAAGGTCGACGAATGGGAACGCATGGTCGATGTCAATATCAAGGGCGTTCTCTACGGCATCGCCGCGGCGTTGCCGGTGTTTCGTGCGCAAAACAAGGGACATATGATCACCCTGGCTTCGGTGGCCGGCCTGAGGGTGAGGGCCGAGCTCGCGGTTTATTCGGGAACGAAATATGCCGTTCGGGCGATCTGCGAAGGCCTGCGCCAGGAAGCCGGCGACCGGTTGCGGGTGACCATCATCTCGCCCGGCGCCGTTCAGTCGGAACTGGCCGAGACGATCTCGGACCCCACCCTCAAACAGGCGACGATCGAGAAACGGAAGATCGCCATCCCGGCGGCGGCGATCGCCCGGGCCATCGCCTTTGCCATCGAGCAGCCCGACGACGTGGACATCAACGAAATCGTCGTCCGACCGACCGCCCAGCCAGGCTGAAGACGTCATCGCCGCCAGTGGCTCCGGCGTCTCTGCCGGAGTTCCGGCGGAGCCGGAAATGGACCTCACTCCCGACTTGTCGTCTGAAGGATCGCCGCTGCTCGCGGAGCGACGAGCAGGGACGCTCGTCCCACTGTTCTCACTGGCGGGGCCGACATTGACTCCTCGTCATGTTTTGCTATAGAACAAAACATGAACAAAATGACTCTGGCGCAGCTGCGGGCCCATATCGCCGCTCTGGAAAATCCGGAACGGAAGCTGGCGGTTTTGCCGTTCGGCGTGACGGAAATCGATGCTGTTTTGCCTTGGGGCGGTTTGCCGATGGGGGGATTGCACGAGATCGATATGCCACCGGACGATGCCGGTGACGGCCCGGCCTTGGGATTCGTCGCCGTTCTGCTGGGACGGCTGGCCGTTCAACAGAGACGGCCGGTGTTGTGGGTAAGCGGGCGGGACGACCTTTATGCCCCTGGTTTGGCGGGTTTCGGATTGGCGGCAGAGCAACTGCTGATGGTGCGGCCCGGCCGTGGTTCGGAGATTCTCGCGGCGATGGAGGAAGGGACTCGCTGCTGCGGCCTGGCCGCCGTGGCGGGCGAGGTCTGGACTCTCGACGGCATCGCCGTCCGGCGTCTGCAGCTTGCCGCCCGCGAGTCCGGAAGCACCGTTCTGGTGATGACGCGCGGCGATGGCCATGGCACGGCGCTGACCCGTTGGCGGGTCGGACCAGCGCCATCGGCGCCACCCATTCCGGAGGCCGTCGGCGAATGGCGCTGGTGGCTGACACTGACGCATTGCCGGGGACGCGGGACGAACGACGACGGTGTGGTGGCGCGTTGGCTGGTGGAGTGGAATGATGAAACGCATCGTCTCCGTTTGGCTGCCGTTTCTGGCGACCGATCGGCTGTGCCGGAGGATAGACGCCGGGCGGCCGGATGACAGCCGACCACTGGCGACCATGACGACCGGAGGAACGCGCCGGTTGTTGACCGTCAATCGGGCCGCCTATCTCGGCGGGCTACGCCCTGGCGGCACGGTGGCCGATGCCCAGGCGCTGATCCCCGATCTTCAGCTTGCCAGAGCCGATCCCGAAGCCGACCTGGCGCTGCTTGAGTATCTGGCCGATAGCTGCCTTTGCTATACCCCCTGGAGTGCCGTCGACGATTGGACCGAGGGAAAGCAGGGGGGCGGGTTGTGGCTCGACATCACCGGCTGCGCCCATCTGCAGGACGGCGAGGACTCCCTGCTGCGGGATTTGGTGAGCCGCTGTGGCCGTCATGGCCTGGTCGCCCGCGCCGCTGTCGCCGATACGCCCGGCGCGGCCTGGGCCTGGACCCGTTTCGGCGATTCCGGTTCGCCTTGTCTGCCGGTCGGGGCCGATCGCCGGATTTTGGCGGCATTGCCCTTGGCGGCGCTCCGTCTGCTGCCCTCGACCGTCGAGGGGCTCAATCGCCTGGGCCTCAAAAGCATCGGCGATCTTGAAGCGTTGCCACGTGCCGGTTTGGCTGCCCGGTTCGGTCCCGCCGTGGCGGTCCGTCTCGATCAGATGCGCGGGCGCCAGGACGAACCCATTTCACCGCAGCGACCGCCCGAGCGCCACCAGACCCATCTTCGTTTCGCCGAACCGATCGCCCGGAGCGAGGACATCGCCGCGGCGGTCCATCAGATGCTGGCGTCCCTTTGCCAGGAGCTCGGACGGCAGCGTCTTGGCGTGCGGCGCCTGCAACTGGTTGCCTTCCGGCTCGATGCCACAAGGCAGCGTCTCGGCATCGGAACCAGCCAGCCCAATCGCGACCCGCGGCATCTTTTCCGTCTGTTGGTCGAGTCCCTGGCGGCGCTCGATGCCGGGTTCGGGATCGACATGCTCCGCCTGTCGGCGACGAACGTGGCCCCGCTGCAGACCGAGCAGGCCGCCTTCGCCGCCGTTTCGCAAGGAGGGGAGGGGGAGCAGAACGGTCAGTCCCTGGGTCATCTCTGCGACAGCTTGGGAAACCGTCTGGGATTTGATCGGATCTACCGCTTCGCCTTGCGGCAAAGCCATCTGCCAGAACGTCTGGTGCGCCGTTTGCCACCCTTTCCGGCATCGTCGGCGCCGGGCGGCGAATCCGCGCCGGAGGGCCGTCGTCCGCTACGACTCTTCATCCGTCCGGAAGCGGTGGAGGCAGTGGCGCCGCTGCCCGATGCTCCGCCGCTGCTGTTTCGCTGGCGACGGCGGATTCACCGCGTCGCCCATGCCGAAGGGCCGGAACGCCTGTCCGCCGAATGGTGGCGGGAGGGGGGGCTGGATCGCGATTACTACTGCGTCGAGGATGTGGCGGGGTGCCGCTTCTGGCTCTATCGGGAAGGCGCCTACGGTGGTGAGACGATCCCCCGCTGGTTTCTGCATGGAATTTTTCCATGAGGTGTGGACGGACGATCGGGGATGTTGAGGTCTGGGGTCCGAAGAATGCCGGCTGACGAAAATCCCCGTTACGCCGAACTGCAGATCACCAGTAATTACACGTTTCTGGAGGGGGCATCGCATCCCGACGAATTGGCGATGACGGCGGCGGCGCTCGGGATGACCGCCTTCGCCATCACCGACCGCAACAGTCTTGCCGGGGTGGTTCGCGCCCATGTGGCTGCCAGGCAAGCCGGTCTGCGCCTGGTGGTCGGCAGTTGCCTGGAACTTTCCGACGGGGCGCGCCTGCTCTGTTTTCCCACCGACCGCGCCGCCTATGGCCGCCTGACCCGGCTGCTGACGATCGGCAAGCGGCGGGCCGGCAAGGGACAATGCCGGATCGACCGGAACGATCTGTTGACCTATGGCAAGGGCCAGATTCTGGTCGTCCTGCCGCCGGTTCGGTTGCCCGAACACTTCGCCGTCGATCTCGCCGGCTGGGCCGAGGCTTTCGCCGGCCGCTGCTATCTGGCCGGGCAGCGCCGCTTTCGGCCTGACGATGCCCGGCGGCTGGCCCGGCTTGCCGTTCTGGCGGGGCAGGCGGGAACGCCGCTGGTGGCGACCAATGACGTGCATTATCACGCCCCGTCGCGCCGGCCGCTGCAAGATGTGCTGGTCTGCATCCAAAACGGCTGCACCGTGGCCGAGGCCGGCTGGCGGCTGGCCCCCAACGCCGAACGGCATTTGAAACCGCCGGCCGAGATGGCGCGGCTGTTCGCCGCCTGTCCGGATGCGCTCATGCGTACCCAGGAAATCGTCGAACGCTGCCGCTTCTCGCTCGATGAGCTGCGTTATGACTATCCAATCGAGACCGGAGACGGGGAATCCGCGCAGGACCGGCTGATCCGGCTGACCGGGGACGGGATGGCGCGGCGCTATCCCGAGGGCGCGCCCGACAAGGTCCGCCAGGCCATCGCTCATGAACTGGCGCTGATCGGGCAATTGGCCTACGCACCCTATTTTCTCACCGTCCAGGATCTCGTGCGCTTTGCCGAAAGCCAAGGGATTCTCTGCCAGGGCCGTGGCTCGGCGGCCAATTCGGCGGTTTGCTATTGCCTGGGGATCACCGCCGTCGACCCGGTGCAATTCGATTTGCTGTTCGAACGTTTCATCAGCGCCGCCCGCGACGAGCCGCCCGATATCGACGTCGATTTCGAGCATGAGCGGCGCGAGGAGGTGATCCAATATATCTATGCCAAATATGGCCGCGACTGCGCCGGTTTGACCGCCACGGTGATCCATTACCGGAGCCGCTCGGCGATCCGTGACGTCGGCAAGGTGTTCGGTTTGTCCGAGGATGCGGTGGCCAGGCTCGCCAAGGCGCGGTGGCGCGACGGCCAGCGGCCGGCCGAACAGGCCCGCGAACAGGGCTTCGACCCGGCCGATCCGACGATCGCCCGCGTCTTTGCCTTGGCCGGCGAGTTGGTCGGCTTTCCCCGCCATCTGTCGCAGCATGTCGGTGGCTTCGTGATGACCCGGGGGCGCCTGGACGAACTGGTGCCGATCGAAAACGCGGCGATGGCGGGGCGAACCGTCATCGAATGGGATAAGGACGATCTCGACGCGCTGGGCCTCCTCAAGGTCGATGTCTTGGCGCTTGGCATGCTGAGCTGCATCCGCAAGGCGTTCGCCCTGCTTTCGCAACACTTGGCCCTCGATCTCGATCTGGCCTCGGTGCCGCGCGAGGACCGGGCTGTTTACGAAATGCTGAGCCGGGCCGATTCGGTGGGGGTCTTCCAGGTCGAGAGCCGCGCCCAGATGTCGATGCTGCCGCGCCTCAAACCGGCTTGCTTCTACGATCTGGTCATCGAGGTGGCGATCGTCCGGCCCGGTCCCATCCAGGGCGACATGGTGCATCCCTATCTGCGCCGGCGCGAGGGCAAGGAAGAGCCAGACTACCCGTCACCCGAGCTGGAAGCGGTGCTGAAAAAGACCCTGGGCGTGCCACTGTTCCAGGAGCAGGCGATGAAGCTGGCCATCGTTGCCGGCGGTTTTACGCCCTCCGAGGCCGATCAATTGCGCCGGGCCATGGCGACCTTCCGCCATACCGGCAAGGTCGCCGCCTTTCGCGACAAGCTGATCGAGGGGATGACCGCCCGCAACTATGACCGGAGCTTCGCCGAGCGGGTCTTCCGGCAGATCGAAGGCTTCGGGGAATATGGCTTTCCGGAAAGCCATGCCGCCAGCTTCGCGCACCTCGTCTATGTCTCGGCCTGGCTCAAATGTCATTATCCGGCGGTGTTCGCCTGTGCCCTGCTGAACAGCCAGCCCATGGGCTTCTACGCGCCGGCCCAGATCGTCCGCGATGCCCGGGACCATGGCGTCGACGTGCGTCCGGTCGATATCAATGCCAGCGACTGGGATTGCACACTGGAGAAAAACAGCGCGTCCCCGAAGATGGCCCCGGCCCTGCGTCTCGGCTTCCGCCAGATCGCCGGGTTCAGTAAAGCTCATGCCGAGGCTTTGCTGGCCGTCCGTGGTAGCGGTTATGACTCGCCGCATGCGCTGTGGCGGCGATCCGGGCTCGGCCGCAATGCGCTGGAGGCGCTGGTGCAGGGCGACGCCTTCGCCTCCCTCGGTTTGTCCCGTCGCGATGCTTTGTGGGCCATCCGGGCGCTGACCGCGCCGCCGCCGCCGCTGTTCGCCGCCGCCGGCGTCGATGCCCCGGCTTCCGGGCCGCCGGCGGTGTTGCCGGCGATGACGCTCGGCGAGGAGGTGGTCGAAGACTATGCCCGGCTGCGGCTGTCGCTGAAAGCCCATCCCTTGGCACTGTTGCGGCGATCTCTCGACCATCTCGGCGTGATCCAGGCCTCGCGGCTCCGCCAGCGCTCCGCCGGCCGGGTTTCGGTGGCTGGATTGGTCCTGGTCCGCCAGCGGCCCGGTAGCGCCGAGGGCGTGGTTTTTCTAACCCTTGAGGACGAAACCGGAGTCGCCAATATCGTCGTCTGGCCGAAACTGTTCGAAAGCGCGCGACCCGCGTTGCTGGGGGCCGCCCTGTTGCAGATCACCGGCCAGGTGCAACGCGAGGGCGAGGTCATCCATGTGGTCGCCGAAAAGGTGACCGACCGCACCGATCTGCTCCGCGGTCTGGCGGCGGGCGGCGATCTGAAAACCCGCTCGCGGGATTTTCATTGAGAAGGGGTCGGCCCGCCCGCCCTGCCCTTCCAACAATCTGGTGACGCTTGCACTCAAGGCCGGTTTCATTGCCGAATGAGGGGCAGATTGCCCGTCATTCCGGCGCAATCGAGATCTTGGTGAACCACTAAGCACACCAAGGGCACCAAGATGCCTTACAGAACCAGACGGCGCACTCCGTCCCGGATGAGCTTTACGTTGAAGTTGATAAGGAACCCGAGCCTTTTTTGCGACAGGCGCAGATAGGTCAAGAGTTGGGCTTGATGAAGCGGAATGATCTTCTCGACCGCTTTGATCTCCACGATGATCTCCCCTCCGACGAGGAGATCGAGCTTCAGAGCTGCATCCAGCGTTTCTCCGTCGTAGACGATCGGAACAGGAACTTGGCGGCGCGCGCTGACACCACGCTTGGACAATTCGCGCAGCATACAAGTCTCGTAGACCGATTCGAGCAAGCCTGGGCCAAGCTCCTTATGGACTTTGAAGGCTGAATCAACGACCTGCTGGCCGAATTCCTCCAGGCATTGGGGCCACTCCTCCGGCTTGGTGTCCTTAGTGCCCTTAGTGGTCAACATTCTTCCTGCTCTCTCTGACGAAATCAGTATCGTGAGGATATTTGCTACTTTGGCGTTGGCGACACCATTAAGAATGCTCCCTGTTGCCTGATGCAACGGGGAGCATCAACCGGCCGTCGGAGGGGGGTGCTCAAATCCACCCCAGCAATCGCCACCACAGAAAATCGAGCGGCAGCAGCAGGACAACCGTAGCGGCGGCCAGCAGCAGACACATGATCTGGGCCGGCCCCATGCGCTCACCCCCTAACTGCATGGCGACGACCAGAGGCGCCGATTCGTAGGGGAGCAGGGGATTGGAAAAGCCGAGAACCTGGCTCATCAGAACGGTGTTCAGGGGAAGGCCCGAGGCCTTGGCCATTTCGCCGGCCAGCGGCGTGAGAACCGCCGGGACGCCCGGCAGGGTGGTGGCGAGCCCGACCACCGTGCTGACCGTCGACAGGCTGGCAAAATTCGTGACCGGCGATCCCGGCGCCAGTGGCAGGATCTGCAGGATGGCGGTGGCCAACCGGCTGCCCAATCCCGATTTGTCGACCAGCGCCCCCAATCCCATGATGCCGGCCACATAGAACAGTGATCCATAGTTGATCTGCTGGCTGAAGGCCTTGCGGTCGACCAGACCGATGCCGGGGACCAGCAGAATCACCGCGACGACCATGCTGACCCAGGCCGGACTGATGTGGTGGACCGAATCAGTCATCCACAGAGCCAGGGCGCCGGCCAGCAGAAGGGTCAGCCATCGCTCGTGGCCGCTCATCGGCGTCGTCAGCCGGGCCTCGGTCGCCTGCGGCCGGTCGGGGTAAAGCCAGACGATCAGGGGAACCATCACTGCCGTCTTGAGGAAGCCGAGAACCGGAAAATGCAGCAGCAGATAGGTTCCGTAGGTGGGGACGTAGTGATAGGCGGTTTCGGCGGCGCCGACCAACACCATGTTGGGAACGTTGGCCGGCAGAACCGAGAAGGTCGGGACATGGCAACCGAAGGCGGCGGCCAGCACCACGCCGGTGCGGCCTTTCGAACCGGGGGCGAAACCGAAACGATCGGCGAGGCTGAGGGCGATCGGCATCAAAAGGACGGCGCGGCCCATCGATGACGGCATGATGAAGCCCAGCGTCACACCGACCACGGTGATACCGGCAATCACCCCCCAATAGCTGTTGCCGAAGCTCCGGGCCAGACGTTGGGCGATGCGTTCGCCCAATCCCGTCGTCTTGACCGCGATTCCCATCACCAGGCCGCCGAAGATCAGCCACCAGGCCGCCGATTCGAAGCCGCCGAAGATCACGCCGGGGTTGGCAATCTTGAAAAGCATCGCCAGGGTGAAAAAGGCCAATGCCGTGATGTATTCCGAGACGGCGCCCGTCGCCCACAGCCCGATGGCTCCGACAGCCAGGGCCAGCGCGTGATTCTCGGATGGAGGCAGGAGCGGAAAAAACAACAGGCTAAAGGCGGCGGCGACCGCCAATCCCGCCACCGTCTGATGGATCGACCATCGTTGCAGCATGAAGGTTGTCCTTGTGAACACGCTCCTATCGTTGCCGATCGCCGTTTCCTGTCAACCCCGGACGGCGCAACGGTCGCCCCGGACAACGCAACATTTGTATGACGCCCGGGGGAACGCTATTTTACCGGTTACGACGTGATCTCCCGGCATCGATGCGTGACCGGTTGCCGAAACAAGTGTCCAAAAAAGGTGGGAAGATATGTCCCTTGTGCAGTGGAGCGAGGATCTGACGGTCGGCGTTGCCTCGGTCGACGCCGATCATCGCAAGTTGTTCAGTCTGGTCAACTATTTGTACGACTCGATGGTTGCCGGAAAAGACGCGCCGGTCGTCGACGAGTTCATCGATAGCCTGCTTGTCTACACCAGGCAGCATTTCGAACGGGAAGAGGCGTTCTTCGAAGAGACCGGATATCCGGATCGTCTGGCGCATCAGAAGGAACACGAGACTCTGATCGTCCAGATCACCGACGTCCGCAACAGCTTCAAGTCCGGCGCGACGCCGAAGAAAACGCTCGAAATGATCGGCTTTCTCAACAAATGGCTGATCGAGCATGTTCGCAAGAGCGATATGAAATACGCCCCTCATCTGAACGCCAAGGGCATTTCTTGAAATTTTAGCGTCGTCAGGTCCGATGACAGGCGGCAGAGATGCTGGATATGCCACCGAGTGGCGCGCGAGGAGAAAAGGCGTATGGACCACAAAGCACCATCCGGTGGAGCGGTATCAGGCGGCTGGGAGCTGTTCTTCCCACGCTACACTCCGGCACAGTTGTTTGCCCTGGCCTCCGATATCGAGAGTTATCCTTTTTTTGTTCCAGGTTGCGTCGCCGCCCGGATCGTCGAACGTCGTGATAACCTTTGGCGTGTCGAGAATGTCTTTTCTTTCGGCCCGGTTCGGCATCGGTTTGTCAGTCAGGCCGAATTGAACCCTCCCGAGGGACTTGAAATCAAATCGTCCGATGGGCCCTGGAAGAATTTTCTGCTGCTCTGGCAATTCGCGCCACAGGAACAGGGATGCAAATTGGCTTGCCGGTTTTCCGCCGAGTTCCGATCCGGTGTCCTGGGGGCGATCGCCTCGCTTGGCCAGCATGGCGCCGAACGGCGCATCATGACGGCCTTCGAGCGGCGCGCCAAAGCGCTTTACGGCTGACCGCAACCGGCGCTGATCAAGACTGATCAGAATCCCTCAGCCGGGCAGGTTTCTCCGAGACCGTTGGCTTGGCACGCATAATACCAAGTTTCGGTGATCGGAACCGATCACCGGCCCCCATGCGCCGGGCGGGACGCCTCCGCGTCCCTTGGCTACGCTCGCATAAGCTCGCGGGCGCGCAATGCGCCAACCAAGTTTCGATGAGTCCTTCTCATCGAAACTTGGTATAAGGCGTTCCCTTGGATCTGCGCTGGGGCACGCACGCATTTTTGTCCGTTTTATCCCGTCATTCCCGCGCAAGCGGGAATGACGATATTTTTCTAGAGCGGCGTGCGTTAAATCTGACGCGCCCCGCTCCAGCGGCCATTGCGGCCGCGGCCAAGCGCGCGGAGGCGCGCGCCCGGCGAGGGACATAACTATAACCAAGAGCGTGATGCCGATTTAAGGCTTCACGCTCTAACGGGCATCTCTCAGCCACGCGCCTGAAAAACAAAACAAATTTACAGATATGTGCATGCCCTGGCGCCGATCTGGCGGGGATTCGCTTATTTTTTCTGATCGTTGATCTTGCAGGTGGCCAGGACGGCTTCGCGGGTGATCCGTCCGTCGTGCTGCAGGTCGAGCGTGGCAAACACGTCGTTGGCCTGGGCGAGAAAATCGGCTCGCGTCACCTTGAAGCTTAGAGTCTTGTCGGCGGACATGACCGGATCGGCACGGGTGTCGACCAAGGGGCCCCGCGTCTGCACCCGGCTCGCGCCACCGGGGCCTCCGCCTGGCGGACGCCTTCCCCGTTCCCCTTGCATGGCGTCGGGCGAGCCGCCGTCGGGACCGGTGCCATCTTGCGGGCCTTCATAAGGGGCCCGGTATTCCGAGAGATCGGCCGCCGTCACATAGCCCGCCCGATGGATATCCATACGCTCGAACTGCCGGCCGGCGTCGGCCAGGAATTCGTCGCGGTCGATGATGCCGTCGTGGTTGCCGTCGATGCGCAGGAACCAAGCGGACAGCGCGTCTTCGCATTTCGCATGGCCAAGCGGCCCACCCGTCAAAGGCTCGGCGTTCGGGCTGAAAAGGATCGGCTGGATGCCCCCTCTGCTTGGCGGTGGTGTTCCTTGGCAGCCGAAAAGCACAGTGGCGACGGAGAGGGCCGCCAACAGACGAATTGTTTTGCGTTGCTTGCCGGCGTTTGAGCCTGCCGGAAGCGGAGCGGAGGCGTCCGAAGCCCGAGCGGCGTTTGAGCCCGCCGGAAGCGGAGCGGAGGCGTCATATGAACGCTTAGTGGGGTTGCCGTTCAGCATCGTGGTAATTGCGATGGACTCCGGGTGGTGGACCAAAGTGATCTCCATGGGAGGGTCGGTCTAGAATGGCCCGTTGTGCCGGCGTCAAAACCTCGTATAAGGCCTCAAGGGCGGGACGGGACGATTGTAGGCCCTGCAGCCTGGTCGTCAGAACTTTTTCGGTCAGGGCCTCGCGCTCGAGGGCGGTCGGCGCAGTGTCCGTCCGCGGCACTCGGGCGAGGCAATCGACCTGCTGCTTTTCGGCGGCGTCCAATTGCCACTGTTGCCACTTATGCCAGGCAGTACGCTGTTTTTCTGTCAGATCCAGCCGCGCCTCGAGATAGGCTAAATGGCCCACCGCGCGGGCCCGGTGTTCCGCGCACTGTTTCGTCAACCATATGGTCGAATTGCCGTCGGCCGTCGATTTCGGCGCCTG
Organism: Telmatospirillum sp.; assembly: GCA_031291415.1. GTDB lineage: Bacteria > Pseudomonadota > Alphaproteobacteria > Rhodospirillales > Magnetospirillaceae > Telmatospirillum. The sequence continues at coordinate 75,637 of JARLJB010000393.1, forward strand.
TGGTTCCTGCGCTGACGCCGGAGAGGAGGAACCATTTTGCGCCAATGCTGCCGTTGTCCAAAGAACCGGCAAAATGGCGAGGATCAGTGTCTTGCGGATCGACATCGGATTATCTTCACCTTGCGTTCGTTATCCGCCAACCCTAATCGGAACACCTTGCAGCCGTATAACGCCAAAGTGCCGTTTTGGTAACAGTTTATTTCCGAAAGGGGATTGTCTCGTCGGCTGCAAAGCACAGCCGATCCAATGCCCGGCAGATCGACTGCACGTAATTCGTGCTATTGCGACGATAATAATTCAACTTTAGATTAAATTATTCGAAATGTAGATGGAACTCCCGCGGGAATTTCCGGTCATGCTCTGACGATCGATCTGGTTCATTTTGCAACGATATTCACAATATTTTGGATGCGTCAATTTGACGATTCTCTTGTTTCTCAAGCCAGTTTCCGCCGTTTTTGGGTCGCCAAAATCTTGACGATAGTAATAAAGTCGCCCAATCTGCATGAACCGTTGCTGATGACCGTTCGAAAGATTCCCCAATGCTCCGCGCTCTTGCGGTTGGAACGCTTTTGCTGACTTTGGCGCTGCTGCCAGGAACCGGCAAGGCGACGACGCTGAACGAGCTGAAAGTTGGAATTCGCATTGTCGATTTCATGGTCAGCCCGCCACGCGGGCCTACCCCGATTGCGCTGATCTATGATTCGCAGATAAAAACCTCTGTCGATGACGCACAATCCTTGCTGGCTTGGCTGGATGCGATCCCCGGAGGCGGAAAGACCGACCTGATTCCCTCACTGGTCGATATCCATCAACTGAACGATGATACCAACTTTCGCATTGGTTTTATTGCCGCAGGCATGGAACCGCATTACGGTCGTATTCTCGATTACGCGCGGCGGAACCACACATTGACCATTTCGGCGGATCTGTCATGCGAACGGTCCGGAAAGTGTGTGGTCGGCGTAACCGGCGCACCGCGCGTCGAGGTGATTATCAGCCAACAGGCGGCCTCGGCCTGCGGCACCGAATTCACCGAGGCTTTTCGAATGATGGTGACGGAAAACTGAAGACGCTTCGGCTTTCATGTCCGGTTGTTGTCGTAGCGGCGTTCGCTTTGGCGAAAGGTGCCCTGGCACAGGAACTTGACTATGGCGCCTATGAGCGGCTTTTCGGTGAACCGGTGACCATCAGCGCGACCGGCAAGCCCGAACGGTTGTCCGATACGCCGGTGCAGATGGCTCTCATCTCGGCCGACGATATCCGCCGCTCAGGAGCGCGCGACATTCCCACCCTGTTGCGGCGTTTGGCGGGTGTCGACGTCATGCATGGGTCGACGGCCAATGCCGACGTTGGCATCGGCGGCTTCATTCGTTCGCTTGCCAGCCAGGTGATGGTTTTGATCAATGGCCGACAGGTGTATTTCGATGCCTTTGGCGCTGTGTTTTGGTCATCGCTGCCGGTGGAACTGCAAGAAATCCGGCAGATCGAAGTGATCAAGGGGGCGCAGAGCGCTCTCTATGGCTTCAACGCCGTCGATGGTGTGATCAATATCGTGACCTTCGATCCGGTCGACGATCCCATCAATGTCGTCACCGCCCGCGTCGGCAACCAGGCAAGGCGGGAAATCGCCGCGACGACCACGGTGTCGCCCGTCGAGGGCGCCGGACTGCGCCTCACGGTTGGCGGCGATCATGCCAACGATACCGGGATGATCACCAGAACCGCCATCGACAACGACTTCAAAAAAGCGGCCAACCGGCGGTCGGCGTCGTTGGACGCCAAGGCCACCTTGCCCGATGACAGCCAGGTGCGGATCGAGGCGTCGCACACCGATGTGTCGGGCCGGACCTTGGCTTACAACGCCTTTTTTGATGCCCGCGTCGTGACGAATTCCGTGAAAGGCGATTATAGCGCGGACTCTTCTCTTGGCCGCTGGAACGCCACGGCTCACTACACCACCATCGACATGCCCTGGGTTTCGTCGGAGCCGGTTGGCGCGCAGCACAACAACGACAGCATGCTGGTCGCCCAGGTTTCCGACCTTTTCAAGCTTGGCGCAGTCGACAGTTTTCGCGTCGGCGCCGAGTACCGCGATGATCGGTTTTCCTCCTCCAGCCTGCAGGGCGGCACGGTGACCGGTGCTTTGATGTCATCGTCGCTGATGTGGGAACGCGAATGGTCGCCCTCGCTGTCGATGGTCAACGCCGTTCGCTATGATCATTTTCAGCTGGGGCGCAGCGGATTGGGCGGGGCTCGTGACTTTTACAGCAATTCCGACTTCGATCGCGCCGTGATGGGCACCAGCGTCAACAGTGCGCTGATCGACAAGCTTGACGACGACGATACGCTTCGCCTGGCCTTCGGCCGAGGACTCAAGCTGCCGTCGCTGGTCAACTTTGGTCAACCCGTTCGGTATCTTCCGAAGTACGCGAACGTTTTCCTTTCAGAAAACCCAAATCTCCTGCCGGTCGCGGTCTATGATGGGCGGATCGTCTGGGACCGTCGGATCTGGGACGCCACCACCGCCCGTATGGCGCTGTTCCATGACATGACGATGAAGTCCGTCGGCGCCGTCAGTCTTCTGGTCAACAAACGGCCGACGCTGTTCACGATGATGACCCCGGGATCGCTTACCAACGGCGTCGAGTTCGGACTCGACCATAAGGCCGAGGCCGGTTGGTCGTGGGGGGCGAACTACGTTTTGGATCGGTTGCACGAACATATGGACCAGGGACTGCGCAACAGCCTGCCGGAGCACAAGCTCAACCTCAACATCGGTTACGCGTGGGGGGATTGGCAGGCCGATCTCTATGGGTCCTACACCTCGGCAACCAAAGGTGTCGTTTTGCAAAGCGGGACGCCGCCTATCGCGGCGGTCGGCACCATCAAGGCCCACAGCCAATTGTCGCCGCATCTGGCCTGGCAGGCCCGCGACAATGTCCGGCTGGAGCTTTCGGCGGAAAATCTGTGGCCGTATCAAGACTCGCTGCTGCAGAAGATGGAGACGAGCTATTATTTATCCGTGACAATCAGTTATTGAAAAAGAATGGACGCGGAATCAACCGACTCTGTCATGCCGTCTGCCGATCGGATGCCCGATGCCGCCCGTGGCGGCCACGCCGGATCGATGGCGGAGTCCGGCCCGCGGCGCCGCCATCTGCAATTCGCTATCCGGGTTGGCTTGCTGCCGGCGATTGTTCTGCTGTTCGTCGGTTTGTTGTTCCAGGTTGGGACCTCGGTGCTGCGCAATCAGGAAACGGTCTTGAAGGCGGTCGTCGAGACCGACCTCGAAAGCATTTCCCGCCTTGCCAAGATCAACAGCCGGCTGCAGGCAACTAATGCCGAGATCTATCGGCTGATGACGTTGGTGGCGGCCCACGAGAAAATTCCCGATCTCCGAGACCAGGTGGACGCCTTCGGTCTCAGGATCGACAAGATCATTGTTGATCTCCATGACTACAGCGACCGGGAGCCGGCCGCCGCCAAGCAGGTTTCCATCGACGAGTTCATCCGCAATCTCGAACTGTATAAGGGAGCGATCTTGTGGGTCGGCTCCATGCTGGAGATTGATTTTCCAAGTGCGGTCGCCTTCATCACGCCGTTCAACCAGCATATCGATCGCATGTCGGCGCAACTGACGACGATCATTACCGTTTCCACCGAAAAGGCCAATGAACGGGCCATCGAGGCGACCGGTGAACTGCATCAGGTGGCTAACGACTACCTGTTCGGCGCCGCCGCCGTCTGCATCCTGGTGTCGATCTTCACTTGGCGCATGGGCAAGCGCCAGGAACGCCTGTTCGTCACCACCGTCGAACTCGAGCGCATGGTGGCCGAACGGACCACCGCCTTGTTTGCCGCCAAGGAGCAGGCGGAGGCGGCAACCCTGGCCAAGTCGCAGTTCCTGGCCGCCATGAGCCATGAGATCCGGACGCCGATGAACGGCGTGATGACCATGGCCAAACTGTTGCACCAAACCAAACTTGACCATGAACAGACGGGAATGGCCTCGGTCATTCTCGAATCGGCCAGTGCCCTGTTGACGATCATCAACGATATCCTCGACTTCTCGAAGATCGAGGCCGGCAAGATGGAACTGGAACACAGTCCGTTTTCACTGGTCACCCTGGTCGAGGAGGCCACCGAACTGTTGATGCCGCGTGCCGAGGAAAAGCAGCTGACGCTGGCCTGCTTCATCGATCCTGGGGCGCCCGACCACTTTCTCGGCGACCAGACCCGCCTGCGTCAGATTCTGCTCAACGTGATCGGCAATGCGGTGAAATTCACCGAGACCGGTCATGTGCTCGTCGAGGCCAAGGTCGAGCAGCGCCCGGGTGGCGCTCTGCTTCGCTTTTCGGTCGTCGACACCGGCATCGGCATCGCGCCCGACCAGCAGAAGCGTCTGTTCCGGCCGTTCGAACAGGCCGACAGCTCGACGGCCCGCCGCTTTGGCGGAACCGGCCTCGGCCTGTCGATTTGCCGCCGGTTGGTCGAACTGATGGACGGTGAGATCGGTATGCGGTCGACGCCTGCCGGCGGCTCGCTGTTTTGGTTCGATGTTCCTTGTGCTTTGGCCGAACAACCGGAACCGGTCGCCGATCGGCCCTTGGCTGGTTTGCAGGTTCTGGTGGCGGTGGCCGACGAGGATGTGGCGGCGATCTGGCGGCGCTATCTCGAATACCATGGCGTGCGCGCGGCGGTCGAGATGTCCGCGTCCGGCGTTCTTGCCGCCTGTCGGGCGGCGGTGGGCAAGGGCGAATCCTACGACTTCGTCCTGATCGACAGCGAACTGGGTGGAGCCACCACCATCGACCTCGGCAGTACGCTTCTCCATGATCCCGGATTCGGGGGCGTCCGTCCCGTCCTGGTCGCCTCGCGGGCGCAACGATCGACGCGTCCGGAAGCCATTCGCCGCGGATTCGTGCGGACCATCACCAAGCCGATCCGTCGCGACGGCTTGGCCCTGACCCTGGCGACGGTAGCCGGCCGACGCCTGGGGCAGCCCGATTCTCCCGTCCCGGAGGAGCGCGAGACATCGCGTCTCGATTGGCGGCAGCCTGACCACGAGGAAGCCGCTGCGGTCGGAGCCTTGATCCTGGTGGCCGAGGACAATCCGACCAATCAGTTGGTGATGCAAAAGCTGATGAATCGTCTCGGCTATGTCATCGATCTGGCCGGCAATGGTCTTGAGGCCCTGGAGAAATTGCGGCAACAGCGTTACGGATTGCTGATCGCCGATTGCCACATGCCCGAGATGGACGGTTACGAATTGACGACCCGGATTCGCGCCGAGGAAACCAAGACCGGCGACCATCTTCCGATTGTCGCGCTGACCGGCGATGCCTTGGTCGGCGCGGCGCAATATTGCTTCGATATCGGCATGGACGATTATCTCAGCAAGCCGGTGGTCATCGATCTTTTGGACGCCACGGTTCAGCGGTGGCTGCCGGTTGCCGCCAGTCTGCGCCGGCCGGCCATCGTGGCGATGTCGGCGACCGTGGCGCGGGAGGCAAAAGAGTCTATCGCGCCGCCACCGCTGCCGGTCGCCAACGGCGAAGCTTCGGTTACCGTCGATCCGGCTTGTATCACCGAGGCCTTCGGCGGCTTCACCGAGGATGCCGTCGCCTTGCTGGAGCAATTCTTCATCAGCGCCAAAAGCGACATCGACGGTCTGAAGGGCGCACTGGCCAGCGGCGACGGGCTGGCCGCCCGCAAGACGGCGCATCACGCGGCGGGAGGCGCCAAGGGCATCGGCGCCGTGGAATTCGCCGCTGTCTGCTCGGCCATCGAGCGCGCCTTGGCGAATGGTTACGGTGTCGAGGATCTGGTCGGCCAACTGGAACCGGCCTTGGACCGCGCCCGCCACGGTTTTTCGGAGCTCACGTCAGCCTGATTTCTTTCGCGCAATCCCGTCATTCCCGCGAAACAATCCCGTCATTCCCGCGAAAGCGGGAATCCACAACCGGCGGAATTGCGCCCTGGCGCTGCGTGGATTCCCGCCTTCGCGGGAATGACGGGAGAACGGACAGAGATGTGAGCATGCCCAAGCGCTTTCGCGGGAATGACGAGGGTCCTGAATGTTACGTCTATGCCACTAGCTGACGATATCCTGATAGACGTCCCGCCACTCGGGGTTGATGCTTTGGATTAACTCGATCTTCCAAGCCCTGTTCCACCGCTTCATCTGTTTTTCGCGCAGAATCGCATCCGGCATTGTTTCATGGAGTTCGTAATAGACCAGCATGTGAACGCCGTATTTCTTCGTGAAACCATCCACAACGTTGCTCTTATGTTCCCAGACCCGTCGAACGACGTCATTGGTCACGCCGATATAGAGCGTTCCATTCCGTTTGCTTGCCATGATGTATAGACACGGACGCATGCTTGTTCGGATCGCACCGACACCCGTATTCGTCATTCCCGCGAAAGCGGGAATCCATGCCGCGCACGTAACATTTCTACCGTTTTCTCAATGCGCCTGCCCGCCGCGCACGCCCGGACCGGAAAGCCGGTCCAGGTACCAGCGATAGGTCTGCCGCAATCCGTCAAGCAGCGGGATCTTGCTTTGCCAGCCCAGCGCTGACAGTCGCGAGACATTCAGCAGTTTGCGGGGCGTGCCGTCCGGTTTGCTGCTATCGAAGACGAAGGAACCTTCGAAGCCGACCACCTGGGCGATGGCTTCGGCCACTTCGAGGATCGTCACGTCGACCCCGGTGCCGACGTTGATCGGCAGATCGTCTTCATAGTGGCGTAGAAGAAAGACGACCGCGTCGGCCAGATCGTCGACATGCAGAAATTCCCGGCGGGGCGTTCCTGTTCCCCAGATTTCGACCGTCTTGCCGCCCTCAACCTTGGCGCGGTGGATCTTGGCCAGCAGCGAGGGCAGGACATGCCCCCCGGTCAGGTCGAAATTGTCTTCAGGGCCATAGAGGTTTGTCGGCATGGCCGAGACAAACCGGCAGCCGTGCTGCCGGCGATAGGCCTGGCAGAGTTTGATGCCGACGATCTTGGCGATGGCATACCACTCGTTGGTGGGCTCGAGCGGGCCGGTCAGCAACGACTCTTCGTCGATCGGCTGTGGCGCCAGACGCGGATAGATGCAGGACGAACCGAGAAACAGAAGTTTGCTGACGCCATTCTGGTAGGCGGCATTGATGATGTTTTGCTCGATTGCCAGATTGTCGGAGATGAAGTCCGCCGGGCGGCTTGCATTGGCATGGATGCCGCCGACGGTGGCGGCGGCAACGATGACGGCGTCGGGGCGTTGTTTCGCGGTCCATTCCTCCACCGCCGCCTGCCGGCGCAGGTCGAGGTCGCTGTGGCTGACGGAGAGGATTTCGCAAGGCTCCTGGTGTAACCGGCGGACGATCGCCGAACCGACCATGCCACGGTGACCGGCAACCCAGATCCGCTTGCCGGTAAGATCAAAGTCAGTCATGGCCGCCATCGTCTGTCTTCAGGTCCTCGTTCGCTGTTTTCATGAAGCCGGTTGCCACCGGCCGGCCTGCAGGATGCGTCGCCCGAGCGGAAAAGTCGACCGGCGTTTTCGTCCAGGTCCCTTGTGTGCTGGTCAATCCGCGTACAGTTGTTAATATGGCAACCGCTTCCAGTTCTATTTTTTTCGTCGAGGTGTGGCGGGTGCTCGGACGTGGTCTTAACCCTGCGCGATTTGTGGCGCTGCTCGACGAGTTTCGGCAAAAGGTGACCCAGGAACGGGTTGCGGCCCGAATCCAAGAGGTCAAACAGGACGAACTGATTGCCCTGGTGAAGCTGCAAGCCGAACTGAAGGCCCGCTATCTGGTTGCCGTACTCGATCTGATCGCTCCCAACCTGACCGATATCGAAGGGACCGTCACCGAGGCGCGGCATTACCGCGAGTTGTCCGAAGAGGTTGGAAAGGGAATCCAGTCGGTGGTCGACGGCGTCGTGGCGCGGGAAATATCAATGGCCGGATTGGAATTCGGTGTCGAGTTTTCGCCTGAAGTCGAAGAGGCTATCGAACGCTTCGTTGCGGAAAATCATATCGATGGCGACGCCTGACAGGGGCGGGACAGTGAATTGACCTGCCGTTCGGTAAAAGTCCCTCGGCCCTGCGCGGGTATCGAGACCTGTGAATTAAATTGAAAGTGGCACCGGCCTCTGTGCCGGTGTTCGCCGCAAAGCGGCGAGAATCCATGCTTTTGACTTCGGCCGGTCACCGGCGCGGATGCCACTACTTTTCCACAGCCTCCATCCGCCCGCTTGGCGATCAAGCCCCCGTCGCGGGACAGTCGTCTTCCTGGGTGGCGGAGCCGAACAGCAGCCGGTAGGTCTCGGGATCGTAATAGCGCATCAATTGCTTGACGAAGACCGCTGGCGCCATGCCCAGCGCTTCGGCCCAGCGTTCGTAGCGATCCGGCGGAATGCGGCCGCGGCCGACTTCGAGCTGGGAAATGAAGGTGTAATACTCAACGCCGACGCGTTCCGCCAACTGCCGCTGGGTCATGCCGGAGTGCTCGCGCAATTCCTTGAGCCATTTGCCGGCCTCGCGGCGCAGCTTCTGGACATCATGGCCTGCGCTTTGTTGCGGGTGGGCATACATCGAACCAAATCCTCATCAAAGGGCGACTGACATTAGCACCTAGGATAGGCTAAGATTTTTGTGATGTACAGATGTTGCTGTACGTGCGACATTTCAACCTCCTTCCGGCTTGCCGGTGGGAAGAAAACGCCCCTGCCCCGTGGAAACGGAATCGCTTGCTTCCTCTTGACGCAATGAGTAGTGTCCGCCTCGCTCAAAGTATGGTGGGAGTGTCTGTCCCGGACAAGCTTTCGGCTTGCCGAACGGGCTTTGGAATCGAACCGACGAAGTTTGTCCTGGCGTGCCGTCCGACCGCGATTTCCGGAGAGGCGGTCGAGGACGTGTTTTCGTCAATCGGGTTGAACAGTAACATCCTTACTGGTCGAAGGCCGGACCGCGCGACGGGGGGGTGCCAGGCTGCTCTCAAGCGGCGTCTGGAGCGAGACGTTAGAGGTAATTGACGCATGAGAATTATGAAGAAACAACCGAAATCGGAACTTGCACTGACCTTCGGAAAATGCCGCACGGCATTCATCGGCGCCGCCGTTTTCAGCTTCTTCATCAATATGCTGGCGTTGATTTCCCCCCTTTACATGCTGCAGATCTATGACCGCGTGCTGGGAAGTCGCAATGAAACGACCCTGATCGTCCTGACCCTCATCTGCGGTGCGCTTCTGGCGGTGAATTCGGCGCTTGAGGTGATGCGTTCGAGGGTGTTGGTCCGCGTCGGCGGACGCATTGACGATTTGCTGAACGGCAGAGTCTTCAAGGCCATCTTCGATTTGGCCGTGCGTCAGCCGGGGGCGGCGTCATCGCAGTCGCTACGTGATCTCGACACCATCCGCGAATTCATGACGGGCAACGGGCTGTTCGCGTTTTTCGACGCGCCGTGGATGCCCATTTATCTGATCACCGTCTACATGATTCATCCGCTGCTGGGCCTGTTTGCCACGTTCGGCGGGATTGTGATTTTCTGTCTCGCGGTGGTCAACGAACTGGTGACGCGCAAGACCCTGGGCGACGCCACCCACGAGAACATCAGCGCCTCCCGGTTTGTCGACGGCAGCCTGCGCAATGTCGAAGCCCTGCAGGCCATGGGAATGGTCGAGCCGGTCTATAATCGTTGGAAAAACAAGCGCATGCGCAGCATGCAGCTGCAGGCCGCGGCCAGCGATCGCGCCGGCCTGGTCAATGCGCTGTCGCGGTTCGTCCGCGTCGGGCTGCAGATGGGCATTCTCGGCGGCGGCGCCTATCTGGTGCTGCAAGACGAAATCACCGCCGGCCTGATGATTGCCGCGTCCATCGTGACCGGGCGGGCGCTGGCTCCGATCGAAATGGCGGTGGCGTCCTGGAAGCATTTCCTGGCGACGCGGAGTTCCTATTCCCGCCTGACCGAGCTTCTCGCCAATATTCCCGCCGACGAGCAGTTCATGGCGCTGCCCGCGCCACTTGGCCAGTTGGCGGTCGAGGGCATCATCGTCGCGCCGCCGGGAGCGCCGGCTCCTGTCCTGAAGGGCCTGACGTTCCAGATTGCCGCTGGCGATATTATCGGCGTGATCGGACCGAGCGCCGCCGGAAAATCGACCCTGGCCCGCGTGCTGGTCGGCGTGTGGCCGGTCCAGGCGGGCAAGGTGCGCGTCGACGGTGCCGACATCACCACCTGGAACAGGGGGCAACTCGGTCCCTACATCGGCTATCTGCCGCAGGACGTCGAGCTGTTCGAAGGAACCATCGCCGAAAATATCGCCCGCTTCGGCGATGTCGACGCCGAGGCGGTTGTCGATGCGGCCAAGCGGGCCGGCGTGCATCAGCTGGTGCTGAACCTGCCGAAAGGATATGACACCCAAATCGGACCGGGCGGCCAGGCTCTGTCCGGTGGCCAGCGCCAGCGCGTCGGTCTGGCCCGCGCCCTCTATCGCAATCCGCCCATTCTGGTGCTCGACGAACCGAACTCGAATCTCGACACGGAAGGCGAGGAGGCTTTGGCAGGTGCTTTGGGTCAGTTGAAGGAAAACCGGCAGACCGCGGTGGTCATCACCCATCGCCTCAATCTGTTGGCCAGCGTCGACTACATCATGGTGATGAATCAGGGCGCTATCGAGCATTTTGGCCCGCGTGACAAGATTCTCGCCCAGTTCATGCGACCCACCCCGGGGGTTGGCCAGCAAGCGCAGCCCGGGCAGATCCAGGGACAGGCGGCGGCCCATCCGCAGCAGCTTCGCGCGCAGCCGCCAACGCAGCAGATCCATTCGCAGCCGCCAACGCAGCAGATCCATTCGCAGCCGCCGGGGTCGATCCAGCAGATCAACGCGCATCCGCCAGGCCCCATCCAACAGATCCATTCGCAGCCGCCCGGACCGGTTTTCGCGTCCCACCCTCCGGCCGCGCCAGCGCCGTCGGGAACGACTGAACCGCCGTCCCCGACGGCCAAAAAGCCCGCTCCGGCTGGGGAGGTTTGATCATGGCTTTGCCTCCCGCTTTGCAAAAGATTTTTGGTTCTGCGGCGTTGCGCGTTCGCGAGACGGGGACTGCCCTGGTCGCCCGCATGGACGACAACCTGCCACCCCCCGATTCGCTGGGTGATGTCCGCAAACCGCTGCTCGTCGGTGCGATCATCATCATCGTCACCTTCTTTGGCGCCGGTCTCTGGGCGGCGATCGCCCCGCTGGGCAGCGCGGCGATCGCGCCCGGTGTCGTGGTGTCGGAGTTCAGCCGGCGGACCGTCCAGCATCTGGAGGGCGGCATCGTCAAGGATATCCTTGTCGAGGAAGGCCAGCCGGTGCATGCCGGCGATGTCCTGATCCGCATGGACCGCACCAGGCCGGCCGCCCAACTGGCCATCGTGCAAGATGACCTGGATCTGCAGGAAGGCGTTCGCGCCCGCCTGTTGGCCGAACGCGATGGCTTGAAGGAGCCGCAGTTTCCCGCCGAATTTTTGAAAAGATCGACGGAGCCCAACGTCGCCACGATTATCGCCGGCCAGCGCAATCTGTTCCAGGCCAGGCAGGCGGCGCTGAAGGGACAGCGCGACATCCTTGAACAGCGCGTCGGGCAGTACAACCAGCAGATCGTCGGCTTCCGTTCCGAGGTGGCCTCGAAAACCCAGCAGATCGCTCTCATCAAGGAAGAACTGAGCGATCTTTCGGGATTGCTCGAGGATGGTTTCGTCACCAAGACCCGCGTTCTGGCCCTGCGGCGGGAAGCCGCCCGGCTGGGGGGCGAACTGGGTGACAATATCTCGTCGATCGCCCGGACCGAGCAGGCCATCGGCGAAAACAAGATGCAGATGTTCCAGATCGAGAAGCAGCGGCAGGAGGAGGTCGCCAAGGAATTGCGCGATGTCGAGGCAAGGCTGGCGGAAGACAAGACCAAGCAGGTCGCCCAGGTCGATGTTCTCGATCGGATCAATGTGGTGGCTCCCGTCGATGGCACTATCCTCAATCTGGCCATCCATACGCCCGGCGGCGTGATTTCGCCGGGCGCGCCGATCCTGGAAATCGTTCCCGCCAACGACAAGCTGGTGGTCGAGGCCCAACTCAATCCTCTGGATGTCGATTCGGTGCATGTCGGCGACGAGGTGGCGCTGCATGTCAGCACCGTCGACGCCCGTATTCTTCCGGTGATTTTTGGAAAGCTGGAAAACATATCGGCCGACCGGATCACCGATCAGAAAACCGGCCATGCCTATTACAAGGTGAAGATCGTCATCCCACCCGAACAGCAGGGCCGGTTGGGTGACGTCACGCTTCACAGCGGCATGGCGGTGGAAGCGATGATCAGCCGCGGCTCGCAGACGGCTTTGCACTACGCCTTCAAGCCGTTGCTCGAGAGCCTGGATCGGTCGTTCCGCGAGAAATAGGAGCCGCGCGTCATCTCCGCCTTGGCGCCAGGGCATGCACACATCTATGAATTTGTTTTGTTTTTCAAGCGTATACGTGAGAGATGCCTATTAGAAAAATGTCGTCATTCCCGCGAAAGCGGGAATCCACAACCGACGGAATTGCTCCCTGGCGCCGCGTGGATTCCCGCTTTCGCGGGAATGACGGGGAACCAAACGTTTGTGTCAGAACACTAGCTTCTTCGCGCCGATGACGGGAAAACAGCACAACAACAGTAACTGACAACTCGCTATTAGGTCACAAAGGAATGGCTCTGCGATGAACCGCTTTCGGCCGTATGTCTGTGCCGCTGCGTTGCTGGCGGCGATTGGTGTTTCCCACCCGTCCCGCGCGCAAACTTTGGAGGAGGTGCTGGTCACCACCTATCTCAGCAATCCGCAGATCGAGGCGGATCGTGCCCGCCAGCGGTCTCTCGATGACGACGTGGCGCGCGCCCTGGGCGGCTGGCGTCCGGTTGTCCAGGCAACTGTTATCGAGGGGCGTGGCCACGACATCTTCCAGTACAAGTCGACCAAGTCGCGCTATTCCGTTTCCACGTCGACCCACGAATATCGTTCGCCGGAAACATTGCTTCTGCAGATCCAGCAATCGATCTATGACGGCGGCCGGACAGCGGCCGACGTGCGGAAGTCCCGGCTGATGGTGGAAAGCGGTCTGGCCCAGATGGTGTCGGTCGAACAAACCGTTCTCGGTCAGGCGATCCAGTCCTATTACGATCTCTGCCGCGATCAGCAGATCTATGATCTCAGCAAGCAGAACGTCTCCTGGATCGAGGAACTGGCCAAGGCGACCCATGCCCGGTATGCCGTCAAGGATGTGACGCAGACCGACGTCGCCCAGGCCGAGGCGCGCCTGGCCAAGGGATTGGCCGATCAGACGTCGGCCGAGGGGGCGTTGGTCGCTTCGCGCTCGGCGTTCGAGGTGGCCAGCGGCATCGTTCCGGGCGTTCTGCCGCCGCCGCCGCCGCCGCCCCGGCATTTGCTGCCGCTGTCCAAGGACGAAGCTTTGGCGCTGGCCGAGACGAATCCCGATATCCGCTCGGTCGTACTGGGGGAAAAGTCTGCCGAAGCCGATGTCGATTATGTGTCGAGCGGCTTGCGGCCCAATCTCGCGCTGGTCGGCGAGTCGCGCAAGTTGGGAACGACCGACCAGGCCTATGATACCTCCTTCAACAATCAGGTAACCTTGCAACTGACTGTTCCGCTTTACGAAGGCGGCGTTTCCGCAGCCAGGACGCGCAGCGCCAAGCAGGTGGTCGGACAGCGCAAGCTTGAAATCGACCTGACACGGCGCAAGGTGGTCGATCAGGTCAATCGCACCTGGCAGTCGGTGCTGACGGCCCGCTCCAGCATTCACGCCCTGACCGAGCAGGTTCGCGCCGCCGAGGTCGCCCAGCATGCCATCCGGGCCGAGGTGCGGGTTGGCACCCGGACCGTTCTCGATCTGTTGAACACCGAACAGGAACTGATGGACGCCAAGATCGCCCTGGCCCGCGCCCAGCATGACGAGGCGGTCGCCACCTATTCCGTCCTGGGCTCGGTCGGCCATCTGACAGCGAGTGCCCTCGAGATCCCCGTCGAAGGTTATGATCCGTCCATTCACTACGAACAGGTCCGGAACAATTGGTTCGGAACGGGGATCGACGAAAATTACGATAAGCCCGCGCCGGAGCAATGAGCATCGGCGGGACCATGACTTGGGGATTGAATCCGCATCATGAGCGGTCCTGATCTTTACCAGATTCTCGGCGTGTCGCGCTTCGCAAGCACGGCAGCCATCAAGGCTGCCTTTCGCGAAAAGGCCAAGACCACCCACCCCGATGCCGGCGGCGATGCCGAAGAATTCCGCCTTCTGACGCTCGCCTATCATCTTCTCTCCGATCCCGATCAGCGTCGGACATACAACCAGACTGGCGTCATTCCCGACGTCGTCCGCCGAAGCGCGCGCACCGGTTCCCGCCGGAACCGCCGGACCGCCGAGGGCGAGGGACGGGCGGCGGAGATCACCCGCCTTCGCGTGCGCCAAACCATCGGCAACATGTTGCTCGAAGTTCTGCCGTGCATAAAAACGCCACATTACGAGGATGTGGTTGCCATCCTTCACCAGACCGCCAGCGCGCGTCTCAAGGAGATCGACAAGGATATCGTGGCGACAAAGACCCTGTTGGACACATTGGTGGTGGTTGCCAATCGAATCCAGGCGAAAGAGGGTGAGAATATCCTCAGGGAGTTGACCCTGGAACGGCGCGCCGATCAGTTAAAGATCCTCGAGGAATTGAAGGATAGGGAAAATTTGTACAAGAAGGTTCGGGAATTTCTAGAAGGATACACATACTACCTGCAGATCGAGACTGTCTTGGTTTCCTCCGATGTGTGGAAATCCTAGCGATGTCTTTGTCGGCAAAGCGTTTCTTGCGCAAGGCGAGATCGCCGCTATACTCCGCCCCCGACATTCAATCAGATGGATTGCCGCTTTGGTATTGACAATGACAGATGCCCCCTGCCGGCAGCCGTCCCGATTGAGGCTGGCTCTGCAAGATCTCCTGGAAGGCACCAGCCACTGGTGGCTGTGGGGCCGCCTTGGCTGGCAGGATATTCTTCTGCGTTATCGCGGCTCGGTGCTCGGCCCGCTGTGGATCACGCTCAGCATGACGTTGACCGTGTTGTCGCTGGCTTTCCTCTATTCGAGATTGTTCCATATCTCCCTTGACCATTTCCTGCCGTTTCTTTGTCTCGGCTATCTCGCCTGGGGACTCATTTCCGGCATCATCGGGGAAACCTGCACGGTCTTCATTGCCTACAGCAGCGTCATCAAGCAGACGAAAATTCCCTTCACCTCCCATGTGTTGCGGTCGATCTGGCGGAACTATCTGATCTTTTTCCATAACCTGGTCGCCTATGTTCTGGTGGCGCTCTATTTCGGGATTTGGCCGGGATGGGGGATTTTGCTGTCGCTCCTGTCGCTTTTCCTGATTTTCGTCAACGGAATGTGGATCGGTCTTCTGCTCGGTCTTTTGGCCGCCCGTTTCCGCGATGTCCCGCCGATCATCGGCAGTCTGCTGCAGTTCGCCTTTTTCGTGACACCGATCATGTGGGAGCCGCAGCTTTTGGAAGAGGGCGCCCGCGGCTATCTGTGGCTCAATCCGTTCTATCCGTTCGTCAGTACCTTCCGCGGTCCGTTGATCGGCGAGATGCCCGACGTCCGTATGTGGATGATCATTGGCGCGGTGACGGTTATCGGCTGGGCTTTGACCGTCTGCGTTTTCGCCCGCGTGCGCGGCCGGATCAGCTACTGGATCTAGAGCCTGTCGTCAGTTACTTCAGAGGTTCGTCTGCCGGTATTTTATGGCCGTCATCCCCGCGAAAGCGGGGATCCATGGTTGGAAAAGACGATAACTCTGCGACCAAAGATAGTTTCTGCTGCGGCATGGATCCCCGCTTTCGCGAGGATGACGGGAAAATGTGACCGAAAATCCATAACTGACGACAGGCCCTAGCGCTTTCGCGGGGATGACGACGACAAAATACCGGCAGACGAACCTTTGCAGTAACTGACGACACGCTCCTAGAGGGACTGCTGGGAATTTTCGAAGATCCGACCGCTCGCGGCGGACGACTTATTAATTATTTGTCCGCAGATTAGAAGGAACCGTGCCTATCCGGTTAACACACACAGGGACAAGATGTTGATTCAACACAGAGACACGGAGGACTCGGAGGGGACTTGCCGCCGGAGGCATTATCGCCTCTGTACCGAAAGGCGCCGGCCCAAAGAAAAACAATGCCTGCGGCGCTTCCTTCCTTATCTCTGTGTCCTCCGTGTCTCTGTGGTGAAATATCCGTCTAACAACATGTCGTAGGTGTGTGCGTTAACCGGATAGGCAAGGCGGGAACTTTATGTTTCGATCTTATCGAGCTCACGGGTATCCCTCTCGGTCCTTAGTTTCCCAAAAGGTTTTCATCTGCGTTAATCTGCGTTATCTGCGGATTATATTTTGACGGATATGCGGGCTTTTCGAGCGGCGCTGGCGCGGCAAACGGCGACAAGTGCCGAAAAATCTTGCAGATAGAACGGAAACGACGTTACCTATGAAGATCCGAGGGGTGGGCAGGAACCATGGCCGGCGTTGTCATTAATTTTGCATTTCGGAAGACGGAGCCGCTTCCGTGGCAGAATCACGAGTTGGCGGAACTTTACCGCGCCGTTGATATCCTTGGACGGGCCGGCCTCAAAATCGATTCCGACTTCGGCGTGTCTGACGAGGGCGATCCCTGGTTTGTCTTCTGCCGGGCCGACAATGGCGACGTTATCGTGCATTTCGCCCGCATCGACGGCAAATACGTGGCCTCCAGCATCGCTGTCGACGAGACGTTCCGCGGCGGCGATTTCCGTGAAATTATCGAGCGTATCGTTCAGAGCCAGCCCCTGATCGTTCCGCCGAGCTCGTCCAGCCCGCGGCTCTTCCTGCATCCCGGTGTCGTGCTGACCGCCTTTGTGGCGACCGCCCTGATGTTCTCGCACCGGGCGGAAGCCGCCGACAGCATCAATCCCTCGATGCCGGTGACGTTCAGCGACGGCCATTCGGATGGCGGGGCCTCCGGCCTGTCGGGCGTTCTCAAGCAATTCTTCACCGAGGTCTTCGGGACACCGGGCCGGCCTGGGCAGCTTGCCGACAAGCACGGCGACGCCGACGGACGCAACTCGCTGTTCCTGACCTCGTTGATCGCCATCGCCATCGCCGCGACGGACCAGTCGTCGGCGCCTTGGGTCGATGATGTCTCGCTCCTGCAGCTCGATTCGTCGGGCGCCGGGGCCAATGCGGAAGGCGCCGCGCAGGTTCTGCCGGTGGCGCAGATCGACCTTGTCGACCAGGCTGCCGCGGCCGCGTCTTCCACTGCGGTGACGACGCTGGCCGCCGCCGATGAGGCGCCGATGCCGGCGATCCTGATCAAGGAAACCGGCATCACGGATGGGCAGGCCGCTCAGCTGTCGCTGGGGGGCGTCGACCATGTTCAGCCGGCTCAGGCTGAGGTGCATCGTGTCGATAGCGCCGCGTCCGCCACGCCGCTGGAAATCCTGGGGGAGCATTCGCAGGTCCATCAGGCGGCAGTGGCAGCCACGACAACGACGGCAGTGACGCAGACGGCCAGCGCCACATCGTCGTCGGGTTATCTGTTCGACGGCTATCTGTTGTCGCCCGAAGTCGTCAAGGCCTTCGGCGGCGTGGCGGCGAACGCGCATGGCGGCAGTTCGACGGAAACCAGTGCGACCGTCGCCGCGTCAACCGATTCATCGGCGACATCGACCGGCCATACGTCAACCGACAGTCAGGTCGGTGCCGTCTCGACTGCCGTCCAGTCGACGTCGCTCGACGGTGGCCAGTTCATCATCGATCCGGCCATTACCGGCCATACGACGGCGGCAACCGCGGCGGCAACCGCGGCGTTAAGCGCGGCGGTAGCCCCGGGGGTGACGGCGCAGGCCGAGGTCGTGGTTTCGTCGGCGGCGTCGGCCGGCTCTGATCCCCAGGCCACCCTGACCGCGCTGGTCAATTATGTCTTTTCGAACCAGCATATGTTGACCGGAACTCTGACCGAATCGGGGTATCTGCATACAATGTTGTCGGCTTCTGGTGCTAGTTCGTCGACGCTTTTGGTCGTCTATGACAGCAAGGACATGCCCTACACGATATTCCCTCTCACGCAAGGCGTGCTGTTCGTCGACGACACCGAGCTTTCGAGCAGTCAGGCCGTCCATATCTCGTCGTCCGATACCACCACTCTGCATCTGGCCAATGGTGGGTCGGTGACCCTGATCGGCATCATTACGACGGATCATCTGGTAAGCTGACCGGCGGCCCGGGTCGTCCCTGCGTTATTTTCGTCCCTTCCCTTTCATTATAGCCGTCGAGGTTGGTTTGGCTTCGCTGACGCTGCAAAATGTCTCCGTCGATTTCCCCGTCTACCATGGTGCCAGCTTTTCCCTCAAAAAGACCATGCTGGGTCAGTTGAGCCGGTGGGTGCGCCGCGCGGAAACGCCGCAACGCCGTTCGATTTTGGCGCTTCAGAACATCACCGTCGCCTTCGAACACGGGGACCGCATCGCCCTGGTCGGACCGAACGGCGCCGGCAAAAGCACCCTGTTGCGGGTCATGGCCGGTGTCTACGAACCAACGGGGGGCCACATCGATATCGCGGGGCATGTCTCGCCGCTGTTCGATGTCACGCTGGGCATCGACCTTGAGAGCACCGGCTTCGAGAACATCTATCTGCGCGCTCTTTACCTTGGACTGAAGCCCAAGGAAATCCGCGAGAAGATCGATGAGATCGCCGATTTCTCGGAGCTTGGCGACTTCCTCAACATGCCGGTCCGCACCTATTCGACCGGCATGGCCTATCGTCTGGCCTTCGCCGTGACGACCTTTCTGCGCCCGGACATCCTTTTGATGGATGAATGGGTGCTGTCGGGCGACGCGGCCTTTCAGGAAAAAGCCAGCGCCCGCCTCAAGGAACTGGTGACTATTTCCGGCATCCTGGTCTTGGCCTCGCACTCCGACGATATCCTGCGGCGCTGGTGCAACAAGGGGGTCTTCCTGCTGGGCGGCAAGGTTCAGGCCTGCGGTCCGATCGATATGGTCCTGGAAGCCTATCAGGCTTATCAGCAAAAATAGGAACCGAGCGTTGTGCCGGAAAGGGTGCCCGGGCCCGGCACCGTCCTAACGCGACGAGGTAGAGATCAGGTGAACGAGTTGACGACAGTGCGGCAGACCCAATTGACGACCGAAGCCGTGGCGGAGGTGGCGAAGCTTGCCGCGCAAGTCCGCCAGCGCGACGAACAGATCCGCATTCTGAACGAGCGTCTGGCCTGCGAAATCGAAGCGGGGCGCGCCACGTCGACATTGCTCCGCCAGCGGGAACTGTTGCTGGAAGCGACCTATCGCAGCCGATCCTGGCGGGTGACGGCACCCTTGCGGGCCTTGAGCGGCGTTGTTGCGCCACGTCGGGCCATACCGCCGGTCAGCGTCCCGCCGCCCGCGGTCGTTCCCACGAGGAAGGTCGCCGGACCGACCATTTTCATCGAATGCACCCATACCTATCATAGCGAGCTCAACACCGGCATCCAGCGCGTGGTCCGCAATATCCTGCGCCACGGTTCCGACGTCGGTGCCCAGTTTCACTATCAGGTCGTTCCCGTCATCATGGAGAACGACCGGTTCCGCTATGCCGATGTCGATCACGTCCTGGCCGACAAGCTGAGGGCTGCGGCGGAACCGCCGCCGGTCGTTTCTCCCGCCGTCGTCTCTCCCGAGGAACCGCCGCCGGCCGCTGTCGAGGACGCGCCGCCGCCGCCACCGTTGCGCCACCAGCTTCTTCGCGCGGTGCGTCCGGTGTGGCGGCTCGTCCTCAAGATCCTGGCGA
The DNA here is from genome assembly GCA_031291415.1 of Telmatospirillum sp. Taxonomy (GTDB): domain Bacteria; phylum Pseudomonadota; class Alphaproteobacteria; order Rhodospirillales; family Magnetospirillaceae; genus Telmatospirillum. Next base: position 95,517 of record JARLJB010000393.1, read on the forward strand.
CACTGCTGCCTTTCGAAGGGGCGCGCCGCTTCCTGTTCGCGCCGCCCGGTTGCTTCGGCCTGGCCTATTGCCTTCTCTGGCCGCTGTTCGTCCTGCTTGGTCGGAAACCGTCGCCACCGTCGCCACCGCCGCCACCACCGGAACCGGCGCTGCCTGTCGTTCCCGAAGGGCCGACGACCCTCGATGATTTCGCCGATTTGCATGGTTCGATCCTGCTGCTTCTCGATTCGTCATGGACGCTTCCCCTCTGGCCGGCGGTGGAACGCTTCAAGGCGCGTGGCGGCCAGGTCGCCGGGGTGATCTACGATCTTATCCCGATCACCCATTCGAAGACCTGCGTGCCGGAACTGACGAAGGCCTTCACCGAATGGGTTCGGGCCCATCTCAGTCATACCGAGGCGTTCGTCTGCATTTCCCGATCGGTGGCCAATCAGCTTGAGGAGTTCATCGAGAACGACCCGTTTTCCCGATCGGTGGCGAACGGCGTGCCGATCGATCACTTCCATCTCGGCTCGGAACTCGATTTCATCGATCCCAAGGACGAGGTCCGCCCGTTCATCGGCGCGATCTTCGAGAAGAAGACGCCGGTTTTCATGATGGTCGGCTCCATCGAGCCGCGGAAGAACCATGCCTACGTTCTCGATGCCTTCGATCGGCTGTGGGCGGCCGGCGGTACCGCCAGCCTGGTGATCATCGGGCGCTATGGTTGGAAGACCGAGGATTTCTTAAGCCGCGTCGCCCGCCACGAGCAGTACGGAAAGCAGCTCCATCTGCTCCGCGATGCCACCGACGCCGAACTCGATCACGCCTACCGCAACGCTTCCGCCCTTGTCATCGCGTCCGAGATCGAAGGATTCGGCCTGCCGGTCGTCGAAGCCTTCCAGCGCGGCCTGCCGGTCATGTGCAGCGACATCCCGGTATTCCGCGAGATCGCCGATGGAAAAGCGACATTCTTTGATCTGGCCGACGCCGGTTATCTGACCGACGCGCTGCAGGATTTCTGCCGCGGCAACGACGAAAGCACCCGCCGGGTTCGCACGCCGCAAAGCTGGATCGGCTGGCGGCAGAGCACGGAACAACTGCTGGGCGCCGTCACCCGGACGCTTGAAAAGGCGCGGGAAACGTCGTCATCCAAGATGTCGCGCTGAGGGAAGCAATCGGACAGGAGCACTTTCTTTACGGCGTCGTTTGACACGGGCAGGTGGATGCTCGTGTCAAGCACGAGCATGACGATGTCGGGGTGAGAACCATGCCGGACAGCCACAACCATAACCCGTCATTGCCGGGCTTGACCCGGCAATCCATGGACCCGGTGTCAAGCCCGGCGCGGGACCATAATATAACCTAGACCGAGGTGAAAAATGGGACGGAGGTTCGACGGGCGCATGCGGACACTTCTGCTCCGGCTGAGGCTTCATCGCCTTGAGCGCGAGCATGCCGCCGATCCGCAGTCGCCCGAATATCTCTATCTGGTTCTGCAGAGCAAGCGTTTGTCGCTGTCGGCAACCATCGGGCGGTTCCGCCCGGCGACCCTGCCGGTCTGGCCGCTGCTTCTGGCCGTCACAGTGATCAAGACGTTGGACCTGTGGATTGCCAACCAGATCGTCCGATCGCTCATCAATGAACGGGACCTGATGGACCGCAGTCGGCAGTCGCGGGGCGTCTGATGGCGGGCGTAGCCATTCTCAAGCCCGACCATCTTGGCGATCTCGTTCTGAGCAAGCCGGCGATCGAGGCCATAGGGCGTCATTATTCCGAAGTGACTCTTTTCGTCGCATCGGGATCCGTCGATCTCGCCCGCTTCCTCTTTCCCGATATTTCCGATGTCCGTCCCGCCGATTTCCGGCATCTGTCACGCAAGGCGATCGACGGCATTTCCCTTGCCGGGCTGGCCGAGGAGTTGGCCGGATTCGACTTCCTGTTCTGCCTGCGCGACGATCCGGTGATGCGGCAGCTTCTGGCGCTGCTTGCCATTCCGCATGTAATTGCCGAGGGCGGACATCTGACCCACGAGACCGCCATTCAAAAGCGGGCGGTCGCCGGGGTCGTCGGCAACTATTCCCGCACGCGGCTGTTTTGCGGCGTTCCCTTTTCGTGGCCCGGTGAACTGCATCATGTCGGGCTCTGTCTGGCCGCCGGCTTTCCGACCAACCGCTGGCCGCTGTCGTCCTGGCTGTCGCTGGCCGCCGGCCTGACGCGACAGGGGATCGTCGTGACGCTGATCGGCGGCCCCGGCGAACGGCAGGAATTGGCCTATCTGTCGCGGCTGCTGGGTCTTGCGTCGCATCAGGTCGTCGAGGGTGGGCGCGATTTCGCCGCGTTTCTCGATGCCCTGGCCACCGTCGATCTGGTCGTCGCCACCGATGGCGGCACCGGCCATATCTGTTCTCTCCGCAAGCCGATCTGTTCCCTTTTCGGCTCAAGCCCGTGGCGGCGTTATGCGCCGTTTGGCCATAACAATGTGCTGATCACCCGCGACGAGGTCTGCAGCCCCTGTGTCCAATTCAGTTCGATGGAACTCAATGGCTGCCTGTCGCGGGAATGCATCAACGCCCTGCCGCCGCGCGCTGTTTTTCGCGTGCTGGGGTCGAACGGCTTCGATTTTTCCCTGGCCGGCCCGGTCCGCGTCGAGCGAGCGGTCAGTCACCGTTATATCGATTGACGGGATATACCGACTGCCCGGCTGAGGGCAATGAACAAAGCGGGACAATCGGGCTTCCCCCGATTGCCCTGGGGTGGACCGTCCTGTCGGTGTGTGACATAAGGACATCTCAAGTCCCGTCGATTTTGAGTTGTGTCCGATATGCCAAGTTCCGATGTGGCCCGTCACCCTGAAAGACGATCGCCGGTTCCGCCAATCGATCCCGACAACTTCGTCTTATCGGTCGTCATCCCTTGCTATAACGAAAGGGAGACGATCGTAAAACTTGTCGACCGTGTCCTGGCGGCGCCGGGCGACCGTAAGGAAATTATCGTCGTCGATGACCGATCGACCGATGGGACAAGGGAAATTCTGAAATCGGATATCGAGCCGAAGATATCCAAAGTCATCTATCATGAAATAAATCAGGGAAAAGGGGCAGCCCTGCGGACCGGGTTCGCGAATGCGACCGGGGACATCGTCATTATTCAAGACGCCGATCTCGAGTACGATCCATCCGACTATGCCAAACTTGTCGACCCGATCCTCCGCCACGGCGCCGACGTCGTCTACGGCTCGCGGTTCATCGGGAGCAGCGCCCACCGCGTGGTCTATTTCTGGCACATGGTGGCCAATCGTCTTCTGACCTTGGCCTCGAATATCTTTACCAACCTGAACCTGACCGACATGGAGACCTGCTACAAGGTGTTCCGGCGGGATGTCATCCAATCCATCGAAATAGAAGAGTCGAGATTCGGCGCGGAACCCGAGATAACGGCGAAACTTGCCCGGATGAAATTGATATTTTACGAGGTGGGGATTTCTTACTTCGGAAGAACATATGAAGAGGGTAAGAAGATCGGCCTGAAAGATGCCTTTCGTGCCCTCTATGCGATCCTGAAATACTCTATCTCGATAAAATAGAGGGCTGTGCTGACCTTTGACTGAAGCGGCACCGCTTCATGCCTGTCCGGTTGAGCTACACACCGATAGTATTTCGACTAAGAGATTATTTCACCACGGAGACACGGAGGACACGGAGTGTGCTCCATTGCCCGAGGAATTATGTCCTCCGTACTGAAAAGCGCCGGGCCAAAAATAAGCCAATGCCTGCGGCGCTCGGTACCTCTGTGCCCTCCGTGTCTCCGTGGTGAATCCTGCCGACGGCATGGATTCCCGCTTTCGCGGGAATGACGGGAAAATGTGACAGAAAAACCATGACTGACGACCGTCTCTAGTCCGACGCGCTTGCGACGCTGAGGCCGGCCAGGGTGATGGTAACCGGGGCCAGGCGGAAAAGTCGCAGTTCGAGATGTTCCAGGGGATGCTTTGCCCGGAACGGCAAAGTCACGGTCGCCGAATAGCCATCCGGTCCGGGTTTGAAATCGCGGCGCGTCAGCAGGCGGTCGCCGAGAAGGTCCGCGCCGGTTTTGTCGGCGATGTCGACCTTGGCGATCGGGGTATCTTCGGTGACACCGTCGCCGAAGGCCGCGACGGACAGCCGCCATGACGCGTTGAAATGTCCGGGATCCAGATGGAGATAGGGACCGTAAACCGTCAGGCCGAGGGGCGCCTCCTGGGGAAGAATGATGTCGTTGCCTTGCCGGTATGCCGACAGGGTAAGGCGGGCGAAACTCCGGAGGTCGGCCCAGGAGGAGCTTGCTTCCAGGCCGGCACAGGATTGTCCCGCCTCCTCGCGAACGAGACGGATGACCGTGTAGGACGCGCCGGGAACCTGGCCGGCGTCCACGGTCGTGACGCATTCCTTCCAGGAAAATGGCGGAATTATCGACAACAGTTGTTGGGCGCATTGGTCCGCCGACTGGTCGATGCACAATGCCGAACGGGACGCGGCCTGGCGGAATTCGCGGTCGGCGAGGTCTCGGACGGTCTCGCCGCGGAATGTCATTCCGAACACCAACGGCCGCGGTTCACCGGCGGCCTGCCGGGCCGCCAGGGTTTCCACCACGACCGGCCAGGTTTTCCAATAGTCGCCGACGATAAAGGCGGTACGGGCGGCTGTCGCCACGGCGGCCAACGGCCGGATCGCCGAATCGACGAGAAGATAGTGAATCCGTTCGCTCCACGGCGCCGTTCGCAACAGGATCACCGAAATGGCGAGGATGACGCCGAAGGCAGGCAGGCATCTCTCGCCAAGACGCAAAAGAGCCGCCCTATCTTTCCGAAAAATAAGAAAATTCGCCAGCCATTCGAAGTGAATATCGACGGAGATAGTGATGAGCGCAACAATAACCCAGTATATATATCTATGAGCTGTTCCGGTTTCGGCGTGACCCATATTTATAACAAAAAATATGTAGACGAATGACGCAACGACCAGAGAAAACCGCGTCACCTCAGTGTATTGTCCCGTAATCTTGCGGGAAAAAAACGAGCAAGCCGTTCTTCGTAAAGTGATCAGCGTGGCGCTAAGGACGAGGACGAGAAGGGGGCCAATTGTCAGCGGCCCATCTTTCACCATGGTCTGCCAGGCCGAAACAAAATGATCCCATGTCAGTGCCCATGATGAGTAGCTGTCGTCGCCGGCCCGCATCATGAGCCAATAGGTAATGGAAAATCCGCAGATATTGACCATGGCGGCGACGATGTCGCGTATCGAAAGAAGAAGGACCGATCGCAGCAGGTAAAAGGGCAGCACCAGAATGAGCAGGGCGGGATTCATCGCCATGCCAACGGTCGAACTCAATAGCGCGGCAAGCAGGAACAAGAAACTCCTGATGCGCGGCGCCGTCTGGGATCCACCGGCCGGGATGGTAAGGAAAGCGGTTGCCTTGTCAAAAAACAACAACGACAGGCAAAAGAAAAAACATCCTCCGCCATACGGTTGTGCAAGAACGAATAATGTAATTATTCCATAAGATGAACATAATATGAATGCTGCTGCGCACGAAATAAAAAATATAGCGAAACGTGATGCCAATTTAATCAGCATCAAGGGGAAAAGTATAATGAAAAAGCCAAAGAACGCGTGCAAAAAGGTTTGAAATTCAACATTATAAGAAACGTCACGCACGAAATAGGCCAATCCGGGGATGACATTCGCCATGCGATTTTGTCCCCAGTAAAAAAGCGTAACACGATAATAACTCATTATCGTTGTTATGACGCTGTCGCCATCCTGCAGTCGTCCCAGCTGATCGCTCGCCGTTATCGCGATGGCGAAAATAATACAGAAAAATAAAATCGCAATAATATGCCGACTATATGGCGACGAATCATCTTGCTGAACGGCATTATTTCGGAAAAATAGCGTCAATTTATTCTGATCCGCGCAATAACAACTAATATCTTATAATGCCCGCTTCCGCGCCAGGCGCTGAGGTCGGCGTGGAAACCATGTTTGTGGACCTCAGTGGCACCGGCGTCCCCGCCGGTGTGTCGGCGGAGCCGGCAAGGGGCCTCGCCGGAAGGAACGCCGCTGCTCGCGGCGCGACGAGCAGGGACGCTCGTCCCACTGGTGCCCTCACCGGCGTCCCTGCCGGTGTGCCGGCGGAGCCGGCAAGCAAACACAGCATTTCCTGCCGCTTTGGGCGGCAACACCGGCAGGGACGCCGGTGCCACCTTGGTGTGGGTGCACTAGGAACGCCTTGGATCAGTCAAGCCGCAATCCGGACTGCGTCAATTGCTGCGACAGGATGGCCTTCAGCCGCAGCAGGCCATCCTCGGTGTCCGATTCGCAGCGGGCGACCAGGACCGCCTGGGTGTTCGAGGCGCGCAACAACCACCAGCCGTCGTCGGTGGAGACCCGGACGCCATCGATTTCCGAGACCTTGGCGCCGGCGGCGGCCAGACGTTTCTTCACCTCGGTGACCACCGCGAACTTGCGGTCGTCGGGGCAATCGATGCGCAGTTCCGGCGTGTTGATCAGGTGGGGCAGGGCGTCGAAGCGTTCGGCCAGGCTGGTGGGCCAGCCGGCGACCATCGACAGGAAGCGGATGGCGGCGTAAAGCGCGTCGTCAAAACCGTAGTAGTGATCGGCGAAGAACAGATGGCCCGACATTTCCCCGGCCAGCGGCGCCCCGGTTTCGGCCAGCCGGGTTTTGATCAGCGAATGGCCGGTGCGGCACATCACCGGTTGCCCGCCCAGCGCGGCGATACGGTCGAACAGGCTCTGGCTGGCCTTGACGTCGGCCAGGATCTGGGCGCCGGGCCGTTCGCGCAGGATCTCCTCGGCGAACAGCATCATCATCTGATCGCCCCACAAAATGCGGCCCTTGCCGTCGATCACGCCGATGCGGTCGCCGTCGCCGTCGAAGGCAATGCCGAGATCGGCGCCGGTCGTCGTCACCGCCTCAATCAGTTGCGCCAGGTTTTTCGGTTCCGTCGGATCGGGATGGTGGGCGGGGAAGGTCCCGTCGATCTTCGCATTGAGTAACCGGTGGGTGCCGGGCAGTCGCCCGGTCAGGGTCGTCATCACGTCGCCGGTCGCGCCGTTGCCGGCATCCCAGACCACCGACAGCGGCCGCCCGCCGGCAAAGTCGGCCAAAAGCCGTGCGATATACTCGTCCGTGACCGAAAAAGATTCGGACGTGCCGCCAGCCGCCGACACTACGTCGCCGGCCGCCGCCATCGTTCCCAGTTGCTTGATCTGTCCGGCGAAGAAAGGCTTGCCGCCGAAGACCATCTTGAAGCCGTTCTGGTCGGGTGGATTGTGCGAACCGGTGACCATGATGCCACCGTCGGCCCCCGACGTATGGCTGGCGTAATAGAGCATCGGCGTCGGCCCCAGCCCGATCCGCCGGACCCGAAGCCCGGTCGACATCAGCCCCTTGACCAATGCCGTCTCCAGTTCCTCTGAACTCAGTCTGCCGTCATAGCCGACGCAGACCGTCCGCCCGCCGGCCCGGACCACCAGACTGCCGAACGTCTGGCCGATGGCTTCGGCGTCGGCGGCGAACAGCGTCTCGCCGACGATGCCACGGATATCGTATTCACGAAGAACGCTGGGGTGAAACTGGTGAGTCATGGGTCACGTCCACGCTAATGTTGATCTACAAAAATGCATGCGCCACTCAGCATCTCGTCGTGGTTGGGCGCTTTGACAATTATTCATCCGCAGATGACACAGATTAACGCAGATTAGAAGAGAGAATCCATATTCCGGCTTCGCCGAAGGCATCGTAATTTTCGCCCTCGACGCATTGTCCTGCGGCGTATTTTTCATCTGCGCAAATCTGCGTCATCTGCGGATAAAATGAACTAATTAATATTCAGAGTGCACATCTAATCACAGAGCCAAGACCAACCGTTTGTATTCCAGCTGTGGAGATCCAAAATTTAGGAGAAGAGATTTCTTTAGTCCGGACGCCTTGAGATAGTTGATAACTTGCGAGGTTTCGATGCCAGAAAGGTGCCCGATGGCTTTGAGTTCCACCAGGATAGAGCCAAAACAGACAAAATCAGCCTTGTAGGACGCTTTTAACGGTTCGCCTCGATATAAGATTGGCAACGCGGCCTCCCTTTGAAAGGAGAGGCCGCGGTACCCGAATTCCCGTTCCAACGCTTCCTGATAGACCGCTTCCAGAAAACCATGGCCCAGTTCGCCATGAACCGCCATTGCCGCCCCGAGGATGGCGTAAGTCTGTTCATCGCGGTTTGTCGCCTGCTCGCCCATTCGTGGACGGATTCCCCTGTCAGCTTCGGCCGTAGGTGTCTTCCAGGCGCACGATGTCGTCTTCGCCGAGGTAGGAACCGGACTGGACCTCGATCAAATTAAGCGGAACACGGCCGGGATTTTCCAGGCGATGCAGGCAACCCAGCGGGATATAGACCGACTCGTTCTCCTGGTAGAGACGGGTTTCCTCGCCGCAGGTGACCAATGCGGTTCCGTTGACGACCACCCAATGTTCCGACCGGTGGTAATGCTTTTGCAGGGACAATTTGCCGCCCGGACGGATGGTCAGGCGCTTGACCTGGAAGCGGTCGCCCTGGTGAATACTCTGGTAGTAACCCCAAGGGCGGTGAACCTGGGCATGGGTCTTCAACTCGCGGCGTTTGTCGTGGCGCAGGCGGTCGACCACCAGCTTGACGTCCTGCGCGTGGTCGCGACTGGTTACCAAGACCGCGTCGTCGGTGACCACCACCACCAGGTCGTCGACGCCGACCACCGCGGTCAGCATACCCTCGCTCCGCACATAGCAATTCTTGCTCTGCTCGGCCAGAACGTCGCCCTGCAAGGCGTTGCCGTCGCCGTCCTTGTCGGCGATCCGCCACAGTTCCGACCAGGCGCCGACATCGGTCCAGCCGACATCGCAGGCGACGGTGGCAGCCATCGCCGTCTTCTCCATGACCGCATAGTCGATGGAAATGCTGGGCGAGGCGGCGAAGGCGTCCTTGTCCAGGCGGATGAAGTCGAGATCGACGGCTTGCCCGGCCACCGCCTGGCGCGCCGCGGCGAGCACGTCCGGAGCATACCGTTCCAGTTCGGCCAGAAAGTGGCGGGCCGAGAACAGGAACATGCCGCTGTTCCAGAAATAGTCGCCGGCCGCCAGGAAAGCCGCCGCCCGTTCGGCGTCCGGTTTTTCGACGAAGGCGGCGACCTGATGCACGCCCGTCAAGCCGTCCAGGGCGGCGCCGCGGCGGATATAGCCATAACCTGTTTCCGGTCGGGTCGGCACGATGGAAAAAGTCACCAGCCGGCCCTGGTCGAGGGCCGCCGGCAACGCCTGTTCCACCAGCTTGAGGAATCCGGCGACGTCGGCGATCACATGGTCGGACGGCACCACCAGCAAAATAGCGTCGGGGTCGGCGCTGACGGCCAGCAGGGCGGCGGCCGCGGTTGCCGGCGCGGTGTTGCGGGCCACGGGTTCGAGGATCAGCCCGCCGGAGACAAGGCCGGTTTCCCGCAACTGCTCGGCAACGGTAAACCGGGTTTCATCGTTGGTCACCACGATGGGCGGTGCGAAGCGTGACGAATCGGCGAACCGCAGCAGCGTCTCCTGAATCATCGAGCGCGTGCCGGCCAACGGCAGAAACTGCTTGGGAAAATGTTCGCGGGACAGGGGCCAAAGCCGCGTCCCGGCGCCACCGGACAATACCACGGGGGTGATTTTCGTCATTGTCGTCACCGCTTTACCCCTTGTGCGCGAATTGTGAACTGCGCCTTGGTAATACGCGGTAGGGCCCGCTCGATCAAGATCCTATGGTGCCGCCGATGCGGCCCGCGGGGCTAATACCAAGTCTCGATGAGAGCGACTCATCGAGACTTGGTTGGCCCACCCTCGGGCCCGCGAGCTTATGCGAGCGTAGCCGTGCCGCCCGAAGGGCAAACGACGCCGTAGGCGGGCCGAAGGCCGAGCGAAGCGAGCAACGGTTTCGGAGAAACCCGCCCGGC
>JARLJB010000394.1 GCA_031291415.1 Telmatospirillum sp.
CGTCCGCAAGCTCATCACTATCCTCAACGCCCTGGTCAGGGACGCCAAGCCATGGCGGGATTTACCCGAAGCTGCCGCTGCCTGACAAAGACAGTTGCTGAGGGGCCGAAAATGTCTCAGCATTTTCGGCACTTGGTATGACGCATCACCGCGCCAGGCTTTCCAGAAATGTCTTGGCGGCAACGACATCGTTGAGATCGATGAAAAAACGACGGGTCTTTCCAACCTGATATCGTTCCGACGCCGCCGTCGCAAGCGGCCCGCCCAGAAGCGGACATTCGCCGAGAAGGGGGAGAAGGGCGCGGCCTTCCGGCTCGGGCACCAATTCAGGAACCACGTCGAGGCGAGGCAGGATGAACCAAGGCTTGCCGGTGTCGGCAAGCTTCCTGGCGAAATTTCGGACGGCCGTCAGCCGATCGCGCCGGGCGCCAAAAGGCGACCGGCCGATGACATCGTCCAATCGAGCGACAATAACCGCCGCCGCCGCCAGGACGATCTCGCGATGAAGAACCGAGAAGCCAATCTGGAACAGACTGTCGGCGCCATGGGTTTCCAGAAGCTCCCTTGCGGCCGCGAGATCGCCTCCTCGCGCCTGGTTGGCCAGGACGCGTTCGAGACCGATATTGCAGATTGCGGCGGCGGCGGCGATCGCCTCGTAAGGCCGAAACGATCGATCCGCCAGTCGGCAGCCGGCGACCAGCGCATTGCCGAGATAGGCGAGTTCATCGCGCCGCCGTTCCTGGAACGTCGGCCCGCTCCGCCCCAATTCCGCGAGGACACGCTCGAAAAGCGTCCGCTGATCCGGCGTCGCGCCACCAAGACCAACGGTTATAGGTCGTGACTCCCTGCCGGTTGGCATAGGCCGGTCATCGGACAGCCGCGACGCCTTCTTGGCTTTTCCGCCTGGGACGTCGTCCAGCTGATCGATCAACTCCGCCAGATCGTCCAAAACCGTGGAAGGAGATGCCGGCGATGGAACCAGGGATCTGTGTTTACGGGAAAGGGCAAGCCGGCGGAAATGGGCCGTGGTGACGGGATCGCGGGACGGCGGGGCCACCGCCGCGGTTTCGGTCATCCGACAAAGGCCGAAAAAGCTGGCGGCGTCGGTCGGAACGACGAAACCATCCCGTTCCCGGCGTTCCTGGTGTTCGGCGACAAGATCATCGGCCAGCATCTCGCCGGAGGTCAAAACATCATAGAGACCGCCATTGTCGTCAATGACCTCCGCCGAAATCGCGGCACAACGGGAAAGCAGCCGCTGCAGGAAGGAGTGATCGCGCTCGTCGAGAGCGACCAGCAATGCCTCGATGGCATCCCATCCGTCGTGGTGGCGGGCGATCACCATGAATTCATCGAGTTCGATGCGTGGCGACGCGTCGAGCGCCTTATCGATCAGCCGACTGTCGTCGTCGCTCCCGATCATTTCGCCCAGCGCGTCGATGTCGACCACCAAGACCCGGCATTGCAGGGCATGAGTGACCAGATCCTCGGGAAGATTCGCGATGGTCTCGGCGGCGAACGCCTCGCCCACGTCCATCATGACCCTGAGCCAGAGGACGAAACGTTCATCATCGAAGCGTTCCTCGGTCCCCGGCCGGACGCTGGTCCACAGGCTTTCGTCGAAGATCTGCTCAATCTGCTCGGCCGTGGCGAGCGCGATGATCTGACCGGCGTCTTCCAGACCGACATGGTCGATCACCTTGCCCAACAACTGGGCCGGCAGATCCTGGACGGCCCCGGCCAGCGCGGCATCGTCGATGATCCGATCGACAAGCTGGCGCCAGGAAAAACCTCGCCTGTCGCGCGAAACGGAAGAAAGACCTGTGGGCATGAACGGAACTCTCGAGATCATTGCACTCCCATGCCCAGCAGATGGCGCAGCCGCGCCACCGTGGCAGAGCTTTCCCAGGGGTAGGATCCTTGGATCTTCTGTGCCAGGCGCCCCTGCCGATCGATCACCAGACTGACAGGCAAGCTACTGATGCCAAGAGCCTGCGCGATCGATCCATTGGCATCGGCATAGGGGTGGAGATAGCCGTATTTCTGACGTGAGAGAAAAGCTCGGACCTGGGCGATAGTGCCGGCATCTTCGGAAAGGTCGATAACCGAAAACGACTGGCTGCGATAATCTCCCTGCAGACGGTCGAGAGCGGCAAGGTCCTTGAGACAGGGCGCACAGCTACTGGACCAGAAATTGACAATGACCACCTGCCCCCGGAACTGAGTCAGATGTTGCGGCATGCCGCTGCCGTCGGCGAAGACCAGATCGGGCATCATCGGACGCACGGCGGTCCCATCATCGCTTTCCGCGGCGGCGGGAACAATGTAGGTTAGGCGCGGCTCGCCGCCCGGGGCGGCGGAAACCGGCACCGCGACGGCGCCAATCAGACAGAAGATCGCGGCAGCGAACAGACGAATCATTTTCCTCACCTGCAAGAGTCAAGGATGACCAAAGTACCAGAACAGGCCGGTGCCAGCACCATCTGGGGCGGACGTTTCGCTGGCGGCCCTTCCGCCGTCATGCAGCGGATCAATGCCTCGATCGATTTCGACAAACGCCTTTACGCCCAGGACATCCGAGGCTCGAAGGCTCATTGCGCGATGCTGGTCAAGACAGGAATTCTGTCGGAAACGGACGGCCAGGCCATTGTGCAAGGTCTCGATCAGATCCGCCAGGAAATCGACGAGGGACGCTTCGTTTTCCGCACGGATCTTGAAGACATCCATATGAATGTCGAATCGCGCCTGGCCGAGTTGGTCGGCGAAGCGGCGGGACGTCTGCACACCGCGCGTTCGCGCAACGACCAGGTCGCCACCGATTTCCGCCTTTGGGTCAGAGACACCATCGACGGAATGGGCGAAGCGTTGAAGGGCCTGCAGACGGCCCTCCTCGACAAGGCCGAACGCCATGCCGCCACCGTGATGCCGGGCTTCACCCATTTGCAGGCGGCCCAACCGATAACCTTCGGCCACCATTTGCTGGCTTATGTCGAGATGTTCGGACGCGACCGGTCGCGTCTGGCCGATGGCAGGGCGCGCCTCAACGAATGCCCGTTGGGCGCCGCCGCTCTGGCCGGCACCTCCTTTCCCATCGATCGCCATATGACGGCTGCCGCGCTTGAGTTCGACCGTCCCTGCGCCAATTCTCTCGACGCCGTTTCGGACCGCGACTTCGCAATGGAATTTCTGGCGACGGCGGCCATCTGCTCGGTCCATCTATCCCGCCTGGCCGAAGAGCTGGTCCTCTGGACGACCGCGCAATTCCGCTTCGTGACATTGTCGGATTCCTACACCACCGGCTCGTCGATCATGCCGCAGAAGCGCAATCCGGATGCGGCCGAATTGATCAGGGCAAAAGCCGGCCGCGTGATCGGCGATCTGAACGCTCTGCTGATCGTCATGAAGGGGCTGCCGCTGGCCTACAGCAAAGACATGCAGGACGACAAGGAACCGGTCTTCGAAGCGGCCGACACCCTGGAACTTTCCATCGCGGCGATGACCGGCATGATCACCGATCTGTCGGTACGGACCGATCGCATGAAGGAATCCGCCGGGGCCGGGTTCACCACGGCCACCGATATCGCCGATTGGCTGGTCCGGGCGGCTGGCGTGCCCTTCCGTCAGGCGCACCACATCACCGGCCACATCGTCCGCCTGGCCGAGGAGCAAGGTGTCGGTCTTCAGGACCTGAGTCTGTCCGACCTGCAAGCGATAGACCCCAGAATCACCGCCGAGGTGTTTTCCGTCCTCGGCGTCGAGGACTCGGCCGCCAGCCGGACCAGTTTTGGTGGAACCGCACCGCTTAACGTTACCGCCGCCGTCCATTCGGCCCGGCAACGGTTCCTGTGAAAAGGCTCATCCGTCATGCGTGCTGCTCCGCTTTTCGTTCTCGCGGCATTTGCCGCTCTCGCACTCGTTTCCTGCGGAAAGGCCGGCCGTCCGTTGCAGCCGGCTGATTCCGTCTATCCGCGCATCTATCCAGATCCACAGAATACCCCGGCGACAGCGGCACAGAAGACCGGCCGCGCCTTGCCTCCCGAATGGGATCAGCAGGACCTCAAGGATCGCTTCACCTCGAACGGCAGCTATATCGACCCATCGACCAAGGTCCTGCAGGGATCGCAAAATCTCCCTCCCGCCGGTCTTTCGAACACGACGACGTCGGGCTCAGATCCGTTCAATCAGAACCTCGGATCCTCGACCCCTTCTGAGCCGGCACCGTCGTCTTCGCCGACTGATTCCGAGGATCAGCAATGAACCACTTCACTTATCGCAATGGCCAACTCCACGCCGAGGGCGTGCCGCTGGCCCAACTGGCCGCCGAAGTCGGGACGCCGTTCTACTGCTATTCGTCAGCCACGCTGGAGCGGCATTTCAAGGTTCTGGCCGAAGCGGTCGCCGGCCTCGACGCCACCATCTGTTTCGCCATCAAGGCCAATGGCAATCTGGCGGTGATCAAGACTCTCGCCAATTTGGGCGCCGGTGCCGATGTCGTCTCCGAGGGGGAGCTGCGCCGCGCCCTGGCAGCTGGCGTCCCGCCCGAACGCATCGTGTTCTCCGGCGTCGGCAAGACCCGCGCCGAACTGACGTTCGCGCTCGATGCCGGCGTTTTGGAGATCAACGTCGAATCGGAACCGGAACTTGAACTTCTGAATTCCCTGGCCATCGCGCGCGGCAAACGCGCCGTCATCGGCCTCAGGGTCAATCCGGACGTCGACGCCCACACGCACGCGAAAATCACCACCGGGCGCAAGGAAGACAAATTCGGCATCGAATGGACCAGGGCGCCGCAGGTCCTACGGAAAGCTGCGGCCATGCCTGGCATCGACGTGGCGTCGATCGCCGTCCATATCGGCTCCCAGTTGACCGAACTCAAGCCTTTTTCCGACGCCTTCCGGCGCCTGCGAGACCTTTTCCTGATGGTGAAGGCCGACGGCATCGCGCTTCGGCGGATCGATCTCGGCGGTGGTCTTGGCATCCCCTACGACGACCAACCGCCACCGTCTCCCGCCGATTATGGCAAGATGATCAGGGAAAACCTGGGCGACCTCGGCTGCGCTCTGCTGCTGGAACCCGGACGCATGCTGGTCGGCAATGCCGGCGTCCTGGTCAGCCGCGTCATCTATGTCAAGGAAGGCGCGACGCGCCGTTTTCTGATCTGCGACGCCGGCATGAACGACTTGATCCGTCCGGCGATGTACGACGCCTATCATGCCATCCTGCCGATCACGGAACCCGCGGCTGGCGTGGCCTACAAACCGATGGACGTCGTCGGCCCGATCTGCGAAAGCAGCGACACCTTCGCCAGACAACGCCCCTTGCCCCCCCTGGCGCAAGACGACCTGATCGCCTTCTCGACGGCCGGGGCCTACGGCGCCACCATGTCCTCGACCTATAACGGAAGACTTCTGATCCCGGAAGTGCTGGTCAAGGGCGACAGCTTTGCGGTCGTCCGTCCCCGCCCCACATATGACGATATGCTGGCCACGGAAAAGCTCCCCGCTTGGCTGTGAACGGCAGTCCTCGGAGCGAGGGCACCCTCTCCCACAACGGGAGAGGGAGAAAAACGCCATAACGAGAACCGCTGGATGGCCGATCGACTGCCAGAGAAAGACTCTTCCTCCATCCCGGATTTTAGCGTCCGGGCGACGCGTAAGCTGTGGCTGGCCCGGCTGGTCCTGTGGTGGGAAGAGGCTTGGCGGCGGCTTTGGCCCTTGCCGGCCCTTGTCGCCTTGTTTTCCGCGTTCGCCCTGTTCGATGTTCTGCCGATGCTGCCCGCCTGGTTGCATGCTGCCGTGCTGGGTGCCTTCGTCCTGGGGGGCATTGCCGTACCGTGCCGTCTTGTCCGATTGGCATGGCCTGGATTGGCTGCGGCGTCGCGACGGGTCGAACGCGACAGCGGGTTGCCGCACCGGCCATTGCAAAGCCTGACCGACAGCCTGTCGGGCGGCATCGACGATCCGGTCTCCCAGGCATTGTGGCAGGTACAGAAACGCCGCCTGCGGCGTGCCCTCAATCATCTGTCGCTCAGATGGCCGGCTCCAGGCGTGTCCCGACGCGACCCGTGGAGATTGCGCTTCGCCCCCCTGGTGTTGCTGGCGATCGCCGCAGCCGGTGGCTGGCATGACGCACCGGCGCGTTTCGCGCGTGCTCTGCAGCCGAAAATATCGGGATTCGGCGGACCGGCGGCGGTACTGCAGGTCTGGATCACCCCCCCGGCCTACACCGGCATGGCGCCGCAGCTTCTCACCGGCCGGTCGCCGGAATCGCCGCTCGGCCTGCCGTCCGGCACCGTTCTTCTAGCGGTTCTGCAGGGCGGTCGAGGACCGGCCCGGCTTGTCATCGACGACGAGGTCCTGCCCTTCCAAAGGCTCGATGCGGAAAGCCAACGGCTGGAAACGCCTGTGACGCGGGGGCATCGACTGACCATCCGGCAGGGGCGCCGGCCGATTGCCGCATGGGATATTTCCGTGCTTGCCGCCACCGCTCCATCGATCGCTTTCGCCGCCCCTCCGGAGACCGACGAGGACGGCCGTCTGCAACTCGATATCGAGGCTCACGACGATTACGGCGTCGCCAAGGCCTGGGCGTCATTGCGCAGAACCGACCGGCCCGACGATCCTCCACTGGAAATCGATCTGCCGCTGGGCAGCCGGGCCGGAGATGTCCGTCAAGCCTCGTGGCACGACCTGACCGGCAGTCCATGGGCCGGCCTGTCGGTCAGCATCGAACCGTCCGCCGAAAATCTCGCGGGTCTGGCGGCGAACGGCGCACCATTGGTCGTAACCTTGCCGGAAAGATCCTTCAGGCACCCGGTTGCCAGGGCGCTGGTGACCGAGCGTCATCGCTTGATTGTCGATCCGGAGAACCGCATCCCGGTCATCAACAATCTGGCGGCCATTGCCAGCAATCCGGCAGGTTTTGACGACAATCTCGTGGTCTTTCTGGCGATCTCCACGTCGATCTCCCGTCTGGCCCGCAATCACTCGACCGACGCAGTGTCTTCAGTCATCGACATCCTGTGGCAGGCGGCACTGACCGTCGAAGAGGGCGATCGCCCCGCCGCCCAGCGCGCCGTCGACCAGGCCGCGCGGGACCTTGAGAAAGCGCTGGCAGCCGGCGCGTCGCAGGCTGAGATCGAGCGCCTGACCGAACAGTTGCGCACGGCGTTGGAACGCTATTTCGACGCTCTGGCCGAACAGGCGAAACGACAGGGATTGCAGGCGTTACCCAATGACCCGGACGGGCGCGAGGTAACCCCCGAGGACTTGCAGGGCATGCTGGACCAGCTGCGCGATCTATCGAGCACAGGGGCCACCGATGCCGCCCGCCAGCTGTTGGGAGAGATGCGCCAAATTCTCGATGGCCTGCGGGTCGGTCAGTCCGGATCGGCATCGGGAGAGCGGGCGCATCAGGCGCAACAGGCGCTCAGCGATCTCGGGGAGATCGCCGCCGGGCAACGCCAGCTCCTCGACGACACTTTCCGCCGCAGCCAAAAGGCTCCTGGCGAAAGCGGCACCAATGCCGACGCGGCCCGCCAGGAAACCTTGCGCAAGCGTCTCGGACAGGTCCTGCAATCGCTTGAGGGACTCGGAGCAGAGATTCCGGCCCCGCTCGGCCAGGCCGAACAGGCCATGCGGGATTCGACCAAATCTCTCCGCGGAGGCGAGCTCCAAGACTCGGTCGATGCCCAAACCGAAGCGCTGGCCCGTCTTCAGGAGGGGAAACAAGCTGCAACGCAGGCGCTGGCCCGCCAGATCGGACAAGGTATGGGGAGCCAAGGGCGAATGCGCGGGCGAGATCCTTTGGGACGCCCGCTTTCCGGCCCCGGTGGTGATCAGGACGATCGATCCGTCAAGATTCCCGCACAGGCCGATCAACAAAAGGCCCGCGAGGTCCTCGATGAATTGCGACGGCGCGCCGGTCAGGCCGATCGTCCGACCTCGGAGCGAGACTATCTGCAGCGGCTGCTCAAACAATTTTTCTAGATTGAGGGGCGACCAAATCTGACGCGCCCGTCGGCCCCAGCGGTGCTTCGCGTCCAAAAGAAAATCGGAAGTTCTGGGCTAAAGAAAAATCCGATTTTTTCTAAAATGCACAGGACTAGAGACGAACTGAGTAAAGCCTTATATCCTCATGATAGAATATTTATAACATAATCATCACCCTGAGTTGTCTTTCGCCAATAATGTAACTTTTCCTGATTTGTTTTTGGTTGAAGCCTTTCCTCGACATCACTACAGTCCTGCGCTCGATCGTACTGACTGCCCTCCCGCACAATCTAGAACATTTATAATAATGGTGTGGAGAGCTCGGCACAACGCGTCCTGTGTCACGGATAACGTGCAACACGATGGATGCAGGCAACGATCTGTCTCCCTTTCTCTTGAGGTTACAATGATTAACAAGATGAAGATCACGGCGAGGTTGGCGCTCTCGTTTGGAATACTTGTATTAATGATTGCCTTGTTAAGCGCAATCTCCGTTTATTCTGGAAACAACACATCTTCATCTTTTCATAAACTCAAGCTGGTGACAGAGGACGAGATCATCGTCCAATCCATCGAAAAAGAGCTTTTTCAGAGCCGCATGGAAATTTGGGTCGCATTGGCCACGGGTGAAACGGATCGGTGGCAGCGGGCATCCGGCGCCTTGACCTCGGCCATGAAACAGCAGGCCGACCTGTTGGCCAAAACGGTCAGCCCGGATCGCCGGGCAATGGTCGAGAGCCTGGGACGGAAGCTCACCGACTACCAGCGCGATATGAACGATCTCAAGCGGATCAAAGGCAAGAACAGCGAGCTCGACAATTCCGACACGCAGGCGCTGCTTTCGGAGACTGCCGCCAGAGCTCAAAAGATCGAAGATTTGGCCGGCACTCTGACGACGAGTTTCAGTAAAGTGGCGACTGACGTCACGGACGAAACCGAGAGCGTCATTTCCCAGGCGATGAGTGTCGCGCTGATCGTCGGCGCTATCAGCATTCTGATCAGCATCGTTTTGTCGACTATTGTGTCGCGCAGCATTTCCCGGCCGCTCCGCTCGATGACAGAGGCGATGGGGGCTTTGGCCGGTGGCGATCTCTCGATCGTCATTCCAGCGATCGGCCACCAGGACGAAATCGGCGACATGGCGAAAGCGGTTCAGGTCTTCAAGACCCACGCGCAGGAGGTCGAGACGTTGCGCCGCAATCAGGCGGAAACCGAACGTCGCGCCGCGGCCGAGCAGAAAGCGACAATGATGGCGATGGCCGACCAGTTCGAAGCCAGTGTCATGGACGTCGTCCAGGTGGTCTCAACGTCCGCCACCGAGATGCAGACGACGGCGCAATCGATGTCGGCCGCCGCCCAGCAGGCCAATAGCCAGGCGGCGTCGGTCGCCAGCACCTCTCTTCAGGCGTCAGCCAATGTCGAAACCATCGCATCGGCGGCCGACCAACTGGCGTCGTCGATAGCCGAAATCGGCCGGCAGGTTACCGAGGCGGCCAATATTTCGCACGTGGCGTCCGAAAAGGCCCTGCAAACCAACGCGATGGTGCAGAGCCTGACGGCCGTCGCCGACCGTATCGGCGAAGTGGTCGCCTTGATCAACGACATCGCCAGCCAGACCAACCTGCTGGCCTTGAACGCGACCATCGAGGCGGCCAGGGCTGGGGATGCCGGCAAGGGTTTCGCCGTCGTCGCCGGTGAGGTCAAGAACCTGGCCAACCAGACAGCGCGAGCCACCGGTGAGATCGGCGGCCAGATCGCTTCCGTCCAGGAAGAGACGCATCGCGCCGTCGCGGCCATCAAGGACATCGCGTCGGTCATCGACAAGGTTCAGGAGATTTCGTCGAGCATCGCCTCGGCCATCGAGGAGCAAGGCGCCGCCACGCAGGAAATTGCCCGCAACGTGCAGGAGGCCGCGCAAGGAACCCAACAGGTCACGACGACGATCGAAGGAGTCACCACCGCGGCGGCGACCACCGGCGCAGCCGCCCAGCAGGTCCTGGCGTCATCGACGCAACTGGCGGACAACTCGCGGAAATTGCACGACGAGGTCACCCAGTTCCTGAGCGGAATTCGCGCCCGCTGACGACCGCGGTCCCTTGTGGCTCCCTTCATATGAAATGAAGCGCGCCACGAGTGGCAAAAATCTGACGGATGAGTCCTTAAAATCAGGAGTGGGGCGGGCGTCCCGCCCGTCCTTCGGCGAAGCCGAAAGACCAAGCACTTCCACCGCTTTCGCGCCGGAGGCGGGCAAGATCCCCGCCCACCCGTCGGAGCACCAAATGTTAGAGTCCAACCACTGCGGCGGCGATCGGTTCCGATCACCGTTGCACGCCGCAAGGTGCTTTACGGCAGATCAAAGTCATTGGCCGGCCAATATCACTTGTTGGCAGGCGGTTCCGGAACGGGAGGTTTGGCGGCGGCGAAAGTCACCTCGAAACGCGACGCACTGGCATCGGGCTGGTCGAGTGTGATGCGGAAACCGACAGTCCCGCGGGCATCGAGGTTCGCCTGCGGCGGGCTGATGATCTTTTCCTGCAGAAGGCTCTGATTGTTGTAAAGGGCCAGACGCAGCAGCGGAATTTCGCGCGGCTGGTCGGTTGTGTTGGCGATGACGCCGCGCACGATCAAGACTTCGTTGGCGTCCTGAACGAGACGTTCGGAGTTGTAATTGCGGAACGTCAGTCCCGCGCCGATCACTTCGTTGCGGATTCCCAATTGCTCATAGTACTTGGCAGCCTCGGGAACCTGGTCGATCACCTTGTCCTGAAGGAAGTAGAGACCGGCGCCGACGCCGGCGATCAACAACGCCACCACCAACAGCCAAAGTCCGGCAGCCCCCTTGCGGCGCGAGGCCGGCTTCGGCGGCGTCGTCGCAAAGACGTCCGGAATCGGTTCCGGCGCCGTGGACATCATCAATTCGGAGATCTTGGCGAACGGATCTTCCGCGTCCTTGGCCACGGCATCGTCTTCCGCCGGGCTTTCCGACGGAATCGAGCCAAAGTCGAGGTCTTTGTCGCCATCGGCGGCAAGCACGGCCGCGGCGACGACGTCGCTGTCCGTCGTCTCGACGACGGTATCCTCGCCCGTCAACTGTGCGTCCAGCGTCGCCCGTCGCGGCGCTGTCGGTTTTGATGGCGGCATTTCCAACGGAATCTCGTCATCAAGCGCCGACGGTGGGTCCTGATGCCACTTGTGACCACAGCGGGCGCAACGAACACTACGCCCCCGTTGCCCGAAAGCGGCTTCGGGTACGGAAAAACGCGTCTCACAACGAGGGCAGGTGATGATCATCGGCCAAACGAACCGTTGTTAGTCTGATTTTGATATTTCACCCTTTGGCTATACATCGCAATCAGAGCAAAATTAGACACATTGGCGGGCAGATTTCCCTGGCACCCGGGGAACAAGCGCCAAGATCCGACCACGGGAGTATTGTTCTTTATATGCGGCCACCTGTTACAACACAAGCGCGCGCTGGACGAAGCGCCGTCGCCATGTAATCTTTCAGTCGTCCAGGAAGGGAAAAAGTGTGCGAAATCCGACGGCAGACAGGGCCAACGTGGTTCAGTTCGACAATGTCGCAGTGCGCTATGGACGCGGCCCGGAAGTTCTTCAAGACATCACCTTTTCCTTGCCCGCCGGCTCTTTCCATTTCCTGACGGGAACCTCCGGTGCCGGGAAAACCTCGCTGTTACGCCTGATGTACCTGTCGCAACGGCCGTCCCGGGGACGAGTCGTGCTGTTCGGCCGCGACATGGCCGTTGCCAAGCGCTATGAACTGCCGGCGCTACGTCGTCGGGTCGGCGTCGTGTTTCAGGATTTTCGTCTGCTCGACCATCTGTCAACACTCGACAACGTGGCTCTGCCGCTGCGCGTTTCCGGCGCGAGCGAATCCGATGTCCGAAAATTTGTCCCCGATCTCTTGACCTGGGTGGGCTTGGCCGACCACCTGGATGCCAAGCCGCCAACGTTATCGGGTGGCCAGAAGCAGCGCGTCGCCATCGCCCGCGCCGTCATCGGCAGACCGGATCTGCTGCTGGCCGATGAACCGACCGGCAATGTCGACGACCATATAGCCATGCGCCTGATGTATCTGTTCGAGGAATTGAATAAACTGGGAACCACGGTGGTCGTCGCCACCCACAACGAGAATCTGGTTTCCCGTCTGCCCTACCCGCAGATTCATCTCGAAGACGGCCGGCTCCGGAAAAGGTGATTGAAGCAAAGCCATGTTGACGCGCCGTTCCGACCTCCCCTTGAAGAACGATGCCACCAGCCGTTTTCTTCCGTGGCTGGTAGCGCCGATGGTCTTCCTGTGCGCTGTCGCCCTGACCAGCGTCTTCATCCTGAATGGCCTGATCGGCAGGTGGGATCGCGACGTTTCCGGTACCTTGACCGTGGAAATCGCGGCCGCCCCGGGCGACGCCAGCGTGTCGGCCGAACGGACGCGGGAAAAGGTCGAACAGGCCGAGCAGCTTCTCAACGCCTTTCCTGGAATCTCCGCTGCCCAGGCGCTCAGCCAGGATCAACTGATTGCCCTGCTGGCCCCCTGGCTCGGCAACAGCGACCTGTTGAAGGAATTGCCGCTACCCGCCCTGATCGACGTCACCACCGACGCGAAGTCGCCGCCCGACCTTGGCGCCCTGGCGGCGAAACTCGCCCAGTCCGTTCCCGGCGCCTCTCTCGACGATCATCGCGTCTGGCTAAGCCGCCTGATCGGTCTTAGCCGCAGTATCGAATGGCTGGCGATCGGGATCGTCCTGCTGATCGGTTGCGTCACCTCGGCGACGATCTTCTATGCCACGCGGACAGGTATGGCGATTCACCAGGAAGTCATCGAAGTTCTCCATCTGATCGGCGCGCCCGACGACTACATCGCTCGACAATTTGCCGATCGTGCCTTTTTTCTCGGACTGAAGGGCGGCATCCTCGGCTTGGCCCTGACCGTACCGACCATGGCCGGCATCGGCGTCATCGCGCGGCGCTTGCAGGGCGGATTTCTGGCCGAATTGTCGCTGCCGATCACCGGGTGGGCGGCGGTCCTGGTCTTGCCGGCCGTCGCCGCATTGCTGGCGATGATCACCGCGCGCCTGACCGTCCACCGGGTCCTGGCGCATCTTCCCTGATCGCCGCCGCCATGCCGTCCTTGATTCCCTTTCACCTTCCCCGCCGCCGGTTCCTTCACTGGACGCCGCTGGTGCTGGCGGCTCTCTGGTCAGCCGGACTCGTATGGTTCGCCGCGGATGTTCCTGATCAGATCGACGACCCGGCGACGACGACCGATGCCATCGTCGTCCTGACCGGTGGATCGGAACGGCTGGATGCCGGCCTGTCGCTGCTGCGCCGCAAGATGGGCAGGAAATTGTTCGTCTCCGGCGTCTATCGGGGCATCGACGTCACCGAGTTGCTGCGGCTGTCCCGTCAAAAGCCGGAAGAACTTGAATGCTGCATCGTCCTCGGTCATACCGCCGACAACACCGCCGGGAACGCCATCGAGACCGCCGCCTGGATGCGGGCCGAGGGATATCATTCTCTGCGGCTGGTGACCGCCAACTACCACATGCGTCGCAGTCTGACGGAGTTTCGCCACGCCATGCCCGCCGTTACCATCGTCGCCCACCCGGTTTTCCCCGACAAGGTCAAGCATGATCAATGGTGGCTGTGGCCCGGCACCGCTCATCTGATCGCCAGCGAATACACGAAATTTCTGGCCGCCGAGTTGCGTCATTGGGCGGAACGTCAGGAGGAAAGTTTTTGACCGCGCTCCGATCCCTCGCCTATCAGTTTGTCTTCCTGCCCTGGACGCTGGCCCTGTCGCTGCTCTATCTGCCGCTGCTGGCGGTAGGATCGCGCCGCGTCATGCAGCGTTGCGCGGCCTTCTGGCTGGGAGGAGCACTGTTCTTCCAGAAATGGATCCTGGGACTTTCCTTCGAGATCCGCGGACTGGAGCATCTGCCGGCCGATGGTCGGGCGATCATCGCCGCCAAGCATCAGTCGGCCTGGGACACCATGGTGTTCCACCACCTGCTGGCCGATCCCGCCTACATCCTGAAGAAAGAACTGCTGTCGCTTCCCTTTATCGGCTGGTATCTGCAAAAGAGCGGACAGGTGGCGATCGATCGGAAAGCCGGGATCAAGGCGCTGAAGCTGATGGTCGAAGGCGCCCGGCAGGCGCTGGCCGATCATCGCCAGATCGTGATCTTCCCGGAAGGACATCGGCAGCCGCCGGGCGTGGCCGGCGAATATCATTCGGGCGTCGCCATGCTTTACTCGGCTCTCGATGTGCCGCTCGTCCCGGTTGCTCTCAATTCCGGCCTGTTCTGGCGACGGAACGCCTTTCTGCGCCGGCGGGGCACAATCACTTTGCAGATCTTGCCCCCGTTACCACCCGGCCTCGACCGCAAGACGGTCATGGCCTTGTTGCAGGATCGGATAGAAGCCGCCACCCGGCGGCTTGAGGACGAGGCCTTGCAGCGCTTTCCCCGCTTGGCGGGACTGTTGCCGACCTCATCGGATCAAAAAGCGCCTGTGGATAACCCTGTGGACACCGCGTCGATAGAAATGCTATCGACCGCGAAAAATAACGGTCCATCACATCCTGGCGAATGATTTCAATATCTTACCGCATTGCCGCAAAACGAAACAAAATGAGAACGGTAATCCTTGACGGCACCCGGACACGCCCCTAGAGTCACCGGTCGAGGCATTGAAATGCCAGCGTTTTCCTACTTAGTAACAGTTGTGTAACACCAGCGACTGCTCGCGGCGGAGAATAGTCATGACGCAGATGGCAGCCATTTCGCAGCAGATATGGGACATGAAGTACCGGTTGAAGGGACCGGCCGGCGATGCTGTGGACAAGACCATCGAGGACAGCTGGCACCGCGTCGCCGCCGCGCTGGCCGCCGCCGAGGGGGAAAACCACGTCATATGGGATCGCCGGTTCTTCGAAGCGATGGAGGACTTCCGTTTTCTGCCGGCCGGTCGGGTTCTCTCGGGGGCCGGAAGCGGACGCAAGGTCACGTTGTTCAACTGTTTCGTCATGGGCGACATCCCCGATGACATGGCCGGCATCTTCGAGCATCTGAAACAGGCCGCCATTACCATGCAGCAAGGCGGCGGCATCGGTTACGATTTCTCGACCTTGCGGCCAAAGGGAGCGCCGGTCCGCGGCGTCGGCGCCGACGCCTCGGGGCCGTTGTCCTTCATGGATGTCTGGGACGCCATGTGCCGCACCATCATGAGCGCCGGCTCACGGCGCGGCGCCATGATGGCGACGTTGCGCTGCGACCACCCGGATATCGAGGCGTTCATCGAGGCCAAGCGCGACCCGGGTCGGCTGCGCATGTTCAATCTGTCGGTGCTGGTGACCGAAGCCTTCATGACGGCGGTGAAGAACGGCGACGCCTGGGAACTGTCCTTCGACGGCGTCATCTACAAAAGCCTGCCGGCGCGCGATCTGTGGAACGCCATCATGCGCGCCACCTACGCCTATGCCGAACCGGGCGTCATCTTCATCGATCGCATCAACCAGCAGAACAACCTCCATTATTGCGAAGCCATTCACGCGACCAATCCCTGCGGGGAACAACCGTTGCCGCCCTATGGCATCTGCCTGCTGGGATCGGTCAATCTCGCCCGCCTGGTCGACCATCCTTTCGAGGACGGCGCTGTCCTCGACGAAGCGCTGTTCGCCCAATTGGTCCGCACCGCCGTCCGCATGCTCGACAATGTCATCGACGTCTCCAACTATCCGCTGCCCGAACACCGGGCTGAGGCCTTGGCCAAGCGACGAATCGGACTGGGCGTCACCGGGTTGGCCGACGCACTGATCATGTGCCGGACCCGCTACGGCGGCCGCGAAGCCATTCGCCTTACCGAACGCTGGTTGTCGATACTGCGCCGCGAGGCCTATCTGGCGTCGGTCGAACTGGCCAAAGAAAAGGGTCCCTTCCCGCTCTACGACGCCGAGGCCTATCTGTCCGGAACGACGATCCGGAGCCTGGATGCCGACGTCCAGCAGGCGATTCGCGCCCATGGCATCCGCAACGCGCTGCTCACCTCGATCGCGCCGACCGGAACCATCTCGCTATTCGCCGACAATGTATCGTCGGGGCTCGAGCCGGTTTTCAGCTTCAACTACACGCGCACCATGCTGATGCCCGACGGCAGCCGCCGCGAGGAGGAGGTCAGCGACTACGCGGTCCGCCTTTATCATCGTCTCCATGGCGAGGCCGCGCCCCTGCCCGACTATTTCGTCGATGCCCAGTCGCTGACGCCGTCGGACCATGTGGTGATGCAGGCGACCGTCCAGAGATACATCGACAGCTCGATTTCCAAGACGATCAATGTGCCGGAAGGCATCGGCTTCGAAGAGTTCAAGGACGTCTATCTGCAAGCCTATGAATTGGGCTGCAAAGGATGCACGACCTATCGCCCCAACGACATCACCGGCGCCGTTCTCGAAGCGAGATCCGCCGGCGAGGACGTCCCCGCGCCCCCCCAGGCGGAACTACCGTTCGCGCCGCAACCGAGCCGGCCGACCGATCCTTACGAGGCGGGGGCCATCGTTCACCTGACGCAGCCGCTCAGCCGGCCGGAAGAGCTTCCGGGCGCCACCTACAAGGTGAAATGGCCGGAAAGCGACCACGCCATGTACATCACCCTGAACGATATCGTTCAGGACGGGCGCCGCCGGCCGTTCGAAGTCTTCATCAATTCGAAGAACATGGACCACTTCGCCTGGACCGTCGCCCTGACCCGCATGATCTCGGCGGTCTTCCGGCGCGGCGGCGACGTGTCCTTCGTGGTCGAGGAATTGAAGGCCGTCTTCGATCCGCGCGGCGGCCAGTGGATGGGTGGCCGCTATGTGCCCTCCCTGCTCGCCGCCATCGGCGAGGTCATCGAGCGGCATATGATCAGCATCGGCTTCCTGCCCGATCCGACGGCGCAGGGCAGTCTGAAAATGGCGGCGGTCGGGACATCCGCCCTCCGCCAGTGCCCGAAATGCGGCCAACCCGCCCTGATCCGCCAGGAAGGCTGCGAGACCTGCACCAACTGCGGTTATTCGAAATGTTCGTGATGTTCGATAAGGAGCGCGAGCGTTTGTCCGAACGCCTGCAGGACAGCCGGCAATGGCGACCTTTCACCAGGACTGATGCGTAGTAACGCCAGGCAATGTCACGGTTGCCTCCAACCCGCCGGCGGGTTGGTTTTGCAGGACGATATCGCCGCCGTGCCCGCGAATGATGGCTTGCGCGGCCGTCAAGCCGAGGCCGACGCCGCCGGTTACCCGGTTGCGGGAACGGTCGAGCCGGTAAAACGGGTTGAATACCAGCAGGAGAGCGTCCGGCGGGATTCCCGGGCCGTGATCCCGGATCGTCACGGTGACGATGGTTGCCCCACAGGAAAGTTCGATCTCGGGAGGCGTGCCGTATTTGACGGCATTCTCGATCAGGTTGGTGAAGGCCCGCTTCAAAGCGATCGGACGGCCGAGATAGACCGCGCGATCCGGCCCGGCATAGCCGATCTTGATGCCCTGGTCGGCGTAATCGTCCACGATGCTCTGCAAAATGCCGGAAAGATCGAATGTCCTCGTCGCTTCCTCATCGGCATCGCCACGAAAGAATGCGAGGGCGCCGTCGATCATCGCCCGCATTTCATCGACATCGCGAAACAACCGGGCCTGCTGGGTTGCGTTTTCGATGAACTCACCACGAAGACGCATCCTGGTGAGCGGCGTGCGTAGATCATGAGAGATCGCCGCCAGCATCGCCGTCCGATAGGCGACGAGTTCCTGGAGCTGGGTCCGCATGATGTTGAAAGCGGCAATGACCTCCTTCAGTTCCTGCGGCCCCCTCTCGGTAATCGGCGGTGATTGGGTGTTGATCCCGGAAATACGGACGGCCGCGGCAAATTGTCTGATCGGCCGGGAAAGCTGACGTGCGGCAACCGCCGAGACGATGGCAAACGACAGGATCAGAAACGTACCCCAGATAGCGAGGCGTTGCGATTGGCTGAGCCCCCAGTTCCGATCGAACACCGTGAAGACGAGCCAACTCTCATCCTTGAGCTTTACCGCAATAAAGTAGCCATGAGGATATTTGCTCGACTGCAAAGAAAAGAAAGCAAAATCCGTAGAGACGGCGATCGGAGCGTCGGTTGTGATGAAGAGACGGATCGTCCGCTGAATATCGTTCGCGAAAGTCCTAAATTCCTTTGATCGCGTGACAAGATTCCTGTCGTCGTTCGCGGCATTGAGCAAGGTCGAGACCGAGGACGATGCGGCATGCCAATCCAGACGATAGTTTTTGGTTACGGCCGCTTCGGCAAGGGTCTGGCGCATCTGCAGTGGACTCGCTTCGATGATGCGGATGATGGCCGTGGCCCCTTCCAGACGGTCCTCAGCGTTCATCGGCGGCCGCGCCCAGACGCCGCCAAGGGCAAAAAACAGACCGATCAGGACACAGGCCACCGCCATGGCAGCAACGATCGTTACACCAAACCTCCATGCGATGGTGTCTTGCGGCCAAAGCGAAAACGTCATCGGCGCATTACCTTGGGCATGAAAATATAGCCACCGTTGCGAATGGTGCGGATGACCGATGGATTTTTTGGATCGTCTTCCAGCTTGCGGCGAAGCCGGCTTACCTGGACGTCAATCGTGCGATCATAAGGGTCGTCGTAGGGGGCGTAGGACAGACCACGCGCGTCGAGCAACTGGTCGCGGGTCAGGATCCGCTGGGGATGCTCGGCGAATGCGAGCAACAGGTCGAACTCTCCGCTCGATAAAAATACAAGTGTCTCGTCCTCCGAGAGAAGTTCCCGCCTTGTGATATCAAGGCGCCATTTCCCGAAGCAAAGCATCGGTCGCGTTTCGCTCAAGGGTGGAGCCACCGCAGTCCCGGACGTTCGACGCAATACCGCTTTGACGCGCGCCAGAAGCTCCCGTTGGTCGAAGGGTTTGATCACATAATCGTCCGCCCCGACTTCGAGACCGACAACGCGGTCCGTATAGTCGGACATCGCGGTCAGCATGATGACGGGAATGCGCGACGTGGCCCGCAACTGTCGACACAGGCTGAAGCCATCTTCTCCCTGCAGCATCACGTCGAGGATCAGGAGATCAATCGGCTGTTTTTCCAGAGCTGCGAACATGGCCGCTCCGTTCTCGGCGACCGTAACCGCATGGGAATGCCTCTGAAAGAACTCGGTCAACAGGGACCGGATATCATCGTCATCGTCAACGATCAGGAGATGGGACATCGAGGCAATTCCAAAATGATGAGGAAATTTTATGAACGCATGTTCAGTTTTCCTCAATTTGTTTCAATCCCGATGCATTGTTACGAGCGTGACATAAACCGGACATAAGTCACTCAACAAAACAACTCAATATCTCCGACGGATATTACTTGGATGGTCGTCACCATCTGAAACGATCACCCATATCTTCCAGTATATTTTGGCAATGGCACGGAATCTTGAACATGAAATCGATATTAGAGACATCTTCGACTCGAACTGAGCCGTATCGTTCTGCTTTTTTTGGAAAGAACCCGTGTCAGGTAACGCCCTTTCAAGCCGCGCAAAATTGTCGCCACCCGTCGCCGCGGATGACAAGTGCCACGATTTGGCTTTTAGCCACCTGTGTTCTCGTCTTTTCCCTTTTCCATGCAGCGGCGGCGCAAGACGCCAATCGCACCGCCACCCAACACTCAGACTGGAACTTTACGATCGGCGGCGGCCCCATGGTCACGCCCAATTACGAAGGCTCCAAACACTATCTGCTTCAGCCCCTGCCGATGCTTGAGACCTCCTGGCGCGACACGATCTCGCTCAGCGCGGTCGAAGGCCTGAAAATCGTTGAACGGCCACTAGCGGACAAGGGTTTCTCCATCACCGGCAGCCTCGGTTACTGGCTGGGCCGCAAGGAAGGTGTCGACAAACATCATGGCGACACGTTGCGCGGCCTGGGAAATCTATCCGGCGGCGGCGTCGGCAAGCTGGAAATGGGCTATCAATACAACGCCTTCAGTATCGGGTTGGGTGGCGCCCGCGACATCGGCAACGATCGTGATGGCACCACGGCCACGCTCAGCGCCGGCTACAAAATCTATCAAAGCCAAACCTTCCAGCTGGGCAGCAAAATTTCGACAACCTGGGCAGACGACAACTACATGAACAACATCTTCGGCATCACGCCGGCGCAGGCCAGGGACTCACTGAAGCACTACTCACCTTACAAAGCCGAAGCGGGGCTGAAGGATGTCAGGCTCGGCCTTACCGCCAATTACGGCATTACACGCTCGCTCTCGCTGTTCGCCATCGCTGATGTCGCCCATCTGCTCGGCGATGCCGCCGACAGTCCGATCGTCAAGACTCAAGGTGCGAAAGAACAGATCAGCGGCGGCCTGGGACTGGTTTACCACTTCTGAGCGCAGCTCGACCGTGATGACAGCACCATCCACTGCGGACCTTGGATCGGGGCACTTTTTCGCTACCGGGAGATCCGGTATGGTAGTGGTCAATTGCGGAAGGGGAGTGCACATGGCGGCGAAATCCCGGATCCGGGACGATGACTTGACGGGCCTTGCCAACATCGGCCCGGCCATGTTGCGCGACCTTCGGGTGCTTGGCGTCGACACCGTCGCCCAGTTGGCGCAACAAGACGCCGACGAACTTTATGGCCGGCTCAATGCCTTGACCGGCCAGCGCCATGACCCTTGCGTCTGGGACGTCTTCGCGGCGGCCATTCACCAGGCCCGCACCGGCGAGGCAACGCCCTGGTGGCGGTGGACGCCGGAAAGAAAGCGGCGACAATCGGCCGGCAACTTTCACGCCTGATCGCCGACGGCCCCGTGCTGCAGGGTTCCGGTCCGGTGTCCGCCGGTCGGCACGACCAGCGGACGGCCAGGTTCAGATCGTGCAGAACGACGACCAACGTCCGGCCATGGGCGCGGCACGGAATCGCGTCACCATTTGTGTCACGCCATGGTGTTTGAGCGTACGACCGTGGTGTAGGTGCGCTCGATCAGCGCCAAGGCTCCCCGATAGCCGACATAAGTACGCGATAAGACAACCTCGTCAGTGGTCGGATAGCCGATCTCAACCAGTGGGGCGACGATCTGCTTAGCCAATTCGCCCTCCCAAGTGGTGCCGAAGATGATCGGGAGTTGACCGGTGAAATCTGTTTCGCGAATTGCCTGATGGACCAGATGGCCGTCCTCGGCGAAGGTGACTTCGGCGCTGACGTCCTCGGTCAGATCGCGATAGTGCGCGCGGATGGAGGCACGGAATTTCTCGGGAGGATTCTCGGTGATCACCTGTTGTCCTGGGACCAGGCCCAGTTGGTCGACCATGAATTTCGTCACGGCCAAGTTATAGGCGCTTTCGCTGACCACCACGAGCTGCGACGGCAACTGATATTGACTGGTGCAACTCGCATAGAAGGAGGAGAAGTCTCGCAAGTAGAGATAGTACTCGGACTCCTCCCGGGCGATGAAAGCCTCCACCGGTTGCCGGTCAAGACCGGCGAAGTCGGCGACTTGCCGCAAAAACGCGCCGGTCAGCTTGGCGCCGATCGGAATGGCGGGGACATGCAGAAACGGCTGCCCGTATTTCTTCTCCAGATGGTGTGCCGTCGCCAGGCCGAGCCAAGGAGAAAGGACCAGATTGAATTGCGCACGGGGGATTGACCGCCACTCCGACGCTCCGGCGCAAGAATGCCCGAACAGGATGTTCACCTGCAGTCCGATCCCTTCGAGGATTCGGCGAAGCTCGGCGAGATCGCCGCGCCAGAACGGATTTTGGTAGGGCAGCAGCGACCAGACATTGACCAGCGCCGGTTCCCGCGGTCCGTCATAGGAGCCGACATATTGGTCGATGATGGCTTGAACGATGGTTTCGTGACCGGTGAAGTTGTTGCCGTGATAGCCGCTGGTCTCGGCGAAAACGATGGGCAGGCCACGGTCCTGGTATGTGCGGACGACGCTTTCCACGTCGTCACCCACAAGGCCGGGGATGCAGCCGGATTGGACGACGTAAAGATCCGCCTCCATCACTTTCAGTGTTGAAGCGATCAACTCGTCAAGCCGGTCCGCGCCACCGAAAATAACCTCGCGATTGCCAATATTGGTACTGGGCACATAAAACTCGCCTCCCTGGTAGGCGCTGATTCCCGACAGGGCATGGAACTGTTTCGACGCACAACCAGGTCCACAATGGGTGATCGGGATGGCACCGGGGATGGCGATCACGCTGGACAAAGCGCCAAGGCTGCAGACATAGCGAACTTGCTCAAGGGGGTCCGACGCGCCGCAAGCTCCTGCCGCCGGCGTCGAGGTTTCGATATCCAGGGGTGTCATAACGGTCTCCCGCTTTCGGTGGGCCGAGCCTCAAGCGCATAGGGATCAGTTTGTTCCAGCCACCATTTCTGGTAGGGAAACCGCGAATGAGCGGCCACATCCTGATAAAATCGCCGTCGCGGCAGAATGCGCAGGATGGCCCGTCCAATAGTCAGCAATCCCTCGTAGCCAAGGCCGTCGTTGGAATAGAAGATCGGCAGCACCGGAATGCCAAGCCGACCAGCCAGCACCGCCACGGTACCGGTATGGCGGCAGATTACGAAATCGGGCCGCGTGCGCTGCAACGCCGCGTGTGCTTGGAAATGCTGGTCGGGACTGACGGTAAAATTGGGGACGTCCCCCCAGGTATCGACCAGATGCGTGAGTGAATCCTGTCTGGGATCGCCGCTGTCCGTACTGGGGTCATGGTGATAAGAAAAGGCGCTATCCACGCTGACGCCGAGTTCTCGCAAATCTGCCAGCAAGCCGTGAGCAAAGGCGGCACCGGCCGCAACGAATCCCCGCTTACCGGCCAGCGCCTGGCGCAGCCGTTCAAGCTCCGGCGCAATGCGGGCGCGTTCGCGGGCGATCTGCTCTTCCACCAGATCTTCCCCCTGGCCGGTAACACGGGCGATATCGCGCAGCCAGTTGTCGGTCGCATCCAAACCGTAGGGCAACGGCGCCTTGATCTCCGGCACACCGAATTCCTGCTCCAATCCGGTCGCCAGATAGGATAGCACGAAGCACATCGTCACCGTGGCGGCCGCCTCGGATGTCTGCGCCAACCGGTCGAGCGTATTGCCGCCCATCACCAGATTGACCCTCAGCCCAAGCGGCCCCAGCAGCGGCGCGAACACATCGCGACCGCCCAGATGAATAACATTGATCAGGTCTTTCTGCTTTCGCGGCGGATCCTTGCGAACGAGATTGCGCAAGATGCCGTGTTCGATCACGTCCCAACCATTGCTCCAGTGCTTCGACTTGAATCCCTCGCAATGCAACGGCACGACAGGAATACCGATTTCCTCCTCCAGTCGTTGGGCGGCACTATCGACGTCGTCGCCGATGATGCCGGTCGCGCAAGAGGCAGCGATGAAGATTACCTTGGGATGATGACGTTCCCAGCCGATACGGATCGCCTGCTCGAGTTTGGCGATGCCGCCGAACACCATGTCCTGCTCTGTCAGATTGGTGCAGATCGAAACGGGGTCCTCCAGCGTCCAACCACGCTGCGCGGCGAGATCCCGGTAATTGCGACAGGTGGACGACTGGCTGGCCGCACAGCCGATTGGCGAATGCTGGATGACCACCGACCCTTGAATGATCGTGGCGTTGCTGACGGCGATGGTCTCGGCGCACATCGCCGCCTGGGCGAAAGGCGCGTTCTGCTCGCACAGCCGACGCCCGCCGTTGTCGCACCCCTTGCTGCAGCCATAGGTGAACGCCGAATCGCGAGCCAGCTCCGCGGCAGTCCCCTCCCACTGAGTTATGGTGCCTAACCGTTGTTCGCGAGTTTCGGTGTCCGGGGTTTTAAGATTTATGGACATGACGCACTCCAGCGAGTGACAAAAGGCAGCGGAGCAGTGATCAGCCCGCCATCCGATTATCCTTTAGTTAGAAGCGCCAACCGAAACCGATGCCGGTCGACACCTCGCTCAACTTGATATTTGCCTCGCCGCCTCCCAACGCCGATGGAATCGACCCAGCGCCTCTGACCGTTTGGGGCAATGCGTAAAGTCCATAGAGGCTGATATCGAAACCGTTCGATACCGTCCAGCTGCCGCCCAGAGTGATCTGGTGCTGGATGGTGGCGGGAGCCAGGATATTGAGAAAGGTCTCGTCTCGCGGAATGGGCTGGGTTGTATAGCCATAGCCGGCGCGAACCTGCCAAACCTGCGCAATGCGATAATTGAAGCCGATCTTGACCGACGTGGTGTCCTTCCAACCGAAACCGGGGCCGCCGGTCGTCCCCAATGCCTGATTGGAAAACAACCGCTGGAAGTCATTACCCACTGATCCGACGTCACTGTAGAGGATCCGCCGCACATCGAGCGCAATATCGAGATCGGGCAGTGCCTTGACGGCGAGGCCGGCGCCGTAGGTCGCCGGGACATCGAAACCGCCCTGGTCGGCGAACAGGCCTTTGTACCGGTCGAAACCATCGGCATAGGTCTTCGACTGCCATGCGGCTCCGACCGACAACCAAGGTGCGAGTTGGCCCAACCAACCGATGCGAACGCCATAACCGAAGGCGCTGTCGCGCCCCCTGTCGGAGATAGCCGCGGAATTCGATGAGAACCCTCCGAAGGCGCCGATACCCTGGGCCTCGAATAATTCGTCGGCGATATTGACGGAGATGCCGATGCTTTGACCTTCCGCCAAACGATAAGCCAAGGTCGGCGAAATAAAAAACTGCTCCAGGTCGACGCCGGCCTTGCTTGTCGCCCCAAATCGCCCATAGGGGTTGGTGCTGTAAGCCGTATCCATGCCGCCATTGCCGTACAGCGCGATGCCGACGGCCCAGTCTTCGCCCAGTTGACGGATGTAACCCAATTCGGGGATCTCGAACGCCTTGCTGTCATTGCCGCTATAGGATTGATCCCGACCGTAGGCGTTACCGGAAATGGATGCCCCTCGAAACGGCTGGAAATAGTCGATGTCCGCGTCGAAGCGATCGCCTAAAACGATGGCGCTCGCCGGATTGGTGGCGATGGCCAGCGCGTCCTTCGGGTAAGCCAGGCTGACGCCCGCCATTCCTTTCGATTGGGTACCGTAGCCATGCTCGAAATAGCCGTCCGTGGCATGAGCTGGAAGTGCCGATCCCAAAGCCAGGGCAAATCCGGCCAGGGATGAAAGGTGACGGTATCGCATGCCTCCCCCTTCAGATATCGCGCAAAAAATTTTACTCACCAATTGTGTGACTAATAGTAAATTTAATATATATAATAGATCAACATTAATTTTATAATACACAAATTATATGTTATTTAATATTGCCACTCGGGCGCCGGGCGGAAGATCTGGCGACGGCATAGCCGTCTTTCTGAACGAAAGAGACTCCGCTGTGGTAGATTTGCGATTTCTACCATCCCGGCCGCGCCAGACTCCGAGATCAGAGAGACAACACTGGATTCGACGGGTTGCCGGCGGACCAGACAGACATGAAAAGGGACCAATGACCGAGGCCCGACTGAAAGCCAAGCTATGGGTTCAGGCAACTATCCGCTGCTGTTTTGCCCAGGGCAGTTCGGCCACGGTTGTACGCAAGGGCGACGAGGACGCCGGCGCCATCCTGATCAAGCAGAACTTGGGAGCGCAAGGCTTTCGTATCCTGAGCCAAGTCAGAACGCCGGACGGCGAAGCCGCATGGCTGCAGGCCACAGGGGCCGAGGCCGTCGCCGAAAGTGTGGCCGACGCCTACATCGCCCGTCAGGTCGATCGCGACTGGGATCTCTGGGTCATCGAAATCGAGGATCGTAACGGCCACCTGCCATTCGACGACAGAATCTTGTAGCGGCGCCGATCACGCCTTTGGGGCGTAGCGAATGGCCCCTTGGTAGACCTTGGCGGAGCGCCCTTGGTAGAGCACCGACAGGAAGCGCTCGCCCCGTTCGTCCTCTCTCATCTCGACAGCGATATCGCCTTGTTCGACGGCACGGGCCGCCTGTTCCGCTTCGATATCGAGCGCCTTGGCAATCGCTCCCAAAAGCGCGTTCAACTCGCCATACATTTCGCGCTGGTCCATCGCGTCCAATCCATGTCCCATATCAAGAGGGCCGGATCACAGAAACGATCGACCGGCGCCGAATTAAAAAAAGTCCAGCTCTCCGGCCTGATGGCCAGATGCGAAACAGAACACGACTTGCAGATGCGGGCGTCGCGAAACGAAGGTCTTCAGGCCTTGACGGTCGCCTTCGCGCGCTTCGCGGCCGCTGGTTTCGCCGTGGACTTCGCAGGCTTTGGTTCCGCTGTCTTTTTGGCCGAAACAGTCTTGGCCGTAGCCTTCTTCGCCGGAGCCTCCGATAGTTTTGCCTCTGCGGTCAGTTCCTCTTCCGCCCGCTGCCAATGCTCGACATCCCGCCCTTCCGGGCATCCTTCGGATTGCCAAATCTCAAAGGCCCGGTTACGAATTCTCTCCTGGTCGGTGACGGACATGGGACCCCCCTACAGGTTGAAACGGCAAGATCATATGCACGCTACCCCAAGCCCCTTATCCCACACAATTCTTTCTTAAGGCATGTTACGGCAGAAAAGACGGAGCTGGGCCCGTCCACCGTGGCAGCTTGAATTTTTCAATAAAGATGCTGACCACCGGTCACGAAGACCTCCGTTCCCGTGACATAAGAAAAATCATCGGAGCACAACCGGAACACCACGCCGGCGACATCCTGGACAGTCCCCATGCGATCAAGCGGGATCCTGGGGATCAGGGTTTCATACTCGGGCGAGATCATCTCGGTCTTAATTTCACCGGGAGCCACGGCATTAACCCGGATTCCCAACTGCGCCAGTTCGACGGCCATCTCCCGCGTCAGTCCCGACAACGCCGCTTTCGAGGTCGAATAGGCGGAACCGGCGAACGGATGCACGTAGTGCCCGGCGATCGAGGTGATGTTGACGATGGCCCCTTTGCCGCGATGCAAAGCCGAAGCAAAGCCGCGCGCCAATTTCAGTGGCGCGAAAAAGTTCAGCTCGAAAACCTGTTTCCAACCGTCGATCGAGCCGTTCAACACGCCCAGCCGTTCCTGAAACGCCGTCTTTGGGCTGACCCCGGCATTGTTGACCAACGCATGCAGAGGTTCGCCGGCCAGCATCTCGTTGGCGCCCCGGATGAACGCATCGAGACTGGCCGCGTCGGTCAGATCGGTCGGAATATGATGCGTCCACAAGGGATCTCGGCGGCAATGCGCAGGGATTTCCTGGCGGGCGCAGGTGATGACCCGCCAACCCTCATGCATGAAACGTTGCACGGTGGCGTGGCCGATGCCTTGGCTGGCGCCCGTCAGAATGACTGTTTTGATTTCGCTGGTCATGGCAGCGACTATAGGCGGACGGGCGGCATCTGTCAGCCGGATGCAACCGGCTGCGGGAATGAATGCGGGTCACCGATGCGCAAGTGGGGCAGGACATTGCCCACCCCACCAGGCCAATTCAATCAATGGCAGAGCAAAACCGGCAGGGTGGCGCCATGCAGTACTTGCCGTGTCACTCCGCCCAAAATGAGCTGACGCAGCCGGCTGTGAGTATAGGCGCCCATGACGATCAGGTCAGCACCGCGGGTCACCGCTTCATCGAGCAGGGTCTGGGCGACCTGAGTCCCGCCCGATCCCCCGGCGGCGAATGCGTGCTCGCTCGCCGTGACGCCATGCCATGCCAGATAGGCCGCCAGTTCTCCCGGCGACGCTTCGGCTTCCT
The DNA here is from genome assembly GCA_031291415.1 of Telmatospirillum sp. Taxonomy (GTDB): domain Bacteria; phylum Pseudomonadota; class Alphaproteobacteria; order Rhodospirillales; family Magnetospirillaceae; genus Telmatospirillum. The sequence continues at coordinate 27,752 of JARLJB010000394.1, forward strand.
CACGGGCCGACAGGATCGTCACCGTCTGCGCCTTCTGCAGGAAAGGCAGCGCGGCAGCGACCGCCCGGGCCGCCTCGACGCTGCCGTTCCAGAAGATGGCGATATTCCGTCCGACACTGGTCGCCAACTTGGGCGGCGCCAGCATCAAGGGTCGGCCGCTTTCCAGAAGTGCCGCATTGAGGCTCATGACCGACGGGATATCGCGTTCCAGGCTCGGACGGGCGATCACCAGGAGATCGGTCAGTCGTCCGGCTTCGGCGATGACTTCTTCCTCGCGGCCCACTTCCTCGCGCCACGCGGCCGTCAGTGTCGCCGGCTCCTGCGGCTTGGTGGTCAGCGGGATGCCCTGGCTCGTGCACATCTGTTCGAACAGTTGACGAATGCCGGCCGACCTCTCGGTTGCCTGACGCTCGGCCACTCCCAGCATTTCTTCGACCATCGCGCCCGACATTCCCTCGCCAACCAGCGGTACCGCGCTGGCCGGATCGATCTTGACGTGCAAGGCCTCGACATGCGCCGCATGATCACGCCCGATCAACAAAGCCAAGCCCAGGGTCGCGGGAGCGGTTTCGGCGTCGCAAAGGCAGGTGAGGATGGTCTTGTAGCCTGTCATGGCTTTTCTCCTCTTGCGGTGACGCTGGACGTTGCCCGAACGATCGGCATTCCGGTCACGAGAGAAATCCCGAGGCTCCATCTTGCCACGACCGGCGAACACCCGTCAGAGGGCCTGATGGGAAGAGCGACGTCCATAAGCATTATGTCCCTCAAGAGGCCGGTGGAACAGTCGTTGATTGGGAAATCGCGCCATCAAGCCCCAGAACCTGCCGGGCCCGCCCCGCCACAGTACGTTTGGTAGCCGAGGTGTCGAGACGCGGCCAGTCGATCTCGCCCAAGGAATAGGTAAGTTGCTGGTCGAGAACGGACGCCGTCGCATCCGACGCGTCATGGCGACGCCCCGAAACCCGTGCCCGCAAGAGATGCGCCGGCGCTTCGAGCCACAATCCGTCGAATCGGACACCCCGCGCCGAGGCGACGGCGGCAACGGCCTGCCGTTGCTCTGGTCTGGCGAACACCGCATCGGCGACCACGGCGTGGCCGGCTTGCAGCAAATCCGCCGCAAGATCGCAAAGGCGCCGGTAGGTCTGTTCGGTCACATCGGCGCCATAGGCCTCGGGCGGCAACCGCTGTTCGGGATCGACGCCCATGAGTTGCTTGCGCAAGACGTCGCTGCGCAGCACCACGGCCCCTGGGGCCCTCCCCAACAGCGGCGCCAGATCGGCGGAAAGCCTGGACTTTCCCGTTCCGGACAGGCCGCCGACGGCAAGCAGCCGCGGCGTGACCGGCGACAGGTAGGCCGCCGCCTTGCCAAGGTAGACATGGGCTCCGTCACGGTGACGCGCCTCACCGGTACCGGTGAAGGTCGCGGCGGCGACATGGGCACGAATGGCGGCGCGCAGCGACAGAAACAATGGCAGGGCCGCGACGGCGCCGAAATCGCCGGTCCGTTCGAGATAGCGGTTGAAAACCGCCGAAGCCAGATTGGACAAACCGCGCACATCGAGGTCCATGATCAGGAATGCCAGATCGTAAAAGACATCGATGCAGGCGAAGTCGTCGTTGAATTCGATGGCGTCGAAGAGCGTCGGTTGCCCATGGAACAGACAAATATTGCCGAGATGCAGGTCTCCATGGCACAGGCGAACCGACCCACCGGACCGTCGTTGCTCGAGCAACGGCGCCAGGCGCGCCAGCCAGGCCCGGGATCGGTCGGTCAGGTCGTCGACCGCGGTGGCATCGAAAAGTCCCGGCACGAAACGGTTGAGCGTCGCGGCATTCGATTCGATGGTAAACCGCAGCCCCGCCTCGCCTCCCCAGTCGGGCCGAAGCTCGGCGGCACGATGCAGGCGGGCCACCGCATCGGCCAGATCGCGCGCGTGGTGGCGGGTCAGTTGATCCCGCGCCGCCATGCGGTCGAACAGACCGTCCTGGCCGAAACGGGCCATGACGACCAGCCAGTCGACCACCTCGCCCGGTCCATCGAATGCCAATCTGCCGTCGGGTTGTCGAGTGATGGCGGAAAGGCCAAGGTAGAGATCAGGCGCCGTCCGACGATTGATCGCCAGTTCCCTGTCGCAGGCCCGCTTGCGCGATTCGAGAGACGTGAAATCAAGAAACGGCAGCTGTACGGCCCGTTTCAGCTTGAAGACGCGCTTGCCGACAAGGAAGACAGCGGAAATATGAGTGTCGATCCGTTCGACACCGCCCGGCGCCACACCATAGGTGGCTGGCGATGCCAGCCAGGCCAGTATTCCGCTTTGCGGATTGGTCATGGAAACAGTTGCTCAGGCAGCCAGTCTTCGCCGTTTTTCCGGTAGAGCACTCTTTCATGCAGACGAAAATTCCGATCCTGCCAGAGCTCGATGGTCTCCGGCACCAGGCGATAGCCCGACCAATGCGGTGGCCGCGGCACCGCCCCCAAACCGAATTTCGCGACGAATTCGGCGATCCGCTTTTCCAGCTCGAAACGGCCGCTGAGCGGACGCGACTGTCGCGAGGCCCAGGCGCCGATCTGACTGCCACGGGCCCGAGAGGCGAAATAGGCGTCGGCCTCGTCGTCGGACACGGGAACCACCGGTCCCTCGACCCGAACTTGCCGGCGCAGGGTTTTCCAGTGGAAACAAAGCGACGCCCAAGGATTGGCTGCCAGTTCGCCGCCCTTTCGGCTTTCGAGATTGGTGTAGAAGACGAAACCTCGCGCATCGACCCCCTTCAGCAGCACCATGCGAACCGATGGATGACCGTCGGGCGTAGCGGTTGCCAAAGCCATCGCGTTCGGATCATTCGGTTCTTTTTTTTCAGCATCCTTCAGCCATTCCTCGAAGAGAGCAATGGGATCCTTGGCATCATGAGCCATGTTTCATGTCCGTGATTTGTGACTAAAGTAGGGACTCTGTCATCGACGGCGGAACCGGTGAGACCGTCTTCGAAGTTCGGCAAGCGGTCATTTATAGCACGCCTCTGGCCGCTGGAAAGTCGTTCAGGAACCCACTATCTTGAAAGATCGACGATTGCGGTGGACAGAAAACGTCACCGCCGAAACACGTATTTGAGAAGGTAAGAGCCCTTTGGACGATCCCTACAAGCTGCTGGGCGTCGCCCGCGACGCCACGCACGACCAGATAAAAAGCGCCTATCGGAAATTGGCGAGAAGCCTGCACCCGGATGTCAACCCGAACAACAAGCAGGCGGAAGAGCGGTTCAAAAAGATCAGCGCGGCCTACGATTTGCTGGGTGACGAGAAGAAACGCGCCCGGTACGACGCGGGTGAAATCGACGGGTCGGGAACCGAGCGGGCCCGCCGGTCCTATCGCAGCTACAGCGAAGACCCGGGCGCCGGAAAGTTCAGCGACGGCTTCCGTTTCGGTAACAGCGCCGACGATATCTTCGCCGAACTTCTGCGGCGGCGGAGCAAAGGGCGCTCGGCCGGCTGGAACCCCTTCGAACAAGGCGACGAGAAGTCCCCGACCAAGGGCGCGGACGCAGATTATTCCCTGAAGATCAGCTTTCCCGAGTCGGTCATGGGAACGACCAAACGGATCACGCTGCCGACCGGCAAGCACCTCGACGTCAAAGTCCCGGCGGGGACCAAGGACGGCGCCAAGCTGCGCCTCAAGGGGCAAGGGCATCCCGGGCGTGGCGCAAGTCCCGCCGGCGACGCCTTGATCGAGATGAAGGTGGAAGCGCATCCCTTTTTCAGCCGCGACGGAAACGACATTCTGGCAACCGTGCCGATCACCCTGCCGGAGGCGGTTCTTGGCGGCAAGGTGACCGTTCCGACAGTTGATGGCAAAGTGACGCTGACCATTCCGCCTGGATCGAACAGCGGTTCGGTGTTGCGCTTGAAAGGCAAGGGAGCGCCGAACGGCAAGACCAGGGGCGATCAACTGGTCACCCTCTCGGTCGTTCTGCCCGAGCGCGCCGACAGTGAACTTGAATCCTTCCTGAAGAGCTGGAGCGCCAAAAATCCCTATGACGTCCGGACCAAGGTCGGCATGGAGTGATCAGCGCGCCACCGTGAAGATGAAGCGTCCACTGGCTGTGCGCCCGGCGGCACCGACCATCTTCCACTTCACCTGACAGACTCCGGAAGCGGGGCGTTCGAGCGTGACATGGACGACGCCGACCCGGACAGGATCGCGTTCCATGTGGCCGCCATCGAGGCGCCGGCCAGTGCCGTCCAGCACCGCGACGGCGGAAAAAGCCGGTTCGACGGGCTGGTCGAAGGTAAGCGTCACCTCGCGGGGCGAAACCACCAGCACCGCCTCGGCCGCCGGGTCGCTGGCGCGGAGGCTGAGGTTATTGCGAGCCGTGGCGGGTCCGCCGGGATAGCCGCACAGAAGAATACCGGCCGCCAATGCGGGGGCCATCCGGCAAACGGACACGATAGGCGCGATGGAGGCTTGTCGCATGTCTTGTCTCTCCGGCAAGGGCTCTATCTCAATGAAGTGGAGGGCGCTTCAGACGTTAAGGAGCGGAAACCACCTTTTGCCCGCGGCCACCATCTTGCGAAGACAAGGGCAATTCAACGCTTCCGTCAAGAACGGCGGACAAGGGCACGTCGAAGGCGCGGGCCTCGGCCCGCGCCGCGACATCAAGCCGGTCGGCGACAAGCGACAAGGGGGGCCCGTCCTCCGCGGCACCGGCGGCCAACCCTAGTCCCAGCGCCCGGACGAGATCCTGCAAGGTGGCCACCGAGGGATCGCGGCCCATGACCAGTCGCCCGTCGGCCGTCTCCAACACGAAACGATCGCGGCACAATGGCTCGATCACCAAAAGCAGATCGGCGGCCGCCTCGCCAATCCGCTCAGGCAAATCGTCCTGCCGGCAACCCTGCCCCGACCGGCGCTGGTCATCGCGCAGAACGGCGATCACGGCGAGAGCCAGACCAAGCAGCCGCCTCGCCGACAAGGGACCGCCCAGGCTTTCCCGGCGTCGGCGCCACTCTGGCAAAGCAGCCGTCAATTCGGCGCCGAACAGCACGACCATCCACGACAGATACATCCAAAACAGGAAGATCGGCACGGTCGCGACGGCGCCATAGATCGACTGGTAGGCGCGCGCATTGGCGACATAGAGGCCGAACCCCCAGCGCAATCCCGCGAAAGCCAGACCGGCACAGATGCCGCCGGTGGCGGCATCGGCGAGACGGACCCGTCGATTGGGCACCAACCGGTAAAGCAGGCAGAATGCCGCCATCAACAGCAAAGCCGGAGCGACACCGGTCAGCAGGCGCACCAGCAGTTGCCAGGGGCCGGCCGGGGTCACCCAGCCGCTGGCCGCCTCGAGCCAGGCCCAAAGCGAAAAACTGGCGGCCAGCAACAATGGGCCAAGAGTGAGCGCCGTCCAGTAAACCAGTACGCGCGACAAGGGGGACCTCGGCGTGGTGGCGCGGAAGATCTGGTTGAACGAGCTTTCGATAGCCACCAGCACCAAGATCGCGCTGACGGCCAGCCCAACCACCCCGGCCGCCGTCAGTTTGCCGGCATTCTTGACGAACTCCGAGACATAATACTGGACCTGTTCTCCGACCTCCGGCACGACATAACGGAAAATGGTCGCCTGCAACGAATCGCGAGCGCTGTCGAAAACCGGAAACGCCGCCAGAACCGCCAGGGCGATGGCCAGCAGCGGCACCAGCGACAAAAGCGAGGTGTAGGACAGCGACGACGCCATGTCGAAGGCCCCGTCGGACCGGAATCGTCTTTGCACGTAGATGGCCAAAGCGGCCAGTCTATCGGCCATCCTTCTCCAGGCTGGCGTCATCGACACTCCTTGTCGCCGTTGCTCCGCCGCGGCAGCTGGGACGTCCGCCGTCCGTGGCCATTCCATGCGCCCACCTCGCCCAAGAGCGCCCCGGTGCGCCGCACTTTGACCATACCTTCCTTTGGTGTAGGATGCGCGCGTTTTGCCACGGATGTGGCGCAAAGAATCTCTGGAGAGGTTACCGTATGACCGTTTCTTCGGCTCTCATGGCCGGCAAGAGAGGCCTCGTTATGGGCGTGGCCAATGATCGTTCCATCGCCTGGGGCATTGCCAAGGCCGCCCGCGAGCAAGGGGCCGAACTGGCCTTCACATTTCAAGGGGAGGCCTTGGAAAAACGCGTCCGCCCCCTGGCTGAAAGTATTGGCGTCGATATCGTGCTTCCCTGCGACGTCACCGACGACGCCAGCCTTGACGCCGTGTTCGCCACTCTGGCAGAAAAGTGGGGAAAGCTCGACTTCGTCGTGCATGCTATCGCCTACTCCGACAAGGAGGAATTGAAGGGCAAGTATGTCGACACCACGGCCGACAATTTTTCCCGCACCCTGCTCATCTCCTGTTACTCCTTCACCGCGATCGCCCAGCGCGCCGCTGCGCTGATGACTGACGGCGGCAGCATGTTGACGCTGACCTACTACGGCGCCGAGCGAGTCATGCCGCACTACAATGTCATGGGCGTCGCCAAGGCGGCGTTGGAAGCCAGCGTCCGCTATCTGGCGGTTGATCTCGGGGGCAGCAATATCCGGGTGAATGCGCTCTCGGCGGGCCCGATGAAAACACTGGCCGCCTCAGCCATCGGCGATTTCCGCTATATTCTCAAGTGGAACGAGTACAACTCCCCCTTGAAACGCAATGTGACGCTGGAAGACATCGGCGGCGCCGGGGTCTATCTGCTGTCCGATCTGTCGAGCGGCGTGTCCGGCGAGGTCCACCACGTGGACTGCGGCTACCATGTCGTGGGGATGAAATCAGTCGATGCGCCCGACATTTCCGTCGTAAGCTGAGTCCTTAAAAGATGGCAGGAAACACCTTTGGCACGCTGTTTAGCTTCACCACCTTCGGCGAAAGCCATGGTCCGGCGATTGGCTGCGTGATCGATGGGGTTCCCCCGCGCGTTCCGTTGACCGAAAACGATATCCAACCGTGGCTGGATCGGCGCAAGCCGGGCCAGTCACGGTTCACCACGCAGCGGCGCGAAGCCGATGTCGTGCGGATTTTGTCGGGCGTCTTTGACGGAATGACCACTGGAACGCCCATCGGCCTTGCCATCGAAAATACCGACCAGCGTTCCAAGGACTATTCCGAAATCGCCGACCGGTTCCGGCCGGGCCACGCCGACTACACCTACCAAGCCAAATATGGCATCCGCGATTATCGTGGCGGCGGCCGTTCGTCGGCGCGGGAAACGGCGATGCGGGTGGCTGCCGGAGCCGTCGCCCGACGCGTTCTCGACCATCTGGTGCCCGGTGGTGTTTCGATCCGTGGCGCCATGGTCCAGATGGGACCGCATGCCATCGACCGCAACCGCTGGGATTGGTCCGAACTGGCCAACAACCCGTTTTGGTGCCCCGACGCCCAGACGGCTGCCGATTGGGAAACCTATCTCGACGGCGTCCGCAAAAGCGGTTCCTCGATTGGCGGCATCATCGAAGTAATAGCCGAAAACGTTCCTGTCGGACTGGGATCGCCGGTCTATGACAAACTCGATGCCGACATCGCCAAGGCGATGATGAGCATCAATGCGGTCAAGGGCGTCGAAATCGGCGATGGTTTCGCCGCCGCCCTGCTGTCGGGCAATGAAAACGCCGACGAAATGCGAATGCAAGACGGCCATCCGGCGTTCCTGTCCAACCATGCCGGCGGCATCCTGGGCGGCATCTCGACCGGCCAGGCCATCGTCGCCCGCATGGCGATCAAGCCGACCAGCTCGATTCTCACGCCCAATCGGTCGATCGACCGACACGGTCACGACGTCGAGGTCATGACCAAAGGTCGCCACGATCCCTGCGTGGCCATTCGCGGCGTGCCGGTGGCCGAAGCCATGCTGGCGGTGACGCTGGCCGACCATCTTCTCCGTCATCGCGGCCAATGCGGTTGGCAACCGGCTATCGGTTGACCCGCCATCTGCGGTAGACTCCAGACTCGTTCATAACGGCAATGGAGAACGGTCATGGGCCTGATCCGCAACGCCGCTGTGGCCGGTCTTTTCTACCCGGCCGAAGCCCAAGTCCTGACACGCGATATTCTGCATTTCCTGGAGGAGGTTCCTCCCGGCCGGCACGCCGCACCAAAGGCGATCATCGCGCCGCATGCCGGATATGTCTATTCCGGGCCGATCGCCGCCAGCGTCTACGCGCGCCTGCGCCCGGTTGCCGGCGAGATTTCACGCGTCGCGCTGTTCGGTCCCTCCCACCGCGTGGCATTTCCCGGTCTCGCCGTTCCCTCGGTCGAGGCCTTCGAGACACCGCTTGGCCGCATTCCCCTTGACCGCCCGGCGATCGCCCGGCTTCTCCAACAACCCGAGGTCAATGTCATCGACGCGGCGCATGCGCAGGAACACAGCCTGGAGGTGCATCTGCCCTTCCTGCAGACCATTCTTCATCGTTTCACCCTGATTCCGGTCGTCGTCGGGCACGCCTCGATCGAACAGGTTGCCGATGCCATAGGAGACGTCTGGGGAGACGGCGAAACACTGATCGTCGTCAGTTCGGACCTCAGCCATTACCATGACTATGACACGGCGCGCGACATGGACAGCCGCACCGCCGACGCCATCGAACGGCTCGATCCGGAAAGTCTCGAACAGGATCAGGCCTGCGGCCGGGGACCGATCGCCGGCCTCCTGCGACAGGCGAAACTCCACGGCTTGCAGGCTGAAACGGTCGATCTGCGCAATTCCGGCGATACGGCGGGACCACGCGACAAAGTCGTTGGTTATGGGGCCTGGGCATTCACCACGGCCGGTGCGGTTCTCTCCCGTTCCGGCGAGGGTTCCGTCGAAACCGTCCTGCGTCGCCATGCGTCCCTGCTGCTCGGGCTGGCCCGGCAAGCCATCGCGGCCGGCCTGCGCGGAGACCCGCCGCCAGCGCCATCCAAATTGCCACCGGCACTCGACGGCCCAGGCGCCAGCTTCGTCACCTTGAAGACCCATGGCGCCCTGCGCGGCTGCATCGGATCACCGGTCGCCTGGCGTCGGCTGGCCGACGACATCAGCAACAACGCGGTCAAGGCCGCCTTCGAAGATCCCCGTTTCCCGCCGCTGACAGCAAGCGAGTGGGCCGCGCTCGACATCTCTCTGTCGATTCTGACGCCGCCGCAACCGATGCAGTTCGCCGACCAAGTCGACCTTCTGCGCCAGCTACGCCCCCGCGAAGACGGACTGATCATCGAAGATGCCGGGCACCGCGCACTCTTTTTGCCCTCCGTCTGGGAACAGCTGCCGGACCCGGAGAGTTTTCTCGCCCACCTGAAACGCAAAGCCGGTCTGGCGCCACAACACTGGTCGGCAACCTTCGCGGCCCAGCGTTTCCAGGCAGTCGAGATCACCGACGCGGACATCGATGAGGATTTTGCCGAAGAAGATTGATCGGCCAATCCGAAGCGTAGAAAGTCGCCCGGTCCACACAAGTCCGCAAGAGGATGATTTTGACCGAGATTTCCGATTTGGCGCAGTTGCTCCCCGCTTTGCGTTCCCTGGTCCGGGAGGCCGGCGCGGCGACACTTGATATCTACGCCCACGACTTCGTGGTGTCCCATAAGGACGACGCGTCGCCGGTCACCGAAGCGGATTTGCGTTCCGAGAGAATCATTCTGGACGGATTGGCCCGTCTCACCCCCGACATTCCGGTGGTCTCCGAGGAAGCCATGGCGGTGGGCGCCACAGTCGATGTTTCAGGCAACCGATTCTGGCTGGTCGATCCGCTGGACGGCACCAAGGAATTCGTCAAAAAAAATGGTGAATTCACCGTCAACATCGGTTTGATCTGGGACGGACAGCCACAGGCTGGCGTCCTCTACGCCCCGGTACTGAACCGACTTTTTTCCGCCGCGGCGGGGCAAGCCTGGGTCGAGGATGACGGCAAGCCGCCGCGGCCGATTCGTTGCCGCCCGGAACCTCGGGAAGGGTTGTGCGTCTTGTCGAGCCGTTCCCACCGCGACCCGGAACGCTTCGATGCCTTTATTCGCCCCTTTCAGGTCGCGTCCATCCGCCACAGCGGCAGTTCGCTGAAATTTGCCGTCATCGCCGCCGGAGAGGCCGATCTCTATCCGCGCTTCGGCCCGACGATGGAATGGGACACGGCAGCCGGGCATGCCATTCTCGCGGCGGCCGGCGGCTGCCTGACGTTGCCCGACGGCAGTCCCTTGCGGTACGGAAAGCCCGATTTTCTCAATTCTTCGGTGGTTGCCTGGGGCCGCCCGCAACCGCAGCTCGGATAGAAGCCGAACGAGAACTGACGAACTGTTTTCTTGACATTCAAGTAAAGATGAGTCACTATACTTGCGTGAGCGATCAAATGCGCTCACCTTTAGCCGCCGCACTTGCCTTGCGGTGACTTGGCTCCGGGTCACAACGATCGGTGGTCCGCTCCAACAAAGACGCGAAATGGGAGCCGCCTTCTAGGAAGGCGGCTCCCTCATTTTATCTTGCTATTCCGTTTCATGGACACCTGATCTATTCTATATTTTTATTACGCCTTCCCGCCTCACTACTGAGAAACTCCATGTCAATCGTTCCCGCCACCGCCGCGACCATCGCGGACGCCGCCGCTCTTCTGAGCGCCGGTAAACTCGTCGCCTTTCCCACCGAGACCGTTTACGGCCTTGGCGGCGATGCCGCCGACGACAATGCCGTCGCCGCGATCTTTGCCGCCAAGGGGCGCCCCACTTTCAATCCGCTGATCGTTCACGGCCCCGGCCTGTCCTCGTTCGAAACTTCGGTCGTCATCGACGATCGGGCCCGCCTGCTGGCAAGCCTGTTTTGGCCGGGCCCCCTGACCATGGTGCTGCCGCGTCATGCAAAATCCACGGTCTCGCTGCTTGCCTCGGCCGGACTGGACAGCATCGCCGTTCGCGTCCCGTCCCACCCGGTCGCCCTGGCGCTGCTCCGGGCGACCAGCGTCCTGGTCGCCGGCCCCAGCGCCAATCCCTCGGGACGCATCAGTCCGACCACGGCGCAGCATGTGGCCGACGGCCTGGCCGACCGGGTGGCGATGATTCTCGATGGCGGCCCCTGCGCGGTTGGCGTCGAATCGACGGTCATCGATCTCTGCGGCCGCAGGCCGACCCTGTTGCGCCCCGGCGGCATTACCCTCGAGGCACTGCGGGATGCCCTGGGCTCCGTTGACATCGCCGGCCCCGTCCAGCCCGACGGCCCCCGATCCCCCGGCATGTTATCGAGCCATTATGCCCCCGCCCTGCCCGTTCGATTGAACGCCAGGGACGCCAAACCCGGCGAAGCGTTGCTGGCCTTCGGGCCGCATGACGGCGCCGCGCTCAATCTCAGCCCCTCGGCCGATCTGGCGGAAGCAGCGGCCAACCTGTTCGCCATGCTGCGGGCGCTTGACGACGCGCGCTACCAGGCGATCGCCGTCGCACCGATTCCCGAGAGCGGTCTCGGCCTGGCGATCAACGACCGGCTCCGCCGCGCCGCCGCGCCGCGGCCATCTGGTAAAACCCTCTTGCCCTGACGAGCAACCATCGAGCCCCCCTTGTTTCCGGCGCCGGTTGCAGGTAAATGCTTGGGCTATGACGAATGATCTCCTGACGCGCCTCGCCGCCGTCGTCGGGCCGCATGGCTTGCTGACCGACAGTTCCGACATCGCCCCTTACCTGTTCGAGGAAAGGGGCCTGTTCCACGGACGCGCCCTGGCGGTCGTGCGTCCCGGTTCGACCGAAGAGGTCGCCGAGGTCGTCCGCCTTTGCGCCGCCGAGGGCATCGGTATCGTTCCACAGGGAGGCAACAGCGGCTTGTGCGGCGGTGCGGCGCCCGACACCTCGGGCCAGCAGATCCTTCTCAACCTGTCGCGTCTCAACAAGATCAGGGCCCTGGACCCGGTGAACTTCACCATGACGGTCGAGGCCGGCGTCATCCTCCAGACCGTTCAGGAAAAAGCCGACGAGGCCAACTGCCTGTTCCCTCTGAATTTCGGCGCCCAGGGCAGCGCCCAGATCGGCGGCACCATTTCGACCAATGCCGGCGGAGCCGGCGTCCTGCGCTATGGCAACACCCGGGATCTCGTCATGGGGCTCGAGGTCGTGCTCCCCGATGGCCAGATCTGGAACGGCCTTCGGATTCTGCGCAAGGACAACACCGGCTACGACCTCAAACATCTGTTCATTGGCGCCGAGGGAACGCTGGGCATCGTTACCGCCGCCGTTCTCAAGCTCTTTCCCAAGCCGAAGGATGTCCAGACCGCCTTTTGCGCCCTGGCCGACCTCGACGCGGCATTGTCGCTGCTGTCGCGCGCCCGTGCCGCCACCGGTGATCAGGTCACGGCGTTCGAACTGATACCGCACATCGGACTGGCCATGGCTGCCACCCACGTGGCGGGCGTCACCAACCCCTTCGAGGCGGAGCATGACTGGTGCGTCCTGATCGAGCTGTCCACCTCTCGCGATGATGGGGCGCTGCAGGACACACTGGAGTCGCTGCTTGGCGCGGCGATGGAGGATGGTCTGGTGGTCGATGCCGTGTTGGCTTCGTCTTTCGAACAGCGCCGCGGCCTGTGGCGCATCCGCGAGGGCATTCCCGAGGCGCAGAAGCACGAGGGAGGAAGCATCAAGCACGATGTTTCGGTTCCCACCTCTTCGGTTCCCGAATTCATCCGCAGGGCCAGCCGGGCCGTCATCGAGGCCATGCCCGGCGTGCGACCGGTTCCTTTCGGCCATGTCGGCGACGGAAACATCCATTTCAATCTGAGCCAGCCGCCGGGCGTCGACAAGGAGACCTATCTGAAGGAATGGGCCCGCATGAACCGGATCGTTCACGACATCGTCGTGGCGATGCACGGATCGATCAGCGCCGAGCATGGCATCGGTCAGTTGAAAAGGCAGGAACTTGCCCATTACAAGGCGCCGCTCGAACTCGATCTGATGAAACGGATCAAGGCGGCATTCGATCCCCAGGGACTGATGAACCCCGGCAAGGTTCTTTGAACCATATTTTGCCTGTTCTTCGATCCCATCCGCCGTCATAATCCGGCCGCATGCTAGGAATCGTCCGCTATATCCTGCGCCAACTGATCGTCGGCATGGTGCTCGTCACCATCGGTCTGACGGGTATCCTTTGGCTGACACAGTCGCTCCGGTTCGTCGAATTGACGGTGAACAAGGGCGCTTCGATCGGGATTTTCCTGAAGCTGACCATGCTGGTGATGCCGAATTTCCTGACGGTCATCCTGCCGGTCTCGCTGTTTGCCGTCGTCTTGTTCACCTACAACAAACTGATCTCCGACCGGGAACTCATCGTTTTGCGGGCGGCGGGTCTCAGTCATTGGACCTTGGCGCAACCGGCGCTCATTCTGGCCGCCATCAGCACGGTGATTGGCTACATCCTCAACATCTGGGTCATTCCGATGGCGGTGGAGGAATTCCACCAGCTCCAGTGGACGCTGCGCTCGACGGCGACCAACGTGATGCTGCAGGAAGGCCAGTTCAACCAGATCGGCACGGGCCTCACAGTCTATGTCCGCGCCCGCAGCCCGGCCGGCGAATTGCTCGGCATCATCGTCTATGACCGCCGCAATCCGCTGCATACCGTCACCTTGATGGCCGAACGCGGCGCCCTCATCAAGACCGACAATGGCACGCCGAAGGTCCTGATGATCAACGGTACCCGTGAACAGGTATCACACGACACACACCGCCTGTCGTTGCTATATTTCGACAATTATGCGATGGAATTCTCGGACTCCTCGGATACTGGAGAGGAGCGGTCGCGTGATGCCAGGGAGAGATCGACGGCCGAATTGTTCTCGGTCACCGAGGCACAGGTCGGGCCGACCGCATTTCGTCAATTCCGCGTCGAAGGACATCAACGATTGGCGTCGCCGCTTTACCATTTCTCGTTTGCCTTCGTGGCCGCGGCCTGTTTGTTGTCGGGATGGTTCAACCGCCGCGGCCAGAATGACCGCCTGATCCTGGCCATTGCCCTGATGATCGGGATCCAGGCAATGGCGCTTGGCGTGGGCAACCTCGCAACACGCGATTTATCCCTTGTTCCCCTCGTCTATCTGGCCCCGTTGATTCCTGCGGTCATTGGCGCGTGGGTCCTGCTGCGCCCATCACTGAAAAAATCGGTGCCGGTCGCCAGCCTTCCTCCGGGTTGAGTGGAGTGTCCGCCGTGCCACGCCGTCTTCGATCCCTCATGCTGGCTGTCGCCTCCACCGTTGCTTTCGGCCTGCCGGCCGATGCCCAGCAGACGTCTCCGGATACCCCCGACACGCCCGATACCGTGGCGACTGGCCCCGACAGCGCCGCCTCGGCCGGCCGGCCGGCCGGCGGTTCCCGTGGGGAATCGGCGAAACCCCGGCGCAGAAGCGGCCCGCGGCCCGAAAATCAGCCGTCGCTGATTACCGCCGATGAACTCAATCATGATCGGGATCTCAACACGGTGAACGCGCGCGGCCATGTCGAGGTCGACCAGGGTGGACGGATCCTGCTGGCGGATTCTCTTTCCTATAATCTGAAGCAGGACGTGATCATCGCCACCGGCAACGTCAGTCTTACCGAGGTGACGGGCGAGGTTACCTTTGCCGACTACATTGAACTGACCGGCGACATGAAGACCGCCACGGCGCGGGGAATTCGGATTTTGATGGTCGACGATTCGCGGATCGCCGCCAACAAAGGACATCGGGTGGCCGGCGATCGAAGCGTATTCGACAAAGGTGTCTACACGGCCTGCAAACCCTGCGCCGACGGCAGCGATACGCCGCCTCTTTGGCAGATCAAGGCCAACCGCGTCACCCACGACGAAACGGCGCATCAGATCGAATACAACGATGCCTGGCTGGAAGTCGGCGGCATTCCCATTGCCTACACGCCCTACATGTCGCATGCCGACCCCAGCATCAAGCGGGAAAGTGGCTTGTTGCCGCCGTCCGTGATCAACAACAAGATCGTCGGCGGCGGCCTGCGCACGCCTTATTTCGGCGTCATCGACGACTACCAGGACGTCACGCTGACACCGCTGATCACCTCCGGCGATTACGAGCAGTTGGCGGTGATGCATCGCTGGCGCAACATTTACGGTGGGACGAAAACCACCCTCAGCGTCACCAATATGCCGGCATCGGCCGTCGAGACCACGGCGACAACCGGTTGGCATGTCGACGCCTATGGCCGCTTCGATCTCGATGACACCTGGCGGGCCGGCTATGAGGTCCAACGCGCATCGGATCGCTACTATCTGTCGACCTTCGGCTATCGCACACCGCAACCGTACCTGACGACGCGCCCCTATCTCGAAGGATTCGATGAACGGACCTACACGGCTTTCGAAGGCTATTCCTTCCAAAGCCTGACCACGCCAACCAGCGGGACGGCGAAGACGCCGTTGGTTCTCCCTCTGGCCACCTACAGCTATGTCGGCGATCCGTCGGAGAAAACCGGATCCTATTGGACGTTCGACACTCACGGCTCGGTGATCTACCGCGAACAAGGCGCCAATGGCCGGCGAGTCAACACTCTGACGGCTTGGCACCTGCCCTATACCGCCAACGATGGCGAAGTCTACAAGTTCAGCACATCGGTCCGGGCCGACGGGTACAACAGCACCGACGTCACAGGCTATTCCGGCAAGGAACTCGATGTCGGTCGGGCCATTCCCAACGCATCGATGGATTGGCGCTACCCCTTCACGCGGTTGGGCGAGCATTCCTCGCAGACCATCACGCCGATCATGGTGGTCAGCGCCAGCCCCAATGGGGGGAATTCGCTGAAGATCCCCAACGAGGACAGCCTCGACTTCGAACTCGATGACACCAACATCTTCAAGGCCGATCCCGGCACCGGCTACGACCGGGTGCTGACCGGTCCGCGGTTCGCCTACGGTGGCGAGTACACCATCGTCAATCGGGGCACCGGAACGGCGGACATTCTTCTGGGGCAGATGTATCAGGCTCATCCGCAAACGATTTTTCCGACCGGCAGTGGGCTCGACCACCATCTGTCCGACATCGTCGGCCGGGCCAATGTCGCACCGTCCGGCAATCTATCGATGCAGTACAGCTTCCGCCTCGATCGTAACGACCTGCGCATAAGACGAAGCGAGGTGAGCTCGTCGATCGGCCCGCGCGCGCTCAACCTGCAGACGAGTTATGTTTTTTATGACAAATTGAGCCCGACCAGCCTGCTCGATGAACGCGAGCAGATCACCGGCACGCTGACGGCGCGGGCGACCCGCTATTGGGCAACTCAATTCTACACGACCCAGAATCTTGGAGCGGGAGGAGGCGACCTGCAGACCGGTATGCGGTTGACCTACGAGGACGAATGCTTTCTAGTGACTGCCGACGCCGGGGAGAAGCAAACCACTGTCAAGACCTTCACGGCGGGGCACTATTTCCTGTTCACCATCAACTTCAAGACTTTGGCTCAATTCCCTGTGAACGTATTCTGACCCATGATGATGCTCCGCACCTCTTTTCTGCAGGTTCTCCGCGGTTTCGCGGTTCTCCTGCTGTTCAGCAGCGCCTCCCTTCACGCGCAGGAAACCCAGCGGGTTGCCGCTGTGGTCAACAATGACATCATCTCGTTGCATGATCTTGAGCAGCGTATGCGTCTGGCGCTCGTGTCGTCCAATCTTCCGGACACACTGGAGTCGCGCAGCCGCATCGGTCCACAGGTTCTGCGAAGCTTGATCGATGAACGCCTGAAGACTCAGGAAGCCGAACGCCTCAAGATCAATATCGCGGCGTCCGAGATCGCCAGCAGTCTGGCCAACATCGAGCGGCAGAACAACATGCCGGCCGGTGGCCTGGAAAGCTTTTTGAAGGGCCGAGGCATCGATCCGGAAACCATGCGCCAGCAGATCCGGTCCGAACTGTCCTGGGTCCGCGTGGTACGCCATGAACTGCTTCCCGATCTGCATATCGGGGAAGCCGAAATCGACGAACGGCTGAACACCTTGAAGGCTAATCTCGGCAAGCCCGAATATCTGGTTGCCGAGATCTATCTTGCGATCGATGACCCTAGCCGCGAGGCGGAAGTTCGGACGCTGGCCGAACGCCTGATCGATCAATTGCGGCAAGGAGCGCCCTTCCCCGCCCTGGCACGGCAGTTCAGCCAGAATGGTGCGGCTGGTGGCGACCTCGGGTGGGTTTCGGAAGGAGCGCTTGATCCGGAATTGACGCGCGCCCTGGCGAAACTCGAAAAGGGCAATGTCACACCGCCGATCCACACCGTCGACGGCTATCACATCATGCTGCTGCGCGACAAGCGGACGGTCGGCCAAGGCGAGGCCAGCGAACCGATTTTCGATATTCTGACCGTTCAGTTGCCAATTCTGCCCGGCTCGACGATAACCGAGCGCGACGAGCAATTGAAGCAGGTCCGTTCGATCTTCTCCGCCGACAAGAGCTGCGACGACGAGGAAAAGCAGATCAAACAGACGGTCGCCGACTTTACCCGGGCCCAGAAGATCAAACGTTCCGAGATTCCGCCAGCCATTTCCGCCCTGATCGCCAACCTGCGTTTCGGCCAGATCAGCGAACCGCTGGACGAAGAAGGGATGCGCCGTCTGTTCGCCGTCTGCGGACGAACCGACCCGGTCGGCAACCTGCCATCGCGTGATGACATCCGGACTCGCCTCGAGAACGAGCAGATCGAGATCATGGCGCAGCGCTATCTGCGCGACCTTCGCCGGTCGGCCTTTGTCGAAGTCCGCGTGTGACGGGACTGGAGTCGGTTCGCCGATGAGAGAAAATCTCCCGCTGGCGTTGACCATGGGCGAGCCGGCGGGAATTGGCGGCGATATCGCGCTTGCCGCCTGGCTGTCCCGCGACCGCCAGGGTGTGCCGGCTTTCTTCGTCATCGATGACGCCGGACGCCTGGAAACCCTCGCCCGGCATCTTGGGCTTGCCGTTCCCATCGTCCGCATCGATACGCCGGCCGAGGCGGTCGCCTGTTTCCCGCAAGCTCTGCCGGTCCTGCATCGACCGTTGGTGAACGCCTGCCGTCCCGGGCAACCCGATGCCGGCAACGCGCAGGCGGTCATCGCCTCGATCGAAGAAGCGGTCGCCCTGACCATGGGCGGACGGGCCGCCGCTGTGGTGACGAATCCGATCCACAAAAAGACGCTCTATGACGGCGGATTCGGCTTTCCGGGTCATACCGAGTTCCTGGCGGTTCTCGCCAAAGTCACTCAGGTCGTCATGATGCTGGCCTCACCGATGCTGAGAGTCGTCCCGGTGACCATCCATATGCCGCTCCGCTCCGCCGTCGCGACGCTGTCCCGCGACGAGATCGTCGCCGCCGGCCGGATCACCGCGGCCTCCCTCGTCCGCGATTTCGCCATCGCCCATCCAAGGCTGGCGGTCGCAGGGCTCAATCCGCATGCCGGAGAGGGCGGTGCCTTGGGATCGGAGGACATCCAGATCGTCGCGCCGGCGGTCGACGATCTGCGCCGGGCCGGAATCGACGCCCGCGGCCCTTTGCCGGCCGATACCATGTTTCACGCCAGCGCGCGGGCCACCTATGACGTGGCGCTCTGCATGTACCACGATCAGGCCTTGATTCCCTTGAAGGCACTGGATTTCGATGGCGGCGTCAACGTGACGCTGGGCCTGCCATTCGTCCGCACCTCTCCCGACCATGGCACGGCTTTCGATCTGGCCGGCAGCGGCAAGGCCCGCCCCGATAGCCTGATCGCCGCCCTCAAGCTGGCCCGCTCGATGGCCGACCGCCGTGGCTGAGAAGGCTCTGCCGCCGCTGCGCGACGTCATCGCCGCCCACGGACTTGCCGCCCGCAAGTCGCTCGGCCAGCATTTCCTGTTCGACCTCAACCTGACGGGCCGCATCGCCCGATCGGCCGGCGACCTTACGCGGGGCACCACCATAGAGATCGGACCGGGACCGGGAGGATTGACACGCGCCCTGCTCGACGCCGGAGCCCGCCTGGTCATCGCCATCGAACGTGACGATCGCGCCATCGCCATCCAACAGGAAATCGCCGACGCCTACCCCGGACGGCTTGAGATTCTCGCCGGCGACGCCCTGGCAATCGACGCCGCTCTGCTGGGAGAGGCGCCGCGACGGATCGTCGCCAATTTGCCTTACAACATCTCGACGGCGCTGTTGATCGGCTGGTTACGCAAAGCCGAGGCCTTCGAAAGCCTGACACTGATGTTCCAAAAGGAAGTGGTCGACCGCTTGGCGGCGCAACCGCGCAGCGGCGAATACGGACGCCTGTCGGTCATCACCCAATGGCGCTGCGAGGTCCGCCCGCTGTTCAACATCGCCCGCGAGGCCTTCACCCCGCCGCCCAAGGTGATCAGCACTGTTGTGTCTCTGACGCCAAGAGCCTTGCCTTTGGCGGCGGCCAGGATGGAAAGCCTGGAAAAGGTGACCGCCGCCGCCTTCGGCCAACGCCGCAAGATGCTGCGGTCCAGCCTGAAGGCCCTGGGCGACGCCGAGGCGCTGCTGGCAACCGCCGGTATCACGCCGACAGCCAGGGCGGAGGAACTCGCCGTCGAAGATTTCTGCGCCCTGGCCCGCGCCTTCGACGCCAGCCGGACGGGAAATCCTGATAAACCGAATTGAGGCGCCGCTCCAGCGGTACCCTCACCCTTCGAGACGTCGCTATCACGCCACCTCAGGATGAGGGCAACACTTTGGAACAAAACCCTCATCCTGAGGAGGCCCCGCAGGGGCCGTCTCGAAGGACGCCCGGGGCAAGATCAACCTTCGACCGGCACCGTTCGCGGTTGGCAGGCATCGCTCTCACGGGCAATCAGCGTCCACGGCCAGAGGCTTTGTACTTCGTGTACGGACGGCGGGACGCCACGTGCCGGAATGAGGGCAAGCAGCTCTTCTGCCAACCGTTGCCCCAGGTGGAGCCCGTCGAGCCCGAAGCAGGTCAGGGACGGCACCAGGAACTGCGCCGTGGAACTGTCGGCTGTACAGCTTAAGATCGCCACATCCCGGCCAGGCTGCAGGCCTGCGTCGGCGAGGCCCCGATAGGCGCCAGTGGCGGAACTCTCATGAGAGAAGACGATTGCCGTCGGTGGTTCCGCCAAGGCGAGGAATCGCTCGGTCAGGCTCTGGCCTCCCGCCTGGTCGGGCGGTCCCTCCAGCATCAGCATCGGATCCGGCCCCAGGTCCCGCGCCCTCATCTCGCGCGTGTAGCTCTCGCGCACGATCTGGTCGAACATGAGCCTTGGACTGCCCGTGGCAAGCCCGATCCGACGATGGCCGAAAGAGGTCAGTCGCGATAAGGACTGCGCAACTGCCGACTCGAAATCCAGATCGATCCAGGGATGCGTGTCGCCGGCAAGCGTGCGGCCGAGAGTGATAAACGGAAAGGATTTTTCCACAAGATAGGAAACGCGGAAATCGTCTGGCAGCGTCTCGGCGAGAATAATGCCGTCAGCCAGCCGCCGTTCCACGATGTGACGCACCTGGCTGAGGCTGTCTTCCCCGGGTGCGATGAAATGCAGCACAAGGTCATATCCGCGTGGTCTGAGCCCCGCCTGGATGCCGCGCCCGATCATCATGAAGAAGGGCACCCGTTGATCCGCCCGATCAAACGACAGCACCACCGCCACCGCATTCGCGGTGCCTTCCCGGAGGCTCCGGCCTGACTGGCTGGGCGAATAGCCGACGCGCTCCGCCGCCTCCACCACGCGCCGCCGCGTCTCCTCATTGACATCGGCGTGGCCGTTCAGCGCACGCGATACCGTGTAGGTCGACAAGTTCAGGAGCCTAGCAAGTTCCCGAATTCCCACTCTTTACCCTCCCTCGCCCGGAATCCCCGGCATATTGACAGTAACCACACGCCAAGGTAGGATCATAAACGTTAGGAAACTGTGAGGACAAGTAAGTTTCGTTTACGTGTCACTCGCCATGAAAACAATCCTAAGACCGGGAAGGAACCAAGATGAAAATGCTTGCCTTCAAGCTTGGGCTCGGAGTTATCGTCGCAGTCGTTTCCATCCATAACGCCTCAGCAGATCCCGTCACGCTGCAGGTCTGGGCACAAGACGAAATCTCCCATTATACCCAAGTGCTCACCCGCGATTTTGAGGCGAAGAATCCGGACATTAGAATCGACCTCAAGCTGATCAACTTTGCCGACGTCGAGAACGACGCAATACGCGCCGCCGCCACCAACACCGCCCCGGACGTCAGCCAGATCGACAACCCGCAGGTGGCGACGTTCGCATCCCACAACCTGCTGCTCGACCTGGGACCGTTTGTTGCGAATTCCAAAGTCATCCACCGCGAGGATTTCTACCCCGGGCCACTCACGAATGCAACGTGGCAGGACCGGCTCTATGCCATTCCGCGCGGCGCAAACACTATTGCGCTGTTCTACAACGCCGACATGTTCCGGGCTGCCGGCTTGAACCCGGACGCCCCGCCGAAAACGTGGGACGAGCTCTATACGGTCGCCAGGAAGCTGACGGACCCTGCGGCCCACCGCTACGGACTTGCCTACAGTGCCGTCGCCACCGAGGAAGGCACGTTCCAGTTTCTGCCGTTCGCCCAGACCGCCGGAGGCGACTTCGATCACCTCGATAATCCCGGCACCGTACGCGCGCTGGAGTTCTGGCAGAAACTGCTGGACGAAAAGATCGTCTCCAACGACGTCCTGGTGTGGGGCCAGGTCGACCTGATGGCCTCGTTCCGCGCCCAAAACGTCGCCATGGCCATCTCCGGCCCCTGGGAACTTCCGACCTTGGACAGGGAAGCGAAGTTCGACTGGCGGGTTGCGATGCTGCCGGTCGAGAAAGAGGGCTCGCCGCGGGCCTCGGCCCTTGGAGAGCACGCCTACGGCGTCTTCAAGTCCTCCAAGCACCCTCAGGAAGCCTTCCGGTTGCTGGAATACTTCATCTCGCAGCAGGGGCGGAATTGGAACGAGTTCGGCATTTTGCCATCCGTGAAGACGGTCACCACTGTCAATCCGAAGTGGCCCGCCGCATACGCGATATTTGCCGAAGAGGTCCAATACGCGCACGCACGCGGACCTAGCCCCATGTGGCCGCAGATCTCCAAACCGATCCAGGTCGCGATCCAGACAGCGCTCACGCACCGCGCCGACGCCAAGACGGCGCTGGCCGAAGCACAGCGGCACGTCGACCAGGTGCTGAAGAAATAGCACGCAACTTCCCGTATCACTTGGCTGATCAAGGCTGAACATGAGATTTCTCAAGGCTTGGCGGGATAGCGACGCGTTCAATTTGGTGCTCGTCGTTCCCGCCGTGGGATACCTGCTGGCCTTCTCGGCATTCCCACTCATCTACAACGTCGTCATGTCGTTCCAGCAGGTCGACATGTTCGACGTCGGCACACTCATCCGTCCGCTGCGGGGGTTCGGCAACTACGTCGACGTGTTCGCCCGGTCGGAGGCTGGCACGGTGCTGTGGAACACCGTTCTGTTCGTCGTGATGTCGATCGTCTTCCAACTTTCGATCGGCTTTGCGCTGGCTCTTTTCTTCCAACTCGATTTTCCCGGTGCAAAGTGGTTGCGGGGGTTGTTTCTGGCGGGTTGGGTGATGCCCGCGCTGGTGGTGGGTGCCATCTGGCGTTGGATTTTCGCCGGTGATTTTGGCGTCCTGAACTATGCCCTGCGCAGCCTGCACCTGATCGGCGGCCCGGTGTTTTGGACCTCGGATCCGTCCATTGCCCTTTGGTCGATCATCATCGCGAACGTCTGGCTGGGCATCCCCTTCAACATGATTCTGCTCTCCGTCGGCCTGGCCGGTATTCCCGACGATGTCTACGAGGCTGCCGCCCTCGATGGCGCCGGCATGATCGAGCGTTTCCGGTCGATCACCCTGCCGCTGATGGCACCAACCCTCGGCGCCGTCATCTCGCTCGGCGTCATCTTCACGCTCCAGCAGTTCGATCTTGTCGCCGCCCTCACCCAGGGGGGGCCGGCCGGGGCGTCGAACATTGCGCAGTACTGGTCCTGGCAGATGTCTTTTGAGACTTACGAGATCTCGGACGGTGCGGTGGTCGCCACGCTGATGATGACCGTGGTCGCCGCGGTGGCCTTGATCTACGTGCGGGCGATCCGCCACGAGCAGAGGGCTTAGACTCAGATGAAGCGCTATCTCTTCCTTGTCGTGGCGCTGCTGCTGGCGGCACTCTACCTCTTCCCTCTTTACTGGATGTATGCGACCGCCCTCCGGCCCGGCGGAGACCTGTTTCGCTACCCGCCGGAGATTTGGCCCAGTCACCCGCATTTCGAAATCACGCGCGTGTTCCTCACTTACGCGGTGGGGCGATACGTATGGAATTCCCTGGTGGTCGCCTCCGGGACGACACTGATCACCATGGTGCTGGGAACCGGCGCAGCCTATGTGCTGGCGCGTTCCCGGCACCCGATGGTCAGCGTCACGCTGTTCGTCATCCTCGTGCTGCAGGTGTTGCCGCCGTCGTTGATGGTGACGCCGATCTTCGTCGCCTTCAACCAATTGGGCCTGCTGGAGTGGCCTCGGCTGGCCGTCGTGCTGGCAACGTCCGCGAAGACGCTGCCGTTCTATATCATTCTGTGCCGTGCCACCTTTGCCCAGGTCCCCGGGGAGTTGGAACAGGCCGCCCTGGTCGACGGTAATTCGCGTGTCGGCGCATTCTTCCACATCATGCTTCCGCTCGCGCGCAACGGCATCCTGGTGGTGTCGACGTTGGTCTTCCTCCAGTCCTTTGGCGAGTACGTGTATTCACGGTCCCTGATCGCCAGCACGGATCTGCAGACGGCGACCGTCGGCCTCTCCACGTTCCTCGGCGCCAATGCTCAGGACTGGGCCGGGCTGATGACCTACGCGTCGATCTACGTCACGCCAATCCTGGTCATTTTCATCCTGCTGCAACGACACATCGTCTCCGGCCTCACCGCCGGAGCGCTGAAATAGGAGAGAGCCGGTGTATCAGATCGAGCTCGACCACCTGTGCAAGGCCTATGGGCGGGTCCAGGTGCTGAACGATATCACCATCAATGTCGAGACCGGCTCGTTCGTGGCCCTTGTCGGCCCTTCCGGCTGCGGCAAATCGACCCTTTTGCGTTCGATCGCCGGGTTGGACAAGATCACCAGCGGCACCATCCGGATCGGCGGCGAAGTCGTGAACGATCGGCCGCCGCGTGAGCGCGATATCGCCATGGTGTTCCAGTCCTACGCGCTTTACCCGCACATGTCGGTGGAACGCAACATGACCTATTCGCTGCGCTTGCGACATCGGCCGAAAGCGGAAATCCGGGAATGCCTCGAGGCCACCGCGCAAACGCTGGGTCTTGCCGGTCTGCTCGGCCGCATGCCGCGCGACCTCTCGGGCGGCCAGCGTCAGCGTGTGGCGATGGGCCGCGCCATCGTCCGCAAGCCCAGGGTATTTCTCTTCGATGAACCGCTGTCAAACCTCGACGCCGCTTTGCGGGTACAGATGCGCAGCGAGATCCGCCGGTTGCACAAACGGTTGGAGGCGACGTCGGTCTACGTCACCCACGATCAGATCGAAGCGATGACGATGGCCGATACGGTCGTGGTGCTGCGCAGCGGCTCCGTCGAGCAGATTGGAGCGCCACGGGACCTCTACTGTCACCCGGCCAATCGCTTCGTCGCAGGTTTTATCGGCTCCCCGGCGATGAACTTCCTCAAGGCCAAAGTCACGGCGGACGGGCTGTCGGCGGCACTGGAGCTTGCCGACGGCCAGACATTGACGTTGCCCGAGCCGCAACGGCCCGGCCGCCCGATCTGGCTCGGCCTGCGTCCGGAACATATGGAAATCGGCGATGAGACCCGCCAGCAGCATCTGCAGGCGCGGGTGGAAAGCGTCGAATCGACCGGCAGCATGAGCTTCATCGAGACGAAGGTCGCGGCAGTGCCTCTGGTGGTGACGCAAAGCGGCATGCCCCGCGTACAGGAGGGAATGACGGTGACCATAGGGATCAACACCAACGACATTTACGCCTTTGATATGGAAAACGAAGTTGCCCTGTGAAGCAGCGGCAGAGTGCGAATTGGAGAATGCGGCAATGAACACGCTTCGCGTCGAAGCAGACAAAGTGGTTTGGTCGTACGGCGGCCAGAACCTGGTGGTCGAGCCATGGGGAGAGGACAGCTTTCGGGTGAGAGCGACGCTTCTGCCGGAACTGGACCGCCGGGACTGGGCCCTCCTGCCACCGAAGCCGGCCACCGTGCATATCACCCGGACGCCCGAGAGCATCACGGTGGCGAACGGCAAGATCAGGGCCGTGGTCAACCGGCGCGGCCAGATCCGGTTCTTCAACCAGAACGGCTTGCTGCTTCTCGAGGAATGCTGGCGGATGCGGACGACCGCCGGGGAAGCCGAAGACGCCGCCGGTTCGTGGTTCAGTCCATTGAATGTTCCGGCCCGCGAGTTCACGCCGCTGACCGGCGGAAAGTACCAACTCACCGTGCGTTTCGAGGCCCAGCCGGACGAGAAGATCTACGGGATGGGGCAGTACCAGCAGCCGTACCTGAATCTGAAAGGATGCACCCTCGAACTTGCGCAACGCAACTCGCAGGCAAGTGTTCCCTTCATTGTTTCCAATCGTGGATACGGCCTGCTCTGGAACAATCCGGCGGTCGGAGAAGCCAGCTTCGCGCGCAACGAGACGCGCTGGTCCGCACGCGTGACCGGCGTCATGGATTACTGGATCACCGCCGGAGATACGCCGACCGACATCAGCCGCAACTATGGCGAGGCCACCGGTACGGCGCCGATGCTGCCGGCGTTCGCCACGGGTTTCTGGCAATGCAAGCTGCGTTACCGCACTCAGGATGAGCTGCTGAAGGTGGCGCGTGAGCACAAGCGCCGTGGCTTGCCGCTGGCGGTAATCGTGATCGACTATTTCCATTGGCCAAACCAGGGCGACTGGTGTTTCGACAAGCGTGACTGGCCCGATCCGGCAGCGATGGTACAGGAACTCAAGTCGCTGGGCATCGAGCTCATGGTATCGGTCTGGCCGACCGTCGAACATCGCTCCGCCAATTATGCGCCGATGCTGGCGAAAGGATACCTGGTGCAGACGGACCGGGGCCTGCCCGTTACCATGGGATTCCTCGGCAACACGACCTTCTTCGACACCACCAACGACAAGGCGGGCGACTACGTCTGGGCACAGGCGAAACAGAACTACTACGATATCGGCATTCGCACATTCTGGCTCGATGTGGCGGAGCCGGAGTACACGGCCTACCATTTCGACAACTACCGCTACCAGCTCGGGCCGGTGTTGGAGGTCGGAAACATCTATCCGCTGAAGTACGCCGAGGGCTTCTATCGGGGGCTGAGGGCGGCCGGGGAAACGGAAATCGTCAATCTGCTGCGCTGCGCATGGGCGGGCAGCCAGCGGTTCGGCGCACTCGTGTGGTCGGGAGATATTCCCTCCACATTCCAGGCTTTGCGCAACCAGATCGCCGCCGGTCTGAACATGGGCGTTGCCGGGATCCCGTGGTGGACAACCGACATCGGCGGCTTCGACGGCGGTAACATCCACGACCCCTTGTTCCAGGAGCTGCTGATCCGCTGGTTTCAGTGGGCGGTGTTCTGCCCCGTCATGCGCCTGCACGGCTACCGGCGGCCAATCGAGCCGCCGCTCGAAGCCTATCGGGACGGCATTGCCCAGTGCGACACCGGCGCCGCCAACGAGATCTGGAGTTATGGCGAGGAAAACTACGCCCTCATGGCACGTGGACTGGCCCTGCGGGAACGCCTGCGCCCCTACGTTCTTCGCCAGATGCGGACGGCGCACGAAACCGGTCTGCCGGTGATGCGACCGCTCTTCTATGACTTTCCGGCCCAACCGGAAGCCTGGGACGTCGAGGACCAGTACATGTTCGGCCCGGACATCCTGGTCGCTCCGATCACCGAGGCGGGACAGCGGAGCCGGCGGGTCTGGCTTCCCGCCGGCACGGATTGGATCGAGTTGGAAAGCAAGACATCGCACCCCGGGGGCGCATGGGGCGAGTGCGATGCACCGATCGAGGCCATTCCGGTTTTCGTGCGCACCGGCGCGGCCGTGCTGGGAGAGCTCGAGGAAGGTGCCTAGAGCCGGATGATTTTTGACGAAATCGCAGAGCGATACCGTCTAAAGTCTTCACGCTCCAGTGTTCTGACACATTCAGATGATTCCGAAGTTCCACCCCACCCCAACCCCTCCCCATCAAGGGGAGGGGCTAAAGAGCAACGGCTCCCTCCCCCCTTGTGGGGAGGGCTAGGGTGGGGGAATTGACGGGATTCATGCGGTTGCGTCGGAACACCAGGTCTTCGATTGAGGCGGGTTGCGTGAGCACGTCAGGTCCTTGACACGCGACCGCAACCCGCCTCGTCCTTCGGGCCGTCAGTCGACGGCCAAACAGTCAGCGGGGTCTTCATGTCCCTATCCGAGTTTCGCATAACCCGTTTCCAGTTCGCACGCGATCGTGTGATCGGGGACAGCCAGGTTCGCGTTGATGACGTGAACGTCGCGGCACTCGAACTGATTTCGAGCCGGGACGACGTCGGGCTTGGCTTCATTCAGAGCTTGTTCAACCCGCTGCCGGACCAGTCCGAGATCGAAGCCGTCTTTGCAAACGAGGTGTGGCCGGCAATCAGCGGCCAGGAAGCGGTGTCGCTGATCCACCGTGTCAGCCGCCCGCGCGGCGGTAATCAACGCGCCTTCTCGCTGCCCTTCCACGAGGCACTGCAGGTGGCGCTCTGGGATCTGGCTGCCAAGGAAGCCGGGCTTCCCCTGCATCAGTTCCTCGGCGGCCGCCGTCAGCGAGTCCGCGCTTACGCAAGCGGGCTCGATTTTCATCTGAGCGACGACGCGTTCGTCCAACTTTTCGCCTATGCCGCCAGTATCGGCTTTACGGCCTTCAAGATCAAAGTCGGACATCCCGACTTTGACCGTGATTTGCGCCGGCTCGACTTGCTCAAGAGTTGCGTACCGCAGGGATCCAAGGTGATGATCGACCCCAACGAGGCCTGGACATCCAAGGAAGCTCTCATGAAGATGAGAGCCATCCGTGATGCCGGGCACGAGTTGCTTTGGGTCGAGGATCCCATTCTGCGCAACGACTATGACGGTCTGCGGACACTGCGGCAGGCGGCGAGCTGGACGCAGATCAACAGCGGCGAATATCTCGACCTGCAGGGCAAACGGCTCCTGCTCGAGAACCACGGCGCCGACATCCTCAACGTGCATGGTCAAGTCACCGACGTGATGCGTGTCGGCTGGCTGGCCGCCGAGGTCGGTGTGCCGGTCAGCGTCGGCAACACCTTCCTCGAGGTCGGCGTCCACATGGCCTGCGCCTTGCCCGAGGTCGAATGGCTCGAATATTCGTTCCAGAACTTTGACCACCTGGTGGAGCAACCGGTCGAAATCCGCGACGGCTATGCCTACGCGCCCGATCGTCCCGGCCACGGTCTCGTCCTGGCCCGCGAGGCGCGGCGGGATTGGGCGCGACCAAAGCGTCTGGCCCGTTCGGAGCTCGGTCCGGCACCAGCCAATCCGCGCTTGCCGGTCTTCGGCGCGATCGGACAGGAACATTTTATGTCCCGCTGAACCGTCCTCTACGACGGGACGGCCGGCGGCGAGCTGTGGTTGGAAGCCGCCCCTAATGCCTGAGGAAGGCGGCGGCCAGTTCGGCGACCGGTCCACGCAGGTTGCGTGTCGGTCCGGCAACCACAAACTCCACCTCGCCCAGCGGCGGCAACCTGGGCGATGACGGGATTTCGACGAGCCCGGCGGGGATCATGCCGCGTGGCTGCACCATCAAACCGAAGCCCCCCAATGTCGCGGCTCTGAGGCCCATAAGACCATCGCAGGTACAAACGATCCGCCACGATACCTGGGCCCGGTCCAGCGCCTCGATGGCCATCGCGCGTGACATGCTGGGCGGCGGATACATGACCAGCGGCACCGGGCCATCCTCCGCCACAGCCGTCGTCTCGGTTCCGATCCAGACCATCTCCTCACGCTGAATCAATTGGCCGCGGTCCTCGCCGGGACGCCGCTTACCGAGCACCAGATCAAGCTCTCCCGAATCGAGCCGATCGAACAGCACGCCGCTCAGGCCGACCGTCAATTCGAGATCGACCGACGGAGTCCGGGCCAGAAAGTCATGCAGCACCTGCGGCAATTGGCTGCGGACGAAGTTTTCCGAGGCACCCAGCTTGATACGCTCCCGCTCGGTGGAACCGGCGAAATAGCGGCGTGCATGCTCGTTGGCATCGAGAATGGTCCGGGCAAAGCTGACCATCGCCACGCCGTCCGAGGTCAGCACGACCCGATGAGTGTCGCGCACGAAAAGTCGCCGCGATGCCTGCTGTTCGAGACGACGAATTTGTTCACTGACAGTCGACTGCGACAGGCCGAGACGGCGGCCGGCCTCCGAAAAACTGCCTGTATGGGCCACCGTGACGAAGGTGGCAAGAAGCGTGGGATCCAACATGGCCGAACCGTTCATCGTCAAAACCGATAGCAATGATCATGACAAACCATGTTCAAAAAATCCCCCTATTCCCTTATTTTTTGGTGAAAATTTGAATCGGGGAATTCTCAAGATCAGAGTGGCGTATCAATAACTACGCACCAAAAACATTAGGAATATTCTAAAACAATTTTCCGGATACATCTGCGATTCGGGGGGATGATATTTTTGCTATGACTTAGCTACTACAATCAAAAATAGATAAATTTTTATTTTTCTTCCAGAAGCCTGAAACACGACCGCTCCGATCCGACGTTGAAAAAAAACGCGTCCTCTTTCGGACACTCGTCTTCTGTCGGCGCGCTCGTTTCTTCCCCTTTTTCCCGTCACATAGGAGACATCCATGGAAACCAACAATCAGAAGCAGACGGCAAACATTGATCGTCGCAGCTTTCTACTGAACGCCACGGCCGTCGGGGCTGGTGCCGTGCTGGCGCCGCTGGTGGCAAGCGCCGAAGCCAAGGCGGCCGAAGGCGCCGCCGGCGGAGACACGCACTCGGTTCCCGCTGCCGCCGGGTCAGTCCTCACCATGGCCGAGGTTTTGCGCGTGGCGCGTGAAAAGCTCTATCCGCGCTGCCGAGTCTGTCCGGAATGCAACGGCGTCGCCTGTGCCGGCGAGGTTCCCGGTTTTGGCGGCATCGGCTCAGGAGCGTCGTTCAAGAACAATTACGAATCGCTCGCCAAAGTGCATCTGCAAATGCGGACATTCCACGAGATCAAGAAGCCCGACACCGCGATCTCGATCTTCGGTGAGACCGTCTCCTTCCCGGTGCTATCGGCCGCCACCGGCGGCGTGACCTACAATATGGGCGGCAAGATGAGCGAGGAAGACTACGTCGACGCCATCATCGGCGGCTGTCGCGCAGCTGGCACGCTGCCGCTGATCGCCGACGGCATCGGCGATCCGATGGAGGTCTTCCAGCGTCGCATGAATGTCGTCAAGCAGTATGGCGGCAAAGTGGTCGTCCTCATCAAGCCGAAGACGCAAGACGAGATCATCAAGCGGATCCACATGGTCGAAGAGGTGGGTGGCGTCGCGTTCGGTATCGACATCGATTCCGCAGGACGTGCCGCGCGGGCCGTTCCCGGACAGACCGTCGAGCCGAAAACCCCGAAACAGTTGGCCGAGTTGGCGAAAGCCACCAAACTGCCATTCTTCATCAAGGGCGTCATGACGGCGGACGAGGCGCAGATGGCGGTCGATGCCGGAGCAAAGGCGATCGGCGTTTCGAACCATGGCGGCCGCGTCCTCGATCACACGCCGGGTGTCGCCCAAATCCTGCCGGCAATCGCCAAGAAGGTGAAAGGCAAGATCACCATCATCGCCGACGGTGCCGTCCGCCACGGCGCCGACGTGCTGAAGCTGTTGGCTTTGGGCGCCGACGCCACCCTGGTCGGCCGTCCGCTGGTTCGTGGCGCTCATGGCGCAGGAAAGGACGGTGTCGCTTTGATTCTCAACGGCATCCGTACCGAATTGGTCGATTCCATGGTGCTCACCGGCACCGCCAGGGCGCGCGACGTTTCCGCCCGCATCATCGCCGAGGTGTGAGACATGAAACGTCTTTTTGGACTTCTGGTCTTGCTGGCCTTCGTTGCCATGGCACCCGTCGCCATGGCAACCGACGGCAAGACCATTCTCTATGGCGGTGGAGGGGAAGGCCGCGTCACCTTTGACGGACAGTTGCATGCCTCGAAAGGCTATGTCTGCAACGACTGCCACCTCAAATTGTTCACGACGCAGAAGAAGGGCCTGATCACCAGAGAGGATCACAAGACCGATACCCTCTGCTTCGCTTGCCACAATGGGCAAGTCGCTTTCAAGACCTGCGCCGGCTGCCATCGAGATCTCTCCGAAGCGGCGGTCAGCGTAAAGCCGGCCTCGGCCACCGGCCCTGCCACGGCACCGGCCGCCAAGGACACGCCGGTGACTCTCACCTATGAGGGGGCAACGACCATCGGCACGAAGATTCTGCCCGAAGCCAGTAAACTGTTCACCGAACGGTTCGGCGTCGCCTTCGGCACCATCGGCGGGGCCGGAGCCTCGGCCGGTCTCAAGGCGGTTGTCGAAGGGAAAGCTCTGATCGGCGGATTGGCCAGCGAACCCACCGAACAGCAAAAGGGGCAGGTCGCCGCCATGGAGGTCATCGGCTTCGACGTCATGGGCGTCTTCGTCAATCCGAAGAACCCGGTCCACGCACTGACCAAAGCCGATCTCAAAGAGATCTTCGCGGGGCGGGCCATCAACTGGAAACAGTTCGGCGGCCCGGATCAGAAGATCACCGTCTACAGCGAGACGCTGACCGGCGGCCGGGCGACGGTCAAGGCCTTCCAGGACATGGTACTCGGCACGGAAAAATACGGCCCCCTGCAGGAACGTGACGACGCCACCGATTGCATCGAGGACATCGCCAAGGATGAGAGCGGCATCGCCGCATCCTCCATGTCCTTCGCCACGCCGCACGTCCAGGCCATCTCCATCGACGGCGCGCAGCCCAACCGGGCAGCCGTGCAAAGCGGCGCCTATCCGTTGAAGCGTCCCCTGACCTTGATCAGTCAACAGACCTCGGGGCCGGTGAAGAGCTTCTTCGATTTCATGCTGACGAAAGAGGCGCAGGATATCGTTGGAAAGAACTTCGTTCCGGCTCTATCTCAATAAAGTCTGAATCGCCCTCTAGAGAGACGCGTCCCTCTCCCGCCTTATTGATGTGGGGCGCCTGTGGGCAAGACCCTCCCCGGTCTTTGCCACAGGCGCCGCCCCGTCATCACGTCGGAATGAATATTCCGATCCGGCGGGAGAGGGAAACCAAATGCCTACTCTTCGCCCCGCAAGCCGTTGACGAAGTCGGCCAGTCCAACCTGCCGTTCCCGTTTCAGACGCTCCGCCGCCAGGATCGCCTTGACCGAGCCGACACTGGCCTCCAATACGGAATTGACGATGATGTAGTCATATTCCGGCCAGTGGCTCATTTCCAATCCGGCTTTGGCCATCCGGCCGCGCACCACGTCGTCGCTGTCCTGTCCGCGACCGCGCAACCGCCGCTCCAACTCGGCGACCGACGGCGGCAGAACGAAAATGCTGACCAGATCGGCCCTGGCATTTTGCCGCAGCTGCTGCGTTCCCTGCCAGTCGATATCGAACAGGACGTCCTTTCCATCAGCCAGCGTCTTTTCGACCGGGCCGCGCGGCGTTCCATAATCATTGTCGAAGACCCGGGCATGTTCCAGCAGTTCGCCATTACGAACCATGGTGAGGAATTGCGCGCGCTCGATGAAATGATAGTCGCGTCCATCGACCTCGCCCGGACGCGGCGGCCGGGTGGTGACGGAAACCGACATGGCGATTCCGCCGTCCTGGCGCAACAGAGCTTTGGAAATGGTGGTCTTGCCGGCCCCTGAGGGCGACGACAACACGAGCATGAGGCCACGGCGCTGAATGGCGGTGACAGGTGCATCAGGCTGGGACTGGGGCATCGGGGAGTGAACCGTCATTCGATATTCTGCACCTGCTCGCGGAACTGTTCGATGATCGCCTTGAGAGCCAAGCCGATCCGGGTCAGTTCGATATCATTGGCCTTGGAACACAGGGTATTGGCCTCGCGGTTGAATTCCTGACAGAGGAAATCAAGCCGCCGTCCCACCGCTTCGCCCGAGGCCAGCAGATCGCCGGCCGCCGACAGATGGGCGCTCAACCGGTCCAATTCCTCGCGGACGTCGGCCTTGGCGGCGATCAATGCCGCCTCCTGGGCCAATCGCTCTTCCGAAAGCGCCGGCACGGCGTCAAGCAGGGCCAGGACCTGGAGGCGCAACCGCTCCTTGATGGTCGCCGGATCGCAAGCCGCCAGTTTTTCCGCCTGTCCGACCAAGCTGGCGATTTCCGTCAACTGCCCCCGCAAAACGTCGGCCAAACGCCGCCCCTCGGCGGTCCGCATGGCGGTCAAGGCGTCGAGAGCCTGTCCGAAGGAAACCATCAAGGCTTTGCCGCGTGCCTCAAGAAGCTCCGGGGCGACATCCTCCTCGCCGGGATCGACGAGAACACCACGCAAGGCAAGAAGTCCATCGACCTGGGGCGATGCCAGACCTGGAGCCTTGTCATGCCAGCGACAGGCGATCTCGATATACTGGGCCAGAACCGCCTCGTCGACGACGAGAGGCGCCCCCTTCTTCAAACGGTCGACGTTCAGCGAAATCATCAGATTGCCGCGTTTGAAACGCTTCTGCACAGCTTCGCGGGCGGTCAACTCGAGAAAATCGTAGCCGGCAGGAAAACGGAAGCGCAACTCAAGCCCCTTGCCGTTGACACTCTTGGCTTCCCAGGACCACACCAGAGTATCGTCCTGGCCTTGAACACGGGCGTAGCCGGTCATGCTGTTGACGCTCAAAACGACACCTCTTCCAATTTCCGCAAGTTCCAGGGTTATACCTTGCGCAAGCAGTGCCAACAACCATCCAAGTCGCTCCTCATCCTCGACGAGACTTGGCATAAGGCTCGCTGCTATGGTGGCGTCATGATCAGCGGCATCTTCATCACAGGGGCTTCAAGCGGATTAGGGGCAGCCTTGGCCGTCGCCTACGCCACCCCGAACAGTCATCTTTTCCTGTCAGGCCGCGACACCCTCCGCCTGAACACGGTCGTCGACAGCTGCCGCAGCAAAGGGGCACAGGCCTCGGTACGCGCCGTCGATGTCACCGACGGCCCGGCACTAGCGCAGTGGATCACCGATGCCGAAGCGATCGCGCCGCTGGCCCTGGTGATTGCCAACGCGGGGATTTCGGGTGGCACCGGCGGTGGCGCCAAGGAACCGGACAACCAAACTCGCAAGATTTTCGCGGTCAACCTGGACGGCGTGGTCAACACGGTGCTACCGGCCATCGCCGTCATGCGCCCGCGGCACCGCGGACAGATTGCCCTGATATCGTCGGTAGCGGGATTCCGCGGGCAGCCGTCCGCACCGGCCTACAGCGCCAGCAAGGCCGCTGTTCGCGTCTGGGGGGAAGGCCTGCGCGGCAGCCTGGCCAAAGAGGGGATCGGCGTAACAGTGATCTGCCCGGGTTTTGTCGAGACCCGCATGACGGCGGTCAACCGCTTCCCCATGCCCTTCCTGATGCCCGCCGATAGAGCCGCAGGCCTGATGCGCCGCGCTATCGACGCCAACCGGGCACGCCTCACCTACCCCTGGCCGATGGCCGTGATGTCGTGGCTGCTGGCGGCACTGCCCCCCGCCTGGACCGACCCGCTGCTTACCCGGCTGCCGGGCAAGGACTAATTTTTTCAGGTGTCCCCTTACCAGACCGGCCGGGCGACCGTCACCCGGTTGCGCCCCTCGCTCTTCGAGCGGTAGAGCGCGGCGTCGGCCAAGGCCAGAAGCTTGGAAATATCCGGTCTTGCCTCGCCCGCATGACCTGGCGGCGGCGAGGACACCACGCCGATGCTGACGGTAAAGGATACGGCGTCGTCTCCCTGCGCCAGCGGCAAGGATACCTGTTCGACCTGGCGCCGCAGACGTTCGGCAATCATTTGCGCTTCTTCGATCCGCGTGTTGGGCAGTGCAACGGCAAACTCCTCGCCGCCGATTCGGCCCAGGATGTCCGGTTCCCGCAGCGCTTTGCGGCAAGCGGCGGTGAACGCCTTCAAGGCCTGATCGCCGACCGGATGCCCCCAGCGATCGTTGATACCTTTGAAATAGTCGATGTCGAGCGCCAGGACCGAAATTGCCCGCCCCATGCGATAGGCATGGTCGAGTTCCAGTCCCGCCAGATGATGGAAATGCCGGAGGTTGGCCACGCCGGTAAGGGTGTCGCGGGTCGCCCATTCCTTCAACTCGGCCATATGCTGCTGAGTGTCGCTGAAAATCTTCAGGGAAAGGGCGAGATCTCCAATATTGCCATCGGCGTCGACCACCACAGGAACCCGTTCGATCAGCAGTCGCAGCAGAGCCAGGCCCTCGCTATCGGCGCCTTCGTCGGGTGAAGGGTAAGGTCCGTCGGTCGGGTAGGCGCCGACGACAAGACGGCCCTGGCCGGCCGGCAATACCAGACGCTGCCAGGTTTCCGTCTTTCCGTCATCGAACCGGCCGGTATATGAGCGCCACAGCGGACGCAGAACCCGCCGCGCGTAGGTATATTCGAACGCCAGCATGCCACGGCGCTCGGCCGGCAGGATATCGCTCGGCAGCAGATCGATGATCTGTCCGGTCAAGTCGGTTCCGAAATGCGTAATGAAGGCTTGCCCGTAATGGGTATAGCGGCTTTGCGAACCGTCGATGTCGATGATCAGGAGATGATCGGCGTGGTCAGAAAACGGTTGCAGAGGCTGGTCGATCGTTTCTGCCGGAAAGAATGCCGCGCGCCATATGGCCAGCAGATCGGCCAGCCGCGGATCCATCACGGCGCTCACCAAGTTTTGCATCACAGATCAGCAATCCGGTTTGGGCAACGGCTCCAATTTCTGCAGAGTGCCCTTCAGGCTGAAATTTCCAAATGATTGGATGACCTCGTCGGCCACACCATTCTGGTAATATCGAAGCGAGACTTCGTAGTCTGGCGTCGGCTCACTTGCCTCGGGAACGAAGAAGGCCATGTTCATCCGCCAAGACGGCGCCGACAACAGCAAAGCGCTGACTCCCGACCCGCCGGCCGCCGGCGACACATTGGCATTGGCCGGATAGGGCTTGCCGATGATCGCATTGACGTTGAAGGGGCCGTCCGTACCGGTTCCATCGAACAAAGTCCGTTCCAGCATCCGTTCCCCACGCTGTGCGTTCTCGATCAGACGGACGGTATGTTCGGTGGGGAACAGTGTGCCCTTTGGGAGTTTAATGGTCTTCTGTTCCGGCTGGGAGAATTTCGCGACGCCACCTTTCCCCAGACCGTCGAGATTGGCGATACCGTTGATTTCCTCACTGACCACACCATCGCGCGTGCTGCGCACACGGAAGCGGTAATGCAGGCCATCTTTCGATTCCCAGGTCACAAAATCCCACGAGGTGGCGACCGGGGCCCCATCGCTGTAGGAAAAGGTCAGCGCCGTGCGGTTCTCCACCGTCCAACCATCGCAGGTGTCGCCGAACTTGTAGGTCATCGCACCACTGGCACCGGTTACGCCGCCTCCCAGCTTGGTCGCGTTGAGAGCCATCGAATAAACCGCTTTATGCGGCACCAGCTCGAATCCGGCCGGTGCGGCAAGCACATCAGCCGCCGCACAGGCAGCCAGAGCACCGCCGAAGACCAAACCGGTTACCTGGGCCCTCATCTCACGCCTCCAAAGCGCCAAAGTGCCGCCATTATACAGAGTTGGCCGGCAGGCGATAGTCGCACACTATCGTCAGTGATCATCGCCAAAGGAACATTCTCTCGGCCGGAAATACCCGCCACCCGGCAAATTTTTCCCGGTAAAACTGCAGACTTGCTTGTTTCGAAATTTGTCAACGCCCGGAATTTCTCGGCTTTACCAGATGGCACGGCTCTTGCGGGGCGCAAAAGCTTTCCATGGCTAAGATGTGGCGGCAATTCGAGCTGAATGCAAATGAAACTGGATTTTTTATTTAGCAACCGCGATTTTCGCCGCTCCTGGCGCGACCGCCTCACTCCGCGCTTCAGCCGGGCGGAAGAAGATCTTGCCCAAAATGCCGCCGAAGCCGGGGCCCGGGAAGAGACGAAGCTCGCCCTGCCGCCACCACACTTGAATACCGCGGTCCGCAACATGTCGCCAAGGCAATTGGCGGCGTGGGCCCACGAAATGTACCTGACCGGCGCACTGACCTGGGAGGAATACCGTGTGGCCGGCTTTCATGCCGAGCTCCACCCCGACTACAATGCCACCGTCGGCGCCCTGACCGGGCATCCCGCGACGCCCGACCGGCCGCGCGACATGGTCCGCGAATGGCAGGACCGCCTGGCTTTCTATCACCGCCACAATCCATCGCAAGATCCACAGGTGCGCCGCGTCGAGAAAGTCCTCTCACTGCTGTCGACGCAACCGGCCCCGACAAAAGGGCGCCGGTACTTTTAGAAACCTAATACTGTTCGCGCGTCGCGGAAAACCGGACTTCGGGAAAATCCTGCTGAACACGGCCGAGAGTCCAACTGTTGCGAGCGAGGAAGACAAGGGCACCGTCGCGATCCTCGGCCATCGAAGATGTGTTGGCTTCGGCGAACCGCTTGACCAACAGCTTGTCTTCGCAATGCACCCACCGCGCCGTCTCGAAAGGTGCGTCCTCGAAACCCGCCTTCAGGCCATATTCGCTGTCGATCCGGTTGGCGATCACGTCGAACTGCAACTGGCCAACCACACCAACGATCCAGCTTGAGCCACTCAATGGCTTGAACAACTGGCTGACGCCCTCCTCGGCCAAGTCTTCGAGCGCTTTGCGCAACTGCTTGGCCTTCATGGGATCGTCAAGGCGCACGCGGCGCAGGATTTCCGGTGCGAAACTGGGAATACCGGTAAAACGGATATCCTCGCTTTCCGAAAGCGAATCACCGATGCGCAGGGTCCCGTGGTTGGGAATTCCCATGATATCGCCGGGGAAAGCTTCTTCCGCCAGTTCGCGATCGCGCGCCAGGAAAAATACCGGATTGACGATCGCCATCAGCTTGCCCGAACGGACATGCTTGAGTTTCATGCCGCGCTGAAAACGTCCGGAACAGAGACGGAAAAAGGCGATGCGGTCGCGGTGGTTGGGATCCATGTTGGCCTGGATCTTGAACACGAAACCGGTAACCTTCTCCTCCAGCGGATCGATGGTTCGGACATCGGTGGGTTGCGGACGCGGCGGCGGCGACAGGCGACCGATACCGTTCAACAGCTCGCGGACACCGAAGTTTCGGAGCGCCGACCCGAAAAAGACCGGGCTCAAATTCCCGGAACGAAAAGCGTCGAGATCAAACGGCGGGCAAGCCCCGCGGATCAGGGCGACCTCTTCGCGCAGCTTTGCCGCGGCATCCGCGCCAACCAATTCATCGAGCCGGGAATCCTCGAGTGGCATGTCGATGCCCTCGGGGATGTGATCGCCGCGACTTTGCTCGAACAACAACACCTGATCGGCCGTCAGGTCGTAAACGCCCTTGAGGTCGCGTCCCATGCCGATCGGCCAGGTCAGCGGACAAAGGTCCAGCGCCAGGGTCTTTTCAATCTCGTCCAAGAGATCGAACGGCTCGCGTCCTTCACGATCGACCTTGTTGACGAAGGTGACGATCGGCACGTCGCGCAGGCGACAGACTTCAAAAAGTTTGCGCGTTTGCGTCTCTATGCCCTTGGCGGCATCAAGCACCATCACCGCCGAATCGACCGCCGTCAGCGTCCGATAGGTGTCTTCGCTGAAATCTTCGTGGCCAGGCGTATCGAGCAGATTGAAAAACAGACCACTATGCTCGAACGACATGACCGAGGCGGTCACCGAAATGCCACGCTCACGTTCGATCGCCATCCAATCTGAACGGGCTCTTCGTTGTTCACCGCGTGCCCGCACAGCGCCAGCCATCTGAATGGCGCCACCGAACAGCAACAATTTTTCCGTCAACGTCGTTTTACCGGCGTCCGGATGCGAAATGATGGCGAACGTGCGCCTGAGAGAAACTGCTTCGGGGAGGGTCGTCATAGTGGTGGGGTTTTCCAGGTTTAGAGGAAAAATTGCAAGCAATCTTTATGAAATCGACGCCATCGGCAAAAGGTTCTGCAAAAGGTTCGACAAAAGGAACCGGTCTTTCACGACTTCATTCCTAGATCGTCATCCCGGTGCTATCATCGTTGTCGAGCAGTCCTCCTTCGTATGGGCTTGGGGGAAAGGTGTCCTGGACTGTGTCTCAATGGATTAAGCGAATATGACGTTCGTTTTCCCGGCCGGAGACCGCTTATGGGTCTAGTCGGCGGCGCATTTGGCGAATTCGAGAACGTCGTTGACCAGCCGCTCGGGCTGTTGTTGGCGGTTTGCGCGCTTGGATTGGTTATCTTTGGGACCCTGTGGTGGCGTCTGCACCGCCGTCTGCAACGCCTGACGGAAGACGTGGCGACATTGACGACAGGCCGCGTTTCGCAGCCTCACGATCCCGAGAAAATTTCAGAGATCACGCCGATTTTGGCGACGCTGGTCGGCAACTTCGACGAAGCGCAACGCAAGCTGGCCGCCGTTACCGCCGAAATGGAGGCCGAACGGGATGCTGCCCTTAAGGCCGATCACAGCAAGACCCATTTTCTGGCGGCCGCCAGCCATGATCTCCGCCAACCGTTGCAGGCGCTCGGCCTCTTCGTCGCCACCCTGGCCCAGCAACCGCTCCCCGACGAGCTTCGCCACATCGTTGGCAAGATCGAGGGATCGCTCGAGGCGCTGGAACATCTGCTCGATGCTCTTCTTGACATTTCCCGCCTGGACGCCGGGGCCATCGAAGCTCACTCGATGCCGTTCCCGCTGCAAAACCTGTTCAATCGCATGGCGTTCGAGTTTGCGCCACTGGCTGAACGAAAAGACATTCGCCTGCGTATGGTCGACACCACGGCGGTGGTCCGCAGCGATCCCGCCTTGCTTGAACGCATTTTGCGCAATCTCCTCTCCAACGCCATCCGCTACACCAGACGAGGCGGCGTTTTGATCGGTTGCCGTCGTCGGGGAAACGAGTTGCGTATCGAAGTCTGGGATAGTGGCCGGGGCATCGCCATTGCCGACCAGCGGGAAATTTTCCGTGAATTCCATCGACTGAGCGACGATTCGAACGATGGGCGTCAAGGACTGGGGTTGGGATTGGCAATCGTCGAACGCTTGACGAACCTCCTTGGTTTGCAGATCGATCTGCGCTCGGTCGTTGGTCGGGGCTCGATGTTCGCCATTGTCCTGCCGGCAACAGAACCGATGCTCGCCCGGCGCCAGATCGCCAAGAAGATCTGAGCCGCGCCGGAAGCACCGCCGACCCGTTCCGCACATGCCCCGAGTCGTCGGCGCAAAAACAACCAAAGATTGAGTGTTAATCTGGGAAATCCGCTGCACCGCATGAGCTGACTCGACACAGCACGCCATCATCGCAAAACGATCAGTGGTGAGGACAGTTTTGGGTTCGTCGCCGGAAAGACATCCCGCATCGTTTCTGAATAATGCGAGGCGCGCTGATTTCCTGCCACCGCGAGCCGCCTCAACCTGATCCACATCGAATTGCTCGTTTTCCCGCCATCTAATAGTTGATTCGTAAAAAAAACTTTTCTGCATTTTGTTGATGATCGTCTATTCTCACTATCGTAAAAAAAGCGATTCGCCTCCCTTCCTGGGATGCGATATCCTATTGGTGGTGGGGCCCGATGGGCAATTTGACGAAAGGGTGGAACGCCGTGCAACTTGGTGACAAACCCATGAAAATCCTGATTGCCGACGACCACGAACTGTTTCGTGATGGCCTGCGTCATGTTTTGACTCAACTCGACGGTACGGTTTCGGTCGTCGAGGCAAGCGACTATCCTCAGGCTATTGCCCTGACGGAGACCGAGTCCGACATTGATATTGTCCTTCTCGATCTTGGCATGCCGGGAATGCCCTGGAGCGAAGGGTTGCAGAACCTGCGCCAGACTCTTCCCAGTGAGATACCAATCATTGTGCTGTCTGCCTCTGACGACAGACGCCACGTCCTGCAGGCCGTCAATCTCGGCGCCGCCGGCTTCATACCAAAGACGTCCAGCAGCCGTGTCATGGTGAGCGCCTTGAAGCTGGTCCTCTCGGGCGGCGTCTATCTTCCGCCGGCACTACTGGACCAGGGAGCCGAGGGTACGGCCATATCGGTCGGCTCCGGCAGTCCGGACAACACGGCGGCTTTTTTGACTCCCAGACAGCGCGAGGTCCTTGCCCTTCTCGGTCAGGGCAAGTCGAATAAGGAAATAGCTCGCGTCCTGCAGCTTGCCGAAGGAACGGTCAAGCTGCACGTCACTGCAATTCTCAAAGCGCTCAATGTCAACAACCG
The DNA here is from genome assembly GCA_031291415.1 of Telmatospirillum sp. Taxonomy (GTDB): domain Bacteria; phylum Pseudomonadota; class Alphaproteobacteria; order Rhodospirillales; family Magnetospirillaceae; genus Telmatospirillum. The sequence continues at coordinate 69,163 of JARLJB010000394.1, forward strand.
GACGAGGGCGGTTGTTGCCGCCTCGCAACTTGGCCTGACAAAGAACGACACCGTGTCGTTCAACCGCTAACTCAAATTCTTCCTACCCGCTAGGAATAAAGATTTGGGGGTGCTTCACTCAACAGGCCGGAACTCGTACGGCCTGTTTTTCTTTCTCTTTAGGGAACGCTCAGAATAGGGCCGGCGTATTGCGTAGGATCAGCGCCACAAGAAAAGCCGCCACCAGAAGCAGTTCCGGAAACAGACCAGCGTCCCTCATCTCGCAGAACACTCCACAAGGTTGTGTCCGCAGATTGTATCATAAACCTTAAGTTGTGATTAGAGATTTTATAAACCACCGGCAAAGTGCGGCGCGGCCCCATCGAGACGATGATCGGAGACTCTCCGGCTGGGATCAGACTTCGAGCGGGCGCAGGCACCGCTGCAGCAATTCCCGCAACTGCACTCCATTGACGGGCTTGTGCACAATCGGCAGCCCACTGGCCGCAGCTTCCCGCAGCCACTCGGCACCAGTATCGCCAGTCACCAGGATCGCTGGAATTTTCCGGCAGCAGGCAATCTCGATCGCCCGGATGGCCGTCATCCCGTTCTGCCCGTCTTTCAGACGATAGTCGGCAAGAATCACGTCGGGAACACGACCGCCGGCCGGAAGATTGCGCAACAGTTCCTGAGCAGACCCCCCCGAAACGACTTGGTAGCCCCAACTGTCAAAAAGCATCTGGTACCCTGCCAGGACCAGGGCTTCGTCTTCGACGACGGCGACCAACGCGGAATCGTCACGGCCCGCGGGCATATCGTCGACCGGCGGTTTAAGAGTTTCTTCCAGAAGATCCATCACGCCCCCCCTCTGACCCGGCTTTCCGCACTAGGCCATCAGGCTATAGTGCCTCTCTTCCTGGTGGAATGGAATGTGTCGCCAGTCATACCATTATATGTCGAATGGTTTGAGCCCAGATACAGCAAGGGCCGCGTCTTGCGACGCGGCCCCGCTTTAGGTCAAAGGCGTATCGACGTATCGACTTCTTAGAAGTCCATGTCGCCCATGCCGCCCATGCCGCCCGGGCCACCGGCCGGAGCGGCCTTCTTCTCGGGCTTCTCGGCAATCAGCGCCTCGGTGGTGATCAACAGACCAGCCACGGAAGCGGCATCCTGCAGAGCGGTACGGACCACCTTGGTCGGATCGATGATGCCGGCCTTGATCAGGTCGGTATACTCGCCCTTCTGAGCGTCGAAGCCGAAGTTGGTATCCTTGCTCTCCAACAGCTTGCCGGCGATCACCGCACCATCATGGCCGGCGTTCTCGGCAATCTGACGCACCGGGGACTGAAGGGCGCGACGAACGATGTCGATGCCGACCTTCTGGTCCTCGTTGTCGAACTTCAGCGACTCAAGAGCACGGATGGCATAAAGCAGCGCCACGCCGCCGCCGGCGATCACACCCTCTTCGACCGCGGCGCGGGTCGCATGCAGCGCGTCGTCGACGCGGTCCTTGCGTTCCTTCACCTCGACTTCGGAGCTGCCGCCAACTTTGATCACCGCGACACCGCCGGCCAGCTTGGCCAGACGCTCTTGCAGCTTCTCGCGGTCGTAGTCCGAGGTGGTCTCCTCGATCTGCGCCCGGATCTGCTTAATCCGCGCCTCGATGTCTTTCTTCTTGCCGGCACCATCGACGATGGTGGTGTCTTCCTTGGTGATCGTCACGCGCTTGGCAGTGCCAAGATCGTTGATCGTGACGTTCTCAAGCTTGATGCCCAGATCTTCGGAGATGACCTGCGCGCCGGTGAGGATGGCGATGTCTTCCAGCATCGCCTTGCGACGATCGCCGAAGCCCGGCGCCTTCACGGCCGCGACCTTGAGGCCGCCGCGCAGCTTGTTGACGACCAGGGTCGCCAGCGCTTCGCCCTCGACGTCCTCGGCGATGATCAGCAGCGGACGGCTGGACTGAACGATCGATTCGAGAACCGGCAGCAGCGGCTGCAGGCCCGAGAGCTTCTTCTCATGGAGCAGGATGTAGGGGTTTTCCAGCTCGACGGTCATCTTCTCGGAATTGGTGATGAAGTAGGGCGAGCTGTAGCCACGGTCGAACTGCATGCCCTCGACGACTTCCAACTCGAAGTCCAGGCCCTTGGCTTCCTCGACGGTGATCACACCCTCGTTGCCGACCTTCTGCATGGCCTCGGCGATCTTCTCGCCGATTTCCACGTCGCCGTTGGCCGAAATGACACCGACCTGGGCGATTTCGCTGTTGCTCGAAACCTTCTTCGAACGCTTTTTGACGTCCGCGACGACAGCGGCGACAGCCATGTCGACACCGCGCTTCAGGTCCATCGGGTTCAGGCCGGCGGCAACCGCCTTGGCGCCTTCGCGAACGATAGCCTGAGCCAGCACGGTCGCCGTGGTGGTGCCGTCACCGGCCAGATCGTTGGTCCGCGAAGCGACTTCACGAACCATCTGGGCGCCCAGATTCTCGAACTTGTCGGAGAGCTCGATTTCCTTGGCGACGGTCACGCCGTCCTTGGTGATCCGGGGAGCCCCGAAGGACTTCTCGATGACCACATTGCGGCCTTTCGGGCCCAGGGTCACCTTCACCGCATCGGCCAGGATATCGACGCCGCGCAGCAGACGAGCGCGGGCGTCAGTACCGAATTTTACGTCTTTGGCAGCCATTTCTTCTCTATCCCTTGCTTAAGCGATGATGCCAAGAATGTCGGATTCCTTCATGATCAACAGATCCTGTCCGTCGACCTTCACCTCGGTGCCCGACCACTTGCCGAACAGCACACGGTCGCCAGCCTTGACGTCGAGCGCGACCAGCTTGCCGTCCTCGCCACGAGCACCGGGTCCCACGGCAACGACTTCACCCTGCGAGGGCTTTTCTTTGGCCGTGTCGGGAATGATGATGCCGCCCGCGGTCTTCTCTTCTTGCTCGAGACGCTTGACCACAACGCGGTCATGGAGCGGTCTAAAACTCATTCACAACCTCCATTAGAATTTTGCTTCGAAAATACAGATTTCGATCGTTTGGTGGAACGCTGGAATTAGCACTCCTCCCGAACGAGTGCTAACGATCTAAGGGGAGGCACCCGCTCTGTCAAGCCGTTTTGCCCAACAAAGCTTGGAAAGATGGAAAATGTCATGGATTTGCAAGGCGTTCTGGACAAGAACCGAAATCTAGGGATTCCCGTCCGGCGTCTCGCCCCGAGCGTCATCGACGGCGGCGTCGATCTCCGCGTCGAGACTGTGGCCATGACGGAGCCGACGATAAAGGAAAGCGCCAAGAAGCGCCGAAGCAACGAACAGCAGGACGCTAAGCGAGGTTCGCTGCAGCGGATCGACCTGAATGCCGCTGCCCAGAAGAACGAAGACCACTGTTTGCGGCAGATAGCCGATCAAAGTGCCGATAAAGAACGGTATCGGCCGGACCGATGACACACCGGCCACCAGATTGGTCAGAAGATTGCTGCCGACCGGCAGGAAGCGGATCAGCACAGTCATGGTCAGCGGATTGTCGCGCAGGAAGTCGTCGACCCGCCGAACGCGCCCGGCGAAGCGGTGCATGACCAGTTCACGACCAAGAAGCCGGGCATAAAGGAAACAGACGACGCAACCGGCCACCGAGGCCAGTGTCGATAAAATGACACCACCGCCCAGTCCGAAGGCATAGCCGGCCAGGAAGCAAACCGCCTGCCGCGGCAATCCGGCGGCGACGACCACAGTGCCGAGCGCCAGGAAAATCATCTCCCCGGACAGGCCGTGGCCCTTGATTTCCGCATCAACCCAATGGACGTCGAGCATGTCGCCGACGCCCGAGACCTTCATTCCCCAACCGAGGACCACCAGGCTCAGCATGACCACAAGGCCCTTGAGCAGAAGGCGGATCTTGATCCCGGCGACGGTCACCTCATGTTGCGCGGACATTGAGCGGTCTCAATCCCGCCGATCGATGACCGGCACGCTGGCCCGGCGTTGCAGCCACATGACACCGAACAGATCGACGATTCCGACCCACAGACGGTTCCACAAACCATATTTCGACTGCCCGCGTTCGCGCGGCCGGTGGTTGACGCGCACCGATATCACCTTTCCGCCGCGGCGGATCATCAGGGCGGGAAGAAAGCGGTGCATGTGGTTGAAGCGCGGCATGTCGAGAAACGCCTCGCGGCTGAAAACCTTGAGGCCACAGCCTGAATCCGGCGTCGCGTCGCCCAGCATTGCGGCCCGGACGCCGTTGGCCACCTTCGACGACAGCCGTCGCAGCCCGGTGTCCTGCCGCTTCTGGCGATGACCGGCGACCAGGAGCATGTCGCGATCAGCCTCCGGCACGGCCAGAAGTCTTTCGAACAAAGCCGGGACGTCGGCCGGGTCGTTTTGGCCATCGCCGTCGAGAGTGGCGACATAAGGCGCACGGGCAGCCTTCACCCCGGAAGCGACCGCCTGGCTCTGACCACAGCTTTGCCGATGGCGGATCACGCGAAGCTGCGGATAGTCGTTCTTCGCGGCGTCCAGACGTGCCGGCGTCGCATCATCGCTGCCATCGTCCACATAGATGATCTCGAACGGCCACCGCCCAGAGAACGCCGCAGCGATCTCGGTGATCAACGGCAAGATGTTGTCGGCTTCGTTCTTGACCGGCACCACCACGGCGATGAGGGGCAGGGAAACATCGGAAGAGGACATGACGATCGGAAATCCCGGGAGATCAGCAAGGAAAAATAAGCGCTCTTCTTACAACGGGCCAAGCCGGGGCGGAAATCCTTTCTTCCGGCAATGGCCGGAGATCAGAGAAGCGTGCCCTGGCGGACGTCGCGGCCCTTGCTCTGCGATTTACGGGAAAGCGGCTTGTGGGGCTGATGGCTGCCATCGACGACCACGGGAACCGTCTGCCGACCTTGGAAGGTGATCGTCCAGCTATCGCCCGGCTGAGCCGCGAGAGCGGTCGTCACCGGTTGATTGTCGGCGTCGCGCACCAGGGCAAAGCCGCGCTCCAGGACCTGCTCGTAAGAATAGCTCTCCAGCAGTCCAGACAGCCGCAGAACGGCCTGCCGGCGGGTTTCGATCAGACGCGGAACGGCGGCCTGCAACCGGATGGCGGCCTGCTGCAAGGCCAGCTTCTGGCGTTCCAGTCTTGCCAGTTCGGCCGCCCGGCACGCTTTCATGGCACCGTCGAGACGCGTCGTCTGCTGCTCCAGCGCGTGACGTTTCTGGGCGATCTGCTCGCGCGGGTGGCGCAATTTGGCGGCTGCCTCAGCCACCAGCGAGCGGCGGCGCGCGAAATCATTGGGAAGCGCCTTTTCCAGGCGTTCGGCCCGGTCGTCCAGGGTTTGCCGCAAATCCTCGATCCGCCGGCCGAGATTGGGCAGTCCGCGAGCCAGGCCATCGACACGGATACGCCGTTCATCGATCAGGCGGCTGACCGCGGCAACCAACCGCCGGCCCCGTTCCATGGTTTGCAGCAAAAGATCGCGGCGCACCGGAACGGCCATTTCCGCCGCACCGGTCGGCGTCGGCGCCCGAAGGTCGGCGGCATAGTCGATCAATGTCGTATCGGTTTCGTGCCCCACCGCCGAAATCAGCGGGATATCGGACGCAGCGGCGGCGCGCACCGCCACTTCCTCGTTGAACGCCCACAGATCTTCAAGAGATCCGCCGCCACGCGCGACGATCAGAAGATCAGGCCGCGGCACCAGGCCGCCGCGTTTCAACGTGTTGAATCCGTCGATGGCGGCAGCCACCTGATCGGCGGCGCCTTCACCCTGAACGGCCACCGGCCACAAAAGCACGTGACGCGGAAAGCGATCGGCCAGGCGATGCAAAATGTCGCGGATCACCGCGCCGGTCGGCGAGGTGACGACGCCGATGACCTCTGGCAGGAAGGGAATCTTCTTCTTACGGCCGGCATCGAACAGGCCTTCCGCCGCCAAACGCCGCTTGCGGTCCTCCAGCAGCTTGAGAAGCGCTCCCTGGCCGGCCAGTTCCAGCCGTTCGATCACCATCTGGTACTTCGATCGACCGGGATAGGTGGTCAGCCGACCGGTCGCCACCACCTCCATGCCATCTTCCGGCTGAATGGAAAGCCGCCCGGCCGAGCCACGCCAACAGACGGCGTCGAGCACCGCCTCGCTATCCTTCAAGGCAAAATAGAGATGCCCTGAGGAGTGACGCTTGAAGCCGGAAATCTCGCCCTTTACCCGGACATTGTCATAGGTCTGCTCGACCGTGCGCTTCAACGCATGCGAAATCTCGCTGACGCTGTATTCGGGAACGTTGTGGGACGTCGGAACGCCTTCGGACTGATCGGCCATGACCCCTCTTTCTATCTTCCTTCCGCCAGAAGATAGAAGGCCCCCCGGCGCCCGGCAAGCCCGCCTTCGAGGATCGCATATGACTGGGGATTGCACGCAAAACGCACTATACTGGTGTTGTTAAGAAACGGAGGGTGTCATGAAGACCTTTCGCATCGATAACATGCACACCGGCGCCACCATGGGAGAGTACAAGGCAGAGTCCGAGCAACAGGCACTCGATGCCATGGCGTGCGATATCGGTTATGAGGACTACGCCCAGGCCTGCGAAGCCGTCGCCGTCGCCCCGCCCGACCTGCGGGTCATAAGGATAGACTGCGAAAGCGTCGGCATTGATGACGGCGTCGCCGGCATCATCGCCGCGAAACGGGAGCACGAAGACAATCAGATCGATCCCGACGATACCTTCGAGAATTGGATTGCCACGCAGTTCAACTGGACGGATGTCGAGATCACCAGACAGGGCGAAGTCGTCTACACCGCCTTGGAGGATTGCTCCAGCCGGCGCGTCGCGACGGCGGAGCAATGTTCTGAAATCCTGGCGCTTTATCAAAACCAGTAGGCTCGACCGGCTGCCGGGATCGCGCCAGCGGGACCAGGCTCCTGGCCCCGAAGCGGAGAGGCTGTGTCGGTTGGCCCGAACGACGACGGGCCGAGAACCAAGCTTGGTCTCTCTAAAGCCTTAATCGCCCCCCTATGGGCAGAGACGGATATGTTCGGCGCCAAAACAGCCGAGCAGCCCGACTGTGCCTCCTAAACGGTAGGCACGCAGCATGGTGCGCTCGATCTTGCCGGGGTTGATGGCCAAGCCACCGTGATCGAGTTCGAAAACCTGGTCGTTGTTACGATCGGTCAGCATCGTCGTGAAACGTGCTGGATTATGGACAACGGTGATACCGGCTAGTGTGATCATGATGCGCCCCCTCATCGTTGTGGTGACCTGGCGACTGTGCCCGAGATCCTTCGCGGCGTTGCGGGCGGTGACATCCCTGTCGAAACCCTTGCCGTGGTCACACAATCCATTGTTCCAGGTTCGTCCGCGATCCCCATTTGAGGACACCGAAGATACCAACCAGCCCCTGGTCAATCCCGACGTCTGTGGTAAAAAGCCCCGGACATACGAGATTTGGGCTGTCTAGACGAGGGAACGGCGATGAAGATCCTGGTGGTCGGTTCAGGCGGACGGGAACATGCGTTGTGCTGGGCGATCCGCCGCTCGCCGCTCTGCGGCGACCTGTTCTGCGCCCCCGGCAACGCCGGTATCGCCGAGTTCGCCACGCTGGTTCCCATCGACGTCCTGGACACCGATGGGCTGGTCTCCTTCGCGCGCGACCATGCCGTCGATTTTGTCGTCGTCGGTCCCGAAGCTCCCCTGGTGGCGGGACTGGTCGATAAGCTGGAGGCGGCCGGCATCAAGGCTTTCGGTCCCAGTGCGGCAGCCGCCGCGCTGGAGGGTTCGAAGGGCTTCATGAAGGACATCCTGGCAAAATACGACATTCCCACTGCCGCCTATGGCCGTTTCACTGATGCCGATGCCGCCAAAGCCTTTATCCGGGCCAGAGGTGCGCCGATCGTCGTCAAGACCGACGGGCTGGCCGCCGGCAAGGGCGTCGTCGTGGCGACCAGTGTCGAGGAAGCCCTGGCGGCGGTCGATGCCATGATGGGCGACAAGGTGTTCGGCGCCGCCGGCGACGAACTGGTCGTCGAAGAGTTCCTGACCGGCGAGGAGGCGAGCTTCTTCGCCATCGTCGATGGAATCACGGCGCTGCCGCTTGCCGCCGCGCAGGACCACAAACGGGTGGGCGACGGCGATACCGGCCCCAACACCGGCGGCATGGGAGCCTATTCGCCGGCTCCGGTCGTCACTCCGGAAATCGTCGCCAAGGTGATGGATCGCTGCATCCTGCCGACGGTGCGCGGCATGGCGGCCGAGGGCAAGCCGTACCGCGGCATCCTGTTTGCCGGCCTGATGATCGACAAAGGCGAGCCGAAATTGCTGGAATACAATGTGCGTTTCGGCGATCCGGAATGTCAGGTTCTGATGGCCCGCCTGGAATCCGATATCGTTGCCCTGATGCTGGCAGCCAGCGAACGCCGTTTGGCCGGACAGAGCGTCACATGGTCGGACGATCCGGCCCTGGTCGTGGTAATGGCGGCCAAGGGCTATCCCGGCAGCTATCAGAAAGGCACAGTCATCTCGGGACTGGAAGAAGCCGGCTTGGTCGAGGGGGTGCGGATCCTGCACGCAGGAACGGCCCGCGACAAGGAAGGCCGTGTGGTGGCCACCGGCGGCCGCGTGCTCGGCGTCACGGCACGTGGCGCTACCGTCGCCGAGGCGCAAGCCCGGGCTTATCAGGCCATTGAGAAGATCTGTTGGCCAGAGGGCTTCTGCCGCCACGATATTGGTTGGCGGGCTCTGGAACGCTAGCCCTTTTGGCCATTATACCGATGCCCTCCCCGGACCATGGGAGACGGGCTGTTATTGTCACGTGCAAGACGGACGCCGCAGGTCAGATCATTGGATCAAGGAGAGAGGCCATGCGACTTTTGGCTGCTGTTCTCGCCATCGCCTTTGTCACGGGCGCGACCGTATTGCTTCCCGGCGCTCAGAATAACCAGCCGGGGCACCGGATCAGCGTGAAACTGCTTGGGCTTTCGGGTTCCGCTACCGTCGATCGCGAAAAAACGCCTTGAGCAACGCCGCCATGCGTCGTTCCTCCAACCCGCCGATCACTTCCGGACGATGATGGCAGGTGGCATGGTCGAACACGCGGGCGCCGTGCTCGACGCCGCCGCCCTTCGGATCGTAGGCACCGAAGGTCAGCCGCCGGATTCGCGCCAGGGAAATTGCGGCGGCGCACATCGGACAAGGCTCCAGCGTCACCCACAGATCGCACCCGTCCAACCGTGAATTTCCGAGCGTCCCCGCCGCTTCACGGAGCACCAGAATTTCGGCATGGGCGGTCGGATCAGACATCTCCTCGACCCGATTCCCGGCACGCGCCAACACTCTGCCGTCCTTGATCAGCACGGCACCGACCGGAACCTCGCCGCGCTCACCGGCCGCTTCGGCTTCGGCCAGAGCAATTTCCATAAAGGGATTCATGGTGACACGCTCTAGCTGTAAGAGTTTTACGGATGAGTCCTTGAACCCGGAGTGGGGCGGGCGTCCGAGGTTGTGAAAAAGTAAGTATCCCCCGGCAAAGCCGGGGGCTTTATTTGAAGAGCCGCTCGAAGCGGCTATTTGGGGCCGCCTTCGCGGCCCCAGTAAACGTGAGCCGCTCAAAGCGGCTGGTGTGTGGGGGCGCTGACGCGACCCCATTTC
>JARLJB010000395.1 GCA_031291415.1 Telmatospirillum sp.
GAAGTCGGCGGGCTTGACGCCGTGGTCGGCGAGATATTTGCCAGCCGGGCCGTTGGCCTTGATGTTGCCGGCGGGAGAGATGTGGTCGGTGGTGACGGAGTCGCCGAGCACGGCGAGTACGCGCGCGCCGAGAATGTCGGTGACGGGAGCGGGAGTGCTGGTGATGCCGTCGAAGTAAGGGGCCTGGCGGATGTAGGTCGAGTCCGGCTCCCATTGGTAGACGTCGCCGGTGGGGAAGCTGAGGCCCTGCCAGCTTGCATCGCCTTCGGCGACGGTTGCGTATTCCTTGCGGAAGATTTCGCTGCTGACGCCCTTCTCGATGGCGGCGGCGACTTCGGCCTGCGTGGGCCAGATGTCCTTGAGGTATACGGGCTTTCCGGCGCCGTCTGTGCCGAGCGGGTCAGTGTCGAAGTTGTGGCCGATTTTGCCGGCGAGGGCGTAGGCGACGACCAGCGGCGGGCTCATGAGGTAGTTGGCGCGCACATCTACGTTGACGCGGCCTTCGAAGTTGCGATTGCCGCTGAGTACGCTGACGGCGACCAGACCGTGCTCGTCGATGCTTTTGGAAACATCGGAGGGCAGGGGGCCGGAGTTGCCGATGCAAGTTGTGCAGCCGTAGCCCACGACGTTGAAGCGGAGCTTTTCAAGATAGGGAAGGAGGCCGGCTTTTTCGTAGTAGTCGGTGACGACGCGCGAGCCGGGTGCGAGCGAAGTCTTTACCCAGGGCGGAACGGTGAGTCCTTTTTCGACTGCCTTTTTGGCGAGGATTCCGGCGGCCATCATGACGGAAGGATTGGAGGTATTGGTGCAACTGGTGATGGCCGCGATTACGACCGAGCCGTGATCGAGATACTTGTCGGGATCGACGTTGAAACGTTCCTTGACTGTTGTCGTTACGTGCAGGGGGGCCTTCTCGGCGATTGCCGTGTCGGTTACGGCGTTGCGTTGCCATGCGGCGGCGGTGCGCGTGCCCAGAGGCTTGGCGGAGGGCGCGAGCAGCGAGGGCAGTTGTTGCGCAAAACTTGCAGCCGCATCCTTCAGCAGTACGCGGTCTTGCGGGCGCTTGGGTCCGGCTACGCTTGGCTCGACTGCGCTTAGATCCAGCTCGATAGTTTGCGTGTATTCGGCTTCGGGCGAGGCGGCGGTGTGGAAGAGGCCTTGCTCTTTGTAGTAGGCCTCGACGAGGGCGATTTGCTCTTCGCTACGGCCGGTGAGGCGGAGATAGCGGAGCGTTTCGGCGTCGACGGGGAAGATGCCGCAGGTGGCGCCGTACTCGGGAGCCATGTTGCTGATGGTGGCGCGATCGGCCAAAGGCAGAGCGGCGATGCCGGGGCCGTAGAACTCGACAAACTTGCCGACGACACCGAGCTGGCGCAAGGCCTGCGTTACGGTCAGCACGAGGTCGGTGTCGGTTGCGCCTTCGCGGA
>JARLJB010000396.1 GCA_031291415.1 Telmatospirillum sp.
ATGCGCCAAAGGCGGTCGTTCAGCTCAGAAGTCGAGGTGCTTATGCTGGCAACGACAGCCCCGCTTCGTCTTGCCAAACGGCTCCGGCGTTGGCAATCTGAACCTCGCCGAGACAACGACCGATTGAACGCCCGGCAGCCCAAGGGCAATTTGGATGAATCTGTGATTGATGGCTTTGCATGCATATGGTTGCCGCTCTCCGCTACCGTGCTCAACCTGAAAGGCTATAGGCGATGCATCGGTGCTTGTTCATTGCCGCGCTCTTGACCCTCGCGTCTGGTTCTGCATCGGCGCAGACGGTGAGGTTGGATCAGTATCGGCATCCTTCAGACCCCAAGTTCAAAGAGTTCAACCAACTGTATCTCAAAGGCGTCTTGGATGGCGTCATTGCCTACTCGGTCGCGCACGACGCGAGAGATCGCTTCTTCTGCATCCCGGCAAAGATGGCCATAACGGTCGAGCAAGCAGAGGATATCCTGCTGCGGTATGCCGAGACGAAGCAGCTTCCGGGAACCGTCCCGATCGCCGTGCCCTTGCTTGGCGGTCTGAAAGACGCCTTTCCCTGCACGAAGGAATGAGCTGCCGCGAAAACGATCGCGGCGTTGGGTGGGACCTCGGATTTCTGCCGTTCGCCGTCGGCTGCGGCCCCGTTCGGAGTAGCAACCAAGAAATGCCTGTCAGACTATGCAGAGCGGCTGAAATGCGCCAACAGCGGTCAGTCTGGCTGGTCTCTGGACGACGTGCTGACGCGTAGACGATTGCAACCACAACATCAGCCTCGCGGCGTTGTCGCCGGCGGCGATTTCCAACACCGTACGGCGGCCGCGCTATTCCTATTTCGCCAAGAATACGCTTTGCTACATAGACTGAAAACGCGCCGATACGCCCGATCGGCCCCAAGCGAGGCGTCGGCATGCCACCAATGCGCACGGCAACGCTGACGTTCGTCGCCATGGTGGCCTTCGCCGGCAATTCGCTGCTCGCCCGCACAGCGTTGCGCGACACGTCGATCGACGCCATGACCTTCGCCTCGATCCGCCTCGTTTCCGGCGCGTTGGTTCTTGCCGTGATCGCCTTGCGGATGCGGCGCTCGCCGCTCGCCGAAGGCAGTTGGCCGTCGGCGTTGGCGCTCTTCGCCTATGCGGTGCTCTTTGCCTTCGCCTATACCGCGATCGCGGCTGGCAGCGGCGCACTCATCCTGTTTGCGGCCGTGCAGGCGACGATGATTGGCTGGGGGCTGTGGCAAGGTGAGCGTTTTCGGCCGATCCAGCAGGCAGGACTTGTGCTGGCGGCGTTCGGTCTGATCGCGCTCATGGCACCCGGCATCACGGCGCCGGCGCTTATCCCGGCGTTGGCGATGAGCGCCGCCGGCGTCGCCTGGGGAGTCTATTCGCTGCGCGGGCGGCGCGCCGGCCACCCGATCGTGGCGACGGCGGGGAACTTTCTTCGCGCTGTTCCGTTCGCGCTCGTAGGAAGCGTGATCCTGATCGCCTACGCCCATCCTGATCCCACCGGTGTCGGCTGGGCGATCGCCTCGGGTGCCGTCGCCTCCGGCCTGGGTTATGCTGTCTGGTATGCCGCCTTGCCCGGCCTG
>JARLJB010000064.1 GCA_031291415.1 Telmatospirillum sp.
CAACGCCTTGTATTTGCGCATCTGCTCCCGCAGCGAGGCGATCTTGTCCTTCAGTCGGATCGCCTTCATCTGCGCCAGTTCGCCCTCCTGGCGATCCGCCGTCTCCAGCGCCGACAGATATCGTGCGATGCTCGCCTCGACCTGCTCCATACGGCGTTGGATCGAGCCGCGTGAGAAGGACCTGTCGCGGGAATTGACTGCCTTGAACCGGCTGCCGTCGATCGCGACGATCGCCTGGGTGAACAAGTTCAGATTTCGGCAGAGCGCCACGAACTGCCGGCAGGCGGCGCGGATCGCCGGGCCATTGTCCTTGCGAAAGTCTGCGATCGTCTTGAAGTCTGGCGTCAGCCGACCTGTCAGCCACATCATTTCGACGTTGCGCGCCGTTTCGCGTTCAAGACGTCGGCTCGACTGGATCTGGTTGATGTAGCCGTAGACATAAATCTTCAGCATCGTGGCGGGATGATAGGCGGGACGGCCCGTCGTCTCCGGAACGACGCCCTCAAAGCCCAAGCCCCGCAAATCCAGCTCTTCGGCGAATGCGTCGATCACCCGAACCGGATTGTCTTCAGCCACGTAATCGTCAAGGAACTCGGGAAGCAATACGCCTTGCTTTCGGTCCTCTCCCTCGACGAAGCGCTTCATTGCAATCCCCGCAGCATGGCCTCCCAAATCATAGCTGATTCAGCGTTTTCACACAGCCTGCGCCGAAAGCCGCCGTCATTGCAGATTGGTCGGATTGACCGTTGATTGTCGGTTTGTCGATCAAAGGCATCAAAGCGAAGTTCAACTCGGTTTCGCCCTGCTGTTCGTAATCGAGCGATGACCGCGAGACCGACAGCGGGCGACACTGCGATCGATAGCGCTGGATGGTCAGCCTCGATCTTGTCGCGGCACACTTTCCGGTCCGGGGTTTAAGCCTTCTGGACGAAAACTCGCTAACGCGGACCTACGGTTCGTTGGCGACCGCCAGCTCCCCGATCTTCGCGTGGAAGTCGCGGACGGCGCCCTCGTAGATCTGCACAGAAACACCACAAAAATCCTCGAAATCTAAGCGCCGGCGCGGCAGGGCCTGCAAAGACATCGCGCATTGTCGCGCCATGGCAAAGCTTATCCTTTTCCCTTCTCCAAAATTGCGGATTCCACGCCGATTGCTGAATGACGCCTGGTGGCTTGCCGCCGACCCGTCGCGTGCATTGGGGGTCGTCGTGGCGTTTCCTCACGGCTCGAACGCCAGGGAAGGGGAGCGGCCTGTTTTCACACATGGATGCGATCGGAGTCCGCATGTCGGCACTTGAGCTCAAGATCCCTTTCTTCCGCAATCGGCCCATGAACTGGCTGACGCCAAAGCTCATTCTCGGGCTAGCCGCCGCCGCCGTAGCCGATTGGCTCTTTCTCGATCATGGAAAACCTGGACTGTCCTTGGTCCTGTTTCTCGGGCTGCTTGCACTCATCGCCATGACGGCCAATCCCGTTCGGACGACTGGGCGCGCCCTGGGCGTCGCCGGAGCGATTCTCCTTTCCGGCCTGATCGCGCTGACCGAAGACATCGGGCCGCTTTCGTTTCCGTTGGGCGTCGCCGCGACACTGATCTTCGCCTTGATGGCGATCGAGGGAAAACCCTTGCGACTGGTCAATCTGCTGCCGCGCGTGCTGCAATTGCCTTTGTTCGGCGCGCTCTGGCTAGCCGGCGACCTCCGTCACGTAAGCCGGCTTGTCCGAGATAAGCGAAACCCGACCAGCATTCTGTCCACGTTGGTCGCCTGGATTGTCCCGGCCGCCGCCCTCATTGTGTTCGGTACTTTGTTTGCCTCTGCCAATCCGCTGCTTGAAAGCTGGTTTTCGTTGCTCGACCCGAGATTGCTTTTCGACCCGGACGTGATCCGTCATCTGCTTTTCTGGGTGATGATCCTGTGCCTGGTCTGGCCACTCTTGCATCTCCGAACCTCACGCGAACCTGCCGCGCCCTGGATTGTCGAAACGGAGGGCGCAAAGGTCGATAACAGCGTCCTGTTCGGCGAGAGCGCCATCCGGCGGTCGCTCATGTTGCTCAATGCCCTGTTCGCGCTGCAAACGGCACTCGATCTCACCTATCTCTGGGCGGGCATGCCTTTGCCTTATGGCATGTCCTATGCCGCTTACGCCCATCGCGGCGCCTATCCCCTCGTGCTCACGGCGCTGCTCGCCGCCGC
>JARLJB010000397.1 GCA_031291415.1 Telmatospirillum sp.
ACGCTAACCCGCCACAGCGTGTCAAACTCTTTTTTCTTCAACAACTTCGGGGCCTTTCGGAACCCTCCGCCGTACCGCCTCAAAGCAACCTGCCTCGTTGCGGGAGGCCGGTTTCTACGCCCCTACCCAGAGGCTGTCAACCGGCTTTTTTCGCCAAACTGAAAAACTAAATCCGCTCTCCAGTTCGTCCCCCGTCGACGCCGAAGCACCGCTGAGGGAGGCCGCGTTCTACGCCCCTACCACGAGGCTGTCAACGCCATCTTCGCTCTTTCTCGCCAACTCCATCAGCGAAAACGTCTCTCACACACCCGACCTACCGGATGCGAAGGAAAACACTGCTGAGGAAAGCCCCGAAAACGAGTGAGGGATCATCATACTCGGAACCATGATAAGGAACAAGATCGGGTTCGCGTCGGTTGAAGGGCTTTATATCAAATGCCCATTGATCGGCTATCCGAAACCCTGGGCTACCTCTCCGCCGGCAACCCTGGCGCAGCATACCGCAAACGCCAGGATCACCGCCGAGACGTCTACCGTCCAAAAACCGTCGGACGGCAGAACTGCTTCTTTCCCTTCAAGGCCCGGCAGAGATCGGCCGCCGCCCTTTTTTCAGCAACCGGACCGGCATTCAAATGATAGGTCACGCCGCGACGGCGCACGCTGACCCGTTTGATTTCCGATTGCAGGGATCCCAGCTCCGCGGGATGCGTCAATTGCAGTGACGCCCAGGCGAGACGCGCCTGATTTTCGGTCCGGTAGGACCCAAGCCAGACGCCGGGGCCGGACGACACAACCGACATCGGTGGCGTCGGCATGACGCCGACACCGGCGGCCGATCTCGCCGCCGCCTCGGCATTGGCGGCCGCCACCTGCACTTGCCGGAACACCTCGTCCTTCTCTCTCATCTGCTCGGTCGGCGAAATGACTTTCGCCAGAACAAGACGCTCAAGCCGCCCGACGGCCGCCGCGGCCTGCATCTGTTCCGTCACCGGTGGCGGTGGATCCGCCTTGCGTGCCCCCGCAGACGGCAGCAACGCCTCAAGAATGACGCTCCGCTCGGCCCCCTGTTCGCGGGCCGTGACGCTTTTTTCCTCAAATGCGGCGGCCAGATACCGCAGCCGGTCGACCACCTGTTGCGGATCCGGCGCCGGGCGGCCAAGATCGGCCGCAGGCAGCGGCGCGGTGTAGCGCAACAATGCCCCGAGATTGGCGCCGCGCCGGCGGTTGAATTCTTCCCGGGTAATCAGCCCGTTATCGAGCAGAAGCTGCAGCGTCTGGAACCGTGTGATGATGGCAGCGTCTTCCGGATTGTTGAGATCCCCGAGGTTCGCTCCCGGCATTGCCGAGGCCGAAGGACCTCCCTGCGAAACAGGAGTCAGAACAAGGCTCACGGTCCGGTCATATTTATTGTCGGCCCCACTGGCTGAGTCGATCCCCCACCCCAAGCCGCCATTCAAAACGTTGCTGGCCACGGAGCCCGCCAACTTGACCCGGTTGAGATAGGAAGCCTCCTGATAACCGGGCTTGTTGCAGATGGTCACAATATCGGACTTGGTTCGCGTCACTGTTACGGCTCCTGGGGTGACGGGAACCTTGGCAATAACCACGCCATCCCGCCACAGTACACAGCTGGCCCTCAGAGGACTCGTCGTAACGGTAATCTCCTGAGAGGTCCCTTCGATGATCGAAGAACAGCCGGGCAACGCGAGCAGCACGGCAGCGAACCAGCAAAGCTTGTTCATGATTGACCTTTTGTCTCCACCATTGTCGTCGGGCACGTCTCTTTTTCTCAGGAGCATTTCTTCACATTGATCCTAGCCGATCCCCGAGTTGACGCAATTGCGTCGGCACCGATCACTGTTGCAAAGCCATCCATCCGATTTTCACCATCGATCAAAGTCGACATTCCGCCTTGCGCAACAGGCTATTCTTTTGACGGAGGGCCCTGCCCGGCAAATGCGTGAGCCTAAATTTTGGAATATACTGGCTACGAAATATTTAAATTTGTGTGGCGATTCCGAAATTTGCTGACGACTTGGTATCGGAAGCCATCACACTCGGGGAGGCGTCCCGCGTAGGTTATGGTGAGGCGCCGTCGTCAAATCGGACTCCACAGGCGATTCTCTCTCCAGCAGAATGACGTCGCGGACTCCCAACCGGAGGGCCTGATGAGCACCGAAACGGAATTGAAGCTGCGACTCGACGCCAAAGCCATCCGCCGGCTACGCAGCCATCCTCTAGTCACCTCCCTGAGACGGACAAGGACGGTCACCCGCCTGCTGAAGTCCGTCTATTTCGATACGGCCGACCAGCATTTGCGCCAACGCCAGCTTGTCCTGCGCGTTCGCCACGTCGGCCGGCGGCGGATCCAGACACTGAAGACCGTCGGAACTTTTCAAGCCGGCTCATGGTCACGCGGTGAATGGGAAACGGAGATCAGCGGCGACATGCCTGAATGGCTGGCGTTGCAAACGAGTGGTGATGCTCCGGCGTTCTTACAGGACGGACGGCTGATGGCAGAACTCCGCCCCATCTTCACCACCGACGTACGCCGCAGCACTTATCTTCTGGCGGACGACGATTGGGAAATCGAACTGGCGCTCGACGTCGGGGTCATTCGTGCCGGCGACAGAAGCACCGACATTTGCGAAGCCGAACTGGAGTTGAAACGGGGCGTACCGACGCACCTGTTCGATCTGGCGCTGGCTTTCCAGCGCGACATCCCGATGCAATTGATGACCGCAACCAAGGCCGCCCGCGGTTACGCGCTTGTCGACGAGGTTGTCCCAGGCCCCAGCAAAGCCGACCCCGTGCAGCTACACCCGGAAATGCCAGCGGGAACGGCGTTCCGCGCCATTGCGCGCTCCTGCTTCGGCCAATTACTGCGCAATCAGGACTGCCTGATGGCGACCAGGGATCCCGAGGCCATCCATCAGATGCGCGTGGCGCTTCGCCGTCTCCGTTCGGCAATAACCGTCTTCAAGACTCTTCTCGATACCCCGGAAACGGCTTGGTTGCGCGACGAACTGAGTTGGTTCCTTCGCCCCCTGGGGGTGGCGCGCGACTGTGACGTGTTCATTGAGGAGATCATGGATCCGCTGGCGCCACGCCTTGCCAACGATCCCGGGTATCAAAAACTGCGCGAGGACATTCTGCTTGAGCGGCAAACCGCTTACGACGTCGTACAAGATGTCCTAGCTCAACCACGCTTGACCGGATTGACCCTGCGGCTCGGTCGTTGGATCGAAGCAGGCGATTGGACGGTCATCGACGATGACGAGCACCGATCGCGGCTGGCCACGCCGGTTGCGTTGCTCGCCCGATCAGCCTTGCGCAAGCGCGACCGTCGGATCTCGCAGGCCATGGATCAGTTCGCGGAGCTGACACCCGATGCTCGCCATCAGGCTCGAATTCAAGTTAAGAAAATGAGATACTCAATTGATTTTTTTATATCTTTATTCCATCAGGAAAAGACTCGGCGATTGAGCGCCACGCTCGCCTCTTTGCAAGACAACCTGGGGCTTCTCAACGATATAGCGATAGCTGAGAGGCGGCTTCGCGAGCTCGCCGAAAGGTCTGGCGACAGCCAACGTTTATGGACAGCCGGCGTCATCGTCGGCTGGCAGGCGGCTCGTGTCGAAGCACTGCTGACGACCGCCGCCGGCGACTGGCGTCGTTATCACGACCTGCCTCGTCACTGGCGGGCCAAAGATCGAGCCTGACCGGTTCCGCCGGTGTCAGAATCCGACGATCCCCGCCACGACGGCAACCAGCACGATCACCAGGCTCCAGAAAATCATGTTGGCGAACAGCCGAAACGCTTGGCGATCGTCGGCATTGTTCAATTTCAGCAGATCGCACAGACGACCACCGGGCCATAGGAACCAGTTCATAGATACCCCTTACACCAAGTCTCGGTGATCGGAACCAACCACCGAGACATCAAACGCCGGGCGGGTTTCTCCGAAACCGTTGCTCGCGGGCCCACGGGCGAGCAGCCAACCAGCACGGGCACAAGCTCATTCGTGCTTTTTGTCATCCAGGTCTTTCGCCTGTTGCGCCTTTTCAAGCTCGGTGGCGCGCTTCTGCCGCTTGTCGCGTCCGAACCGCACACGGTTCTCCTCGGCCTGCCGTGTGCTCTCGGTCCGCGCCTTCGCTTTACGAAAGCGATTAAGATTGATCACTTCGGCCATGCTTCCCCCAAGGTCTGCCGGGACGTCCCGCCATTCTGTCATCATTCTAATGCATCGCCCAAGGCTAAGGAATTCCAATCCTCGACGCCAGGAGACAGTGAATTATCCGTAAAAAAACCGAACATCGATGAAAATGTCCGCTTGCACCCCAAAATACCATCTGCTATTAGTCCGCCTCCCCGAACGAAGGGGGTGTAGCTCAGTTGGTTAGAGCGTCGGCCTGTCACGCCGAAGGTCGCGGGTTCGAGTCCCGTCACTCCCGCCATTCGCCGGGGTTTTCCCTCCGAAATTTCATCTCTGGCCGCAATTGGCGGTACAGTTTACACTTCTCTTCCGCAATCTTTTCGGACGAGAAGGATCGCCTATGAAAGTCGGTATTGTCGGAGCAGGCATGGTCGGTAGCTGCGCGGCTTTTGCCATGGTCATGCGTGGCGTCGCCAGCGAGATCGTCCTGATAGACCGCAATGAAAAACTTGCCGTCGCCCAGGCCCACGACATCCTCCATGGCACCCCGTTCGCCGCACCAACCCGCATCTGGGCCGGAACCTACGCCGATCTCGCCGATGCCGAAGTCGTCATTCTCTCCGCCGGAGTCGGCCAGGAGCCCGGTGAAGACCGGATGCACCTTCTCGAACGCAACGCCAAGGTCTTTGGCGCCATCATTCCGTCCGTTCTCGCCCATGCCCCCGACACTATCTTATTGGTGACGTCGAACCCCGTGGATGTGATGACCGACATTGCCCGCCGCATTTCCGGCCTGCCATCGGATCGGGTGATCGGATCGGGCACACTTCTCGATACCGCCCGTTTCCGTTCCCTGCTCGGCGAACATGTCGGTGTATCGCCGAAATCGGTCCACGCTTATGTTTTGGGTGAACACGGCGACTCCGAGGTCCTATGGTGGTCGGGCGCCAATGTCGGCAATGTCGGTGTACAGGCAATGGCAGCGCAACTGAGCCGCCCGATCGATGCGGCGGCACGCGCGCGCATCGATGAGGCCGTACGCCGCGCCGCCTACCGCATCATCGATGGCAAAGGCGCCACCTGGTTCGGCATTGGCAGCGGCTTGGCCCGTATCGTCCAGGCAATCGCCACCGACGAAAAGGCGCTGTTGTCCATCTCGGCCCGCACCGACGTCTGCGAAGGCATTCCAGAGGTCACGCTGTCGGTTCCGCGTATTGTCGGGGCCGCCGGCGCCGGCGCTCCCCTGGTGCCTAATCTCGATGACGACGAGAAAAAGGCCCTGCAACGCAGTGCTGAAATTCTCAAGGAGGCGGCAGACGGCGTTCATATCTGACTGTGGCTTCGCCACTTTCAACGTTCGCTCGATAACTTAGTAAGTTATTGATTTAAGTATGTAAAATAGCTATTTCTCAGTTCTGGAAGCGGCTGCGCATTGTTTGTGCATATCAGCAATGCGTTTTCGGCGGGTTGTAAAAAAGGTAACGGTTCCAACCGCTTCTCCCCAGAAATCCCAGGACTTTTCCCCCTGCCCTGCGGAAGCGGTACTTTTGTACTGATTTAGGAACGGCCCGCGATTATCGTCCGTCCGGGGCGTTCCAATGGATTAGGGATCAAGGTTCCATGTCTAAAAAACAGATGATCACTGTCGACGGCAATGAGGCCTGCGCGTGGGTAGCCTTCCGCGCAAGCGAAATTGCCGCGATCTATCCAATTACGCCGTCGTCCACCATGGCCGAGTTGGCCGAACAGTGGGCTGCGGAAGGCAAGAAAAACCTCTGGGGGGGCACTCCCGAGGTTACTGAAATGCAATCAGAGGGCGGCGCCGCCGGTGCCGTTCATGGCGCGATCCAGGCCGGTGCCTTGGGAACCACTTTTACCGCCTCCCAAGGTCTTCTGCTGATGATCCCCAACATGTACAAGATCGCTGGTGAGCTGACGCCCTTCGTCATGCATGTCTCGGCACGCACCCTGGCGACGCATGCATTGTCGATCTTCGGAGACCACTCCGACGTCATGGCCTGCCGCCAGACCGGTTTTGCCATGCTGGTCGGTGCCTCCGTACAGGAAGCCCAGGACCTGGCGGCGATCGCCCATGCGTCGACGCTGCGCTCCCGCGTTCCGTTTCTGCACTTCTTCGACGGCTTCCGCACCTCGCATGAGGTCGCGAAATTCGAGCTTATGGATGATGACCAGCTTCGCCAGATGATCGACGAAGACCTCGTCACCGCCTATCGCCACCGCGCTCTCACGCCGGATAATCCGGTGGTTCGCGGTACCGCGCAGAACCCTGACGCCTTCTTCCAGGCGCAAGAGGCCCGCAACCCTTACTATGACGCCGTACCGGGCATCGTGCAGGAGGAAATGGACCGCTTCGCCAAGATCACCGGACGCCATTACAAACTGTTCGATTACGTCGGTGATCCCGAGGCCACCGAAGTCATCATCGTCATGGGATCGGCCGGCGAGACCGTCGAGACCACCGTTGCCCAGATGAACAAGCAGGGAGCCAAAGTCGGCGGCCTGAAAGTCCGTCTCTATCGCCCCTTCTCCATCGATGCCCTGGTTGCCGCGTTGCCGCCGTCGGTCCGCTCGATCGCCGTGCTCGACCGCTGCAAGGAACCCGGCTCTCTCGGTGAACCGCTTTATCTCGATATCGTCGCCGGCCTGGCCGAGGCCC
The DNA here is from genome assembly GCA_031291415.1 of Telmatospirillum sp. GTDB lineage: Bacteria > Pseudomonadota > Alphaproteobacteria > Rhodospirillales > Magnetospirillaceae > Telmatospirillum. Next base: position 6,835 of record JARLJB010000397.1, read on the forward strand.
GTGCGGCCGGTCAACGCGTCAGCGCCGTTGACCCCCGGGTGATTGGCGGACGCTTTGGTCTGTCCTCCAAGGAATTCACCCCGGCCATGGTCAAGGCGATCTTCGACGAACTGAAGAAGCCCAAGCCGAAGCCGCATTTCACCGTCGGCATCAACGACGACGTTACCGGCCTCTCGCTCGCCTACGATCCGTCCTATCGCCTGGAAATCCCCGGCGAGCGTTGCGCGGTGTTCTATGGCCTGGGTGCTGACGGCACCGTCGGTGCCAACAAGAACTCGATCAAGATCGTCGCAGATCATACCGACCTCTATGCCCAGGGCTATTTCGTCTACGATTCGAAGAAGTCGAACGGCCTCACCGTCTCGCATCTGCGTTTCAGCCCGCGGCCGATCAAGGCCCCGTACCTGGTGCAGGATGCGGATTTCGTTGCCTGTCACAACTTCGTCTATCTGGAGAAATACGACGTTCTCCAGTACGCCCAGAAAGGCGCGACCTTCCTGATCAACGCTCCCTACCCGGCCGATCAGGTGTGGGACAAGTTGGCCCGTCCTGTTCAGCAGGAGATCATCGACAAAGGCCTCAAGGTCTATGTGATCGATGCCCGCACAGTGGCGCATGAAGCCGGAATGGGCAGCCGCATCAACACCATCATGCAGGTCTGCCATTTTGCCTTGTCCAACACGCTGCCCAAGGACGAAGCAATCGGCTACATCAAGAAGGCCATTCAGAAGACCTACGGTCGCAAGAGCCAGGCGGTGGTCGAAAAGAACTACGCCGCCGTCGATCATGCGTTGGCGCATCTGAAAGAGCTGAAGATCCCGGCTCACACCACGTCGACGTTCGAACTTCCGCCGATCGTCCCGAAAGACGCTCCCGACTTCGTCCAGCGGGTGACCGCTTTGATGCTGGCCGACAAGGGCGATCTTCTGCCGGTCAGCGCCTTCCCGGTCGATGGCACTTGGCCGACCGGCACGGCGAAGTACGAAAAGCGCAACATCGCGGGCGAAATCCCGGCCTGGGAACAGTCGCTTTGCATCCAATGCAACAAGTGCGTGATGATTTGCCCGCACGCCGCCATTCGCGCCAAGGCCGTCCAGCCTGACGCCGTGGTCGGTGCGCCGTCGACCTTGAAGACCATGCCCTACAAGGGTCCGGAAGTGAAAGGCGGGACCTACATCCTGCAGGTCGCTCCGGAAGATTGCACGGGCTGCACGCTGTGCGTCCATGTCTGCCCGGGCAAGGACAAGGCCGATCCGAACCACTTCGCCTTGGCGATGACCGCCAAGGAACCGATCCTTGAGGTGGAACGCAAGAACTTCGACTACTTCCTGTCGCTGCCTGACCTCGACCGGGCGGACGTCCGTCTGAACATGAAGACGACGCAACTTGTTACGCCGTTGTTCGAGTTCTCCGGTGCCTGCCTCGCCTGCGGCGAGACGCCTTACGTGAAAACGATGACCCAGTTGTTCGGCGACCGCACGCTGATCGCCAACGCAACGGGCTGCTCGTCGATCTACGGCGGCAACCTGCCGACGACGCCTTACACGACCGACCGCAATGGACGTGGTCCGGCCTGGAACAACTCTCTGTTCGAGGACAACGCCGAATTCGGCCTGGGTTATCGTCTGGCCGTTGACCACCACAAGCGGCATGCCCAGGAACTGATCAAGCGGCTGGTCGGGCAGATCCCTGAGCAGTTGGCCAATGAGCTGCTCTATGCACCGCAGAACTCCGATGCCGGCATCAAGGCGCAGCGCGCCCGTGTTGTCGAACTTCGCAGTCTCCTGGCCTCACGGACGGATGCAGAATCGGTTCGTCTGGCCTTGATCGCCGACTATCTGGTCGACAAGGTCGTATGGATCGTCGGTGGCGATGGATGGGCTTATGACATCGGCTACGGCGGTCTTGACCATGTGCTGGCGTCGGGTCGCAACGTCAACATTCTGGTCATGGACACCGAAGCCTATTCCAACACCGGTGGTCAGGCCTCCAAGTCGACGCCGCTCGGTGCCACGGCCAAGTTCGCCACTACCGGCAAGACGCGGCCGAAGAAGGACATGGGGCTCATTGCCATGTCCTACGGCAACGTTTACGTCGCCTCGGTCGCCTTTGGCGCCAAGGACGCGCAGACGGTCATGGCAATGCAGGAGGCGGCGTCGTACGACGGCGTGTCCCTTATCATCGCCTATGCTCACTGCATCGCCCATGGCAACGACCTGTCTCATGGCCTCGACCAGCAGAAACTGGCCGTGCAGACCGGCTACTGGCCTCTGTACCGTTACGACCCGCGGAAGCTGGGAACCGGCGAAAGCCCGCTCTCCCTCGACCAGGCGGATCCGAACATGCAGATCGGTGACTACATGGCCACGGAAACCCGCTTCCGTATCACCGAGCGGCTGAACCCCGAGCATTACAAGCAGATGCTCGAGTCGGCCAATGAAGAAGTCCGTCGTCGCTTCCACATCCTCAAGAGGATGGCGGGCGACGCCGCGGCGGAGTAACCTAACCGGTGCCGGTTGCCCTGACGGGCAGCCGGCACTCCGTTTTTCTGCACGAAGAGGCACTTCCTATGTCCGCAGCGACAGCGACTTTTCCCGAAGCCGTTTTCCTGCGGCGGTCCGATGACACCGGCTACGGTTTCTTCTTCTATGGCGAAGAAGACTTTCTGCATGCTGCCGACAGTTTCGCCCGTCCCATTCTGAAAAGCTTCAGCGGCGAACCGGTTCCCGGACAACCCGATCCTATCGACCATCTGAAGGTCGCCATCGCCACCTTCATCGGCCAGGCCTTCGACCGGGCTGTTCCGGCAGAGGTTGGAGCCGAAGGGGTTTCCCGCGCCATCGCGGCATGTGTCCGCACCACTTTTCATGGCGCCGTCCCACGCGTCATCGTCGTCGAGCGCCGCGATGGACATCTCGCCGTGCGCCCTGGCATCGAGTTCCTGCGCCACCCGGGACATCCTTTGGCGGTCGTCGTCGATGCAGACGCCCATGGCGGCGAGGCACGTTTTTTCACGTCGGTCGAAAAATACGGCGAAATTGGCGAAAGCGAACCAACCGCCCGCTGTTGGCTTCCCCAGATCGTCTACCGTCTTTACGCAAAAACACCGTCGGTGATTGCCGGGCGCCCCGCCGTGGACCGCGCTACCGGCAAACATAATGTCACCTGCCGCGGCCTGACTTTTGGCATCAAGGCGCCTCTGGAAGAACGGAGCGTCTGAACGGCTCCTGGACCTTCCGTTGCCGCCAGCCATATCGGGGTCTTCTCTCCGTGGCTCAATTCGGCTAGTTTCGGCCGCATCCCCTCGCTCGCATCCACGACTGAGCCGATTCTTGCCTCTTTGAGGAGCTTCCTTTCGATGTCTGTCGCTCTTGCCATCATCATCGCGCTCATCCAGGGCGTCACTGAGCTTTTTCCTGTCAGCAGCCTCGGCCACGCCGTCATTTTGCTGGGGCTCCCGGGGCTTGGCGTCGACCAGCAGGCTCCCGAATTCCTTCCGTTCCTGGTTGTTTTGCATCTCGGAACCGCGGCCGCGTTGCTGCTGTATTTCTGGCGCGATTGGCTGGACCTCGCGGTTGGCGTTGTCAGCCGTCCCTCTCAGCAACGCGATGACAGCCGGCGCGCCCTCTATCTGATGATCATCGCAACGCTGCCAGCTGCCCTTCTCGGTTTTCTTTTTGAACATAAACTCAAGAATCTGTTCGGCGTTCCGGCCATCGCCGCCGGTTTTCTGTTCATCAACGGCTTCCTGCTGTTCTTTGGCGAGCGCCTTCGCCGCCGGCATGACACGCTGAACGGCCAAAAAGATCTTTCCGAGTTGAGTTGGAAAGGTGCGTTGGCTATCGGCCTCTGGCAATGCACGGCTTTCTTCCCTGGAATCTCCCGGTCGGGCGCCACCATCGTCGGAGGGCTGCTGTCCGGATTGTCGCACCGTGCCTCCGCGCACTTCTCCTTCCTGATTGCCACACCGATCATCCTGGGCGCCGCCATTCTCGAGGTGCCGAAGCTCCTGCATCAAACGACGGCTCCGGGCATGGCAATGATCTCGGTCATCGGCGGCATCACGGCCGGCATCACGGCTTTCGCCAGTGTCGCCTTCCTCATGCACTACTTCCGCAAGAACGAGTTTGAAGCGCTGGCTCCCTTTGCCTTCTATTGTTGGCTGGCTGGCGGCGGGTCGTTCCTTTATCTCTGGCTGGTTTGACATGTCACCTGAAATGACACCTCAAACCGGGCTCTTTGCGATGCCTTTGCCTCCAGCTTGGGCGGGCACAAGCGCCAACCGGGCCGGAGCGGCGAGCGATAGATTTGCCCCACGCCCTAACGTGATGGATAGCGCCGCATGCTAGCTCAGGTCATGGCCGCGATTGTCAATTGGTGCTGGCACCATTGCCGGTTGGTCGTCCTTCTCTCGCTCCTGGCGACGGTTGCTCTTGGCGCCTTTGCCGCGACGCATCTCGGACTCGATACCGACGAGGGCAAAATGCTCTCGTCGGATTTGCCGTTCCGCAAGGCCGAGAAAGCGTTCGACAAGGCCTTCCCGCAAAATGCGGACACTCTGGTCGCAGTCATCGACGCCGGAACCTCGGCTCAAGCCGATGACGCCGTCAACCGCTTGGCGGCACGCCTGGCGTCGCGGACGGATCTGTTTCGCAGCGTCCGACGCCCGCCGGAAGATGTGTTTTTCCGCAAGAACGGCCTGCTCTATCTGTCGACCGCCAGCCTGACGGATCTCTCCGACCGGCTGATCCAAGCACAACCGATGCTGGGCGGCCTGGCCCGCGATCCTTCGCTCCGGGGAATGTTGGCATCGATCGATCTGGCGCTTGAAGGTGTGACCCACGGCCAGATGACGATCAATGACTTGGCGCCCATGCTGGAACAGTTGGATGGCCCGGCGGCGCAAATCGCCGAAGGCGGGCTGGCATCCCCTCTGGCTTGGCAATCCTTGTTCGGTGACGCCGCCGCGCATGATCGCCCCAGGCGTTTTCTGCTGACTCAGCCAATCTTGCAATACGACGATCTGGTCGCCGGAAGCAAGGCATCCGCAGCAATTCGCGATGCCGCCCGTGACCTGGGACTGACCCCGGAAACTGGCGTCCAGATCCATTTGACCGGCTCGGTGGCCTTGGCCGACGCCAATTTCGCCACGGTCGCCACCGGCGTCGAGATTTCGGCGCCATTGTCACTTGTCGCAGTGACGTTTCTGCTGTTTTTCGCCGTCCGCTCCCTTAAGGTCGTGGGAGCCATTCTGGTCAGCCTGATGGTTGGTTTGGTGGCAACCGGCGCCTTCGCGGCCGCCACGGTCGGAACGCTGAACCCGATCTCCGTGGCTTTTGCCGTGATGTTCGTCGGCATCGCCGTAGATTTTGCCATCCAGTTCGTCATCCGTTATCGCGATGAGCGCTATCGGCTCGATGACAATACGGAAGCGGCGATAATCGCCACGGCGCACGACATGGCCGGCCCGCTGTCGCTGGCCACGGTGGCCACAGCCATCGGCTTCCTGTCGTTTCTGCCAACCGCCTATACCGGCGTGTCGCAGCTCGGGCTGATCGCTGGCGGCGGCATGATCATCGCCCTCCTCGTCGATTTCACGGTGCTGCCCGCATTGCTCGGCCTTTTGCGGACCCCTGCGGAGACGGAACCGGTGGGTCTGCCGCTTGCCCGGGCCGACAACTGGCTGGCACGCCACGCCGTCGGAGTGGTCAGCGTCGCCGGGCTGCTGGCAGTGACCGGTGCCCTGCTGCTGCCCTTTCTGCCGATGGATTTCAACCCCTTGCATCTGCAAGATCCCAAAGACGAGGCCGTATCGATCTTCCTCGATCTCGCCAGAGACCCCGACAACGGCAGCTATGCCGTCGACATTCTGGCCCCGTCGCGCGAGGCGGCTGAGACCTTGGGCAAGAAGTTCGACCCATTGCCGGAAGTGGCTCGCGTCATGAGCATCGACAGCTTCATTCCCGACCAGCAGGATGACAAACTGGCGATTCTGGTGGATTTGGCGGCTTTGCTCGGACCGACACTCAATCCGCCGACGATCCTGGCCGCCCCTCGACCAGATGATCTCGTCAAGGCATTGACCGAAAGCGCGATCAAACTGGAGACCGCAGCAGGAAAGGACGCCAGGGCAACCGGCCTGGCAACACACCTGCGACGCGTGGCGGCGGCTGGCCCGGCGGCCGTGCTCGCGTTACAAGACTCTCTGACCAGCGGTTTGACCGACCAATTGACCACGCTGCGGCAAATGTTGTCGCCAAAACCGATCGCGTTTGCCGACCTGCCGGCCGATCTGCTCCGTGAATGGTTGACGCAGGATGGTCGCGCCCGCTTGCAGGTCGCCCCCAAAGACGACATGGAAGATCGCGCGGCGATGCTTCACTTCGTCAAGACGGTACGGGCCATCGCGCCCAACGCCGTCGGTCTGCCGGTCGCCGTCGAACAGTCGGGAACGGTGGTGATTGACGCATTCACGCAGGCCGGCCTATCGGCTCTGGGCGCCATCGCGGTGCTGCTCGGTCTCATGCTCCGACGCTGGCTCGACGCCATCCTGGTCGTGCTTCCATTGGTAATGGGAGCTCTCTACACCGTCATCGGCCTCAAGATTTTGGGAATCCCGCTCAACTTCGCCAATATTATCGCACTGCCCCTATTGCTCGGCATCGGTGTCGCCTTCAACATCTACTACGTGGTCAACTGGCGTCAGGGCGTCAACGCCCCTCTGCAATCGCCGACGACCCGTGCCGTGCTCTTCAGCGCGCTAACCACCGGTTCGGCTTTTGGCAGCTTGGCGGTGTCACCACATCTCGGCACCGCCAGCATGGGGCTGCTGTTGTTCCTGTCTCTCGGCCTCTCGGTGTTGACCACCTTTATTGTGATGCCGGCCTTGTTCAACCTGTTGAACAGGAAACGGTCATGACCAAGCGCCTCATCGTGACAGCCGACGATTTCGGCAGAGCCCTTCCGATCAATGAGGCTGTCGAGGATGCGCATCGTCGCGGCATCCTGACGGCGGCCAGCCTGATGGTTACCGGCGATGCCGCCGCCGATGCGGTAGAACGGGCCCGCCGTCTGCCGTCCCTCGGTGTTGGTCTGCATATCACCCTGGTCGATGGCATTCCGGCGCTTCCGCCCCGGCAGATTCCGGATCTGGTCGGTGACGACGGCCGTTTCACCGACCACTTGGTGCGCCTTGGGGTCCGGATCTTCTTCGACTGGAACACTCGAAGGCAGGTTGCCGCCGAGTTGCGCGCCCAGTTCGAATTATATCGGGCGACCGGCCTGCCGTTCGGGCATGTCGATGCCCACCACCACTATCATCTGCACCCCACGGTATTTGACATGATTCTCCACCTTGCTCGCGAATATGGCGCCCCGGCGATCCGCGTTCCCTGGGAACCGCCGGCATCGTCGTTCGGCGTCGTGCAGTCGCTGTTTCATCGCAGACGCGTCCGCCGCATGCGGCGCAAGCTGAAAGCCGCTGGTCTGATCGCCAACGACCGCGTCTTCGGCATCGAAGGCAGCGGTGACATGGATCACACCCGTTTGGCGGCGATACTCGCCAGGCTGCCGGACGGTCTCAGCGAAATTTACGGTCATCCGGCCACGGGGGGGTGGGATGACCGGCCAATGCCGCCGCAATACCGGACGGTCGACGAGTACCGGGCGCTCATCGACCCGACCGTCTTCGACGCTCTCCACCGATCGGGGGCACAGCTCACGACATTTGCCGCCGAAGCCGCCGCGCAGGAAGAGCTTGGCTGATGGGGGCGCTTGTCCGGCTGTTGTTGATTGCCGTCATTCTCGCCACCGCCTGGGCATTCCGGGACTCTCTGGGAGACGTCCGCGGCGCCCTGGCCAGCGCCGGTTGGTCGGGTATCGCGATCATGGCGACCTACCATCCTCTGGCCATCTGCCTGTGTGGCCTGGCCTGGTGGACGTTGTCGCAGGAAGGACGGGCGTCGACCTTCATTCTCGCCCGGTGGATACGCGACGGTGTCAGTGAGTTGGCGAGTTTTCTGCCTCTGGCCGGCGAAATGGCCGGTGCCCGCCTGTTGACCTGCAGCGGGATAAGGACATCGACGGCCGGGGCACTCACAGTGGTCGACGTGACAGCCGAAGTCATGGCCCAGTTTCTCTTCAGTCTGGCCGGCGTCGGCCTTTGGCTGATCAGGCATCCGACCGGCGAGGTGGTTCGCTGGGCGATGCTGGGGATCGCTCTCAGTATTCCGGTTCTTGCCGCGTTCGTCGCCGTGCAGCGATCAAGCGTCATGCGGTTTCTGGAAACCCTTCCCTCGCGACTGTTGCCGAAAGTCTGGTCGGCCCCCGATGCCTCGTCGGGTCTGCACGCCGGTATCACCGCCCTTTGGGCCGATCACCAACGAGTCTTTGTCGCTGTCCTGCTGCATCTGTCGGCCTGGACGGTCAGTGCCGGAGAGGCTTGGGTTGCCTTATATCTCCTCGGGCATCCACTGCCGTTACCCGATGTCCTGGCCATGGAATGCATCATCTTCGCCATCCGTAGCGCCGCTTTTTTCGTCCCGGCCGCTATCGGCGTTCAGGAGGGCGGCTATCTGCTGCTGGGCGGCGTCCTCGGCCTTTCGCCGGAGGTCGCACTCGCCATTTCGTTACTGAAGCGAGGACGCGCGATCGTCCTTGGTTTGCCGGCGCTCGTCGTCTGGCAAATCCTGGAAAGCAAAGCGGCCCGCCGACGCGTCGCGTCGCAGGATCTGCAAGCGCGGTGAAGCACGATGATGATCAGTAGGTGATTTTCACCGACAGGAAATAGCTGGTTTCCATCCGCTGCGGCGCCGTCTCCTGATAGGGCCAGAGATTTTCCGCCACGGCCTCGATGACAACGTTTTCCCTGGCATGCCAAGCCAGGCGTGGCGACAAGATCGTATAGTCACCGATATCGGCAATCCATCCCCTGGGCGGGCGGCCGGGAACGATGACCAGGCCTTTGGTCGCCGAGATGTAAGTGGCGAAAAGATTGGCCTCCCAATCGCCGAATTCGTAGCCGAGGTTGGCATTCGCCTTATGGGCCGGTTGGGCATTGCGATATCCCCAATCGAAATGCTCGTGCAGCCGTTCCAGCGTATAATTCGCCCCCCAACTCCAGCCATTCCTGATCCGACGCTGCAACCCAACCTCGACACCGTTGGCTACCGATCCCGTTGCCATGGTCGATGAGAGGCCCAAAGCGCCGTTGACCAAACCATAGGCGCTGCTGACATGCTTCATCGTCATCTGGTGAAATGCGTTGACATTCAACGAGGCACCCAATGACGGCAAGGCGTGCTCCCAACCGGCCTGATAGTCGTAGACGGCCGAGGCGTCGAGATAAGGGCTGCCATAATAGACCAAGCGGCCATATCCCGCCTGGTACCGTTCGATTTGGCCAAAGCTGTTGAGCGACGGCAGGTCCAGACCGCGAGCGAAGCCGATCCGCAGCTTGTCGGCGGCGCTAACCTTGGCGACAAAAGCCGAATTGACGCTAACGCCACCAATAGCACGGTCGAAACTGCTATTGGAAAACGGGTCCCGTAAAGGAACCGGTCCCGTCCGTCCCAGTTGGAAATAATCGTAACGGGCGGCGTTGACCATCGAATAGGCGGGAGAAAAGCTGTGTTCCCACATTAGCGACGTAGCGACGAGATCACTACTCAACGTTCCTTCGCCGGTCAGCGCCGCCGCCCCCATCTCGCTGCGGCGCCCCTCACCGCCGATCCGGAAACTGTCGTCCGGGCCAATTTTGAACAAATCGGAGATCTGGACCACGCCAGTCCGGTCGCTCGTGGAAAAGGGCCCATAGGTCTGTGATTGCACCCAGGGCATGTCGACGGTCGTATAATAGGCAGTTCCATTCACCCGCCCAATTGCGGTATCGACGGTGTAAGCGGCCTTGATCGCGTCCGTTTTTATGCGCGTATCAAAGAACGGATACAAAGCGATCCACCGTAAACTGACATCGGTGTGGGACAACTCGGCATCGAGACGACTGCCGTCGGAGAAGTCGACCGCACCATTGGCCGACACCGATCGCCGGTTGGGATTCTTGGCAAAGTCCAAGTTGTCGGGTGTCGATCTGACAATGCCGGAGTCGTGGACATGGTCACTGGCGGCCGTAATCCGGATTCCAGCCCCGTCTGTCAAAGATTGCGTAACCGTTGCCGACAGTTCGCGGAGCGCATGATTGCCGATCCGCCCTTGCGCGGAATTGACCGGATCGCCGATAGGATCGAACGTGACGATATTGATCACGCCATCGACGGCATTGAACCCATAAAGAGCGCTCTGAGACCCTTTGATCACCTCGATCTGGCGAATCTCGGCCAGCTCGACCGGCAAAGTAGCCCAGAAGTCAGTACCAAATCCGTCGAAATAGACTTGTCGCCCATTCAACGTCACCATCACCCGGCTGCCCAGCGGCTGCAGATATCCACGCACCGCCGTTTCCGCCGTGCCGGGCGCGGCATGGGTGACATCGACGCCAGCGAGGCGACGCAGTAACGTTGGAATGTCGCGCGCGCCGGAATGTCGGATATCCTCCGCAGTGATCAGATCCATGATCACCGGTGTATCCGATATCCTTTCAGGCTTGCCGGTCGCACTGACGGTCACCGGTTCGCCGAAGAGATCCTCGTACCGGCCATAGTCGAGCTGTTGAGCTGTTGCCGTCTCGATTCCCAACAGCAAAAGCAAGGGGCTGAGAAGATGGAACCGCTCAGGTTTCATCTAATACTCCGTCACCATCATGCGAAACGCCTCGCTGAAAACGATGCCGGAGGCTTCCAAAACCTGCCGATTGACCGAAACCTCGACACGTGGCGCTCCCAAAACGCCAACAGAGCATTTAGCGGCCCGCACACAGGAAAGATCCGACGAAATCGTCAACACGCCATGCGTCCTCGCAAAGTCGTGGACGGCCGCGTAACTGGCTTCCGTCCCGGCGGCTAGGAACCCGATTTGGAACTCCAAAGCGGTATCAAGACTATGAACATCCACCAAAACAGGTACTACAGACGTTTTAACACCGTTTCGCTCGGCAATCACCCAACTTAAGATTGCCTTCGCGTCGTCTTGCGAGTCTTTGTTACGCGAATCGTAAAGAATTGCCAGCCGACTGTGCGGAGACAAGGGGACGGCAAGAAAGTCGACGACCCTCAAACCGATACGGACTTCCTTGAGACTTGTAGCACAACAGGTGCTTGAGAAAATCAAGCACGCCAGCCATATCGCCCCGAGCGTGCCAGCGCGGACCATGCGCCCCAATCCGGTCTGTGAAAAATATAGCAGCTGTCAACCTACGGGAGGAATGCGATGGTCGTCAAGGATACCCACAATATATCGAGTGCCTTTCGTCAAAGCTTCGCTTGATGGTTCTTATGACTTATCGAGACCAATGAGTTTGCCGATGCAGAACGTCCAATACGGACTGCCAGGCCGTTGGCGATCTCTCCATTTTCCCGAAACCTCTGCAATGCGAGTCTTGGCGGCCAATCCCTGACACCGGATTCCCGGGAATCGGATTTGGTAAACGGATGGGACAAGCAACGGACAGCCGTGCTACACCGTCACCATCATGAGTGATCAAGAAGACCCAATTCGTCTGTTTTTGCGAACCGCTTTGGCAGACGGCAAATCGAAAGCGCCGCAGGAACTCGCCCGCGCCTTCCATCAGGAACGAGCCAAGCCGAGCGATCCGCCGGATGCCTGGCGGCGTTATATGACTGCCGTCCGCCAGCAGGCGCTGTCTTTGGCGCGTGCCGGAGAATTGGAATTCGTGAGGAAAGGAAAGGTTGTCGAGCCCGACGACGTCAAAGGCGTGGTCCGGCTCCAACGGAAAACGTCCGTCGCTGATTAGGCTAATGCCGGAACAGCACCAGGGCCATCATGCGATGCGACTCATGGCCGTGAGTTCGAGCGGACCCCGAACCGCTTCAGGAGATCGCCCCAGCTTTGGCTGCGGCGCCGGTTGAAGAAATGGGGCCCGGAAATGAACTTTCCGGGCCCCACCACTTGGTTCAGGCCGGTACGCAGGTCTCGTCAACCGGACAAACGGACGCGCATTGCGGCGAATCGAAGTGCCCCTGACACTCGGTGCACTTGTTGGGGTCGATCACGAACACCCCGCCTTTTTCCGAAATCGCCTTGTTCGGGCATTCGAATTCGCAAGCACCACATCCCGTGCACTGCGAAGCGACAATTTTGTAAGCCATTTGGTACTCCTCATCGAATGGACGGCGCAGCCTTTCCGGCGACGGAGAGCTTATACATCAAAAGGTACGCTGATTGCCACGAGGGCGTTGAGCGAGACCACTTAAAACTTGTGGACTAGTACCAGCGCCCCCAGCAGCACCACAGCTAAAAACTGTGTCACAACCCGTAAATTCATCAATCGGTTGCCCCAGCGCCGATTCACATCCCCGCCACGAGCAAACACCACAACTCCCGTTACCAATACGCCGACAACGGAGACCAGGGCAAAACCGAGCATGATCGAGAGGATCGTAGCCATGTCTGGTCATATGGTCCCGCTCCGGGAAAAAGGAAAGCCCTCGAAATCGATGTTTGAATGTGCACGGATAACGTGCCAATACATTTTCATCCTTCTCGCATTGCGATATCGGGAGCCATGCCGCTTGACAGACTCGCGTCTTTCGATACGGTTATTTTGTTGGCATTCTTTCGATGTGCATATTTTTTCGGCAATTTGCTAACATACGAATCACACCGGGAATAGCTGATCGACGACGACTGAGACATTTGGCCATAACGCAAACAAAAGCGGCGATTGATGGAATACTTCCTGCAGCAACTAATCAATGGCATTAGTCTGGGGGCCATCTATGGGCTTATCGCCCTAGGATACACAATGGTCTACGGGATCATTGGAATGATCAATTTCGCGCATGGCGAAATATACATGATAGGAGCCTTTGTTTCCCTGATTGGATTTCTTTTTATGGGAATCATCGGAGTGACCTATGTTCCCTTGGCTTTGTTCATCGTTCTTCTGATGGCCATGCTGTTCACGGCAATTTATGGCTGGGCGATCGAGCGCATCGCTTACCGGCCACTCCGCGGTTCGGTAAAACTCGCGCCGCTGATTTCGGCCATCGGCATGTCGATCGTCCTGCAAAATTACGTGCAACTGGCGCAAGGGGCGCGCGTCAAACCACTGCAACCGATCATTCAAGGTGGCTTCGAGCTATTCACCGGCAACGCCGACTACCATGTCCGCCTGAGCTACCTTCAGATCGTCATCGTCCTCGTCACCGTCGTCTTGATGGCGGGCTTCACCTACGTCATCACACGCACGTCGCTCGGCCGCGCCCAACGGGCGACCGAACAGGATATGACCATGGCCTTGCTATCGGGCGTCAACGTCGACCGCATCATCTCGACGACATTCGTCATGGGCGCGGCACTGGCCGCCGTCGCCGGTCTGATGGTCACGCTCTATTATGGCGTGATCGATTTCTATATTGGGTTCATCGCCGGAATGAAGGCCTTTACCGCGGCGGTCCTCGGCGGCATCGGTTCGCTGCCTGGCGCCATGCTGGGCGGCCTGCTGATCGGCCTCATCGAGGCATTCTGGTCAGGGTATTTCACCATCGGATACAAGGATGTCGCCACGTTTTCCATCCTCGTGCTGGTGCTGATCTTCCGTCCGACCGGTCTTCTCGGAAAACCGGAAGTCGAGAAAGTGTGATGGGAACGCTATCTCGCCTTACCCCCCACCTCAAGGATTCCCTGGCGGCAGGCCTCCTCGCCGGATTGCTGGCACTGCCGATGCTGGGTTTTCGGCTGGTCGATTCGGCGCAAGGACTGTCCCTCGATTATCGCTTCACATGGGTCGCCATTGCAGCTGCGACGGTTTTTACCGGGCGACTTATCTTGCTGCAGGCCGGCGACGCCATCCGTCGGCGCCCCAGTCAGCGCAGCGCCTCTACGCAACCGCAAGCCGGACGTCCCAACAAACTGCGCCCAATTCTTGGATGGTTGTTCATCGCCGGGGCCCTGGTCTTGCCTTGGGCTCCCTTGGCCGATCGCAATCTTCTCGACAAGGCAACCTTGTTGTTGATCTACGTCATGCTGGGCTGGGGTCTCAATGTCGTTGTCGGTTTGGCCGGCCTGCTTGATCTCGGCTATGTGGCGTTCTATGCGGTTGGCGCGTATTCCTACGCCCTGCTCTCGCAGAATTTCGGCCTGTCCTTCTGGATCTGCCTGCCGCTGGCCGGCCTGTTCTCGGCCAGCTTCGGAATGCTCCTGGGCTTTCCCGTCTTGCGCCTGCGAGGCGACTATCTGGCCATCGTCACTTTGGGATTCGGCGAAATCGTTCGCGTGGTGCTGCTCAACTGGCAGGTGGTGACAGGCGGCCCCAACGGAGTTTCGGGAATTCAGCGCCCCAGCTTTTTCGGTCTTCCCTTCCTGGCCACCGCGCCAGGCAAAACGACCTTCCACGAGTTTTTCGGCCTGCCTTTCTCGCCCGACCACCGCATTGTGTTTCTCTACTATCTGATTCTCGTGCTGGCGTTGGTCACCAACCTTTTCACTTTACGCATCCGTCGCCTCCCCATCGGGCGAGCCTGGGAAGCGCTGCGGGAAGATGAGACCGCTTGCCGCAGTCTCGGCATCGACCCGACGAAAACAAAACTCTCGGCCTTCGCCATCGGGGCCATGTTCGCTGGTTTTGCCGGTTCTTTCTTCGCCACACGACAAGGTTTCATAAGCCCTGAGAGCTTTTCCTTCCTCGAATCGGCGATCATCCTGGCGATCGTCGTCCTGGGGGGACTCGGCAGCCAGATCGGCATCGTGCTCTCGGCATTCCTCCTGGTCGGCCTTCCTGAGTGGTTTCGCGATCTCCAGCAGTACCGCATGCTGGCCTTTGGCGGCGCCATGGTTCTGATCATGCTGTGGCGTCCGCGCGGCTTGCTGTCAAATCGAGAACCGACCATCCGATTGGCCAGTGCGCCATCGCGCGTGGCACAGACCGCTGAGGACAGTGTTTGACCATGGCCAGCGACTCCCTTCCACTTCTCGCCGTCGAACATCTGACCATGCGTTTTGGTGGCCTGTTCGCCGTCAACGACCTGTCGTTTACGGCCTATCAAAAGGAAATCACCGCCATCATCGGCCCGAACGGCGCCGGCAAGACGACGGTGTTCAACTGCCTGACCGGCTTTTACAAACCGAGCGTCGGTCGTCTCTCACTGACACCTCCCGATGATGGCGCTCCCCATCTTCTCGAACGCATGGACGGTTTTCGCATCGCCAAGGTGGCGAAGGTCGCGCGGACATTTCAAAATATCCGGCTGTTCACCGGCATGAGCGTCCTCGAAAACCTTATGGTCGCCCAACACAATAAACTGATGCGCGCATCGGTCTATTCCGTGGCCGGCCTCCTGGGACTGCGGCGGTTTCGCAATCAAGAGAGGCAAAGCCTTGAAATTGCGAAATACTGGCTGGACAAAATTGACCTCTCGGACCAGGCCGATTGGAGCGCGGGCAACCTGCCCTATGGCTCCCAACGGCGTCTCGAAATCGCCCGGGCGATGTGCACCGAACCGGTTCTGCTCTGCCTCGACGAACCGGCCGCCGGCCTCAATCCCCGAGAATCGCTTCAGCTCAACGACCTGCTTCTCGACATCCGCAGGGACCAGAACATCGGCATTCTGCTCATCGAACACGACATGAGCGTGGTCATGAACATCTCGGATCACATCATCGTCCTCGACCATGGAGCAATGATCGCCGACGGCACGCCGGTTGCCATAAGGAGCGATCCAACTGTCATCCGCGCCTACCTTGGAGCCGCCGACGATGAGGATCTCCCCCCGGAAGTGACCGGGGACCTGCGGCCGGCCGCAACAAGCGGGGTACGATGATGCTGTCGATTCGCCAACTGCAATCCGGCTATGGCCGAATCCAGGCGCTGCACGGAATCGATATGGATATCGAGGCCGGCGAGATTATCACCCTGATCGGCGCCAACGGAGCCGGGAAGACGACTCTTCTGATGACGCTGTGCGGCAAACCGCGCGCCAGTTCCGGACAGGTGTTCTTCGACGGCGAGGACATCACCCACCTGCCCACCCACGAAATCGTTCGCCGCGGTATCGCCCACGCCCCGGAAGGACGTCACATTTTTCCCCGCATGACCGTCCTCGAAAATCTCCAGATGGGCGCCGTCGTGACACCACCGAAATACTTCGCCGACGATCTCGAACGGATCCTGGCCTTGTTCCCGCGGTTGCACGAACGTCTTGACCAACGTGGCGGAACATTGTCGGGAGGCGAGCAGCAGATGCTGGCCATCGGCCGTGCGTTGATGAGCCGCCCCCGTCTGTTGATGCTCGATGAACCATCACTTGGACTTGCCCCGCTGGTGGTCCGCCAGATCTTCCAGATCATCCGGGAGATCAACCGCGACCAGAAGGTCACGGTCTTCCTGGTTGAACAGAATGCTTTCCATGCTCTGAAACTGGCCCACCGGGCACATGTCATGGTCAATGGAAAGATCACTCTTTCCGGCACCGGAGAAGCACTCCTCGCAGATCCTGCGGTACGGGCCGCCTATCTGGAAGGTGGAAATGTCGCGTTCGATCGGACGGAGCGAAGAGCATGATCTCATTCCAGGCTCTCTTCGGAACCACGCCGGCCGTCTTCATCGGCATCACGGTGGTGTTCATGGGCGGTTGCGCCGCCATGGCGGGACAGGCTTTGGCCCGAACATGGCGGCCATGGTGGAATGTACTGCCCTATTGCCTGCTTCTGGGCGGAGCAGATCGCTTCCTTATCTACGCCCTGTTCAAAGGCGAGCTTCTTCTTTTGTCCGGTTATCTGCTTGATGGTCTCGTGCTGATCCTGTCCGGCGCGCTGGCCTATCAGACGACACGGGCCAGCCAAATGGCCAACCAATATCCCTGGCTTTACAAACGCACGGGATGGTTGACGTGGTCTGAACGTCGCCCTCCGCCGGAGTGATGAGTCCAAGAGCCCGTTCATGACAATGAGATAGGGAGAACCACAACGCTGGCAACTATCTGGAAAAGGATTATCGACCCGGAGACGGTTCTTGTCTTTGCCTTGCGGCGCCCACTCACACTGCTACCATGAGTGGAATTTTCTACGCGAATACCCCTGCGGTTTATTGAATCTGCTAAGGAGTGCCCGTCCATGAGAACGAAGATTCCAGTCCTGTTGGCCGCCATGGCCATTTCACTGATCGGTTCGGTGGCCAAGGCCGACATCGCGATCGGCGTTGCCGGTCCGATGACCGGCAGCGAGGCACAATTCGGCGAACAGTTCCGCCACGGCGCCACCAAGGCCGTCGAGGACATCAACGCCAAGGGCGGCGTGCTCGGTCAAAAGCTGCAACTGATCACCGGCGACGACGCTTGCGATCCCAAACAGGCCGTGAGCGTGGCCAACGATTTCGTTGCCAAGAAGGCGGTCTTCGTCGTCGGGCATTTCTGCTCCAGTTCATCGATCCCCGCCTCCGACGTCTACGCAGAAGCCAATGTCGTGCAGATTTCACCCGGCTCCACCAATCCCTCCTTTACCGAGCGCGGTCTTGCCAACACGTTCCGGGTTTGCGGTCGCGACGACGCCCAGGGACCAACCGCAGCGAAATACATCGTTCAGCATTTCAAGGGCAAGAACATCGCGATCGCCCATGACAAATCGACCTACGGCAAGGGCCTTGCCGACCAATTTCAGACGGCTCTCAACGGTCTGGGCGTCAAAGAGGTGCTTTACGAAGCCGTCACTGCCGGTGAGAAAGACTACAGTCCGCTGGTCTCCAAGCTGAAGGATGTCAAAGCCGACGTTCTTTATTTCGGCGGCTACAAAACGGAAGGCGGGCTGATCGTCCGGCAGATCCGCGACCAGGGACTGAAAGCCACGCTGGTTGGCGGCGACGCCCTGGTCACCGAGGAATTCTGGGCGATCACCGGCGCGGCGGGCGAAGGCACTTTGATGACCTTCGGTCCAGATCCGCGCCTCAACCCGGCCAATGCCGGCCTGGTCAAATATTTCCGCGACCAGAATTACGAGCCCGAAGCTTACACACTTTACACCTATGCGGCGATTCAGGCCTGGGCTCAAGCCGCGGAAAAGGCCGGATC
Source organism: Telmatospirillum sp. (assembly GCA_031291415.1). Taxonomy (GTDB): domain Bacteria; phylum Pseudomonadota; class Alphaproteobacteria; order Rhodospirillales; family Magnetospirillaceae; genus Telmatospirillum. The sequence goes on from JARLJB010000397.1 coordinate 24,969, forward strand.
AGTGGACGGCACCAAGGTCGAGACGGCACTGCGGGCCAACCAGTTCGACACCGTTCTCGGCAAGATCGGTTTCGACGCCAAAGGTGACGTAACCGCTCCCGGCTATGTTTTCTACATTTGGAACGACGGCAAATACGTCTACGCTCAATAGAGCATGCGACGGCCAGAGCGGTTGGTTTGGTCTGGTATTGAATGGTTCTACGATCGTTTCATCGATTGAATCAGCCGCTCAAGGCCATCAAGAAAACGCGATCGATCCTGTTTGGAATAGGATGACGGCCCGCCCCCCTCGATAATGCCGGTGTCGCGCAAATCGGTCATCAAGTCGCGCACCGCGACGGCCATGCCGATTGACGCGTCATCGAATGCCTTGCCGCGCGGATCAATGCCGCGCGCTCCTTTTTCCAGGCACCGCGCCGCCAGGGGAACATCCGCTGTCACCACAATGTCCCCCGGTTCGATCCGCTCGACGATACAATCATCGGCGGAATTCAGCCCCACCGCCGCGACCACCTGCTCGACCAACGGATGGTCAAAACCACGCATCCAGCTGTTCCCCGAGAAGACAATCGGCAAATCGTGCCGCAGGGCCACGCGCAGGACCTCATCCTTGACCGGACAGGCATCTGCGTCGACAAATAGGCGCATAAGAACTCCTTATTTTTCAGCATCACGAACACCCGCCGGGAATGAGCGGAACATCTGGCGCATCAGTCTTCCTCCACCGGAAGAGGACTGACGCGTCGCATCATATCAAATTCCACAGATGTCGGGTCGGCCGCGGTCAGGAATGGAACCGACACCACGCCCGATATTCATGAAGCACATTTTTTCAACCAAAAATGGTTTTATCGAATCCCATGAAAGTCCGAATACACTATAGTACCAGAAAGTCATGGTACCGGTTGCCAGGTCCGCCTGCGACGATGGCTTCCACGCCAACTTATGATTTCCGACGTTCTCAAAAGGAACACCTGAAATGTTCGGTAATTTCAAAATAGGCACAAGATTATCTATCATTGTCATTGCGATGTTTATCGGCATTATTGCTGTCGGAGTAGTCGACCTTATCAATCTGCGTGACAATTTGACTCGCGATCGTCAAATACAGACTAAGGTTTTGGTGGAATCCACTGTAAATATGATCGATGCATATTATCAGCGGGCCCAGCGAGGCGAGTTTTCCGAGCAAGACGTAAAAATACGGGTAATAGATACCATAAATGCGCTGCGATATGACGACGGGAACTACATATTTGTATTAGATAACAACGGAACGTTCATATCCCATCCGAAATGGAGCGGAGAAAATCATATCGACGACAAAGATGCCAATGGATTGAACTTTGTTCGACAGATCGTCGAAAGATCGCAACAAGGTGGTGGTTATGTAAAATATTTTTGGAACAGAGATGCAAATAGAAGCGCATCACCAAAAATAAGCTACGTAATTCCGTATAAAAACTGGAATTGGTGTGTTGGAACTGGAATTTATGTTGATGATATCGACTCTGTATTTTTCGACAACGCAATTATTGTTGCCACCATATCATTCATAGTCTTTCTGCTGATCGGAGGAGGGTCGCTTGTCATCAGCCGGGGAATCACTCACCCCTTGGGCGACATGACCGGTGCCATGAACAGACTGGCAGATGGCGACAAGAGCATCGCAGTGAATCACACAAAAAATCACGATGAAATCGGCGAGTTGGCCCGAGCGTTGGAAACATTCAAAGCCAATGCCATCAGAATGGACCGACTTGAGAGAGAGCAAGAAGAACAAAAAATGCACGCCGCTGCGGATCGCCATGCGCTGATGAATAAGCTGGCCGATGATTTTGAACATCATGTCAGAGACGTGGTGACCACGGTTTCGTCGGCCGCCACCGAAATGCAAAGCAGCGCCAAATCCATGGCGGCAATTGCCGATGGAACAAGTCTCCAAGCGGAAGCGGTCGCGGCCGCCGCAGGAGAGGCCGCCTCGAATATCCAAACCGTTGCCTCGGCGTCCGAGGAACTCACGGCCTCAATAGGCGAAATCAATCGTCAAATCGGCGATTCGGTCAAAGTCGCGGCGTCCTGCGTTTCGGAGGCCGAGGCAACCAGCGAGGTGATGCAGTCTCTGAGCAAGGCGGCCATCGACATCGGTGCCATTGTGAAACTGATCGAAGGCATCGCAAGCCAAGTCAATCTGCTGGCGCTCAACGCGACCATCGAGGCGGCACGCGCCGGGGAAGCCGGACGAGGCTTTGCCGTCGTCGCCAACGAAGTGAAGAATCTGGCCAATCAGGTCGGCAGCGCCGCGCAGGATATCACCAGACAGATTACCGGCATTCAAGGCCAGACAAGCCATGCCGCAACAACCATCGAAAACATCACGACAACCATCCGCCGCGTTAACGAAATTTCCACGACGATCGCCTCGGCAGTCGAAGAACAAGGCGCCGCCACCAAGGAAATCTCGCGCAGCATCCAGGAGACCTCCGAAGGAACCAACGAGGTCACCCGCAACATCTCGGGCGTGACGCAGGCCGCGTCGGAAACCGGCACGGCGTCCGCCCAGCTCCTTGAAACGGCGGGGCAACTGGCCAAGGAATCGGAGATGTTGCGCCGCGTTGTCGACGATTTCATCGCCAAAGTACGCGAAGGCTGACAGGCCGAAGACTAGTGACATGCCCCCTCCCTTTGATGGGGAGGGGGCATGTGGAATGGAACAGTGACGATCAGTGAGCGGAAGCGCCTTCCGCCCCCAAACCGGTTTCCGAACGCAACAACTGCGCCTCAAAGGCGTCATGCTCTCGTTGAGCGGACGGGCTGTGGTCGATGACCGAGAAAAACCACGTCGCAATGAAGGCCAACGGCATCGAGATGATCGCCGGATACTTCATGGGGAAGATCGCCGTCGAATAATGAAAGACATCGACCCAGACGGTTGGGCCAAGAACCGTCAGGATGACGGCCGCCGCCAATCCGATGAAACCACCGGTCACCGCCCCGCGGGTGGTCAACCCTCCCCAGAACATCGACATGACCAGGACAGGGAAGTTGGTGCTGGCGGCGATGGCAAACGCCAGGCCGACCATGTAGGCGACATTCTGTTTTTCGAAAACGATGCCGAGAATCACGGCGATGATGCCGAGCCCGATGCTCGCCACTTTCGACACCAAGACCTCGGTTTGTTCGTTGGTGCGCCCGCGATAGAACACGTTGGCATAGAGATCGTGCGAAATTGCCGATGCGCCGGCCAGGGTAAGGCCCGACACCACCGCCAGAATCGTCGCGAAGGCCACGGCGGAGATGAAGCCAAGGAACAGGTCGCCGCCGACCGCGTGCGCGAGATGCACTGCCGCCATGTTATTGCCGCCACGGAGCGCTTTGCCGGTCGCGTCGAGATACTCCGGATGACCGCCGACTAAAACGATGGCGCCAAACCCGATGATGAAGGTCAGAATGTAGAAGTAGCCGATGAGACTCGTCGCATAGAACACCGACTTGCGTGCCGCCTTGGCGTCTGGAACGGTGAAGAATCGCATTAGAATATGCGGCAGGCCGGCGGTTCCGAACATCAGTGCCATGGCGAGCGAGATCGCCTCGATCGGGTTGCTGACCAATGTCCCGGGGCTCATGATCGCCATATGCTTCGGATGAACCTCGACAGCCTTGGCAAACAGCGCCTCGAAACTGAATCCGAACCTGTAAAGCACGGCAAGGGCAATGAAGGTCGCGCCCGACAGCAGCAGACAGGCCTTGATGATTTGCACCCAGGTCGTCGCCTTCATACCGCCGAAGGTGACATAGACAATCATCAGAACGCCGACAATGATGACGGCGTAAAGATAGTCGAGCCCGAACAGCAGTTTGATGAGCTGACCGGCACCGACCATCTGTCCAATCAGGTAGAAGATCACCACGACCAGCGACCCGGTTGCCGCGAAAGTCCTGACCGGGGTTTGCTGCAGCCGATAGGAGGCCACGTCGGCGAAGGTATACTTACCGAGATTGCGCAACCGCTCGGCAATCAGGAAGAGGATGATTGGCCAGCCGACCAGCCATCCCACCGAATAGATCAGCCCGTCGAAGCCGGATCCATAAACCAGCGCCGAGATTCCCAGGAACGACGCCGCCGACATATAGTCACCGGCGATGGCCAAGCCGTTTTGCAACCCGGTGATCCCACCGCCGGCGGCATAGAAATCCGATGCCGACCGAGTGTGCTTGGCTGCCCAGTAAGTTATCCCCAACGTCAAACCGACGAAGAGAATGAACATGATGATGGCATGCCAATTGGTCGCCTGCTGCTGGGTCTGCCCCAGGTCACCGGCGGCCAGGGCGATAGTCGGGAGAAACGCAAGCGCGGCTGCCCCGACGGATACGGAAATGGCTTCGAATCGCTTCATTTCGAGCCCTCGATCAGATCCTTGGTGAGTTCGTCGAATTCGCCATTGGCGCGGTAGACGTAAATCCCTGTCAGAACGATAGCGCTCAGGATCACGCCGACGCCGATCGGCAGACCGATTGTCGTGACACTGCCCGCCGACAACGGTGTCGCGAGGAATTGCGGCATGAAGGCGATGATGAGAATAAATCCGTAGTAGATAGCCAGTACCAGTCCCGTCAAGGACCAGGCAAATCCAGAACGCTTGCTCACCAGCTCAGCATATTTTGGATTGCTTCTTATTTTTTCGGCCGATAATTTATTGGACATGGACTGCTCCTTCTTCAACGTCTTCCTGGTTTTCGGGCTGACGACCGAAGTCGTCTTGTCCGTCTTTTTTGGGGTGCCTTTTTTAGAAAGACCAAGTCTGGTGCTTTCTTACTGGCCGTACACCCTGCCGCGAGTTCGTTCAGAAAGTCTTCTTTTTCCAACCGGACTCGAGAAGCAACTGTTTTCATTAAGGGTAGACGGACATATCCATTCCGTCAACAGTACTACATCGATTGAACCAGCGAATATGATGGCTATGAACCATGGCTACGACCTTTATTTTTTTGATTATTACTATAGTACACGTAAAAAATGTATGGTTATAGCGAGCTTTTATCCACATATTCCTCAATGCTCGGACAGCAATACCACCATTAAAGCTATGGGATATCGCTACAGGATATTGGAATTCTGCTATCATTTCGCAATAAGCAGAACTGATATGCAACCTTCAGTAATGACTTTCGCCTGCATGTCAGCCCCTTTCCTCACTAAGCTGCTCAGGATATGGTGGCGTCATTATGAGCCAGGACGTCTCATCGCTCGCGCGACTGGATAGTTTTCCCTATCGGCATCGACTGGTCGAGGTCATGACTCGCCCCGTTTTGACCTGCGCCCAGGACACGACGCTGGGGCAGGCCTGCAACTTGATGGATGACGCCAAGGTCAGTTCGCTGGTGATCGTCGATGCGTCGGGGCGCGTCGCCGGAATCGTCACGGAACGCGATGTCCTGCGAGGTTTGTCGCGCGCCGGAGCCGGCGTTCTCGACATGCGTCTGTCCGAAGTCATGTCCCAGCCCGTGCACAGCGTTCCCAGCAACGCCTTTCTTTATGTCGGTATCGCCAGAATGACCCGGCTCGGACTTCGCCATCTTCTGGTCGTTGATGATGACAACAGACCAGTCGGCATGATCACCGGGCGTGCCCTTTTGAAGGTCCGTGCGAGCGAAGCGCTGATCATTGGCGACGACTTGGCCGGGGCGCAAAGTGCCGGTGATCTGGCCCGGGCCCGCGAGGCGCTTCCCCACCTGGCATCCGGCCTGCTGGCCGATGGCGTACCGGCACGTGACATCGCCGCGGTCATCAGCACCGTTTTGCGCGACATCACCACCCGGACGGCGGAGTTGACCGAGATCGGCATGGCGTCCGATGGTTGGGGAGATCCTCCGGCGCCGTTCGCCCTGTTGATCCTCGGTTCCGGCGGCCGCGGCGAAAGCCTGCTGGCCTTCGACCAGGACAACGCCATCGTGTATCAGGGGACGCAAACCGACGACCTGTGGTTCGCCGAATTCGGCCGCCGCCTCAATCTGATGCTGAACGAAGCCGGCATCCCCTTTTGCGAAGGCGACGTCATGGCCGGCAATCCCCTTTGGCGTCGCTCGCTCGATGACTGGAAGACGGAGGTTCGCCGCTGGGTGTTCGAACCAAAGATGCGGACCGTCATGAACGTCGACATCTTCTTCGATTTCCTGCCGGTTTTCGGTGACGCGGCCCTGGCTGGTGAACTCAAACGCTACGCCGTGGAAACCGCCGCCGCATCGGCTTTTTTCATTCAATTCCTGGCGATGAACGTCGCCCAGATGGAGGTTCCGCTCGGTATCTTTGGCGAATTCACCACCACGCATGGCCGTCTGAACGCCAAGAAATATGGCCTGCTGCCACTCGTCTCGGCGGCGCGGGCCAGGGCTGTCAAAGCACAAATCCTGACAACCGGCACGGCCGATCGGTATGTCGCGCTGCAACAGGCGGGACTATTGCACCAGGACGATCTCACCAGTCTGCTCGAAAGCCACGAGACGATTCTCCGTGTGATGCTGGAACAGCAATTGGCCGACATCGCCGCCGGCCAGCCGCCAACCGCGCGAATCGAACCCCGCGCCCTGCCCCGGCCAACGCAAAAAAAGCTGAAGGCGGCCTTTAAACGCATCCGAACTCTGAAAACGGTCATTGGCAATATTTGAAGCGGTGCTAGGGCGTGTCCTCAATTGAGCCAGACCACAGAGGCCGCCAGGTGAACGGCGGCGAGGAAATTTCTCGCAGTTTTATCGTAGCGGGTCGCAATGGCTCGAAACTGCTTGAGTCGACAGAAGAAATTTTCGATCAAGTGGC
>JARLJB010000398.1 GCA_031291415.1 Telmatospirillum sp.
AAGCGCCGGGCGCCGGCATCCGCCGGCTTGGCTTTCCTCGCTTATGCCTGCGCTGGCGCTCCGGCAACGCTGCGGCGCGCTCAACGCGCTAGTCGCGGGCAAGCCGCTCCGGTCGGGTCACTTCAAAGGACAATGCCAGACATTGGGGACGGAGCGGCTTGCCGCGACTGGGCCGTTGAGGCCCGCGCGACGATTCGCGCGTAGCCAAGCCGGCGGATGCCGGCGCCTGAGGGGCTCTCTGATAAGTTCCGGCGCTTGAGGGACTTATACATATAAATCAACTTTGCACTTGACCGGGCGCGCGCCTCGCGCGCCCGGTCAAGTGCAAAGTTGACATTTCGACTCAGGGCGCCGATATTCTGCCGCTTTCCGTGAGCGCGGCCCCTGTTGCGGTGCCCACTTTGCGTTCGGGAGAGGGCCAGTGATTCCTACTGTCATGCCAACCTATGCGCGGGCCGATATCGTCTTTGAAAAAGGCGATGGGATGTATCTGTTCGCCACGGATGGCCGACGTTATCTCGATTTTGGTGCCGGCGTGGCGGTCAATTCCCTGGGCCACGCTCATCCGCATCTGGTCGCCGCGCTGAAGGCCCAGGCGGAAAAGCTCTGGCACTGTTCCAACCTCTACCGCGTCGCCGGCCAGGAAAAGGTTTCGAAGCGTTTGGTCGAACACACCTTCGCCGACACCGTCTTCTTCTGTAATTCCGGCGCCGAAGCGATGGAAGGCGTCATCAAGCTGACGCGCAAATATCAGTACGAGACGGGGCATCACGAACGCTACCGGATCGTCGTACCGCGCGGCGCTTTTCACGGCCGGACGCTGGCGACCATCGCCGCCGGCGGCCAGGAAAAACACCTGAAAGGTTTCGGCCCGGTCGTCGACGGCTTCGATCACGTCACCTATGGCGATATCGCCGAATTGCGCGCCGCCATCGGACCGCAAACCGCCGGCATCCTGGTCGAGCCGATTCAGGGTGAAGGCGGCATCGTGGCGGCCAAACTCGACTATTTGCGCGCCGTGCGGGCCATTGCCGACGAATTCGGCCTGCTGCTGGCGATGGACGAGGTTCAGACCGGCAACGGACGCACCGGCAAACTCTATGCCCATGAATGGGCTGGCATCACGCCCGACGTCATGGGAACGGCCAAGGGACTGGGCGGCGGTTTCCCGATTGGCGCCATCCTGGCCACCGAGAAGGCGGCCGTCGGCATGACGGCGGGAACCCATGGCAGCACCTTCGGCGGCAATCCGCTCGCCATGGCGGCCGCCGATGCCGTCCTCGACATCCTGCTGTCTGACGGCTTCCTCGAGCATGTGCGACAAATGGGCGCACTGCTGTGGGATGCTCTTGAAAAGCTGGTCGCCGCCCATCCGCAGGTTCTCGAAACCCATCGCGGCGCCGGGCTCATGCAGGGATTGAAATGCAAGGTGCCGAGCACGGCCTTGAGCAAGGCTCTGTTGGCCAATGGACTGCTGACGGTTGGCGCCGGCGACAATGTGATCCGGTTCGTCCCGCCTCTGATCGTCGAGCCGCAGCATATCGCCGAGGCGGTCGCCCTCATCGACAAAAGTTGTAAAGAATTGGCGGCCTAGAATGACTGCGCTCAAACATTTTCTCGATCTCGACCGGTTCGACACGGCAACGCTGCGGCGTATCCTGACCCTCGGCAAGACCTTCAAGGACGGGACCTCGGAATATGGTCCGCACCCTTTGCAGGGCCGCCTGTTAGCGATGATTTTCGAAAAGCCGTCGACCCGGACCCGCGTCTCGTTCGAGGCCGGCATGCGGCAGTTGGGCGGTGACGTCATCGTGCTGACCCATAACGATACGCAGCTCGGCCGCGGCGAAACCATCGCCGATACCGCTCGCGTCCTGTCGCGCTATGTCGACGCCATCATGATCAGGACCAACGATCCGGGCAAATTGACCGAATTGTCGACCTACGCCACGGTTCCGGTGATCAACGGGCTGACCGACGACACCCATCCCTGTCAGGTGATGGCGGACGTGATGACCTATGAGGAACATCGCGGATCGCTGGACGGCAAGGTCGTGGCATGGAGCGGTGACGGCAACAATGTGGCCGCGACCTGGATTCAGGCGGCCGCGCATTTCAACTTCGAGATGCGCCTGGCCTGCCCGGCCGAGCTGATGCCTTCGCCGAAAGCGGTATCCTGGGCCCGCGACAGGGGGGCACGCATCGTCCTCACCGGCGATCCGGTGGAAGCGGTCAGCGGCGCCGACTGCGTGCTGACCGACACCTGGGTATCGATGGGCAATAAGGAAAGCAACCGTCATGCCCTGCTGACGCCTTACCAGGTCAACGAGGCGCTGATGGCCCATGCCAAGACCGACGCGGTTTTCATGCATTGCCTGCCGGCACACCGCGGTGAGGAAGTCACCGATCAGGTGATGGATGGTCCGCAGTCCCTGGTTTGGGACGAGGCGGAAAACCGCATGCATGTGCAAAAGGGCATCCTCACTTGGTGTTTGCGGTGAGCGACGGCGAAACCGACCTGATCCAACCATTCCTGATCGACGCCGGGGCCATTCGGGGACGCGCCGTACGCCTGGGTCCGGCGATCGACGGCATCCTGGCCGAACATGGTTACCCGGACGCTGTCGCGGCGCTGTTGGCCGAGACATTGGCGCTGGGCGCGGCTCTGGCCGGATCGTTGAAATATGACGGCATCTTTACTCTGCAGATCCAAGGTGACGGTGCCGTTCCGCTGATCGTCGCCGACGTCACCAGCGAGGGAGCGATGCGCGGCTATGCCCGCTTCGACGCCGATCGGCTGGAAAAGGCCCAGGCGTCCAAGGGACCGGTGGTGCCTCGCCTGCTCGGCAAAGGCTATCTGGCCTTCACCGTCGATCAAGGTCCCGATACCGATCGCTACCAGGGGATCGTCGAACTCACCGGCGACACTTTGGCGGCCTGCGCACGCAGCTATTTCGAACAGTCCGAACAGTTGCAGACCGAAGTTCAAACCGCGGTTTCGCCGGCAAGCGGCGCTACCGGCTGGCGCGCCGCCGCCCTGATGATCCAGCGCATGCCGCTCGGCCCGCAAAGCCCGATCTTCACGGCCGATCAAGCCGACGAATCATGGAACCGCGCGACCATTTTGATGGCCAGCACGCGTCCCGAAGAACTGCTGGGGCCGGCGGTAAGCGTCGAAACCCTGCTCCACCGCCTTTACCACGCTGATGGCCTGCAATTGCTGGGCCCGCGTCCGCTGGTCGCACGATGCCGCTGCCAGGCCGAACGGGTTGCCGGCACGCTCAAATCCTTCCCCCGGGACGAAGTGGAAGCGATGAAGGATGATCACGGCGATGTGGTTGTGGTTTGCGAGTTCTGCAAATCGCGCTATGTCTTTTCGGATCGGGATCTGGATCGGCTTTACCAAGCCTGATCTGTTTGTTCGTCCCAACCTCGTCAACCGTGTCAGCCAGCGAGTCCCCGCCATGCCTTTTCGGTCCTTGCGTTACCTTGCCCTGATCGTCGGCCTCGGCACCATGATGGCCGCCTGTTCGAGCGCCCCATCCATGCGGCGCCTGCCCGACATGTCCTTCCGTAATTTGCCCCCTGTGCAACTCGACATCGGGCGCATCGAGGTCGTGTCGCAATTCCAGCCTCCCGCCCAAGCCCCGCATATCGAGTTTGACATGCCGGTCTCGCCGGAGAACGCGGTCAAACGCTGGGTTCAGGATCATCTGCAGCCGATCGGCCGGACCGGCACCTTGCGCGTCGTCATCCGTGATGCCTCGGCAACCGAGACGCCGCTCAAAACCGATCAGGGGTTCACCGGCATGTTCAAGAAGGAGCAGGCGGCGCGCGTCGACATGTCGGTCGACATCGCCTTGCAGATGCTCGACGATCGCCAGTTCGTCACCGCCGAGGTCTCGGGCAAGCAGCAACGCAGCCGCACCGAGCAGGAAGGACAGAAGCTGAACGATCGCGACAAGCTTCTCTATGACATGGTCGACGACCTCATCATCGGCCTCAACGGCGACGTCGACGGCAACATCCGCTCGACCTTCGGCCCATGGATGGGCATGAAGTAGCCCCTTTCTTCTGCCTTCCACCGTCTTCCGATCGCCCCGGCTTTCCGGCCGGGGCGTCGCCGCCAGAGAGTCTCATGCCGCTGAAAGACATCCTCTCGGCCTTGGTGGTCGTCCTTATCTGGGGACTGAATTTCGTCGTCATCAAGGTCGGCCTTCGCGACGCCCCCCCGCTTCTGCTCGGCGCCCTGCGTTTCGGGCTGGTTGCCTTCCCTGCCATCCTGTTCGTGCCGCGTCCCCGAATCCCGTTCAGGCTTGTGCTCGCCTACGCGCTGACGATCAGCTTTGGCCAGTTTGCCTTCCTTTTCACCGCCATCCATATCGGCATGCCGACGGGCGTCGCCTCGTTGGTGCTGCAAGTCCAGGCGTTTTTCACACTGGCGCTGTCCGCACTGGTGTTCGGCGACCGCCTGGGAGGCCACAATCTGGTCGGACTGGCGATCGCCTTTGGCGGACTTGTCCTGCTGGCTTCCGCCAGCATCGGCGGCGCCGGCGTTCCTCTGGCAGGTTTCCTGATGACGCTCGGCGCCGCCCTGAGCTGGGCGGTCGGCAACCTGGTCAACAAGCGAATCGGTCAGAGCGACCTTGTCGGTCTGGTGGTGTGGAGCGCGCTCGCGCCGGTGCTTCCCTTCCTCGCGGCATCGTTGCTGCTCGAGGGACCGGCACGGATAGTTGACAGCCTTGACCATGCAACGGTCACCCTGGCTCTCACCGTCGCCTACCTGGCTTTCTGCGCCACGCTGATCGGCTTCACTCTTTGGGGGCGTCTGCTGTCCCGACATCCCGCGTACAAGGTGGCGCCACTGACCTTGATGGTCCCGCTGGTCGGCTTGAGTTCCGCCTGGCTGATCCTGGGCGAGGCTTTGTCCATAAGGCAGGTGGCCGGCGCTGTCCTGGTCCTGGCCGGTCTCCTCGTCAATGTCTTCGGAGCCCGCTGGCGCCGGCTTCTCGGCGCGAGCTAGAGGCAAAAATCTGACAGATGAATCCCTGAACCAGGAGTGGGAGAGGTTGTGCAAAAATTAGAACCTATGGGGGTGCGGCGACCGCGGGGAAGGCTATCCTAGCGTGTCGACCAAGACTAGCGAGGAGCACCCCCATGGTACCGATGTTTGATGCACACCGGCCCGCGGCCGCCTTTGATCACGATAGCACGCTGGTGC
>JARLJB010000399.1 GCA_031291415.1 Telmatospirillum sp.
TCGAGAATTTCTTTTGCAAAATCAAATCTTTCCGCCGCATCGCAACGCGTTACGAGAAGACTGACCAGAGCTTCGCGGCAATGATCCATCTCGTCGCCTCCGAAATCGCTCTCCGCTGAATGTCAACAGGCCTTAGAGGGCGATTCAGATTTTCGACGGTATCGCTATGCGATTCCGTCGAAAATCATCCGGCTCTAGCGCCTCGGTCTCTTGGTGGTTCAAATCCTCGATTTACACCGGCTTGTGACTGGATGAGGCGCGCCAAAGATTGATGTCGCCATCTGTGGCGAAACGATCGATTTCGGCCAACTCCTCCGGCGAAAGCGGTTGTCCCTTCAGCGAATCGAGAGAGTTGTCCAACTGTTCGACGTTTCGCGCGCCGATCAGCGCCGATGTGATGCGCGGATCGCGGAGCACCCAGCTCAATGCCATTTGCGCGAGGCTCTGGTTGCGCCGCGCCGCGATGGCATTGAGGGAGCGGATGTTTTCCAGATTCTTCTCGGTCAGGAAGCTTTGCTTCAACGAGCCGCCTTTGGTTGCTCGCGTTCCTTCCGGAATGCCCCCCAGATAGCGATCGGTCAACATGCCCTGCGCCAGCGGCGAAAAGGCGATACAGCCGATCCCCAGATCCTGCAGCGTGTCGAGCAGTCCATCCTCGATCCAGCGGTTCAGCATGGAGTAGGACGGCTGATGAATGAGGCAGGGCGACCCCAACGACTTCAGAATCGCAGCAGCCTGACGCGTCATTGCGGCGGAATAGGATGAAATCCCGACATAAAGTGCCTTGCCCTGTTGGACGACCTGATGGAGCGCCGCCATGGTTTCTTCCAACGGCGTATCGGGATCGACCCGGTGAGAATAGAAGATATCGACATAGTCGAGCCCCATCCTACGAAGGCTCTGATCGAGGCTGGCGATCAGATATTTTCGCGATCCGCCAATACCATAGGGGCCTTGCCACATGTCGTAGCCGGCCTTTGTCGAAATGACCAGTTCGTCGCGGTAAGGCTTGAAGTCGGTGGCCAAGACCCGTCCGAAGTTTTCCTCGGCGGAGCCGGGCGGCGGGCCGTAGTTGTTCGCCAGATCAAAATGCGTGACTCCACGGTCGAAGGCCCGCCGCAGAACGGCGCGGCCGTTCTCGAAGGCGTCGACACCACCGAAGTTCTGCCAAAGACCAAGAGATATGGCGGGAAGGCTGAGCCCGCTTCGGCCGCAACGGCGAAATTGCGCATTGGTGTAACGGTCGGGATTGGCAACATGGACCATGGAAGACCTCGTTCATTGTCTTGGCCGATTATGACCGTTGGTTTAGGTCGCGAAAAGCAGGATCTGGTGCCGGATTCGTCGCAAGTTATGGAAAGTGATGAATCAAGGTTAGACAGCAGTAGATCTTGCTTTAATTCCGGAGAAATCTCCATACACCGTATTGACTGTCCAGGAAGTGGGCATGTGACGCTATTTTTTTAGGCATTATCTTGAAAGGGGGATGCGGTGGGGACAAGTGGAGTCATATCAGGCGGTTGATTTTGTGCTTTGGCTTGCCGCTTGCACGGGTATCACATGGCCGGTCTTCCTATGGCGTTGGAAGAAGGGCCTTGTAAATGTGATCACGTTATGGGATCGTTGGTCGTCGGAATGTGGATATGTAGTGTCGTATGACATTCCGCCCCTGCGGATTTTTGATCATAATGTGATCACGTTGTCGAGGCGCGACGCCGTAGGAAGGGGCGACGAGGGACATATACTCTCGGCCCATCTCGAAAAGATGCCGGCGCAGGCTGCTAAAGTCTTTCGCGCAAAGTGGTGATTTAAATGGAAAGTACATCCAGTCTTGAAAATGATCTGGCGCCATTTCTGGCCGAATATCCAGAGATTGAGGTTCTGGAAGCGTTTATCGTTGATGTGAATGGTGTGACGCGCGGCAAGTGGATACCACACGACCGCGCCGATGAAATTTTGACCAAGGGCTTGGCCCTGCCGCGGTCCGTATTGGCTTTGGACATCTGGGGCCGCGACGTTGAAGAGGCGGGTTTGGCCGAAGGAACGGGCGATCCCGATGGCATCTGCATGCCGGTGCCAGGGACGTTGGCGCCGGTGCCGTGGCTGGAACGGCCGACGGCCCAGGTCATGCTGACCATGATGGAAACGCCCGACAAGCCGTTCTTCGCCGATCCTCGCTCGATGTTGGCCGGCGTGCTCGGCCGGTTCGCGGAGTCGGGGTTGACGCCGGTGGTGGCGGCCGAATTGGAGTTTTATCTGATCGATCCGCACCGGTCGGCCACCGACCCCGTGCGCCCGCCGAATTCCCGTAGCGGCCGTTGGCAAGGATGGCAGACCCAGGTGTTGTCGATTGCCGAGTTGCATGAGTTCGAAAATCTGCTGTCAGATATTTCCCGAACCTGCAAAGTACAGGGAATTCCGGCCGACGCCGTGCTGCGGGAGAATGGTCCCGGCCAGTACGAGATCAATCTCAAGCATGTTTCCGACGCCATGAAGGCCGCCGATCATGCGGTTATGCTGAAAAGAGTGGTGAAGGGTGTCGCCCATCGCCATGGACTGGACGCCACCTTCATGGCCAAGCCTTACGGCGACCGGGCGGGAAGCGGCATGCATGTGCATTTCAGCCTGCTCGATCATCGCGGACACAACGTTTTCTCCAGCGATGATGGCCGTGGCAGCGACGTCATGCGTTACGCCGTCGGTGGTTTGGTTTCGACGATGGGTGAGGGCATGGCGATTTTCGCGCCCCACGCCAATTCCTACCGGCGCCTGACCCACAGCGAGCATGCTCCGCTCTATGCCTCGTGGGGCTATGACAATCGCAATGCCGCCGTCCGCCTGATTACCGCCAGCGAGCACGCGACCCGGATCGAACACCGGGTGTCGGGAGCCGACGCCAACCCCTATCTGGCGATCGCCACGATGCTGGCCGGCGCTCATTACGGCATCGCCAATCAACTCGAACCCGGCAGCCAGATGATCGCCGACGATGACGAAGAGTTCGAACGTCTGTCGGTCAATTGGGACGATGGGATCGAGTTGTTTTCCCAGTCGAAGTTCATTGCAGACTATCTGGGAACCGCCTACCAGAAGCTTTATGCCGCTTGTAAGAGCCAGGAGCTCAGCGAATTTCGCCTAAGGGTGACCGACGTGGAGTACGA
This sequence comes from Telmatospirillum sp., assembly GCA_031291415.1. GTDB lineage: Bacteria > Pseudomonadota > Alphaproteobacteria > Rhodospirillales > Magnetospirillaceae > Telmatospirillum. Next base: position 3,162 of record JARLJB010000399.1, read on the forward strand.
TGCCTATCTACGGAATGTCTAATCTATGATTCTTCATGCCGCTGCTGTCGGTCCGAACGCGACTTTGACCGGCGTTCAGCCGATAGCGGTGGTGTGGAGAACAACCAGGCACAGTCCTCTCATGCCATCTTATTTGTCACTTGCCATCGCGATCGTTGCCGAGGTCTTCGCCACCACGGCACTCAAGGCGTCGGAAGGCTTCAGCCGGTTTCTGCCATCCGCCTTTGTCGTGATCGGCTATGGCGTTTCCTTCTATTTCCTGGCGGTAACGCTCAAGACCATACCGGTCGGCATCGTCTATGCGATTTGGTCCGGCGTCGGCATCGTCCTGATCTCGGCGTTGGGCTGGGTTATCTATGGACAGCAACTCGATTGGGCGGCCCTGGCCGGTATGGCGCTGATCATCGCCGGTGTGCTGGTCATCAACCTGTTCTCCGGGGCGGTCGGGGCCTGAAGAACCGCCCGTTATCTTTCCCGCAGGAATCGTAGCAGTCCCCGGGCGACCAGGTCGGCATCGGTCGCGGCATCGGCTTTATCAAGCTCTGCCAAGGCGACGCGACCTGGCTGTTCCGGCAGGGTCTTGCCGACGCAAGACGACAGCAGCGCCTGCTCGAAAGGTATGGAAAACTCGGGATGCGCCTGGAGAGTGACCGCCCAATTGCCATAGGTCAGGGCGGCGATGGGGCAGTCGGGCGATGAGGCGAGCAGGGTGGCGCCCGGCGGCACCTCCAAGACCTGATCCTGATGAATGGCGTTCAGGCGCAGGCGGCCGGGGGCATCTTTCAGCCAGCTTGGCCGGTCGGTCAGCTCATAGTCTTTCAATCCCAATTGCCATCCGTTGGCGGCTTGGCGTACGTCGGCGCCCAGGGCCTTGGCCAGGATTTGATGGCCGAAGCAAATGCCGATCACCGGCCAGCCGGTGCCGGCCGCCTCGCGCAACAGGGCTTCCAGGCGCAGCATCCAGGGCAATTCCTCGGTGACGCTGGAGCGCGATCCGGTAATCGTCCAGGCGTCGCAGCTCCGGATGTCCTCTGGAAAATCGTCTTCCTGCAGCCAGAAACGCCGGAAGCTCACGGTCTCGCCGTCGGCCAGAAGATGGGCGACCATGTCGGCATAGGTTCCAAAGTCCCTGGCAAGTGCCGGCGCCGGTCGGCCGGTTTCAAGAATACCGATCTGCATCAGATGGACCCCAGATAGGTGGCGTATTCCACGTCGGTGACGCGCCGGCCGAGTTCGGCCAACTCCTGTACTTTGCAGGTACCGAAGGCGCGCATGAACGTCTCGCCCAGATATTGCCGCAATATCGTCCCGGACTGGAAGGCTCCGATCGCCGCGTCCCAGGTCAACGGCAGGGGGGCGGGAGCCGTGTCCTCGCCATAGGCGTCGCCGCTCAGCGCGGCCGGCGGCTCCAGATGGTTTTCCAGGCCATGCAGGGCGCCGGCCAAAATCGCCGCGACGACCAGATAGGGGTTGGCGTCGGCGCCGGCCGGGCGATGTTCGAACCGCCGGGCCTTGTTGGAACTGGCCGGTATGCGAAGCGAGGTGGTCCGGTTCTCGTATCCCCAGGTCGCCGTGGTCGGGGCGTGCGCCCCCGGTTGGAAACGACGGTAGGAATTGAGGTGGGGGGCGAAGATCAACATGCTTTCCGGCATCAGGGCGATGGTTCCGGCGATGGCGTGGCGCAATGCCGGACTTCCCTTCGGTGTGTCGTCGTCGAAAATATTGCGGCCGGCCTTATCGATCAGGCTGCAATGCAGGTGGAACCCGCTGCCGGCCCATGCTCCATAGGGCTTGGCCATGAACGTGCCATGCAAGCCGTGCCGGCGGGCAACCGCCCGGACAGCGCGGCGCAGCAGGATCGCGTGATCGGCGGCCAGCAACGGATCGGCGACATGATGCAGGTTGACCTCGAACTGGCCCGGGCCGTTCTCGACGATGATCGTGTCGCTTGGCAATCCTTGGGCCTGACAGGCATCGCGGATGCCGGTCAGGACGGCATCGAATTCGTCCAGTTCCTCCATGGAATAGACGCGTGGACCGTCGAGGTCGTAGCCGCTTTTCGGTGCCTTCGGCGGGCGAGGCCGGCCATCGCCGGCCGAATCTCCCGCCATCAGGTAGAACTCGAGTTCCGTGGCGACCATAGGCGTCAGTCCGATAGCGCGGAACCGTTCGACGACGCCGGCCAGCACCTGGCGCGGATCGGCGCGGAAAGGCGTCCCGTCGATATTGCGCATCATGGTCAGCATCTGCAGCCGCGGCCGGTCGCTCCAGGTCATCGGCATCAAGCCGGGGCCGCAAGGCAGGCACACGCCGTCGCCGTCGCCGCATTCCCAGACCAACCCGTTGGCCAGAACGTCATGTCCCCAGATATCGAGACAAAGCACCGAGCGTGGAAATTTCATTCCCTCGCTGAATGCCTTGTCGAGGCTGGCGGCGGGAATCCGTTTCCCGCGCAGGATGCCGTTGAGATCGCAGGCCAGCAGATCGATCTCCTCGATCCCGGGATAGAGGGCAAGCTGCGCCCGCGCCGTTTCCAGCGTCACTTCTGTCACCATTTTACCTCGACCTCGCCACGCAATTCATATAACCGTAGAAACCTGCAACCGGCATGTTGATCACATTCTTCAAAATGTGATCACTTTTTGATCCCCGCGTCAACGGTTAGGAGTATTCCGCCATGGTGTCGTCGTCGCCGCTCAATCTTCCTCTCATCGAGCGCGAGCTGAAAGAGACGACAAACCAATGGGTCTATCGATGCCTGCGACATGCGGTGATGACCGGCCTGGTGCCACCCGGCCGAGCGGTTACCATTCGCGACGTGGCGGCGGCGCTGGGCGTTAGCGCCATGCCGGTTCGCGAGGCCTTGCGCCGTCTGTCGACCGAACATGCGCTCGAGGTGCAGGACAATCGGCGCATCATGGTGCCGCAGATGACGGCGTCGAAGTTCCGCGAATTGTGCGAATTGCGCATTGCCCTCGAATGCCATGCCGCCGAACGGGCGCTGCCCTATGTGACACCGCAGCGGATCGACGAACTGGTGGCGATCGATCGTCGAATCGATTTGGCCAACGATGCCGGCGATCGCGAGGCCGTCACCTCTCTCAACCAGGATTTTCACCGGTATTTGTATCAGGCACATCCTAATCAAGTGGTCATGCCTCTGGTCGAAAGCATCTGGCTGCAACTGGGGCCGTTCATTCGTCTGGCACTGTCGAAACTGAAAGACTTTTACCAGGTCGACCGCCATTCGGAGGCCCTGACGGCCTTGCGCCGGCAAGATCCGCTGGCCCTGCGGATCGCTTTGGAGGCCGATATACGCGACGGCATTACCCATGTCGGTACCAATGAACTGCTGAAAGCCTACGTGGAAAGCGCCGGTCAGCATTCCTGACGATTTGCCGTCCATGTTGACAGCCTCGCACAAATGTGATCACATCTGTGAAATGTGATCACATTTTTCGGCGAGGCTGTCATGTCCGATTCCAATATCCAAGGTATCTGGCGGCAACGGGCGGACCACCTGGACATCCGTTCGCAGGCCTTCATCGACGGCCGGTTCACCGACGCCCTTGATGGGCGGCGGTTCGACTGCATCAGTCCGATTGATGGGCGTGTGGTGGCAGAAGTCGCCGAATGCGCCGAAGCCGACGTCGACCGTGCGGTCAGTTCTGCCCGCGCCGCTTTCGAAGACGGTCGCTGGAGCGAGCAGGCGCCCGCGCAACGCAAGGCGATACTGCTGGCTTTCGCCCAGTTGGTCGAAGGGCACGCCGAAGAGCTGGCGTTGCTCGAAACGCTGGACATGGGCAAGCCGATTTCCGATTCGCTGTCGGTCGACGTGCCGGCCACCGTTCGGTGTCTGCGGTGGTACGCCGAGGCGGCCGATAAGATTTATGGCGAAGTGGCGCCGACCGGCCCGCAGGTGCTGGCCACCATCACACGCGAACCTTTGGGGGTGGTCGCCGTGGTGGTGCCGTGGAACTTCCCGATGATCATGACCGCCTGGAAGATCGCCCCGGCTCTGGCCGCCGGCAATTCGGTGGTCGTCAAGCCGGCGGAACAGAGCCCGTTGTCGGCCCTGCGTTTGGCCGAACTGGCGGTGGAAGCCGGCCTGCCAGCCGGTGTGCTGAATGTGGTGCCGGGGTTCGGGCCGGTGGCTGGGCGGGCGCTTGGATTGCATGGAGACGTGAACGGCGCCTTCTTCACCGGTTCGACCGAGGTCGGCAAGCTGTTCCTGCAGTATTCCGCTCAGTCCAACATGAAGCGGATTGGCCTCGAATGCGGCGGCAAAAGCGCGCAGATCATCCTCGAGTCCTGTTCTGATCTCGATGCTGCTGCGTCGTCGGCGGCCTCGGCCATTTTTTTCAATCAGGGGGAGATGTGTACCGCCGGTTCTCGATTGGTGGTGCAGCGTGGCGTCCATGATGCCGTGATGGAACGGCTGTTGCGGCACGCGGCGGCTTACCAGCCCGGCGACCCGTTGGATCCGGCCACGACCATGGGCGCCCTGGTCGATGAACAGCATACGAAGCGTGTTCTTTCCTATGTCGATATCGGGCGGACAGACGGGGCGCGCCTGGCGATGGGCGGCGGCCGCGATCGCGCCGAAAGCGGCGGCTGCTACGTGCAGCCCAGCATCTTCGATGGCGTCACTAACGACATGCGCATCGCTCGCGAGGAGATTTTCGGCCCGGTTCTGTCGGTGATCACTGTCGACAGCGTCGACGAGGCGGTGGCGGTCGCCAACGACAGCGATTACGGCTTGGCGGCAGCCTTGTGGAGCGACGACGTCAATGTTGTTCACAAGGTGGCCCGTCGTCTGAAGGCGGGCATGGTCTATGTCAACTGCTATGACGCCGACGACATGACCGTTCCTTTCGGCGGCTTTAAACAATCGGGTATCGGACGCGACAAATCCCTGCATGCCCTTGAAAAATATACTGAACTCAAGACCACTTGGCTGCGCCTGCGTTGATGGCTTTGGTCAGTCGGACAAGAAAAGGAGTCCTCTCATGAATATCGTCAATAAGGGTACGGCTTACTGGCAAGAGTTGGACCGGCAGCACCATTGGCATCCCTTCACCGACACCGCCGCCTTGAACGCCAAGGGAGCTCGCGTCATCACGCGGTCCAAAGGGGTCTATCTCTGGGATTCCGAGGGTAACCGGATCCTTGACGGAATGGCCGGTCTCTGGTGCGTCGCCCTTGGGTACGGCCGCCGCGAACTGGTGGAGGCGGCGACCCAGCAGATGCTGGAACTGCCTTATTACAACAATTTCTTCCAGACCACGACGGTTCCCAGCACCGAACTGGCGGCGGCCATCGCCAAGGTGACCCCCGAGGGTCTCGATCGCGTGTTCTTCGCCAACTCCGGTTCGGAAGCGATCGATACCGCCATTCGCATGGTGCGCACGTTCTGGGCAGTGGAGGGAAAACCGGAGAAGACATGGCTCATCTCCCGTAAGAATTCCTACCACGGCTCGACCATCGGCGGCACGTCGGTTGGCGGGCAGGGGGCTCAGCGAGCGCAGGGCGGTCCGGTTTTGGCGGACATCGCCCATGTCGATCAGCCGTTCTGGTACGCCGAAGGCGGCGACATGACCCTTGAGGACTTCGGACTGGAGCGTGCCCGGCAGATCGAGGCGAAAATCCTCGAACTGGGCGCTGACAAGGTGGCGGCTGTCTTTGGCGAACCAATCCAGGGGGCCGGCGGCGTGATCATCCCGCCTGACAGCTACTGGCCGGAAGTGATGCGGATCTGCCGTAAATATGACGTGCTGTTGGTTGCCGACGAGGTCATCTGCGGTTTTGGCCGCACAGGGAACTGGTTCGGGTCGCAGACCTTCGGCATCGAACCCGATCTGATGACGATGGCCAAGGGCCTGAGTTCCGGTTATCTGCCGATTTCCGCGGTGGCTGTCGGCAATCGCGTTGCCGACAGCCTGATCGCCAAGGCCGGCGAGTTCTGCCACGGTTTCACCTATTCCGGTCATCCGGCGGCCGCCGCGGTGGCTCTGCGCAATATCGAACTGTTGCAAGCCGAGGGGATCGTCGAGCGGGTCAGGGACGACATTGGTCCTTATTTCCAGGATCGCCTTGCCAGCCTGATTGATCATCCGCTGGTTGGAAAAATCGACGGCATCGGCCTGATTGCCGGAATCTCTCTGGTTGACAGCAAGTCACCCAAGAAATTTTTCGAGGAGCCCGGCAAGGTTGGACTGATCTGCCGCGATCATTGCTTCAATAATGGGCTGATCATGCGCGCCGTTGGGGCACGGATGGTTCTGGCCCCCCCCCTGGTGATCACCCGGGCGGAGGTGGACGAGCTGGTGTCTTTAGCTCGCAAGGCCTTGGATTTGACCGCGAAGGATCTCGGGCGTCTTTGAAAGAACCGCCTTGGCGGGGAGTTTTTCGAAAGCTGATTTTAGTCGCAGCCCGAAACCAATGGTTTCGGGCTGTTTTTTGTGTGCCGGGGATGCGTTTGGCATCGGTTGTGCATTGATCTGGTGGGACGTTGGGGCAGGGCGAAGCGGACGGGGAAGACAGCGGACGAATATTCTCGGTTGAGATCGGAATCTGCTCCATTTTGTGCGTTATGCCTAAAAGATGATCATCTATAACGAATGCCTAAAAATATGGCCTTTACAATTGACAGGGAAGAGTCGGCAGCCAATAATATGATCACATTTTTTGGTTGGTTGATTCGGGTGGCGTGACTGGGTCGCCGAATATCACCTTCTGGTCGGTTCAATTGAGCCGATCTACCCCGGACTTTTGTTTGTGAGTTGCGTGTAATGTTTATTTCTTGTGATCACAACTGGTCTGGCCGATCGTGATGGTGGAGAGCCGTTGCCATTCCTGTTCGAGGGACAACACGTCGTTTTGTGGGTTATCGGAAATAGGAAGAGGTGGTACATGGCCAAGAAATATTTTCGCCGAGCGACGGTCATCGCCTTCGCTTTGGCAGTATTCGTTGGAACCGGCGCTCAGGCGCAACAATCATCATTGAACATTTATAACTGGAACGATTACATCGCTCCAGAGACTATTCCAAACTTCGAAAAAGCGACCGGCATCAAGGTCACTTACGACGTTTACGATGCCAACGAGACCCTGGAAGCGAAATTGTCGGCTGGCGGATCCGGTTACGACATCGTGGTGCCGACTCTGGTGCCTTTTGCCGCCCGTCAGATTCAGGCCGGCTTCTATCAGCCTTTGAATAAGGCAAAGCTGACAAATATCGGGCATTTGGATAAGTCCCTGCTGGCCCGCATGGCGGCTTATGACAAGGACAACTCTTATCTGATCCCCTGGATGACCGGTTTGGTGGGCATCGCCTATAACGTCGACAAAATCAAACAGATCATGCCCGACGCCCCTGTCGACAGCTTGCGGATGCTTTTCGACCCGGAAATTGTTTCCAAATTCAAGGACTGCGGTGTGTCGATGATTGATTCACCGACTGAAGTATTTCCGCCGGCGTTGAAGATGATTGGATTGAATCCGGACAGTCAGAATATCGCCGATCTGCAGAAGGCAGCCGACGTTCACTTTAAGGTCCGTCCCTATATTCGTCGCTATGACAGCTCGGAATATATCAATGCGCTGGCCAATGGTGACATCTGTGTGGCCTGGGGCTATTCATCGGATATTCAGATCGCCAAGCATCGCGCCATGGAAGCCGGCAAGGGTGTGAACATCGCCTTTGCAATCCCGAAGGAAGGGGCGCAACGCTACATCGACACCTTGGCTGTCCCCAAAGACGCTCCACACGCCGAGGCAGCATGGAAATTCCTCGATTTCATCATGCAGCCGGAAGAGATCGCCAAGACCAGCAACAAGATCTACGTGCAAAGTGGCAATGCCGATGCCCGGCAATTCGTCACGCCCGATGTTGCCAACGATCCCGGCATCTTCCCGTCGGCCGAAGTGGAACAAACCATCTATTCCATTTCGCCGTCGACTCCTGACGTCGATCGTGCCCGCACCAGGTTCTGGACACGTGTCAAAACCGGCCACTGAGGCCTGGGTGATTGCGGATGAGCCTGCCGGCAGCTCGTCCGCGAACCCGTCGCAAGCCGAACCCAATGGAAAAGGCAGGGAGTGTATCCCGGAAATGCTGACCATCAGCCAAGACGGTTATCAGCCGTGGACCGACGCGGGTATCGAGCCCCAGCTGCGAATCGAAAACATCGTCAAGTCATTTGACGGCTTCAATGCCGTCGACAATGTCAGCCTGGATATCTATCGCGGCGAATTCTTTTCACTGCTCGGAGGATCCGGGTGCGGCAAGACCACCTTGCTTCGCATGCTGGCCGGTTTTCTTACTCCCGACAGTGGAAGTCTGTCGATGGACGGCTTGGATCTGGTGCCGCTGCCACCCTACGAGCGGCCGCTCAATATGATGTTTCAGAGCTACGCGCTGTTTCCGCATATGACGGTGGAAAACAATATCGCTTTCGGGCTTCGCCGAGACGGCGTTCCCAAAGACGAGGTTGCCGAGCGGGTGTCCAAGGTGCTCGATCTCGTTCAGTTGAGCGAGTTCGCCAGCCGCAAGCCGTCGCAATTGTCTGGCGGTCAGCGCCAGCGCGTTGCGTTGGCGCGTTCGCTGGTCAAGCGGCCGAGTGTGTTGTTGCTCGACGAGCCGCTGTCGGCACTCGACAAGAAGCTCAGGGAAGCCACGCAGTATGAGCTGGTGAATATCCAGCAGCAGGTGGGCATCACTTTCATCATGGTCACCCATGATCAGGAAGAGGCGATGACCATGTCCACGCGGATCGCCGTGATGGACAAAGGCAAGATCGTCCAGGTGGGCTCTCCCGCCGAAATCTATGAATATCCGCAGAACAGGTTCGTCGCCACATTCATCGGCTCGGTCAATCTGTTCGAGGGGCCGCTGGTCGAAAACCAAACGGATCATGCGGCCATCGAAAGCGACGAGTGGGGCGGAAAAATCCAGGTGGGTCGTGCCATCGGCTATAGCCTGGGCCACAACACGACGCTTGGAATTCGTCCGGAAAAGGTGCGGATCGCCAAAATCCACGATCCGATGGCGCTCGCCAATCGTGCCGTCGGACGCATGAAGGATATCGCCTATCTCGGCAACAGCCTCGTCTACCACGTGGCTTTGCAAAGCGGCAAGGTCCTCAAGATCACCAGCCCCAACCTCGGAAGCACGTCCGACCGGCAGTTCGTCCGCGACGAGGAAGTCCATGTCGGTTGGGCTCCCAATGCCTGTGTCGTGGTGGAGCCATGATCAGGCATGTGCGCTTTCTCGGCAGCCCCAAGCCGGGAGAAGGGCGGATCTGGGTGATCGCCGGCCCCTTCCTGTGGTTTATGATTTTCTTTGTCATTCCCTTCGTCGTGGTGGCGAAGATCAGTCTGTCCACAGCTGCGGTGTCGATCCCTCCCTATGTGCCGCTGGTCGGCTGGGGGGAGGACGGCACCCTGAATATCGCGCTGCATTTCGGGAATTATCACTTCCTGCTGACCGATCCCGAATATGTGATCGCGTATTTGAGCTCGCTCAGGAATGCGGCAGTGACATCTCTCGTTACGCTGTTGATCGGTTACCCGGTGGCCTATGCCATCGCCACGACGAAGGAGACCTTGCGCGGACCGCTTTTGATGCTGGTCATCATGCCGTTCTGGACCAGTTTTCTGATCCGCGTCTATGCGTGGATCGGCATCCTGAAACCCAATGGCCTGATCAACAATTTCCTGATGTCGCTCGGGCTGATCAACCATCCCCTCGACATCCTCAACAACCAGTTTTCGGTCTATGTGGGCATGGTCTACGCCTATTTGCCTTTCATGATTCTTCCGCTCTATTCCTGTCTGGAGAAGATGGATCATTCGTTGCTGGAAGCCGCGAACGATCTTGGAGCCCGGCCGATCCGAGCTTTCGTTTCCATCACTTTGCCGCTTTCGCTTCCGGGCATCATTGCCGGCAGCCTGCTGGTGTTCATTCCGGCGGTCGGCGAATACATCATCCCGACGCTGTTGGGCGGCGCCGACACGCTCACCATCGGTACCGTGCTGTGGAACGAATTCTTCGGCAACCGTGACTGGCCGGTCGCCTCGACCGTTGCCGTGGCGCTGATCGTTCTTCTGGTCGGGCCGCTGATGTTGCTGCAACACTTCCAGAGCAAAGGGGAACGGTCATGATCGCCGCCCTGACCCGAGGCCGGTTGTTCCTGCGGCTGATGATGGGATTGGCGATGGTCTTTCTTTATGCGCCGATTCTGTCGATCATTATCTACTCCTTCAACGAGTCTCAGTTGGTGACCGTGTGGTCACGTTTTTCCACCAAGTGGTACGTGGCTTTGCTGCATGACGAGCAGATCTTGCATGCAGCCAAGATATCAATCGAAGTGGCGGTGTTAAGTGCCAGCGGATCGTTGGTGGTCGGTACGTTGTCCGGCTACATTCTTTCGCGCTTCAAACGGTTCCGGTTGCGGGCGCTGTTTTCCGGCATGGTGATGGCGCCATTGGTGATGCCCGAGATCATCATGGGCATTTCTCTGTTGCTGCTGTTCGTCGGCATGGAACAGGTGTTCGGCTGGCCGCAGCGCGACGTCCAAACCATTGTTATCGCCCACATTACCTTTTCCACGGCTTTCGTCGCTGTCGTTGTGCAAAGCCGTCTGGCCGGCATCGACGTGTCGGTCGAGGAAGCCGCCATGGACCTGGGCGCCAGTCCAGGCGAGGTGTTTTTCCTGATTACTCTGCCGCTGATGGTTCCGGCCTTGGTGTCGGGCTGGCTACTGGCCTTTTCCTTGAGCCTGGACGATCTGGTGATCACCGCCTTCGTCTCCGGTCCAGGCTCTACCACCCTTCCGCTGGTGATCTTTTCCAAGGTGCGGTTGGGTCTCAACCCGGAAATCAATGCATTGGCCACCGTGGTTATCTTGGCGGTGGGATTGGTGTCGGGCATCGCCGCCTTCAAAACGGCCTTCAAAGTACTGACTCCTGGGAAAGCAATAGCCCAGGAGGGGCAGGATAAATGTGTCTCTCCGGCGTGAGCCGGGGTGTGGGATCCATCGCTTTGGCGACAACGCAAGGAGATGTAGAGAAGATGTGTAATAGCCAGAGGCACAGAAAGTACAGAAGCGGCCGTGCGGCTGCTCTGATCGTGGCTGGCGCCACCGGCCTTGCGGTTCTGCAAGGCGGTGTCGCCCAAGCCGACATCCCGCTTTACGGCAGCGGCGATTTTTCCGCTTCCGCCGCGCTCGCCACCGGTTTCGGGGCATTCGCCGTGCCGCAGGCCAATTTCGGCCTTGGCAATTTCAAGGCGGGAACGGGGGATCGGCTGGCCGGACACAGTCCGACCTGGGCCGAGGGTTTTGCCAAACCGGAACTGAAGCTGACCTATCATAACGGTGATGTCGGCACCATTTTCGGCGACATCAGCGTCATCGGCGCGGGAACGCTGGGGAACGGCGAAGCACAGTTGGCCGCAACGACATATGGCAATCCGATCCGGGCCGACGTCGAAGAAGCCTATATCGGTTATGCCAACGACATGCCGTTCGCCAATCCAGGCGATACGGCCATCGTCACCGTGGGACGCCAGGCCTTCACCGTCGGCGACAATTTCCTGATCGGTTCCGGAACGGCCAATACCGGGCAACGCGCGGCCTATTGGCTGGCGCCGCGGACCGCTTTCAACGGGTTCGGAACCCTGAAGCTGAATGCCGATCCGGTGCGGGCCGACGTCTTCGTTCTGCAGAACTCGGTGGACCAACGGATCACCCGCGGTTATGACCAGCCGAAGACGTCTTTTGCCGGCGTCAATTTGGAGTATTTCAAGACGGCGGGTGTGGCCGGCGCTGATGGCGCCACCAATTACGCCGACCGGCAGTTTTACGTCGGGATGACCTATTTCAACATCTATAGCGCCGATATGGGCGCCAACAATACCGGCGCGTTTACCAATGACGGCGCGTCCAATAGCGCGTTGTCGTCCTACGCCGACCGCGACGGTATGAACGTCTATTCCGTTCGCATCGGTGGCAATCCGTTCAGTGGCCCGCCAGTCCTCGCCAATGCCTCGATCTACGGCGAATATGTGCGGGAAATGAACGGCACCGCCAACCGCAAGGTGAACGCCAACGCCTATTATGGCGAGGCTGGATATGTCTTTCCCGATTATTGGGCCAAGCCTAAACTCAGCTATCGTTATGCCCATTTCAGTGGTGATAAATCCGCCGTTCAATCGGGCGCGGATACCAAGCATGGTTATGATCCGCTGTTCTATTCGGCCGGACCGCGTGATTACGGCAGTTGGTATATGGGGGAGATCACCGGCCAGTATCTGCTGTTCAACAGCAACGAAGATGTCCATATGGTCAATTTGACCATTGCGCCGACGCCAACGTTGAAACTGATGGCGATCTATTATCGTTTCATGCTGGATCAGACGCGGTCGCTGGGAATCAGCAATCGTCACTTCGATGACGAGATCAATCTGGTCGGTGAATACGCCTATTCCTCGGCGACGAATTTTGCGGTCGTGGCGGGTGTGGCGAAAGCCGCGGCGGCGGCGCGCGCGTCTCTCGTCAGTCCGGACGGTCGAGGATTGGCCGATAAGGCCTATTTGATCGAAGGTTCGGTGACGATCAACTTCTGATGGGCGGCTCCGCGTTTCCGACCACGGAGATGCGGAGCCCATTTTCCTGCCACGATTGTCCTTTCCTGGTAGTCATCCGCAGCTTTGTGTTTTACTGAGCGCGATATGACGCCATCGCAGATCGTTCCTCTTGGCCGTGACATCCTTGTCGAATTGGGCCAGACGCCGCTTTTCTCCGGTCTTTCCGAGGCGGAGATCCGTCTTTTGCTGGGCGGCGCCTGGACGGAAAGTCACCCGGACGGCGTCATGCTTTTCCGCCAAGGGGATGCCGCCGACGGTTTTTTCGTGCTGCTCGACGGTCATGTCGAACTGTTCGTCGACGATGGCTCTCGAACGGTTCTCGACGTCGCCAAGCGCCCGGCCATTCTGGGCGAGGCGGCGTTGTTCGATGACGTGCGCCATCCGCATGCGGCACGGGTCGTCGGTTATGCCAAGCTTTTGGCCGTGCCGCGCGGACCTTTTCTCGACGTTCTCGATCAACGTTTCGATCTTGCCCAGCGACTGTTGGGGGCCATGTCCATTCGTCTGCGCGCTCTGGTCGGACAGATCGCCGAACTGAAGCTGAAATCGACAGCCCAAAGACTGGCCGGCTTTCTGCTCGGTCTGGCCCGCAAAGAGGAGGGGGCTGTCACCGTGCGCTTCCCCTACGACAAACGCCTGGCGGCCGAAGCTCTTGGCATGACGGCTGAAAGTCTGTCGCGCGCCCTCGGACGTCTGGCGTTTCTGGGGGTCGAAAGCCGGGCGGAGAATCTGGTGGTGATCGCCGATGCCGGCGCGCTGCGCCTTTTCTGCGCCGAGGATGGCGAAGAATGAGCTTGCTCCTTGACGAGTCTGAACGCGCCTTGGTGGCCGCGACACCACTGTTTTCCGAGATCGACGCCGATACCCTGCTTTGGCTGCTCGATGGCGGCGGCGTCACCACTTATCCGGATGGCGGTTTGCTGTTCAGCCAAGGCGATGCGGCCGATCGTTTTTTTGTCGTCCTGGCCGGACGGGTCAGTCTGTTCGCACTCACCGAGAGTGGAGACCAGTCGATCATCGAAGTGGTCGACAAAGGCGCGAGTTTTGCGGAGGGGGCGATTTTTGCCAATGCCCGCTTTCCGCTGAATGCCGCTGTCGCTCCCGGCACCCGGCTCCTCGACATCCCGGCGGCCAGCTTTCTGAGACGCCTCTCCGAGCGGCAGGGGCTTTCGGCCAAACTGCTGGCGTCTCTGGCCCGCTGGCAGCGGCATCTGATGCGCGAGATCGTCAATCTCAAAGGCCGCAGTCCGGTGCAACGACTGGCATCCTATCTGCTGGCCTTGTCCGGACCGGTCGCCGATGGGGCTGCCGAGGCCGTCCTGCCTTTGAGCAAGACCGACCTGGCGAGCCTTATCGGCATTACGCCGGAAAGCTTGTCGCGTGCTGTCAATCGCTTGAAGCCGATCGGCGTGACCAGTCATGGCCGCAGTTTCCGGATTGCCGACAAGGCGGCGTTGCGTCGGTTCTGCGGAACGGATTGATCCGTTTCGCCGCTTGCTGAAAATCAAGGTGGTGGTCGACGGTGATTGTCACTCTGGCTGTATCCTTCAACGGGAATTGCCATGACTGATTATGATGTTTTTGATTTGCGTCCGCTGATAGCCGGGGGGATCGATCCTCTGCAAAGGGTTGTCGAGCATGTCCGTCCGATCGCTGCGGGAGGCGATGTGGTCCTGGTTGCTCCCTTCAATCCATTGCCGTTGCGTCGGGTGCTGGCGCAACTGGGATTTTCCTCGACAGCCGATCGGCAGGAGGATGGTCATTGGCGGATTCTCTGCCAACGCGATGGCGAGGGTGACGTCAGTGGGACGCCGACCGCCGAGGACTGCAAAGGGCCGGTCGATGTCGGGGCGCCGGTCGTCCGCGCGGTCGACGGCGTTCACATCGATGTCCGGGCGATGACCGCGCCGCGACCGATGCTGGCCATCCTGCGTCTTTGCGCGACGGTGGCGGACGGTGAAGACATCATCGTCCATCACGACCGCGATCCGATCTATCTTTACCCGGAATTGGCCGAGCTTGGCTGGGAGGTCGAGCCACTGGCCGGCGATGCGGGCGAGGTCCGGCTTCGTTTGCACCGGGAGGCGCGTCGTGATCTTCGGTGATTTCATGATGGGGGCGCGCAGCCGCCTGTTGGGGCCGTCGATCCCCTTTCGTTTCTTTGGCGCGGCGGTCTTCTTTCAGTTCGCCGCCTGGGTTCTGATCGTCGTCTATGCCGACGAGATGCCGGGATTTCAGGGGGGGCCAGGCGAAATGTTGGCCGCGCTGCATCTGGTGACGCTGGGAGTGGCGGTGATGACGGCCATGGGCGCGGCCTTTCAGATATTGCCGGCGGTAACAAAAAGGCCTCTCCGTTCGGTGGTTGCCTGCAAGGCCACCTTTTGGCTGTTCTTTCCGGGCGTTCTGGCTTTGACCCACGGCATGGGGCATCAACAGCTTTGGGCAATGGAGATCGGTGGCGGGCTGGTGGCATGCGGCATCCTGCTCTTCGCCGGTCTGGTGGCCGACAATCTCCGTCAGGTCGGCGATATGAAAGTGGTGACGGATCATCTGTGGGTGGCGTTGACCTGTCTGTTGTTGTTGGCTGTTTTCGGTCTGTCTCTGGTTGCCGACTTCGACTACGGCATCCTGCCCGATCACCTCGGCGTGGCGTTGGCGCATGCGGTGGTTGCCGCCTACGGCTTCATGGGCATGCTGGCCTTGGGGTTCAGCTTTATTCTGATCCCCCTGTTCGGGCTGTCGGCGCCGGCCGATGAGCGTAACGGCCGGCGGGCAGCCTGGGTCATAACCGGGGGCCTGTCGCTGACGGTCGTTGCATTGTTAGTCGGAAACAGTCCTTTGCTGTTCGCCGGGGCCGCCTTGGGCGTCGCCGGGCTCGGACTGCATCTCCGGGTCATGGCCAAGGTCATGAAAAGCAGAATGCGGGAGGCGCTGGGCGATTCGTTCGTCCTGATCCGGCTCGGCTGGGTTTTGTTGCCGGTGAGCGTCGGCTTTGGTTTGACCGCCGCCGCCGGTGTGGCGGTTGATCGAACCGGCCCGTTGTTCGGGTTCATCCTGGTATTCGGCTGGTTGCTGTCGTTCCTGATGGGCGTGTTGCAACGGATAATGCCGTTTCTTGCCTCGATGCACACGGTTCGGCCGGGTGCCAAACCGATCCTGGTGTCCTCATTGACGCCGGCGCGGCCGCTTCGTGTGCATATGATCGGCCATCTTGGCGCAGTGCTGCTGGTCGCCGTCGGTCTTGCCTGCGATTCGGGGCTGGCGGTCCGGCTTGGGGCGTTTTCCGGGCTGATCGGTTCATTAGGCTTCGCCACGTTTTTTGCCAATATGATTTGGAAGCTGTGGCGGCATCATACCAAGGGCCGAAAATGCTGAGACATTTTCGGCCCTCAGCAACTGTCTTTGTCAGGCAGCGGCAGCTTCGGGTAAATCCCGCCATGGCTTGGCGTCCCTGACCAGGGCGTTGAGGATAGTGATGAGCTTGCGGACGCAGGCGA
>JARLJB010000065.1 GCA_031291415.1 Telmatospirillum sp.
AGCCGTACTGAGGGACGGGTTCTTAACCCCAAACGCCTTCGGTCTCCGTGCCGCCGAACGCGGGGGGATGGCCATCCCCCCGCGTTCATCCTTACGGACAGACATTCTTACCAAATTTTCAAGACACGAAACGCCGGGCGGCGGATATCCGTCCGCCTGGGCTTCCGCCGCATCGGCGGCGCGGCTGCACTTACAGCCGACCAACGGCAATAAGTCACGACTTATTGCCGTTGGTCTCAGGCTTGATGCACGCCGATCCAGCGACGGGCCCGAGTGCACGGAATGTTCATGGGGTTGGCGGGCCATCAAGTCCTGCTGGCGTCGCGGGCTTGCTCTCGAGATCCCATAGTCCCAGTGCCGCGGCGCGTCCGCTGGAATAGTTGAGGCCGTCCACCTCGGCGATCTTGTGCACGGAGCGTCCGGCTTCGGCGATCGTCGCGAGAAAGCCGGTTTCCGAGGCCTTTTCGACAACGGCCACGGCATCCGGGGTCGACAGCAGAAAATCGGCGGCTCCGGCGCCATTGGTCAGCCTCGTCGCGGTTCCCAACAGGAAGACCAGGCTCGGTTCGTGGAATCCTGCCGCCGCCACCGGGGTTCCTTGCGGCAGGGCGGCGGCGACCCGTTGACTCAGCCACATGCGGTCAAGGTGCGGCAGCAACGTTTGAAAGGCCAAGCCATAGGTCAGAACGGCTCCGGCCAGGGCCGCCACGACGGCCGCCTGGAACCGTCCGCGCCACGCCAGCACAGTCGGAAGCAATCCGCTCAACAGGGCGGCGGCGGCGGGCGCCGCCGACAACCATGTGTAACTTTCGCCAAGTCTGGTCGGCGCGATGACGAACAGGGCGGCGAGAGCCAGACCGACGAAAGCCCACAGCCCATAATAGGCTTTCGCCCATCCGGCCCGCAGGGTCTGGTCCCCGGCGGCGACGGCCACGCCGGCCAGCAGCGCCAGGGCGGGATAGGTCGGCAAGACATAGTGCGGCAGCTTGGTCGGCACGGCTTCGAAGACCAGCCACGCGGGAACGATCCAGGCCAGGCAGAAGCGGAGCGCGCTGGCCTGTCGGGCTTTGACGGCACGAACGAAGCCGGGAAGCGCGAACAGCGAGGCCGGCCACAAAGTGGCGGTCATCAGCAACAAATAGTAGCCGGGCGGCGCGCCATGACTTTCCTGGGCGCCCAGCAACTTCGGCAGGAGATCGGTTTTGACGGCCTGGCCGATGAATTGTCCGTCGGTGGCGGTGCTGACGGCCGCCGCCCATGGTCCGACCATGGCTGCCACGACGAGCAGTCCGGCGAATGGGCGGATACCGCGAATCCAGCCGATGCGTCGATCGGCGATCCACAGGCAGCCGAGCGTGAGCAGGCTGACCATCGGAACCATCGGGCCTTTGATCAGGATGCCAACGCCCTGAGCCACCCAGAATGCAAGAATGATCGCCTGTCCTGGTCGTTTGGCGGCGCCGTTGCCGGCCAGGTAAAGTCGGCCGAGCACGCCTTGCGCCGCGACGGTGGCGGCCAACAGAACCGCATCGGTCTTGGCCTGATGGGCTTCGGATACCAGCATGAAGGCGCCGGCCAGCAAGGCCGCGCCGATCAGGGCGGCCGGTCGGCCGACCAGCGTTTGGCCGAAGTAGAAGGTCAACAGCACGGCGGCCAGGGCGCCGGCCATCGACGGCAGACGATAGGCCCAGATCGACTGCGGCGCTTCGAACAGACGGGCGCTGGCTGCCTGCAGCCAATAGATGCCCACCGGCTTTTTGGCCCGGGATTCCTCCTGGAATTTGATACGGATGTAGTCACCGCTTTCCAGCATCTGATGCGACGCCTGGGCAAAGCGTGATTCGTCGCGGTCGATCGGCGGGACTGCGGCAATTCCCGGCAAATAGAGGGCGAGCGAGAGGACGATCAGCAGGAGGTAGGGGCGCATGCCGCCGGTAAGCCGTTGCACGAACTGGAGTCCTTCAAACCGAGGGTCCGGACGGTCATGGTCAACGCTGCCACGACCGCCCGACGAGGCCCCAACCTCTAGACTCCCGGCTTGATCGGCGCAAGGGGTGTCGCGGGCGAAGCCCGCTGGTTTGTTAAATGTCCCTCAAGCGCCGGGCGGGCGCATCCGCGCCCTTGGCTTGCGCGCGAATCGTCGCGCGGGGCCTCAATGGCCCAGTCGCGGCGAGCCGCTCCGGTTGTTGAGTGTCCCTCAGGCGCCGGGCGGGGCCATCCGGCCCCTTGACTTGCGCGCGAATCGTCGCGCGGGGCCTCAATGGCCCAGTCGCGGCGAGCCGCTCCGTTTGTTGAGTGTCCCTCAGGCGCCGGGCGGGGCCATCCGGCCCCTTGGCTTGCGCGCGAATCGTCGCGCGGGGCCTCAATGGCCCAGTCGCGGCAAGCCGCTCCGTTTGTTAAATATCCATCGGGCACCGGGCGGGTCAGCGGGTGGGGACCGGCTTTTCCCCGGAATAGTCGTAGAACCCGCGGGTCGTCTTGCGGCCGAGCCAGCCGGCCTCGACATATTTGACCAGAAGCGGGCAGGGACGATACTTGCTGTCCGCCAATCCTTCATGCAGGACCTGCATGACCGACAGACAGACATCCAACCCGATAAAGTCCGCCAACTCCAGCGGCCCCATCGGGTGATTGGCGCCCATGCGCATCGCGGTGTCGATGCTTTCCACCGAGCCGACACCTTCGTAAAGGGTGTAGACGGCTTCGTTGATCATCGGCAACAGAATGCGATTGACGATAAAGGCCGGAAAATCCTCGGCACTGACCGAGGTCTTGCCGAGGCGGACCACTAGGTCGCGGACCTTGGCGAAGGTTTCTTCGGCCGTGGCGATGCCGCGGATGAGTTCGACCAATCCCATCACCGGCACCGGGTTCATGAAGTGCATGCCCATGAAGCGGGCGGGACGATCGGTGGCGGCCCCCAATCGGGTGATCGAGATCGATGAGGTGTTCGAAGCGAGATAGGTCTCAGGTTTCAGAACCGGGCAGAGTTTTGCCAGGATCTGTTTCTTCACCGCTTCGTTTTCCGTCGCCGCCTCGATAACCAGATCGCAATCGGCAAAGATCGGATAACCGGTGCTAGTCTCGATGCGCCCCAGCGCCGTGGTTTTTTCCTCGACCGTCAGTTTGCCTTTGGCTATCTGCCGGTCGAGGTTCTTGGAGATCGAATTGATCGCCTTAGCCAACGCCCCCTCGGCGATGTCGACCAGTTTGACCGAGAAACCGGAGACCGCACAAACATGGGCAATGCCATGCCCCATCTGACCGGCCCCGATGACGCCAATGGTTCTGATACCGCTGGAATCCCCCAGAGGGGGGTGGTTGGCTTGATTGCTCACTTGCTCAACTCCGTTGCGAGTTCAGGCAAAGCTTGGAACAAATCGGCGACCAGGCCGTAATCGGCGACCTGGAAGATCGGCGCCTCTTCATCCTTGTTGATGGCGACGATGATCTTGCTGTCCTTCATCCCGGCCAGATGCTGGATTGCGCCGGAAATGGCGACGGCGACGTAGAGTTCCGGCGCGACGATTTTTCCGGTCTGGCCGATCTGCAGGTCGTTTGGCACGAAGCCGGCATCGACCGCGGCGCGGGTCGCCCCGACAGCGGCCCCCAGTTTGTCGGCGATCGTCTCCAAAAGCTTGAAGTTCTCCTGCGAGCCCATGCCGCGTCCACCCGATACGATGATACGGGCAGCGGTCAGGTCCGGGCGTTCGGACTTCGAGACCTGTTGGCTGATGAAGGCCGACAGACCGGGATTCCCGGCCGCAGTGACAGTCTCGACGACGGCTTCTCCACCATCTGCTTTGGCTGCGTCAAAGGAGGTGCCACGAACCGTAAGGACCTTGAGCGCGTCCTTGCTCTGGACGGTGGCCATGGCGTTGCCGGCATAAATCGGCCGAACGAAGGTGTCCGGCGAGACAATGGCACAGACGTCGGAGATCTGCGCGACATCGAGCAGCGCCGCGACGCGCGGCAGGACATTCTTGCCCGAGGTGGTGGCGGGCGCCAGAATCGCCTGATAGGCGCGCCCGATGGCGACGGCCAGCAGTGACAGAGGTTCTGCCAGGCCATGTTCATAGATCGGGTCGTCGGCCAGAAGAACCTTGGCAACACCGGTGATTTTGGCGGCCGCGTCGGCGACGGCGCGCGCTCCATGCCCGGCAACCAGAACATGGACGTCCCCGCCCAGTTTCTGCGCGGCGGTAACGGTGTTGAGGGTCGCCGACTTCAGGGCGATATTGTCGTGTTCGGCAATGATCAGCACGCTCATCGTCAGATCACCTTCGCTTCGTTTTTCAGTTTATTGACCAGTTCGGCCACGCTCGCCACTTTGACGCCGGCTTGGCGCCGCTGCGGTTCCTCGACCTTGAGAGTCACCAGGCGGGGCGCGTCATCGACACCAAGATCGGCGGGGGACAGCGTCTCGATCGGTTTCTTTTTGGCCTTCATGATGTTGGGAAGCGACGCGTAGCGGGGCTCGTTGAGACGGAGATCGACAGAGATCACCGCCGGCAAGGTGAGCGCCACGGTCTCCAGACCACCATCGATCTCGCGGGTGACTTCGGCTTTGCCGCCGTCGACCACCAGCTTCGAGGCAAAAGTTCCCTGCGGCCAGCCGAGAAGAGCGGCCAGCATCTGGCCGGTCTGGTTGGAATCGTCATCGATCGCCTGTTTGCCGACGATGACCAGCGAGGGGGCTTCCTTGGCAACGATCGCCGCCAGCAGCTTGGCGACCGCCAGAGGCTGCAGCTCCGCCTCACTGGCGACCAGGATGCCCCGGTCGGCACCCATGGCCAGCGCGGTGCGGATGGTCTCTTGCGATTGCGCCGTTCCCATCGATACGACGACGATTTCCGAGACTTTTCCTGCCTCCTTGAGGCGGACGGCCTCTTCGACGGCGCTTTCATCGAAGGGATTCATCGTGAATTTGACGTTGGTCGTATCGACGCCCGAGCCGTCCGCCTTGACGCGGATCTTGACGTTGTAGTCAACCACACGTTTGACAGCCACCAGAACCTTCATGGGACCTCTTCGATACTACGAGCACGCCAAAAAGAAGCGGCTCTTCTGGTTGAATGACAATGAGGGCATTATCCCATCCCTCCCTATTGCACTGCACCCTATGGTGGCAACATTTTGTTGTCAACCAAGACCCTAGACGGTAACACTCTGTCGCGTGGCGCCTGGAACCCATAGGATGTCCTTGTCGCCATCCTTGTTGAGATGACGGGCAAGTACGAACAGGTGGTCGGACAGACGGTTGATATATGCAACCGCCAATGGATTTACCGGTTCCACCTCGGCCAATTGGCAGATCAGCCGTTCGGCCCGGCGCACGACGGTGCGCCCGAAATGCAGTTGCGCCGCGGCTGCCGTGCCACCGGGCAGGACAAAACTGGCCAGCGGCGGCAATTGGGCATTCATCGCGTCGATTTCATGTTCCAGCCGATCGATTTGCGTCTGGATGATCCTTAGCCCGCCTTGCTCTTCGGGGGCTTCGGGGATGCAGAGGTCGGCACCCAAATCGAACAGGTCGTTTTGGATGCGGGCAAGCATGGCATCGGCCGACGCCGAGTCGGCCGTATGTTGGCGTACCAAGCCGATGACGGCGTTGGCCTCGTCGACAGAACCGTATGCCTCGACACGCAGGTTATGCTTGGCGACCCTGCGGCCGTCTCCCAGGGACGTCTTGCCCTTGTCGCCGCCTCGCGTGTAGATGCGCGTCAGTTGAACCATCGTCGCTTTTCCTTTCAATAGCTTGGAGGGCGCTTCCGATGCTCTGCCGGACATGTTTCCTGTCGGCGCCTCGTGATCGCTCTCTCGCCGAACGCTACCAGACCTTCCGTAGACATGTTATAGCGGCATCCGGGCGATTGGCTATAATCGCCGGCAACGAGCAGAAAAGGCTTCCATGCGGCTTTCTCCCATCCTCAGCCTCTACATCTGTCGTCATTTCGTCATGGCGTTCTTTGGCGCGTTGGGCGTGATCATGGGACTGATCTTCCTGTTCGACGTGATCGAACTGATGCGCCGGACGGCGACACATTCCGACATCGGCTTCAACGTCATCCTCGAAATGGCGTTGTTCAAGCTTCCCCAGATGGTTCAGCTCATTTTGCCGTTTGCCGTAATGATCGGCGCCATGACCGCCTTTTGGACCATGACCCGTTCGCGCGAGTTGGTGGTGACCCGCTCGGTCGGCGTTTCGGCCTGGGAAATCCTGACCCCCGTGCTGATCGTCGTGCTGATCATCGGCGTCGTCAATGTGACGGCCTTCAATCCGCTGGCGGCGACCCTTTACAAGCGGTACGAGCGGCTGCAGGACCAGATGCTGTTGCGCGGCGGCGCCGCCAGTCCGTTGCAGGTGGGCGAGAACGGTCTTTGGCTGCGTGAGTCGCATGGCGACGAACAGGTGGTGGTCCATGCCAATGCCGTCCGTCAGGAAGGTTACGACCTGCGGCTGCGCGAGGTCAGTGTCTATGTGTCCAGTGCCGGCGAGAATTTTCTTTATGGTATCGAGGCCTCTCTCGGGCAGTTGGACAAGGGCTTCTTCCATTTGACCGAGGTCAGCATTCTGCGGCCCGGTCGGCCGGTGGAGTTCGTGCCGACCTACGATTTTGCCACGCAACTGACGCTGGGCAAGATCCAAGACAATTTCGCCTCGCCGGAGACTATTTCCTTCTGGGAACTGCCGGGATTCATTTCCTTCTTCGAAAGCGCCGGTTTTTCGGCCAATCGCCAGAAGCTCTATTTTCAATCCCTGTTGTCGTCGCCGCTGTTGCTGATGGCCATGGTGTTGGTGGCGGCGGTGTTCTCTCTGAAGCCCAATCTGCGTTCGGGCGGAATCCTGGCTCGGCTGGTCGGCGGTGTGGTATCCGGTTTTGTCTTTTATTTCTTTTCCAAGGTCGTTTATGCGCTTGGCCTGTCGGCCAGCCTGCCGGTCGTCCTGTCGGCCTGGACGCCACCCATCGTTACCGGACTGGTCGGTCTCGGCGCCTTGTTCCATCTCGAAGACGGATGAAAAACCGGTGAGGTGGCGCGTCATGCGTTGCGCGCTCCCAACAGGCCGCGGGCGATGACCTGCGCCTGAATTTCCGCCGCACCTTCGAAAATATTGAGGACGCGCGCGTCGCAGAGCAGACGGCTGACCGGATATTCTTCGGCGTAGCCGTTCCCACCGTGGATCTGCAGGGCGCCGTCGGCGTTCGCCCAGGCGACGCGGGCGCCCAAAAGCTTGGCCATGCCCGCTTCGATGTCGCAACGGCGGTTGCCGTCGCGTTCGCGCGCCGCGAAATAGGTGAGCTGGCGGGCGATCATGGTTTCCACGGCCATCCAGGCGATCTTGCCATGGACGCGGGGAAAGCTGTAAAGCGGCTTGCCGAACTGAATCCGTTCGCCGGCATAGCGCATCCCGGTTTCGAGAGCGCTCTGGGCGACCCCGACGGCGCGCGCCGCGGTCTGAATGCGGGCCGATTCGAACGTTGCCATCAACTGCTTGAATCCCTGGCCTTCGACGCCGCCCAGCAGATTCCCCACCGGGACCTCGAAGTCGTCGAATGCCAATTCGTATTCCTTCATGCCGCGATAGCCGAGGACCTTGATCTCGCCGCCGCTCATGCCCGGCGCCGGGAAGGGCTGGGCGTCGGTACCACGAGGTTTTTCGCCCAGCAGCATGGACAGGCCCCTCCAGTCCGAGCTTTGCGGATCGGTGCGGACCAGCAGGGTCATCAGGTCGGAACGGGCGGCATGGGTGATCCAGGTCTTGGCTCCGGTGACCCGGTAGACATCGCCTTGCCTGGTCGCCCTGGTCTTCAGGGAACCCAGGTCGGATCCGGTGTTGGGTTCGGTGAACACGGCGGTCGGCAGGATTTCGCCTGCCGCCAGCTTCGGCAGGTAATGCTGCTTCTGTTCCGGAGTGCCGCCCAGGCCAATCAATTCGGCGGCGATCTCCGAACGGGTCCCCAGCGATCCGACCCCGAGCGAACCGCGCGATAGTTCCTCGGTCACGACGCACATCGCCGTTTTGCTCATGCCGAGCCCGCCGTAGTCTTCCGGGATCGACAGGCCGAACACGCCCATCTCCGCCATGCTTTCGACCACCGGCAGCGGAATCAGTTCGTCCCTCAGGTGCCAGCCATGGGCATGAGGAACCACCTTTTCCTCGGTGAAACGGCGAAACTGGTCGCGAATCAGCTCCAAGGTCTCATCTTCAAGGCCGAACGCTCCGAAATGCTGGCCATCTCCGATCAAATCGGCGATCCGCAGGCGAACCGCCGCCGTGTTGCCTCGTTGCCGCAGACAGACGACGGCGGGAATCTCCGCCTGCGCAAGGGCGGCGGCATCGAGGCCGATGTCTCCGGGCCGGGCGATTTCCGTCTGGCTCATCGGGATGCCCCCGAAGATCTGGTTCAGATATTCCCCAAAACCGGCCTGCAGAATCAGCCGTTCGAGCTCTCCCAGGGCGCCGCCCTGATCCAGTCGTTCGGCCCAGGCCAGCAACTGGGTCAGCGCCGCGCCATAGGTGGCAAGCCAGGCAAAGCCATGGGTGGCGAATTGATGCGTCTCAAGCAGCGCGGCATCGATCTTTTCGTCGCGGACGACCAGTTTGCGGACGCCGTCGCGGGCGGCCGACTGCAGCGCCTGGACGGCGTCTCCCGCCTGTCGGCAAAGGGGAAGAAGATCGGACAGCAGGACATCCTGCGGATTGACGGCGTTCATCTGGGGTCTCCTGGCGGCATTGTCCGGCCGATGGATGCTGAAATGGCGTTATCGGGCGTTCAGCCTTCGATGCACTCTTCCAGTGTCCGGCGGCCGGGCTTCTTGGCCTGGATCAGAACCGCCATGTTTCCCGGCTTGTGCTGGTTGGCCAGCATCTTCATATGAGCCGTCGGGATCTCCTCCCAGTCGAAGACCTCTGACATGCAGGGATCGATACGCCGCTCGATGACGAGTTGGTTGGCTTGCGATGCCTGCAGCAGGTTGGCGAAGTGGCTGCCCTGGATGCGTTTCTGGCGCATCCAGACGAATCGGGCATCGAAGGTCAGATTGTAGCCGGTGGTCCCGGCACAGAACACCACCATGCCGCCGCGCTTGACGACGTTGCACGAGACGGGGAAAGTCGCCTCGCCAGGGTGTTCGAAAACGAAATCGACGTCATTGCCCTTGCCGGTGATCTCCCATATCGCCTTGCCGAACTCCCGCACTCTTTTCATGTAGTCGCTGAAGATCTTGGGGTCACCGTCGACGTCGGGCAATTGTCCCCAACAGTCGAATTTCTTGCGGTTGATGACGCCTTTGGCGCCCAAATTCATGACGAAGTCTTGCTTGTCGTCTTCGGAGATCACGCCGATCGCGTTGGCTCCCGAAACGGCGATCAACTGGATGGCCATCGACCCCAGGCCACCGGAAGATCCCCAGACCAGCACGTTATGCCCAGGGCGCAGAATATGCGGGCGGTGCCCGAAGAGCATCCTGTAGGCGGTCGCCAGGGTGAGGATGTAACAGCCTGATTCTTCCCATGTCAGATGCTTGGGGCGATCCATCACCTGCTGCGCCTGAACCCTTGTGAACTGGGCGAAGGAGCCGTCCGGTGTCTCATAACCCCAGATGCGCTGGCTGGGTGAAAACATCGGATCGCCGCCATTGCATTCCTCGTCGTCGCCGTCGGTCTGGTTGCAGTGCACCACGACTTCGTCGCCGACCTTCCATCGTTTGACCCTGGATCCAACCTTCCAGACGATGCCTGCCGCGTCCGATCCGGCAATGTGGTAGGCGGCTTTGTGATAGTCGAACGGCGAAATCGGCTTGCCGAGTGCCGCCCAGACACCGTTGTAATTGACGCCGGCGGCCATCACCATGATCAGGATCTCGTGCGAGTCGATTTCCGGCGTGTCGACCACCTCGCATTGCATTGCAACATTGGGCATTCCGTGGCGCTCGCGGCGGATCGCCCAGGCATACATCTTCGCAGGCACATGTCCGAGCGGGGGAATCTCGCCGATTTCATAGAGGTCCTTGACCGCCCGATCTGGCGGAAGATCGAGCATCTGGGCCACATCGCTCATTGTCCGTCTCTCCTTCTTTTCCGAACGCCGACCTCTCGTATCCGGGTAATCGCACCGGTTGTACAGAGACGCGCCTCGCCGACTTTGTTAAAATGATTCTTATCTTTTTGACTCTTTTTTTGCAATGCACAAAATGATAGTTTCTTGCGTATTACGCGTTCTGTCGGCAATTTTGATGCCGTGAGATGCTAAGCAATTGAATTCATGGACAATGAGGATAAGGGCATGGGGGACGCCACCAAGGTCACGTCGGATGCTACCAAAACGGGACAGGGAGAGAACGGGCGGGAGCAGCCTTGGCTGTTTCGGACCTATTCGGGACATTCGTCCGCAGTCGAGAGCAATCGTCTCTACCGCACCAATCTGGCTCGCGGCCAGACAGGACTATCCGTGGCGTTCGATTTGCCGACGCAGACCGGATATGACTCCGACCATCCCTTGGCCAAAGGCGAAGTCGGCAAGGTCGGCGTTCCGGTTTGCCACCTGGGCGACATGCGCACGCTCTTTGATGGCATTCCGCAGGACAAGATGAATACGTCGATGACCATCAACGCTCCCGCCCCCTGGCTGCTGGCACTTTATGTGGCGGCCGCCGAACGGCAGGGGGGGGCCAGACAGGCGCTGTCGGGGACGACTCAGAACGACATCATCAAGGAATATCTGTCGCGCGGGACTTACATCTTTCCCCCCGAGCCATCGCTGCGACTGACCACCGACGTCATCGCGTTCACCTACAGGGAAATGCCCAAGTGGAATCCGATGAACGTCTGTTCCTATCACCTGCAGGAGGCCGGAGCGACGCCGGAGCAGGAACTTTCCTATGCTTTGGCAACCGCCGTGGCGGTGCTCGACCGGCTTCGTTCGTCAGGCCAGGTGCCGGCAGCCGAATTTGGTCAGGTGGTGGGGCGGATCAGCTTCTTCGTCAACGCCGGCATCCGTTTCGTCACCGAACTGTGCAAGATGCGCGCTTTTGGGGAGCTGTGGGACGAGATCTGTCTGTCCCGGTACGGTGTCACGGACGAAAAGATGCGGCGGTTCCGTTACGGGGTTCAGGTCAATTCCCTGGGGTTGACCGAACAGCAGCCGGAAAACAACGTTTACCGCATCCTGCTCGAAATGCTGGCGGTGGTGCTGTCGAAAAACGCTCGGGCCCGGGCGGTGCAGCTGCCGGCATGGAACGAGGCGCTGGGATTGCCCCGGCCATGGGACCAGCAATGGTCGTTGCGTCTGCAGCAGGTCGTCGCCTATGAGACGGATCTTCTCGAATTTGGCGATATCTTCGAGGGCTCGACGGAAATCGCTGGTAAGGTCGACGCGCTGAAGACCCAGGCGAAAGCTGAATTGGCTCGTCTCGACGCAATGGGAGGCGCGGTTGCCGCCGTCGAATCGAGCTACATGAAGCAGCGTCTTGTCGAATCAAACAGCCGTCGGCTGGCGGCCATCGAATCGGGCCGTCAGACGGTCGTCGGCGTCAATCGCTTTACCGAAGGAGAGCCAAGCCCGCTTGCCAACAGCGAGGGGGCGGTTCTCACCGTCGATCCCCAGGCCGAGGCACAGCAGATCGCCAGTCTGGAGGCATGGCGGCGTGAGCGCGACGGCCACGCCGTGGCGGCGGCTCTCGATGCTCTTCAGCGGGCCGCCCGCGAGGGAACGAATATCATGGAAGCATCGATTGCCTGCGCACATGCCGGTGTTACCGGCGGAGAATGGGCCGACCAGCTTCGCCAGATCTTCGGTGAGTACCGCGCGCCGACCGGTGTCGGGCGGGCCGCCGGGACGGGCGCCGGACGAGGTTTGCAGGAGGTCCGCGAAAAGGTCGGGCAGGTCAGCGAACGGCTCGGACGACGGATCAAGATGCTGGTCGGCAAGCCTGGCCTTGACGGTCATTCGAACGGTGCCGAGCAGATCGCCGTCCGTGCCAGGGATGTTGGGATGGAAGTGGTTTATCAGGGAATCCGTCTGACGCCAGCGCAGATCGTCAATACCGCCCTCGAAGAAGGCGTGCATGTGGTCGGTTTGTCGGTCCTGTCCGGGTCACATGTCTCCTTGGTGACTGAGGTGTTGGAGCGCATGCGGTCGGCCGGCCTGGGCGATGTGCCGGTGGTCGCCGGCGGGATCATTCCACCCGAGGACGAGCGTCAGCTGTTGGCC
Organism: Telmatospirillum sp.; assembly: GCA_031291415.1. Lineage (GTDB taxonomy): Bacteria > Pseudomonadota > Alphaproteobacteria > Rhodospirillales > Magnetospirillaceae > Telmatospirillum. The sequence continues at coordinate 12,216 of JARLJB010000065.1, forward strand.
TCCGGTTGTGCCCGTGTATACACGCCGAAGGATTTTGATCTGACGCTTATCATGGACGATATCGTCGGGCTTGTGAGCCAGGCCGACACGCTTTCGGTCGATCGGAACTGATGCCAGGTTGCGGTGACCGAAACCGGTCGCCGCAATTTGCCATGACGCGGACGCGATCAACCCGGTGGCAGAACCGGAATCGGCGACGCCTTGTGATTCAGGCGATCCGTGGCAAAATCCTCATCGATCTCGGGACTGAGCGTATTGCGCAGGTAGACGACGACGCCGTCCCGGTAGGCCTGCAGAATCGGCGACCAGGTGACATAAACGCTGCCAAAACTTTCGAACGCCAGAACTTTCCGGCTGTCGCGGGCATTTTCAATCGCCGCTTCCAAGTCGTCGGTTACGCCGACGTAAATCCATTTGGGATGGACGCCGCGATGCCACATCACATAGACGCCCCCCAAGCCGGTGAGGCCTGCCTCTTTCGGGCGCAGTCGCAGCAGTCGTTGAAAATAGCCACGCTCATCGCGGTACCATTTGACGTCGACAGGCTCGTCCTGGGGTGAGGGATAGGCTTCCTTTTTTTTCCAGAAGCGCAGGTTCATCGTCGCTCAAATCACCAAACATGGGGAAGACGTGGTTTCGGGCGTCTTATCCACGCCTTACCATATGATTTAAATCCGAAATGGCTGGAAACAACAGCGTCCAGCTTGGCCCGACATGCATTTCACGGATGAATCCCTGTGGAACATCCGCAATAGCATAACGCAGACGGGCTCGGGACAACTCGGGCACCTTGGCTCCATGCGCCACCCGGATGAGGGGCGCATGGAGCCAAGGTGCTAATTCCCGATAAACGCTTCAGGATTCGAGGGGAGGCTGTTTGGCAAGCCACTCAAACACCTGCGGTGCGATGGCTTTGCAGGTGATTTGCGCCGAAATGGCCAACTGGCTTTTTTCCTGTTCGACATGCAGCAGGCTTTCCACCAGCTTGCGTAACACGTCCTTGGCAAAGGCCGGACGGGACAGAACGGCTCTGATCTTGTTGCCAAAGGCAAGCTTCATCGCGGCGATCAGAACGTCCGCCTTGTCCATATTGAGGCGTTCCATTTCTTCGAGATTGTCGGCGGCGATGTAACAGAGAACATCGCCATAGATCCGGGCCGCCGGCTTTTCCAGCGCGGCGCAGACCATGTAGAACGCTTTGTCCCGGCAGAAAAACTCGAATGCGTCGTCGCCCAGTGCCTGGCGATAAAAGCCGTACATGTCCTTGGACCAAGTGGCGATGCCGCCGACGGCAGCCGGTCGGACGGCCACGATCGTTACGAAATCGGCGCCGGCGGTTGCCTTGGCCTTCTTGATCGTCGGCTGGTCGAACTTGGCGAACTCGCGAATTCCCTCGGCGCTGTTCAGGGCTACGATGTTCTCGCCCAGTTCCAGCAGTTGGGCGGACGACAGCTCGGCATAGGCGGACAGCAACGGCAGTTGCCAGTCGAACGCCATGTAACGGGAAATGTCGCGAACCTTGCGTTGGTCGAAACCGCCACCAGTAACCCGCTCGACCTGCTCGGTCGTCTTGAAGAAGAGAAATCGCGTTTTGGTGACCGTTTCGGTGACGATTTCCTCTTCTTCGCGGGTGTCCTGCTCCAGGAAATAACGGGCGCAAGTTTTGACCAGCAATTGCTGGATCTGCGCCAAATTGATGCCGCAAACCAACGGTGCATCGGGATCGGTGACCGGCTTGCCATCCTTGCCGACGACGATCTTCTCGGCCAAAGGGGCGTTGGCTTTATAGGTCTGGATGAAACTGAAAAGAATGTCAGGATTGTGGATGACGTCCTTGTAGCTAATTTCCTTGCCAAGAATACCCTTCGCCTGGAAGACCTCGATCACCTTTTTCAGGCCATCAATGACGCCACGCTTCGTCTCATTAGGGATGTCTATAGGAGGGGGGAGTTGTGGTAACGCCATTGCACCAATATCCCAATCAGGAATGACGACAAAATCGTCCTAATATCACGCCCGGTCAATAACATTTGAGATCAGAGCGAATTCTGGTGGATTGTCCCGCTTTTCTGCGCACGAACCTAACTGCTTAATCGCTCCTCACAAATGCTGCTGTGAAAGAGTTCCTTGGCGGTTGTTTCAATGCCTCCGTCATTCGCGAGAACAGATCTGCGCCGGAAGTATCTTTGCCTCAATAGCTTTTACGCCGACCACGGAGCTGTTCCGTTGGCACAAAAGGCTTTCAGAAATTGTTGGCGAAGGCGCAGCCGCCCTGGCATCCCCCGGCCGGGCAGCGCGGCGGTTCCGCAGCGGCGCTTTTGCCGACCGACGGAGCCATGATGGCCTTGCTGATCTGCCTGTCCTGGCACTCCGGACAACAGATTTCGCCGGCAGCAGCCTTGGCATCGTAGTCGGCGGAATTGGAGAACCACTCGTCGAAGACGTGACCATGGCTGCACTGTACGCTGTAAAGAATCATTCGATCGCTCCGCTATGGACCATTCCTGGTTCTACCCAGCCTGCGTGGGAAAAATCAAGTGTGGCGGCTTGGTTGGAAAGGGTCCCCGGGCGGCGGGCGGATTGGCTTCCGCCCTCTGATCACCGGTCAGCCGAACAGGCTCTTGAGCAATTTTGCCAGGGGAGTGTGAGAATTGTCGGCGACGCCTGGCGCGGGGGGCATCGGCGCTGAAATCTGCGCGGCGCTTTGCGAGCCGTCGGTGTAGGCCACCTGTTGCACCTTTTCCGTCGAGGCGGCGGCTTCGGCTGCCGCCGCTGCCGCCTGCAAACGGGTGGGGACATAGGTTGGTGGCCATTGTCCGGTTTCGAACGGCCATGGCTGGTCGTTCCTGGCGGTCTTGACATGTCCGTGACGGGACGCCGTCGGCTCTGTCGCGGCGGTGGCGGAGGAGCCCGGTTCGAGTTCGGCATACTGCTTCATCGGCCGATCGATCGAATGATGGATCTTGTCGTAGACGGCCGCAACGCTGCGCGGCGAGTGATCCGTGTCGTAAAAGACCGACGGATTCTTGCGAGCCGCGAGCGGCAGAAGCTCGACAGCCGACTGAGCCGGATTTTGCACCTGGGCTTTCAGAACCTTGGCGGCACCGCTGGGGCCCAGGAAATGGGCCATGTACAGATCGGTCGAATCGACCGGTCTGCCCAGATTCTTTTCCAGCCAGGCTTTGTTGTCTTTGGCATATTCGCCGGCCATCATCGCCGAAATCTGCGGATCTCGGCGCAGATCGAGAATCTGTTGGCGAGCCTTTGCGTCGTGCACGCCGTAATCGCCTTTGTGGTTGCGATGAATTTGCTCGGCCAAGTCGCCCAGGCCGTGCTCGCCTCCGTGGGTCTTGATCAGATGGAGCCAGGTGTTCCTGGTGAATTGAAACAAACCGGCAGCCGACGAGGCGCGCGATCCGGCTTCTGATTCGAACGCGCTCTCCTTGCCTGCCTGAGCCATCAAATAGCTAAAGCTGACGCCCGTGCTCTTGCTGGCTGACTGGATGTTGGGAAGTACGCGGCTCGCTGCCGGCTGCGCCGCCAGTTGAACGCCGGTTTGGGGATCCGACTGCTTCATCTGTTCTGCCTCCGACCGGATAAGCCCACATCCTACGAGGTTAAGAGTTAAAGAATAACAAACACCGATAACGGTTCCGAGTATGACGCCTGTTTTCTCCCTTTCCCATCAGGAAAGGGAGAAAACCGGAAAATAAGCGCTACCGGATAAAGGCTTACCTATGATTGCCAATGCTCTCGCGATAGGCGACCAGATCCTCGATTGTTACCATCGGCATCCCATGACGGACGGCGAAATCCGCGAGTTGCGGCAAGCGGGCCATCGTTCCATCCTCGTTCGTCAGTTCACAAAGGACGCCGACCGGCTTGCGGCCGGCCTGGATCATCAGCTCGAGCGTCGCCTCCGTGTGGCCGCGGCGGCCAAGAATGCCGTCGGGATGGGCGCGCAGGGGGAAAACGTGACCTGGGCGGGCAAGGTCCTCGGGGCGGGCGTTATCGGCGATAGCGGCCCGGATCGTCGTAACCCGATCGGCCGCCGACACGCCGGTCGTTACGCCCTCCTTGGCTTCGATGGTGACTGAAAACGCCGTGCCATAATGCGACGTATTGTTCTCGACCATCGGCGGAAGATCGAGTTCCCTCATCTTGGCGTCGCTCAATACCAGGCAGACGATGCCCGAGCATTCGCGGATCAAAAGAGCCATCTGCTGCGGTGTGATGGTTTCGGCGGGGAAAATGATATCGCCTTCATTTTCGCGGTCTTCGTCGTCGGCGACGATGACGCCTCCGCCTTGCCGGATCTGGTCAAGGGCGCGGAGAACCCGTTGTTCGGGGGTGCCAAAACGGAAAAGCGGGCTAACGTCGTTCAAAATCTGATTCATGATACTCAACTCTCGACTGAGGTGAGCCTGAACCAGGGCAATCAAAGAACTTCCGTCCCCTACCGCCAAAGGCGGCAAGATCCGGGCGCTGACCAGCAGACATCGGCGTCCCCGCCATCGACTGCGGTCGGCTCGTCCTCTTCCATCCGGACTATCACCGTCGGCTCCGGTTTTGCACCGGATCTGCAGACCTCATCACGATCGATTGCGATGAGCGCTCGCGGGCTTTCCTCGTGATCTGGCGAGGATTTACCGCCGGTCGGGTATTTCACCCTGCCCTGAGAACAAGCAGTGGTCTCGTCCCGAAAGACGAAACCACGACGAAACTTTGATCCCTCCGAGGGAAGGCCGTCAAGGGCAAGCCGCCAAAATCACAAGAATAATATGGTTATCGTTTGATCTCTAGACTGTCGAATTCGCCTCGGAAAGCGCCAGTTTCATGACTTCCCCGGGATCTTCAACGATCTCGAACGCCGTGCGGAGGTCTTCCGGAACGTGGCGGGGATGTCCGGTCTTCAGGTCGATGTAGACCCACATGGTCTCTGCCTGCGCGATGATCTGATGGTCGGCGGCCCGCCAGAAAAGATATTTGCGGGGCGAACTGCGCGGACTGAAGCCGGCAATCCAGGTGAACAGGCTGATCGCATCACCGGCGAACGCCGGTCTCACATATTTGATGAAATGCGATTGGACGACCCAGCTTTGCCCGAGGGCAAGGTAGCGCTCCATCGGCCAGCCCTGCGCGGAAGAATGCAATATGGCGACGTCTTGCATCCAGCTGAGATATTCGAGGTTGTTAACGTGTCCCAATTCATCGATGGCATCTTCGGGGACGTGGAAGTGATGCTTGTAAAGTCTTGGCATTTTGGACTGTCCGGAGCCGATCTCGGATCGGCTATTTGGCGCGGCGATAGCCTTTGCTCGCCATGCAGGAGGCAACCAGGGAATCGAAGCGCTTGGCATTCTGGGTCTGATCGACCAGCTTCATCGGATTCCCGGTCCGTTCTTCTCCCGGGGTGACATAGGCGCTGGGGCCAAGCGACGCGTCGGCGTCGTGACGGCAGGCCGAGAGATCTTCGTCCCAGCGTTCCTTGGGCAGCAGGGGGTTGACCCAGCCGGTCCCGCCGGCACACCCGGCCAGAAACGGCAAGAGGACGATCGCCAACGTAAGACGGCGCATGATCTCATAGACTCCATTGACATTGCTCGTGCGGCATTTCGCCACAGGCATGAACCCTGCGGCAACTGCATAATTCTCGGGAAACAGGGAGCGGGCGACAGCGTCCGACATCTTTAAGGTGCGCACCTTGCCTGGGCGCAACCTCAACGCTATATTCCGATTTCGGCGGTGCAGCATGGCCGGCCGAACGACGTTCATCGCAGCGACCATGACGACGAGGAGGGCACCGTGAGTGATATCAACGGTTATTTTTTCGAGGATCTGACGATAGGCCAGTCGGCCGAATTCAGCAAAACCATAACGGAAGCCGATGTGGTTCTGTTCGCCGGTGTGTCGGGAGACACCAATCCTGTCCATCTCGATGGAGACTATGCCAGCAAAACGATATTTAAGGGACGAATTGCCCACGGCATGCTGTCGGCAAGTCTGATTTCCACGGTTTTCGGCACCAAGCTGCCTGGTCCGGGAAGTATCTATATCGGACAAAATCTGCGGTTCAAGGCGCCGGTGAAGATCGGCGATACGGCTGTCGCGCGGGTCGAGGTCACGGATTTGCTGCCGGAGAAGAAGCGCGCCACCTTCAAGACGACGGTCAGCGTCGGGACAGTGCTGGTGATCGACGGCGAGGCGACCTTGATGGTGCCGACGCGGGGCTGAGGAAGGGGCAGGGGCCGGCGTGTCGCGTCCGAGCCCCTGAGTTTCTCCCTACACACCGGAATAAGCCATGAAGCCGCCATCGATCGGCACGGTGATGCCGGTCACGAACCCGGACCGTTCCTCGTCGACCAACCAGAGAAGCACACCCAGCAGGTCTTCGGGCCTGCCGAACCGGCGCATCGGCGTGTGGGCGATAATTTTCTCGGATCGTTCGGTCAGGGTTCCGTCCTCCTCGGTCAGCAGGCGGCGGTTCTGTTCGGTCAGGAAAAAACCGGGGGCGATCGCGTTGACACGAATATTGACGTCGGCCAGATGGACGGCCATCCATTTCGTCAGATTGTCGATGGCGGCCTTGGCTGCGCTGTAGGCCGGCACTTTCGTCGCAGGTCGGGGAGCCGCCATCGACGACATATTGATGATCGTCGCCCCGGTCCGGTTCAGCATCCGGCGGCCGAAGATTTGCGACGGCAGCCAACTGCCCAGCAGATTGAGGTCGAGCACATAGCTGAATCCTTCGCGTGTGATGTCGAAGAAGGTCGTGAGCTCCGGGCGATCGAGATCGGCCATGGCCAAAGTCTCCGTCGAGGTGTTGCCCTTCGGATGCCCGCCACCGGCACCGTTGATCAGAATGTCGCAGGGACCGAGGGTCTGGGTGACAGCCTTCTCCGCGGCGACCAGACTATCCTGGTCAAGCACGTCACAGGCGAAGGCGCGGGCGGTTCCGCCGGCCTCGACGATCCTATTGACAACGATTTGTCCTTTTTCCGCCGACCTGTTCAGAATAGCGATCTTGACGCCGTGGCGGGCCAGTTCAACGGCCATCGCACCGCATAGAACGCCGCTTCCGCCGGTGATGACAGCTGTGCGGCCCTGCAAGGCTGGTTGACATGCGAACATTGTCAAAAGTCCTTTGTTTGACGCGAGGTGATTCGTCTATTCCTACGCACCGCTCTAAACGAACATGTCGCGATGGTTTTCGAAGATCCGTGGACGGAAAGCTTCGAGGATTTTCAGATGCGCCGTCAGTTTCTCGACGGTTCCCGCGACATCGTTCATTCGAATGGCGGCGAGGATTTCTTCATGATGGCCGATGGCCCGCTCCTCGTGATGCGCGTCCTGCAGCTCGAGGTAGCGGATCCGGTTGAGATGAGCCCGCATCTCGTTGACGATCGACAGAAGCGTCCGGTTCCCCGTCATTCTGATGATGGCCGTGTGATATTCCTCATCGAGTTGCGTGAACCACAAATAATCCTGGGCGGCGACGGAGGCCTTCTGTTTCTCGATGATTGCCGTGATCTCCGTATCGGCTTTGCGGTACAGGTCCTGGCTGTCGTCCCAAATCTTGGCGATCTGGGCGAATGCGCTGATTTCCAGGCTTTCCCGCACGAACTGGGTTTCGTTGATTTTGGCGATCGACAACAGGGAGACGCGGGCCCCCCGCTGCGGCAGCACCTGGATCAAGCCATCGTTGGACAGTCTCTGGAACGCCTGCCGGACCGGCGTGCGGCTTACTTCGAATTCGGCGGCGACGACGTTCTCGAAGATCATTTCGCCGGGTTTGTAGGCCAGGGAAATGATCCGTTTGCGGAGCTCGTCATAGATGACGCCTTCCAGAGTCTTTCTCTCGGCGACGATGAGCTCCGCTTTCATGACCGGTTCCCGTGCTGCAAAACGATGATGTGCCGCCGGCCCGGCCGGCGGCCACCCTTCCTATCTATTTGCTGCCGCCGGAGAAAGAGCTTTTGACCGTTTCTGAACTGAGCTCGTGGGATTTCACCGCGGCTTTGTCAAGAACGATCCCGTGGCCGGGGCGCTCCGAAGGAATGCCGACCCCGTTCGACACGATGATCGGTTCCTCAAGCAGGCCAAGCTCGCTGAGGCTTCCGCCGATCACGTTTTCCAGCATGAAGCCGTTGTGCACACCGCACAGCATGTGCAGCGACAGTTCCATCATGAAGTGCGGCGCGACCTGTTTGCCATAGGTATCGGCGAGGTGGGCGATCTTGAGCCATTCGGTGATGCCGCCGACAAAGGCGACGTCGGCCTGCACGAAATCGACGGCGCCGGCCTTCAGATAATCGAGGAATTGCTGCTTGCTGTAGAGGCTTTCGCCCAGAGCAATCGGTGTGTGCAGCGTTCTTCTCAGAGCCTGATGACCCTCGATGTCATTGCAAAGGAGCGGTTCCTCGATCCAGCCCAGGTTCAGGCCATCCAGTCTCGACGCCTTGGCGACGGCCTCGCAGGCGCTCCATTTCTGATTGAGGTCGACCAACACCCTGCCGCCCTTGCCGAGCCGTTCCTGAACCTTGCGGATGCGTTCGATGTCTTCCTCCAGGTCCTCCTTGCCGATCTTGATCTTCGCGGTGCGGTATCCCTGAGCGACATAGTCGTCGACGCGACGAACCAGGTCGGCAACCGTGTCGGTACTGCTGAGATTGATTTCGCTGATGTAGGCCGGTATCCGGTTCCTCGCGCCGCCGAGGAGTTTATAGAGCGGCTGCCGGTAATGCTTGCCGATAAGGTCCCAGACCGCAACGTCGATCGCGGCGATCGCCAGCGAATTGACGCCAAGTCCAAGACGCCGGGACTGACGATGGATCTTGTGCCAGATCTGCTCGTAACCAAGCGGATCCATGCCGACGACGAGATTGACCAGATAGTCGTCGATCAATGTCTTGATCGCCGTGCCGCCGATGTCGACCGTGTAGCTGATGCCGGTTCCGGACAAGCCGGTGTCGGTGGTGATCTCGACGAAGATGAATTCCAGCCCCTGCACTTTATTGGTCGCATCTTCCCACGGAACGCTGGGGGGAAGGCGGCAGGCACTTGTGGTCACACTCTCGATTTTCATCGGAAAGTCCATTCCTGTTGGATTTGGGTATGGCGCCCCGGATGGTGCGGTTGCAATCTTACACACTAGGTTACTTGGATACAAGTAACCATGTACGGTCGGCCACGCGGGATCGGAGACCCTGATTTTACCGCGCCAAGGGTTGCTTCTCCGGGCGTAATCGAATACCCCTTACCGTTCTCAGCGGTTCGAGGACGATCAGGGCATATGCGCATCCTTCGTCATTATGTCGAATTCCCGGCGGAACTCCGTGGCGGCGCGGTGGCGCTTGGCAATTTTGACGGCGTGCATCTCGGGCATCAGACGGTTATCGGCGCCGCCCAACGGTTGGCGAATGCTCATGGCGGCGCTTGCGGGGTGATGAGTTTCGAGCCGCATCCGCGTGAATTGTTCAGCCCGAGTTCGGTTAACTACCGGCTGACGCCGTTTCGTATCAAAGCCCGGCTGATCGGTTCGCTCGGGCTCGATTTCCTGCTGATGCAGCGGTTCGATCGCGAATTTGCCTCTCATACCGCTATCGAGTTCGTCGAGAAGGTTCTGGTGGCCGGCCTCGGCGTCCGCCATGTGGTGGTGGGTTACGACTACGTCTTTGGCAAAGGCCGCGGTGGCAATGTCGAACTGCTACGCGACCTGGCCGGAAAATCCGGATTCGATGTCACCTGCGTCGATCCGGTTGAGGCCGACGACGGCGCGCTTTATTCCTCGACACGAATCCGCGAAGCTTTGACGGCCGGGCGGCCGCGCGAGGCGGCTCGCCTGTTGGGGCGTTTCTGGGAGATCGAAGGCCGGGTCGAGCATGGCGACGAACGAGGGCGCACCATCGGCTTCCCGACGGCCAATGTCGAACTTGCGGAATATCTGCATCCGGCGACCGGCGTCTACGCTGTGATCGCCGGTATCGACCGCGGGGGCGACACCGAATGGCTGCCCGGAGTGGCCAATTTCGGAAAACGCCCGACTTTCGACAAGCAGGACGTGCTGCTCGAAGTACATCTGTTTGATTTCACGGGCGACCTTTATGGTCGTCATCTTCGCGTCGGGTTGGTCGACTATCTCCGCCCGGAACGAAAGTTCAGCGGTCTTGACGAGCTCAAGACACAGATTGAAGAAGATTGCCGCGCCGCCCGCAAGGCGTTGGCGGCGGTCCAAGCCCGATAAAGAGCCAGGCGATGACAGTGGATTACAAAACGACCGTTTTCCTGCCGAAAACAGACTTTCCGATGAAGGCCGGTCTGCCCGGTCTCGAACCGCGCCTCCTGGCGAGGTGGCAGCAGATGAACCTGTTTGCCAAGCTGCGCGCCCAGGGGCAGACGCGGCGCAAGTTCGTTCTTCATGATGGTCCGCCCTATGCCAACGGCAATTTGCACATTGGCCACGCGCTCAACAAGATTCTGAAGGACGTGATCAACCGCTGCCAGCAGATGCGCGGTTTCGATGCCAACTATATTCCCGGCTGGGACTGCCACGGCCTGCCGATCGAGTGGAAGATCGAAGAAAAATATCGCGAGGCCGGGCTCGACAAGGACGCCGTCGATCCAATCGAATTCCGTCAGGAGTGCCGCGAATTCGCCGCCGGCTGGATCGAGATCCAGAAAGAGGAATTCAAGCGCCTGGGTGTGCTTGGCAACTGGGACAAGCCTTACACGACGATGGCCTTCCCGGCCGAGGCGCAAATTGTTCGCGAGCTGGGCAAGTTCGTCATGAATGGCGGCCTCTACAAGGGGGCCAAGCCGGTCATGTGGTCGGTGATCGAAAAGACCGCCCTGGCCGAGGCCGAAGTGGAATACCACGACCATACGTCGATCACCATCTGGGTGCGCTTTCCGCTGGCCAAGGTATCGCGTCCGGAACTCGAAGGCGCGTCGGTGGTCATCTGGACGACGACCCCCTGGACCATGCCGGGCAACCGGGCCGTCGCCTATGGTCCCGACATGACCTATCGGATCTGCCGCGTCGACACCGTGGCCGAGGGCAGCCTGGCGGTGCCGGGCGAACGCCTGGTATTGAGTGAGAATTTGGCCGATCAGGTGATGGCTGACGCCAAGGTGACGGCCTTCACGGTGCTCTCGACGCTGCCGGGCACCGCCTTGGCCGGCTCTGTCGCCAGCCACCCGCTGAACACCCATCCCGACGCGGTGGGCGGATACGCCTTCCCGGTGCCCTTGCTGCCGGGCGATTTCGTCACCAACGATACCGGAACCGGTTTTGTGCATATCGCGCCGGGCCATGGCGAAGACGACTGGCATCTCGGCGTGGCGCATGGCATCGCCGTGCCGGAGACCGTGATGGCCGACGGCACCTACCATCCGTCGGTGCCGCTGTTCGCCGGCCAACAGGTGCTGGCCGCCGGCAAGAAGGGGGAATATTACTCGCCGGTCGCCAAGCCGGTGATCGAGGCGATGAAGGCGGTCGGCGCCTTGCTCCACCACGGCAAGATCCGCCACAGCTATCCCCACTCCTGGCGATCCAAGGCGCCGCTGATCTTCCGCAATACGTCGCAGTGGTTCATCAGCATGCAGACCAATGATCTCAGGGCCAAGGCCTTGAGCGCCATCGATGCGACCCGCTGGGTCCCGGCGCAAGGGCGCAACCGCATCTATTCGATGGTCGAAAACCGCCCCGATTGGTGCGTCTCGCGCCAGCGCGCCTGGGGCGTGCCGATCACCGTTTTCGTCCACAAGAAGACCGGTGAGATCCTGCGCGACCAGGCGGTGATCGACCGCATCGCCGAGGCCGTCGAGGCCGAGGGGGCGGACGCCTGGTTTGCCTCGCCACCGGCCCGATTCCTCGGCAACGATTATCAGCCGGAGGATTGGGAACAGGTCACCGACATTCTCGACGTCTGGTTCGATTCGGGATGCACCCATGCGTTCGTCCTGGAAAGCGGCGCCTGGGGGCTGCCCTGGCCGGCCTCGCTTTATCTCGAAGGATCGGACCAGCATCGCGGCTGGTTCCATTCGTCCTTGCTGGAAAGCTGCGGGACGCGGGGGCGGGCGCCCTATGACGCGGTGCTGACGCATGGCTTCGTGCTCGATGAAGAGGGCCGCAAGATGTCCAAATCGCTGGGCAATGTGGTCTCGCCGCAAGAGGTGGTGGCGCAGTATGGCGCCGATATCCTGCGTCTTTGGGTGGTGAGTTCGGATTATGCCGAGGATCTGCGGATCGGTCCGGAAATCATCAAGACCCAGGTCGACATCTATCGCCGGCTGCGAAACACGCTGCGGTATTTGCTGGGGGCCATCGACGGTTTCACTGATGCCGAGCGTGTCGAGGCGTCTGACATGCCGCCGTTGGAACGGTGGGTTTTGCATCGGCTGACGGAAATGGATGGCCTGGTCCGTCGTGCCTGCGACGACTACCAGTTTCACAGCCTGTTCGCGGAACTGCACAACTTCTGCGCCATCGATCTGTCGGCCTTCTATTTCGACGTCCGCAAGGATGCCCTCTACTGCGATCATCCCGCCGATTTGCGCCGCCGTGCCGCCCGTACCGTGATGGATCACCTGTTCACCTGTCTGACCCGCTGGCTGGCGCCATTCCTCTGCTTCACGGCCGAGGAGGCTTATCTGGCCCGTCATCCGGGCACCGACGGCAGCATTCACCTCGAGCCGTTCCCGGATCTTCCGCCGGAATGGAAAGACGAGGTGGTGGCCCGCCGCTGGGCCGCCGTGCGCGATGTTCGCCGCGTGGTCACCGGGGCGCTGGAAATCGAACGTGGCGCCAAACGGATCGGCTCCAGCCTGCAGGCGGCGCCGCTGGTCGTGCTCAGCCCTGACCATGTCGTCGATCTTGACGGGCTCGATCTGGCGGAACTTTCCATCACCTCGGCGATCAGCGTCGAGAGGGGGGACATTCCTGCGGGTGCCTTTACGCTGCCCGACGTGCCGGGGGTCGGAGTGGTCTTCCGGGTGGCCGACGGTGAAAAATGCCAGCGATGCTGGAAAGTGTTGCCCGATGTCCAGGGTCACGGGCATGACGGGCTGTGCGGCCGGTGTGCCGACGCGGTCAAGCGTTTGGATACCGCTCCATGAGTCTGACGGCGAATTTCTGGTCGGGGCGCAAGGGGCTGGTCTTCGGTCTGCTCGTCGCTGCGGTCGCCGCGGCCCTAGATCAGGGCAGCAAGGCGGGCATCCTTTCGGCTTTTCGGCCCGAAGGGGTGACCGAAACACCCTTTCTTGTCCCGACCAGGGTCGTGGTCTTGCCGATCCTCGACTTCGTGCTGACCTGGAATCGCGGCGTCAGCTTCGGTCTGGGAAACTCCAACGGCAGCTACAATGTCCTGCTGTTCACCGGTTTGGCCGTCGTCATCGGCTGCTTTTTGATCGGATGGATGGCCAAGACGTCCGATCGGCTGGTGCTGCTGTCCTTGGGGCTGGTGGTTGGCGGAGCATTTGGTAATGTGGTGGATCGTCTGCGTTTCGGCGCAGTGGTCGATTTTTTGTATGTCCATATCGGCGCCTTCGATTGGTGGCCGGTTTTTAACGTCGCCGACTCCACTGTTTGCATTGGAGCCGGACTCTTGGTGTTCGACTCCTTGTTTGCCAAACGGGATTCGAATATGAATAGGCAATGATCTCAGGAAGCCCTCACATGACCATGGTTCGTCTTGCCGCAGGGGTGACGCTTCTCGCTGCCCTGTCGTTAACCGGTTGCAGCGAGGCCCGTCGGGCACTCGGCTACGACAAATCGCCTCCCGATGAATTTGCCGTGATGGCCCGCGCGCCATTGGCTCAACCGCCGGATTTCTCTCTGCGTCCACCGATGCCTGGTGCGCCGCGGCCGCAAGAAGGAACGACGCGGGATCAGGCCAAGGGGTTGCTGGTCACCGGTGGCCGCGGCGCCTTGTCGGCGGGCGGGTCGTCGGGGCTTAGCGCCGGCGAGCAGGCCCTTCTCTCCAAGGCTGGTGCCGATCAGGTCGATCCCAACGTCCGCCGCAAGGTTGACGAGGAGACGACGGCGCTTGTCCAGGCCAGCGACAGCTTCACCAACCAGATTCTGTTCTGGAAGGACACGCCGCAGCCGGGCGAGCCTCTCGACGCCAGCCAGGAAGCCGCGCGCTTGAAGGCGAGCGCGGCGGCCGGCAAACCGCCGGCCGCGGGCAAGCCGCTGATCATCCGCCACGATCAGGGTTTGTTCGGCCTGTTCTAGGGGCAATTGTCCGGGTAATGCCGGACGGTACGGTCATCGCCAAAAAAAGGGGGCAGAATTGCCCCCTTTTTGCCACTTTGCTGGCTTTTCTTGTGTTTGTCAGATACGTCAGAAATCCCCTGTAATTTTCGGTTTCACGGAGGCTTGATGCAAGCGTTCTCCCGTGTTTTGGCCACCGTCGCGATCGTGGCCGGCCTGTCGATTGCCGCTCCGCCGGCTTGGGCGCAGGTATTCAATCCCGACTCCTTCACCTTGAAGAACGGCATGCAGGTTGTGGTTATCCCCAACCACCGCACGCCGGTCGTCAGCCACATGGTCTATTACAAGGTGGGATCGGCCGATGAGGTCGCCGGCAAAACCGGACTGGCTCACATGCTTGAACATATGATGTTCAAGGGCACCAAGGCGGTGCCGGCCGGGTCGTTCTCGCAATTGGTGGCCAGCAACGGCGGACGCGAAAACGCCTTCACCACGGCTGACTATACCGGCTTCTACCAGAACGTCGCAGTCGACAAACTGCCGCTGGTCATGAAGCTGGAGGCCGATCGCATGGTCAATCTGGCGCTCCAGGACAAGGATTTCCAGCCGGAACGTCAGGTCGTTCTTGAGGAACGCCGGATGCGGATCGAGAACGAACCGCAGGCTTTGCTGGAAGAGCAGCTGCAGGCGGCGCTTTTCCTCAACAGCCCCTATCATCACCCGGTGATCGGCTGGCGCAATGAGATCGAGAAGTACGTTCTTCAGGACGTCGTCGATTTCTATCGGCGCTGGTACGCGCCCAACAATGCGATTTTGGTGATATCAGGCGATGTCACGGCAGCACAGGTGAAGCCGCTGGCGGAAAAATACTACGGCGTTCTGCGCGCCCGACCGGTCCCGGAGCGGTTGCGGACCGAGGAACCTGCCCCGATCGCCGCTCGAACCGTGGAAATGCGCGATCCGGACGTCCACCAGCCGGTTTGGGAGCGACTGTATCTGGCTCCCAGTTATCGGGTGGGAGACACGAAATACGCCTATCCTCTCCAGGTGCTGTCCGAAATTCTCGGTGGTGGCGCCACCAGCCGTCTCTACAAGTCCCTGGTGGTCGACCAGAATATCGCCGCTGAGGTTGCCGCGGCTTACGAACCCGATCGTCTCGGCCAAACGTCTTTTGACTTCGAGGCCAGCCCGCGTCCCGGCGTGACCGTGGAGGCTTTGCAAAAGGCGCTGGTAACCGAGATTCAGAACGTCGCCAACAAGGGGGTGACCGCGCAGGAGGTCGAGCAGGCCAAACAGCGGCTGCAGACGGCCGTGATCTACGCCCGCGATTCCTATCACACCGGAGGGCGCGTTCTGGGCGCCGCGCTCGGCAGCGGCCGGAGCATCGCCGACGAGGAGGCGTGGCCCAGCCGGATCTCCGCCGTAACGTCCGACGAGGTCAGCGAGGCGGCTCGTCAAATATTGCGCGACGAACGTTCTGTGACGGGTCTTTTGCTGCCGGCATCCGGCGACGAGGCGACGACGCAGGCCGTCACGGCCGAGCCCGCCCAGAGGTTGGCGCCGGGTATGTCGGGAAGGGAGTTGCGCTAATGATCCGTCGCTTGATTGCGGTTCTCGCCGTTTGCGTTCTGCCGGTGTTGCCGGCCAACGCGGTGACCATCGAGAAAGTGTCCAGTCCCGGCGGCATCGAAGCCTGGCTGGTTCAGGACCATACCAATCCGATCATCGCCGTTAATTTTTCCTTCCGTGGCGGGGCGGCGCTCGACCCACCCGGCAAGACCGGGCTGACCGAGATGGTGGCAAGCCTTCTGGACGAAGGGGCCGGAGATCTCGACTCCCAGGCTTTCCATGGGAAGCTTGAAAATCTGGCGATCTCCTTCGGCTATTCCGCGAGCGAGGACGCCCTGCACGGGCATTTGAAGACTATCGCGGCCAATCGCGATACAGCCTTCGATCTGCTGCGCCTGTCGCTTACCCAGCCGCGTTTCGATGCCGATGCTGTCGAGCGGATTCGCGGGCAGATTCAGGCCGTGTTGATCCAGGAGTTGCAAAACCCGAACGTCATCGCCGAACGGGCCTTCGTCAAGGCGATGTATCCCGATCATCCCTACGGATTGCCGGTCGACGGCACGCCGGAGACCATTACGGCGATCACGGTTGACGATCTCAAGGGCTGGGTGGCCGCTCATATGGGCCGCGATCAGCTTTATGTCTCGGTGGTCGGCGACATTACGCCGGAACAGTTGACGGACCTGTTGGATCGGACCTTCGGCGGGCTGCCGGCCAAGGCGGCGCCTGTCGCCGTGGCCGACGTGGCACCGGCGACCGACGGCAAGATCAGCGTGACGCACCGGCCGATCCCTCAAAGCGTTGTCATGTTCGGGCAAGCCGGTCTCAAACGAAACGATCCCGATTGGTATGTGGCCTATGTGATGAACCACATCCTGGGCGGCGGCAGCTTTTCATCGCGCCTGATGAACGAGGTCAGGGTCAAGCGGGGATTGGCCTACGGCGTCTACAGCTATCTTCTGCCACATGACCATTCCGCCCTGTTGGCTGGCAGCGTGGCGACACGTAACGAGCGGGTGGCGGAAAGCATCCAATTGATCAAGGACGAGTGGCGGCGCATGGCCGAAGGAGGCGTCACCGCGCAGGAGCTGGCCGAGGCGAAAACCTACCTCAACGGATCTTTCCCGTTGCAGTTGGATAGCACCGAATCGATCGCCTCCCTGGTCGAGGTCGTCCAGATGGAAAACCTGGGGATCGACTATCTCAATCGCCGGAAAGCCCTGATCGATGCGGTGTCGGCCGATGATGTCAAACGGGTCGCCCGTCGCCTTCTTGACACCGATCGTCTTTCCTTCGTGGTGCTGGGCGATCCCAAAGGGTTGTAGGGCATCATGCGATCACGTTGAATCTGGAGGGTTCCGTGAGGTCCGGCGCGATCGGACATCCACAACCGGAAATCGCCAACAAGAGTCGCTTTATTGGACCTGGGCGGCGGGCATGGTATGGTCCGCCGCTTGAGGGTTCATGGGTAGTGTCTTTGAGTAACAAGCAAAAGATCAGCCCCGTGGGTAACCGCCAGGGGCTGGCCGGTATCATAACAATGTATCCGTCGGCTCTATTCCGACCTTCGGCGGGAGTCTGACCATCGTGGGATTGGTCAAGGCTGTGACACGGGCAGAGGCCGTTCGGCGGTTTCTTTGCTGGCTGGGGGCCCAATATATCCGATTGGTTTTCGCGACCGGCCGCTGGGATGTGCGGGGCGCCGACATACCGGCTGCCTTCTGGGACGGTGGACGTCCCTTCATCCTCGCCTTCTGGCATGGCCGTATCTTGATGATGCCTTACTGTTGGCGACGCGAAAAACCGATCAACATGCTGATATCGCAACATCGCGATGGCCAGATTATCGCGCAAACGGTCAGCCATTTCGGCATCGACACCGTTTCCGGATCTTCCTCGAAGGGCGGCTCGGCGGCTCTTCGCACCATGCTCAAATCCTTGAAGGCGGGCCAGTGCATCGGGATTACCCCGGATGGGCCGCGCGGGCCTCGCATGCGCGCTTCCGATGGCATTGTCCAAGTGGCGCGGCTGTCCGGTTGCCCGATCATTCCCTGCAGTTTTTCTGCCGGGCGCCGCAAAATTCTTGGCAGTTGGGACCGTTTCGTTGTCGCCTTGCCTTTTTCGAAAGGCCTGTTCGTCTGGGGCGCCCCCATCGAGGTGCCAAGCGATTCCCGTGCCGATGAGCTCCTGGCTATTCGCGGCTCGGTCGAAGCGAGCCTCAATGCCATCACCCGGCAAGCCGATCAGGCCATGGGACACCCGTCGATCGAGCCGGCGCCGTTGCCCGACGGCACGGCCGACGAAAAGGCGGCGCCATGATACTTGCCCTTTATCGTGGGCTGACCACACTCGGGGCTCCGTTGATCGCCTATTACCTTGATCGACGGATGGCGCGGGGCAAGGAGGATCGGGCCCGGTTCGGCGAACGCCGCGGGATGTCGAACCTGTCCCGGCCGCCAGGAAAACTGATTTGGCTGCATGCCGCCAGCGTCGGCGAGTCGGTCTCCATGTTGCCGGTTATCGAACGCCTGCAGGCGCGGCCGAATACTACCGTCCTGGTGACCACCGGAACGGTGACATCGGCCGAAGTGATGGCCGTCCGACTGCCGGCCGGCGCCATCCATCAATATGTCCCGGTCGACCGGCTGCCGTGGGTGCGCCGTTTCCTCGACCATTGGCGGCCGGATCTCGTGCTTTGGGCCGAATCGGAATTCTGGCCCAATCTTCTCGTCGAAACGGCCGACCGCGGCGTTCCGCTGATCCTTTTGAACGGGCGTATCTCAGACCGCTCTTTCGCCAAATGGCGGCGTCAGCCGCGCCTGATGAAACGTCTTCTGGCCGGCTTCGTTCTCTGCCTGGGCCAGACCCCGCTTGATGCCGAGCGGCTCCGGCACCTGGGAGCGTCCAATGTAATTTGCCGGGGAAACCTGAAGTTCGCGGCTCCTCCCTTGCCGGTCGATGACGCCGCTTTGGCGGCCTTGTCCAGCCAATTGGCAGATCGCCCGCGGTGGCTGGCGATCAGCACGCATGCCGGCGAGGAAAGCGCCGTCGCCCGTGTCCACCAGACGCTGGAGACAAGGCATCCCGGCCTGCTTACCATCATCGTCCCGCGCCATCCCAACAGGGGCGGCGATATCATGGGCGAGTTGTCCGCTCTCGGGCTCAAGGTGGCGCAGCGTGGAGCGGGGCAGCCCCTCGAGGCCGGATCGCAGATTCTGCTGGCCGACACGATGGGAGAGCTGGGCCTGTTCATCCGCGTTGCGCCGATCGTCTTCATGGGTAAGAGTCTGATCGGACAGGGGGGACAAAATCCCTTGGAGCCGGCGAGGCTGGGGGCCTCCGTGATGTTCGGGCCGCACATGGACAATTTCGTAGAGATCGCCAAGCGCATGCAGGAGGTCGATGCCGCCCAATTGGTCGAGGACGAAGCCGCTCTCGCCGCCGCGGTCTCCCGTCGCCTGACCGATATGCAACTGGTCGTCCAAACCGGCAAGAACGCCCGCGACTTCGCCCTCACCGAGGATGGGATTCTCGAAGCCGTGCTGGAGGAAATGTCCCCTTGGCTGGCCGATAAGGAGGGGCGGTGATGCGCGCACCAGGCTTCTGGCTGACGGGAGGGCCGATGTCGGCGGCCTTGGCGCCTCTGGGCTGGGCCTGGGAGTGGGGCTCGCGGCTGCGTGGCGCGTGGACGACGGCCTACCGGCCGAATATTCCGGTGATCTGCATCGGCAATGTGGTGGCCGGAGGGGCAGGCAAAACGCCCGTTGCCCTGTCGATCGCCCATCGCGTGCCCGGCGCGCATTTCCTGTCGCGCGGTTATGGCGGCGAGGAGGTTGGGCCGTTGCTGGTCAACCCGCGCAAACACAATCATCTCCAGGTCGGCGACGAGCCTCTGTTGTTGGCCGAGGTGGCGCCTTGCTGGGTCGCCAAGGACCGGGTGGCCGGGGCCAAGGCGGCGGCAGCCAACGACGCGGCCTGCCTGATCATGGACGACGGCTATCAAAATCCGTCCTTGCAGAAGACCATCTCGCTGCTGGTGGTCGACGGACATACGGGGTTCGGCAACGGGCGCTGTATCCCGGCCGGTCCGCTGCGTGAGTCGGTCGACAGGGCGCTGTCGCGGGCGTCGGCCGTGGTGATCGTCGGCGAGGACCGGGCCGGTGTCGCTGCCAGAGTGACCGGCCGGCCGATCTTGCGGGCGCGCCAGGAACCGGAGGCCGAGGCAAGCGTCTTGGCGGGGCGGGCTGTCGTCGCCTTCGCCGGCATCGGCAGACCGGAGAAGTTCTTCCATACTTTGGACGGGTTGGGCGCGCGGGTGGTCGAGGCCTATGCTTTTCCCGACCATTATTCCTACCTGCCCTCCGAGATCGCCGAGTTGGCGGCCATCGCCGAAACCAATGGCGCGGCGTTGATCACCACCACCAAGGATATCGTGCGGGTGCCCGCCCATGTCCGGGACGCCATCGGCGTCTTACGGATTGTCGTGACCTGGGAAGACGAGGCGGCATTGTTCGACATCCTGCAACCCGTACTGAAAGGTGCTGCGCGGACATGAGTGGGAGGGCCTTGCTTTTTCGACTCGAGGCCATTGCCGTCTGGGTCCTTTACCGGTTTTTCGAGGCTTTGCCGATCGATGCGGCTTCAGCCGTCGGTGGCATGATCGGCAGGGTGATCGGCACAAGGTTGCCGGTTACGCAGCACGCGAGGCGTAATCTTGCCCGTATTTTTCCTGACTGGTCCGAGGCCGAACGCCAAGCGGTCATCGTCCGCATGTGGGACAATATCGGGCGAACGGCAGGTGAATATCCGCACATTCCCGAACTGACTTTCGGTCCGGGCCAGCGTGTCGAAATCGAGGGGATGGAGCATTTCGAAGCCCTGCGCGACGATGGCAAACCGGGACTGTTCTTCAGCGGTCACTTCGGTAACTGGGAAATCCTCGGGCCGTTCGCGGCCCGACACGGGATACCGCTGCATCTGATCTACCGGGCCGCCACCAACCCCTATGTCAATTGGGTCTACACCCGCGGGCGGGCCAACGACGGGGTCGCCCTGATTCCGAAAGGCGCCATCGGCGCCCGGATGGCGCTCGAAAAATTGCGGCGTGGCGAACATATCGGCATGCTGGTCGATCAGAAGATGAACGACGGCATCGCCGTTCCCTTTTTCGGTCTCGAAGCAATGACCGCGCCGGCCCTGGCGGCATTCGCCTTCAAGTTCAAATGCCCGGTGGTGCCGGCCCATATCATCCGGCTGGGCGGGGCGCACTTCCGCATCATCTTCGATCCGCCGATGGCCTTCGAGGATACCGGCCATCGGCATGAGGACGTCTTGCGGGCGATGACCCAGGTGAACGAAACCCTCGAACGCTGGATCCGCGAACGGCCCGATCACTGGCTATGGCTGCACAAACGTTGGCCCGAGGCTTGATACCAAGTTGCAGTGGCACGGGCATCCTGAGGTTGTGAAAAATCAGTGGCACCGGCCTCCGCGCCGGTGTGGGGCCGAAGTCGAAAACAAAGGATTTTCGCCGCTTTGCGGCGAACACCGGCAGAGACGCCGGTGCCACCGAGGTTGAATGGCCCGAAACCTGGTATGGTCCTATCGGCCTCGCGGTTTCGCGCGGGCGGTCGGTTCGGCCTGCATGGGGTCGTCGGGCCAGTAGTGTTTCGGATATTGTCCCCTGAGGTCGGCCTTGACCTCCTTGTAGGCGTTGGCCCAGAAGCTGGCGAGATCCTGGGTCACCTGGACCGGGCGGCGGGCCGGCGACAGCAGATGCAGCGTCACCTTGATCCGTCCGCCGGCAATCGTCGGCGTATCGGCGAGACCGAACATTTCCTGCAAGCGGACGGCCAGCACCGGTCGCTCGGGATCGCTGTAGTCGATGGCGACCCGGGACCCCGAGGGCACGCTGACATGGGTCGGGGCCAGCGTCTCGATCGCTTTCTTGCGGTCCCAAGGCAGGATGGCGCCAATGATGTCGGCCATCTTGAGATCGGCCAAATGACTGCGCCGGCTCTTGCCGTCGAGCCAGGGGGCCAGCCACTCTTCCAGGTTCGCCATCAGGGCCGCGTCGGAAAGATCCGGCCAACCGTCGCCGTCGATCCGGCGCAGGAAGGCGACGCGGGCCAGCAGGTCGCGGCTGGCCGCCGACCATGGCAAACAGCCGAGCCCCATCTGGCGGATGCCATCGAGCAGGGCCGCCGTGACCGCCTCGCGCGGCGGCCGGTCCAGGCGGATATCTTCGAGCAGCAGTTCGCCAAGGCGGCGTTGGCGCCGGGCGGCGACCGCCTCCTCGCGCGGATCCCAGGCGATCGTCTCGCCCACCACGATCTGGTCGGCGAAATGGTCCTCGATGTCCGCGAGCGCCACCGGCGCGGCGAGGAAGATCCGCGCCTCGCGGCGGTCGCCATCCAATTCGGCGACCACCAGCGTCTCTTCGACAGCCAGAGCTTCCGGTTCCCGGAAAAAGGCGCCGCGACCGTTGGACAAGCGGTATTGCAAACCGCCGCCGGGACGCCGGACGGCGATCCGGTCGGGGTAGGCGAAAGCCAGCAGCAGGCCCGCCGATTGGCTGGACGGCGAGGGCTCCGCCTTGATGTTCAGTTGGCGGCGCATCTGACGGGCCGCCTCGCGGCACCGTTGCACTCCGCCGCGGTCGACCGGTTGGCCGCGGGGATCCCGCAGCAGTTCGAGACGCGATCTGAGGTCGGAGTCGGCCTGACGAAGAATATCGCGTTCCGATAGCAGCGCCGCCAGGTCGCAGGCCGTGGCGCCCAGGCCGAGTTCCTTTCCCTTGATGACCATGTGGGCGAGCCTGGGATGCGTGGGCAGGCCGGCCATTTTTCGACCGTGCGGGGTGATCCGTCCGGCTCCGTCGAGGGCGGCAAGCTCGCGGAGCAAGTCGCGGGCCTGGGAAAATGCGGCGGCCGGTGGCGGGTCGAGCCAAGCCAGGACGGCGGGGTCTGAAACGCCCCAGCGCGCCAATTCGAGAACCAGCGACGCCAGGTCCGTCTCGACGATTTCGGGCGACGTGAAGGCCGGCAAGGCGCGATGCGCGGCTTCCGTCCACAGGCGGTAGCAGAACCCTGGACCCAAGCGGCCGGCCCGGCCGCGGCGCTGCTCCGCCGAGGCTTTGGAAACGGGCAGGGTGACCAGGCGGGTCATGCCGCCATTGGGGTCGAAACGAGGGACGCGCATCCGGCCGCCATCGACGACCACGCTGATTCCTTCGATGGTCAGGCTGGTCTCGGCGATGGCGGTCGCCAGCACGACCTTGCGGCGTCCCGACCGGGGCAGCAGGGCGGCGTCCTGGGCCTCTTGCGACAGATCGCCGTAGAGCGGTGCGATGAGGACATCGGGAACGCGGTCTTTGAGGCGTGTCTCGACCCGCCGGATCTCGCCCTGGCCGGGCAGAAAGACCAGCAGGTCGCCCTCCGGGACGTCCTCCAGAGCCCGGCACACCAGGGCGGCGACAGCATCCTCGAAACGGTCGGTGGCCGGTTTTTCCAGCCAGCGGATGTCCACCGGGTAAGCTCTGCCCCGGCTGGTGATCACCGGAACGTCGTTCATCAGATGGGCGATCGGCGTGCCGTCGAGTGTCGCCGACATGACCAAAAGGCGCAGGTCGTCACGCAACGTGGCTTGCGATTCGAGGCAAAGTGCCAGGCCGAGATCAGCGTTCAGGCTGCGTTCGTGGAATTCGTCGAAGAGGACTGCCCCAATGCCCTCGAGACCGGGATCATCCTGGATCATCCGGGTCAGAATGCCTTCGGTGACGACCTCGATCCGGGTCTTCGGTCCGACGCGGCTGTCCTGGCGGATACGGTAGCCGACCGTCTCGCCGACCGTTTCACCCAGCGTCGCCGCCATCCGCCGGGCGGCGGCGCGGGCCGCCAGTCGCCTGGGCTCCAGCATGACGATCTTGCCGGCTTGCAGCCAGGGAGCATTCAAGAGGGCGAGCGGCACGCGAGTCGTCTTGCCGGCTCCCGGCGGTGCCTGAAGAACGGCGCCAGCCCGGGTCTCGAGGGCGGCGAGCAGGTCGGGCAGGACCGGATCGATGGGAAGGCTCAGGATTCCCGGTAGGCGGCCCGACAAAGCGGGGTCTCCCAGACGACGATTTCCAAGAGCCGTGCCTGACCGCCGCTTCTTGCCGCCACGACCGGTTTCAATCGTCGATACCAGTGACGACTGAGCTGTTCCGCTGTCGGGTTGGCGTCGAGGACGTAGAGCTTGGTGGCCATCCGGGTATCGGATGTCAGGCAGAAGCCGTCGCGCTCGACTTTCCGGCGGATATCGTCCTGCCAAACGGAGGCTGCGGCCGATTCGGGGCAGAACATGGCCAGCAGTTCAGTATCGCCGACATGAGCCAGGAACCCGTGGTCGCAGGGCACGTCAATTTCGGCCATCATCACGTCTTTGAGAAAACCGAAGTCGAGAACCATATCCGACTGTTCTCCATCGGTCTGCAGATGGTCGGCCTGGCAAGTCGCCTCGATGGTGTAGCGGTGACCATGCAGGTGCCGGCATTTCGAACCGTGAGTCATCACCCGATGGCCGGCGTCAATGGCGATCTGCCGCGTGACGGTAAAGGAAGTCATGGTGTGGAATACGTCCTTGAACGGGTCGGTCCGATTGACCGACAAAACCGATATTGTCCGATCTTCGAGGGCTCAGCGAAGGCCGACGACCTTATGCATTTGGACGCCAAGACGCCACTGCGGATTTGCCAGACAGTAGGCGACGGCCGCCTTGGTGTTTGCCGCTCTGTCCGGACCATCCATCGGCTGCAGGAAAAAGTGGTCGAAAGCAAGGCCGGCGAAGGCGCCCGGCGGCGCTCCGGTTTGTGGAAAGACCAGCTTCAGTTCGTCGCCGCTTCGCAGCGCCAGGCGGGTGCCGGCCTTCGGGCTGACGCAGAGCCAGTCAATTCCGGCCGGACGATCCTGCGTGCCGTTGGTCTCGACCCCGATCTCGAATCCCTGGGCATGCAGTGCGTCGCAGAGCGGCGTGTCCAGTTGCAGCAGAGGTTCGCCGCCGGTGCAGACGACATAAGGCCGGCCGGTGACGCCACGCGGCCACAGAGCGGCGACCGAGGTCGCGAGAGAGCTTGCGTCGGCAAAGCGTCCGGCATCGGACCCGACGAAATCGGTGTCGCAGAAACGGCAGACGGCGCCAGCCCGGTCGATCTCGCGTCCAGACCACAGGTTGCAGCCGGTGAAGCGGCAGAAAACCGCCGGCCGTCCGGCCTGGGCGCCCTCTCCCTGCAAGGTGTAGAAAATCTCTTTGACCGAATAGCTCATGGCCGATTGCGTAAAGCCCGGTGAGGACGAGGTCAACCTTTTTAAAGGTCCCGGTTTTTCCGGGTCTCCAGTCAGTGCTCGAGCCTTGCTCCTCAGCCACTGCCCAATGCCCGATCAGGACGATGACAAACAGAAGGCTTGTCACACGTTCTTCGCTTGCAAGTGCCGGAAGTCCGCTTTAACTCGGCACATTGTCCCAAGCCATGACGCGGGCGGTCCTGCCCGCCGCCGTGGTCGGCGAGGTTGGGCTCTCAACCTCAGCAGATAGGATCAGGCTCTTGCGAATCGCCATTGTCACCGACGCCTGGCACCCGCAGCCCAACGGCGTCGTCCGTGTCCTGTCGAGCCTTTGCGAACGGTTGGAGGCGGCGGGCCACACTCTGTTTGTCGTCGCCCCCGACTCGTTTCGAACGATTCCCTGTCCGACCTATTCGGAAATCCCCTTGGCCATCGGGGCCGGTCCGGGCGTCGCCCGCCAGCTCGACGCCTTTCGGCCGGAGGCTGTTCATATCGCCACCGAAGGGCCTCTCGGCTGGGCGGCCCGACGTCATTGCCTGCGCCGCGGCTGGCCTTTCACGACGGCCTACCACACCAAGTTTCCGCAATATCTTCATGCGCGAACCCGGCTGCCGCTGGCCTGGCTTTACGGCGTGGTCCGCCGCTTCCATGCGCCGTCATCGGCCGTCATGGTGCCGTCTCATTCGGTGTTCGAGGAATTGACCCATTGGGGATTTTCCAACCTGCGGCAATGGTCGCATGGTGTCGATACCCAGATCTTCAGGCCGCAAGGCAAGACAGCCTTCGATTTTCCGCGACCGATCTATCTTTTCGTCGGCCGGGTGACCATCGACAAGAACATCCCTGCCTTTCTCGATCTGCCGCTCGATGGAACGAAGGTGGTCGTCGGGTCGGGCCCCCAGCGCGATGCCCTGATGCGCCACTATCCCGCGGCGAAATTCGTCATCGCCTATGGAGACGCCCAGCTTTCCTCCTATTTTTCGGCCGCTGACGTCCTGGTCTTCCCCAGTCTTACCGACACTTTCGGATTAGTCATGCTGGAGGCATTGGCGTCGGGCGTGCCGGTCGCCGCTTTTCCCGTGGCCGGACCCCGCGACGTATTGTCCCGGGTTTCTCCCGGCTGTCCGGTCGGTGTTCTCGATGAAGATCTCGCATCGGCGGCGATCCGGGCCCGACCTCTGTCGCCAGCCGATTGTCGCGCCTACGCCGAACGGTTTTCCTGGGATCACGTGGTTACCCAGTTTCTCGACTATTTGGCCCCGGTTCCGCTGTAGGCGGACAGATAAGTTTGTACAATCGCTGAACCAAGACAAGTCCTTGCGACAGCCGCCGCAAGTCAGGGTGCACTCCGCCATATTTCCGCTCGATGATCCTGCCATGGTGACATCATCGTCGGTAAATTGGATACATTCCTCGGTGTTATTATTGAACGGGGATCTCTGATCGGCCCGTACGCTATTCTCACGTGCCGGTCGGTGTCGGGGCCCCGGAAGACAAGAGACATCGAACCTGCATTTCCGGAGGCCCTGTGGAAACCTATCTGACTGCTTTGCTGTTAGGCCTGATTGAGGGCTTGACTGAATTTCTGCCGGTCTCGTCGACTGGTCATCTGATCCTGGCGGGCGATTTGCTCGGTTTCAAGGGACCGAGCGACAAGACATTCGAGATCGTTATTCAGCTTGGTGCCATTCTGGCAGTCTGCGTGGTCTATTGGCGGAAACTGTGGGGCGCGGCGGCGGGAATATTCTCCGACGCCAACTCCCAAGCGTTCGTGCGCAATGTCCTGGTCGCATTCTTGCCTGCCGCCATCGTCGGCGCCGTCGCCTACAAATATATCAAGGCTATGCTGGAAAGCCCGATGGTGGTGGCGGTCTCCCTGGTGGTCGGCGGTGTCGCCATTCTGGTGATCGAGCGCCTGGCGAAAAATGCGCGGATCAATTCGATCGAAGCGATGTCGACCGGCTTGGCATTGAAGATCGGCCTCTGTCAGGTTCTTGCCATGATCCCCGGCGTATCGCGGGCCGGGGCCACCATTATGGGCTCCATGCTCTTGGGCGTCGAACGCCGCGCGGCGGCCGAATTTTCCTTCTTCCTGGCCATTCCGACCATGGTCGGTGCCACAGTGTTCTCGCTTTACAAAGCTCGCGGTGACCTTTCCTTCGACGGCGCTGCGCTGATCGCCGTGGGCTTCGTCATGGCCTTTCTGTCGGCGTTGTTGGTGGTGCGCGGTTTCATCGGCTTCATCGGTCGTCATGGCTTTGCGCCGTTCGCCTGGTACCGCATCGTGGTGGGGTTGGCGGCCATCGGGATTCTGCTGACGCAAAGCTGGCGGTAAAGATCTGACCGATGAGTCCTTGGACCAGGAGTCGGGGCGGGCGTCTCGCCCGTCCTTTGGCGAAGCCGAAAGCCCAAGCATTTCCGCCACTTCCGCGCCGGAGAATCAAGCGTTAGAGTCCCACCACGAGAGTCCGTCGAAAACGAAACGGTGGCGCCATCCTTTGATGTGACTCGTTTGCCGGTGTCAGACGCCGTGTCCGTGGCGATGATGAGCGTCGGGAAAATGGGGATGACGGTGGATCATCGGTTCGTGCCGATGCGGATGGGTGTGCACGCCCGGAGGATTATCGTCGTGATGGCGGTGGTGCTCGTCATGCTCATGGGCATGGTCGTGCTCCATGGCCAGGTGGCGATGGTCGTGCTCATGACGCTCGGTCAGATGCAGCCAGATACCGATACCCATCAGAGCCGCCGCCGCCGCCAGACGTGGCGTAACCGTTTCTCCCAGTAACGGCACGGAGATGATCGCCCCGACGAACGGCGCGGTGGAAAAATAGGCTCCGGTTCTCGCGGTTCCCAACTCCCGCAATCCGACGACAAAGGCGACGAGACTGATGCCGTAACCAAGGAAGCCGACGGTACCGGCGGCGGCGGCGGTTGTGGCAGAGGGGATCGGCGCCCCCATGGCGACGGCCAACACGATATTGGTCACGCCGGCGCCCAGTCCTTTGAAAGCGGCAATCTGCAACGGATCGGACAGCGACACCTTGCGGGTCAGGTTATTGTCGATGGCCCAGCACAGGCAGGCGGCCAGAACGGCAAGAGAGGACTATGACGGTTCGACGGAGCCGGTCGGCCAGGCGAGGACGCAAGCTCCCGCCACGATGGCGAACATGCCGAGCACGATGCGCCGGTCGGCGTTTTCCTTGAACACCACCCATGCCAGCCCGGCGGTCATCACCCCTTCGGCATTCAGCAGCAGCGACGAGGTGGCGGCCGACGTTCCCGACAATCCATACATGAGCAGCACCGGACCGGCGACGCCACCCGAAAGAATGGCACCGGCCAGCCACGGCCATTCCCGGGAACTCAGCCTCGATCGCTCTCCCCGGATCGCCAGCCTGATGGCTGTCAGGCCAAATCCCGAGCCCAGGTACAAGATGCCAGCCAGCAGCCATGGATCGATGCCGCCGAGCAGAAGCTTGGCGAATGGAGTGCTGCCGCCGAACAGAACAGCGGCGGCAAGTGCCGCCAGAATACCTTTGTGCATGGTTTCGGAACCAGAATAGGGGGGGCGGTCCACCGATCGGAACTACTATTCCGTCGTTGTTCCGGCATAAGGGCCGTCGTCGCCCCGCCTCCGATACTGTTCGATGACGTCTTCCAGATGGAGCCTCATCGTGCGGCGCGCGTCATCTCCGTCGCCGTCGCGAATCGTCTGATAAAGTCTTTCGTGCTGAGCTTGGACTTCGGTGAAATAGCTGCGCCAGACTTCGGGGTTCTTGAGCTCGGGATTGACCTCGCGGCCGGGACTGAGGCTGTTGCGCAGAAAATGGATGAACCGCTGGAAATAGGGATTTCCCGTTCCCGCAGCGATTGCCAGGTGAAATTCGTAGTCCGGGTCGCCAATGCCGGTTCCGGCGCGAATGGCCTCGCCCATACGGTCGAGACTGCGCTGCATCCGTTCTAGGCAACGGTCGTCGCGTTCGGCGGCGGCTAACCCGGCGGCTTCAACTTCGACGGCCAAACGCAATTGCAGGACATAAAGGATCTGAGGCAGCGACGTCATTTCCTCGGGCGCGATGCGAAACGGCATCCCCAAAGGATTTTTGGCGACGAAAGCGCCGGAGCCCTGGCGGGTGACGACGAGTCCTTCCGCCTTGAGGGAGGCAAAGGCCTCGCGGATGACGGTTCGACTGACGCCGAAACGCGCGATCAGTTCCTGCTCAGTCGGCAAACGATCGCCAGGTTTATAGCTGCCGGAGCGGATTTCCGCACCCAGCCGTTCAATGACCTGGCTGCGCCGCGATATGGCGGGGGCGAGAGGTGCGATGGGATACGGCGGAGGTTTCTGGTCGGCCATCAGGCTCAAACAAAAATGAAAAATAGGGCTGAAGAAAGAACCTTCGCTGATTTTCGCGTCGGGCGCTAGAGGCACGTTTCATCTTTACCGAAACGTATCATCCAGCCCGAGCGACGCTTCTCGCCGGCCAAAGCTGGAGGCAAAGGCCGCGACGCAACGGGCCGGACCCTCGGTTTGACGAGGGCCCGGCCCGGTAGTCCCGGATGGGGCGCGGCCGTCTCGTTCGGCCTCCGGGGAATGATGTGACGCTTCGGTTAGAGCTTGTAGGCCTTCTTGACGAGCCGGTAGGTCAGGTCCAACGCGACCTCGAGGGCTTCATCCATGTCCAGACGATGCTCTGCCACCAGCCGCCCGAGGAAACCTGCATCCACACGCCGGGCGACGTCGTGACGGGCCGGGATCGACAGGAAGGCGCGGGTGTCGTCGTTGAAGCCCACGGTATTGTAGAAACCGGCGGTCTCGGTGACCTGCTCGCGATAGCGCTTCATGCCTTCCGGGCTGTCATGGAACCACCAGGCCGGTCCCAATTTGACGGCAGGGAAGTGGCCGGCAATCGGCGCCAGTTCACGCGAATAGACGGTCTCATCGAGGGTGAAGAGAATGATCGTCAGCTTGCGTTCGTTACCGAACCGGTCGAGCAACGGTTTCAGGGCGTGGACATAATCGGTCTGCGTCGGGATGTCGTCGCCCTTGGCTTCGCCGAATACCCGTTTGACCAGCGGGTTGTAGCTGCGGGTGGCGCCGGGATGGATTTGCATGGTCAGACCGTCTTCGAGGCTCATCTGGGCCATCTCGGTCATCATTTGGCCGCGGAACAGTTCCACGTCGGCCGGGCTGGCATTGCCCTTGATCACCCGGTTGAACAGCGCCTCGGCCTCGGTCTTCGGCAGATCGGCGGTGAAAGCCGTCGGATGCCCATGGTCGGTCGAGGTGCAGCCGCCATTTTCAATGAAATAGCGACGGCGGTCGAACAACGCCTCGAGATATCCCTTCCAGGTCTTGGTGTCCTTGCCGGTGATCTTGCCCAATTCGGCGACATTGGCGAGGAAGTTGGGGGTGTCGGGGTCGACCACGATGTCGGGACGATAGGCGGTGACCATGCGGCGGCTCCAGCCGCTGGCCTTGACCTTCTTGTGGTGCCGGAGATCGTCGAGCGGCGTCTCGGTGGTCGACAGAACCTCGATGTTGAACCGTTCGAACAAGGCGCGCGGACGGAATTCCGGACGCTGCAGACAATCGGCGATGTGATCGTAAAGCTTGTCGGCGTTGGCCGGCGTCAGCCGCTCGGTGATGCCCAGCACGGCCTGGAAGGCGTGATCGAGCCACATTCGGCTTGGCGTGCCGCGGAGCAGGTGGATGTTCTCGGCGAAGCGATGCCAGATCTTGCGTTTGTCGGTTTCCACGGGGCCGCCGTCGACACGGGGCACGCCGAGGTCTTCCATTTTCACGCCCTGGCTGTAGAGCATGCGAAAGACATAGTGGTCGGGGATGATGAACAGGCTCGACGGGTCGGGGAACGGAATGTCGTCGGCGAACCAGGCGGGGTTGGTGTGGCCGTGCGGGCTGACGATCGGCAATCCGGCGATCGTCTTATAGATCGTGCGCGCGGCTTCGCGTGCGGCGGGTTCGGCCGGAAACAGCCGGTCCGGATGAAGGGTGAGGGTGGCAGACATGGCGGTGGAAAACTCCTTGTCTTGGGCGTCGCGGCGGTTCTATGGCCGGCGATCAGAAACCCTGGCTGGCGCCGCCGTCGATCGGCAGCAGCGTACCGGTTACGAATTTGGCGGCCGGCGAGCAGAGATAGACGGCGGCCCAGCCGATGTCGGCGGGTTCGCCGAAGCGGGCCATCGGAGTGCGCGACAGGATCTTGTTCGTCCGGTTTTCGTCGCCCGAAAGCGCTTTGCGCAGCATCGGCGATTCGATCCAGCCCGGTGCGATGGCGTTGACCCGGACGCCATGCTCGGCCACTTCGGCCGAAAGGCCCCGGACCATGCCGACGTAAGCGGACTTCGCCGCCGAATAGGCGATGACT
The DNA here is from genome assembly GCA_031291415.1 of Telmatospirillum sp. GTDB lineage: Bacteria > Pseudomonadota > Alphaproteobacteria > Rhodospirillales > Magnetospirillaceae > Telmatospirillum. The sequence continues at coordinate 43,706 of JARLJB010000065.1, forward strand.
TGCGGCATGCCGATCAGCGAGGTCATCGAGGCGGTGAACAGGATCGAGCCATGCTTGGCCTTGATCATGCCGGGCAACACATAGCGGCACAGGTTGTGGGCTGCCAGAACATGCGTGTTCATCAGTTCGCCGAATGCCTCGACAGTGGTGTCGACAGCGAATTTCTTGAGATGAATACCGGCATTGTTGACCAGGATGGAGATCGGGCCGACGCGCCCGGAGATCCGCTCGACAAGGGCTTCGACTTTGTCGAAGGCGGTAATGTCGGCCACTTCGTAGAAGGCGTTGGCGCCGATCTTGGCACAGGCTTCCTTGAGCAGAGCCTCGCGGCGGCCGACGATGACCACCTTGGCTCCGGCCTTGGCCATGCATTCGGCCATCGCCAATCCCAAACCGCTGCCGCCTCCGGTAATAAGGGCTATCTCGCCGTCGAGGCGAAAGACTTTGCTCGAACAATCATCAGTCATTTCTTGCAATCCCGTTTTTGTGTTGGTTCGTCTTGATGCTTGTACATGACGAAATATTCGCGATGACCCAGGGCCTCCGGCTTGCTTGGCTGCCCGGACGCCACTGAAGCCACCATCTCTCCCAATTCGGTCGCCGCGCCGTCGAGCGAGATCTGGCCGGCGAGAACACGGCCGGCGTCGAAGTCCATATCTTCGGCCATCCGTTCGAAGGTGCGGCTGTTGCCTGTCACCTTGATCAGTGGTGCCACCGGAGAGCCGATGACGCTGCCGCGGCCGGTGACGAACATCACCACCTGGCTGCCGCCGCTGATCAGGTCCATGATTCCCTCGGTGTCATTGGGGTTGGTGTACCCAAATCCCATGAAATGGTCGTCGGGGACGCTGTCCATGATCCACAGCCCCGCCCATGGCGGCTGCTGTCCGACCTTGATGACCCCCTGGATCGGCTGGGAACCGCTCTTGGCAAAGGCCCCCATGCTCTTCTCTTCGATGGTGGTCAGCCCACCGGCGAAGTTGCCCGGCGACACCGAATACTGTCGGACCTGCTGGCAATAGCGAACCGCCTTGTCGTAGGCGAATTCGAGTTGGGTCCTGGCCTGGGGCGTGGCGGCGCGGTCGAGAATGATATCCTTGAGACCGATCATCTCGACGATCTCTTCACAGATCGCCGTGCCGCCATTGTCGATCAGACGGTCGAAGAATGTGCCGACCACCGGATTGCCGACGAAACCACTGGTGCCGTCGGAACCGCCGCATTCGCAGCCGATGGTCAAATCGCCGAAGCCCATCGCCGCGCGGGGGGTGTCGCGATCGATCGTTCGCCGCAAGTCGGCGAGGATCGCCTTGCCCCTCTCGACAGACGATCGCGTGCCGCCGACGTCCTGAATGAAGAACGAAGCAGCCGGTCGGCCGCTTTTCAGGGCGACGTCGGCGATTTTGGCCGGTTGGGTGTATTCGCATCCCAGTCCGACGGCCAGGACCGCTCCGACATTCGGATGGCGGGCCAGGGAAAGGATCAGGCGAATGGCGTATTGGTTGTCATAGCATCCCGGGAAGCCGATGACATGCACGCCGTCCTCGCCATTGGCGATGGCATGGGCGACGTGACATGCACATTCGACGGTGTAGATGATCAGGACAGTATTGCGGACGCCCTTGCGGCCATCGTCGCGCAGATATCCAGACCACGCCAGATTGAGTGGATCAGTCATATTTTGTGTCCGTCGTCGCGCCGGTGTGGAGATCAAGGCTGCCGGAACGGGCGTCGAAGTTGCTCCGGCAATTGTGCAGATGCACCCACTGGCCAGGCGAGATCGGCTGACTGGCGGTGCCGATCGGCACTCCGAACTTGATGACGGCCTCGCCGCCCGCAATGTTCGTGAGCGCCACCTTGTGTCCCAGCTCGATTGGGCTGGAGAGGGTTATCGAGGTGGTTCTTTCGCCACCTCCCCGGACCTCGACCGGACCAATGTCGGCATCGGCCAGTAACGTGGCGACGTTGTCCGCAGGGTTTATCTTGAAACATCGAACGGTCATTGCCGCCTCATCGGGCCATCAGAGGATGCCATATTTCCGGAAGGCGTCGGTGCTGGACAGTCCGCCCTCGATTTCCTTGCGGACTTTCTTTTCGCCGCGCGCCTTGGCCAGGGCCTTTTCGATGACTTCGGCTTCGTGTCGGGCCGGAACGATCAGGACGCCGTCAAGATCGCCGAACACCAGATCTCCCGGTTCGACCCAGACATTACCGATTTCGATCGGGCAGCGATAAGCCTCGACCTTCGTACGGACCCCGGAATCCTGAGCGTAGCGTCCACGGCTGAATACCGGCCAGTTCTGTTCGAGAACCATCGGCGTGTCGCGGTGGAAACCGTTGACCACGGCTCCTGCGCCGCCGCGGGTGCGCGCCGTCGCTGTCAGAATTTCACCCCAGTAGGCGCACCGCATGTCGCCGCCGCTGGCCAGATAAATTTCGCCGGGTTGAAGCTGGTCGAGCGCCTCGGTCAGTTTGCCGAACGGCTGTTCCTGACGGCCGAAGACGTCGATCATCAGAACCGGCATGGCGCGGCCGACCAGTTTCATGTCTTCGCGCATCGGCTGGATCGCCTGCGGCAGGAACTGATGATAAAGGCCGATGTCGTCGAGAATGTCGCCGACCACTGGTGTGTACAGCTCGTTTCGGACGAGGCTGAAGAGTTCCGTATCGGTCATTTTTTCTCCGAGATGCAAAGGGGGATAGCTAAGGAATGGACTTCGGTGCGATCGGCCTGGAGATAAACCTGTATGACAGGTTTATCATGCGCTGGAGGTGGGGGTGAGGCAAGCCAATATTGGATCTTTTGGTCGGGACCGGACCGCAAGCCGGAGAGGGAAAAAGGGCGCCCGGAGGCGCCCTTCACCGTGCCGCGTTGGTTACGACCGCGCGTCAGGATTCGTTTCTGTCCGGGCGTACTTCGGCATGATCAGGTGCATGATGAAGACCGCGGTCGGATAGATGACCGAGGCGCCGATGAACAGGACCATATAGTTGCCATGCGTCGCGTCGAGGATCCGTCCGACTGCCAGCGCGACGAACATGCCCGAAATGCCGGCCGCGAAGCCGCCGATGCCGACCACAGAGCTGACAGCGTTGGATGGAACCGTGTCCGAGACGACGGTATAGAGATTGGCTGCAAATCCCTGGTGAGCCGCTGCCGCGACGCTGATCAGGAGAACCGCCGCCCAGAGATTGGGAACCTGCGACACAGCGGCGACCGGTACGACGCACAGGGCCATGCAGGCCATGGCGATGCGCCGCGCCTTCAACGTCCGCATGCCGCGTTTGATCAGGTGTGACGACAGCCAGCCGCCGCCGACGCTGCCGATGTCGGCCAGCACGTAGATCGTCACCAGAGGCGCCATAGCGGCCATCATGTTGACGCCGAACTGCTTGTTGAGGTAGCCAGGCACCCAGTTCAGATAGAACCACCAGACCGGGCTCGACATCAACATGCCGACGATATAGGCCCAGGTGCCGCGATAGGCGAGCAGAGAGATCCAGGGAACTTTCTTTTCCGGAATGATCGGATCGCTGCGGATGTAGGCCAGTTCGGCGGAGGACAGCCTCTTTTGCTGTTCCGGATGCTCGTAGAGCAGCTTCCAGCAAATCACCCAGATGAAGCCCAGGGAACCAGTAATGACGAAGGCGAGTTGCCAGCCGAAGGCCGCAACGATCAGTGGCAGGATGATCGGCGTCACCACCGCGCCGATGTTGCTGCCGGCGTTGAAGAGGCCGGTGGCCAGGGCACGTTCCTTACCGGGGAACCATTCGGCGATGGTGCTGATTGAGGCCGGAAAGTTGCCGCCTTCCATCAATCCCAAGCCGCCACGGGCGATCTTGAAGCCGGTGACAGAACTCATCAATCCGTGCAGGCAGGCAAAGACGCTCCAACCGGCGACCGCGATCGGCAATCCCCGCTTGACGCCGATCTTGTCCATGAAGCGCCCCATGCCGACGTAACCCAAGGCGTACATGAATGAAAAGGTCGCGACGATGTCGCCAAAATCCGTCTCGGTCCACCCGAGGTCCTTCATCATGGACGGCTTGAGCAGGCCAAGAACTTGACGATCCATATAATTGATCGTCGTCGCGAAGAACAACAGCGCGCAGATTGTCCATCTATAATTCCCGATTTTTGCCATCACCTTTGAGGCTAGACCGGGTTCCGCCAGGTTTTCGGTTTGAGACATTTCTCGTTCCCCTAATATCCGCTAAGCATAAGCGTTTTTTCTGCCGGCAATCCGTGGTGTCCGAGGGCATCCTGGCGGCGGCCGGATTTCGTCGATAACGCTGAACCTGTATGACAGGTTTGCATCATGCACTGCTGAAAGCTGTCAGACAAGACGATATTGCGGCTCTTTCGACAATCGCAGTCCGTCCGGTGCATTTTTGCAATGCGGGGCTTGCAGATAGCTGCCTTTTGGGGTGGGATGAACCCCCCTCAGGCTAACAGGGATTTTGTCGCCGTGGTCGAACAGTCCAAATCGCTGGTGAAGGGAATTTCCCTTCAAAAACGAGTCAGCAGCGAGACATTGGCCAATCATGTCGTGGCCTATCTGCGCGATCTTATCGCCAGTCAGGGAATGAGGCCGGGCGCTCGTCTACCCAGCGAAGCGAGTATCAGCGCCAGTCTTGGAATCAGCCGGCCGATCGTTCGCGAAGCCTTGCGGACGCTGGCGGCGACCGGTCTGATCGAGATGGCGGTCGGCAAGCGCGCCACCGTCAGCGCGCTCGGTGCCGGGGTCCTGCAGAACATCATCGAAAACGCCGTTCTCACCGGGCAGGCCGATGTCTGGCATGTCATGGAAATGCGCCGTGGCATCGAGATCTCGATGGTGGCCCTTGCCGCCGAGCGTTGCACAGCGAAAAGGGCGGCGGAATTGAGCGCGATCGTTTCGCAGATGGCCGACAAGATTCTGAGCGTCAAGGAATATACGGCGCTTGATATGCGCTTCCATTTCGCCCTGGCCGAGGCGTCCGACAATCCACTTTATCTGATGCTTGTCGAAGCCTGCCGGCAGATTTTCCAGACGTCGATGGTGATCGGTATCGAGCGTTGGGCGGAAACACCCGAATTGGGGCGTGTTCAGCAGATCCACGAAGCCATCATGGCGGCGATCCTGGCCGGCGACCCCGTGGCCGCCAGCCAGGCGATGACCCAGCATTTCGACAACGCCATTCGCGTGATGTTCGGCAGCCGGCCGGTCCACGAACGGGCGTCCTCGGAAGTGGCGGGTTAGCTTTTCGCCGCCGTGCTGACGCGGTGCGAAATGCAGAGTTTGTCGATGGAATCCCAATCCAGCTCGACCCCCAGACCAGGCCCCTGGGGCGCGCAGGCATTTCCAAGTTTATCGATCGGCAGCTTGCCAAGCATCGGGAATTGGAAAGCCTCCTCAGGGACGAACAGTTCGAAGAACTCGCAGTTGCGGATCGCGCAAGAGACATGGAGATTGGCCACGTCCATGTAAGCCATGGTGGTGGTGTGAATCTCGCAGTTGAGACCGAACGATTCCGCCAGATGGGCGATCTTCATGGTTCCGGTGACTCCGGCTTTCCATGAGACGTCGGCCCGCACGATGTCGGCCGCCCGCTGGGAGATGGCCTGAGCAACGCCCCAATGGCCGCCCCGGGTGGTTTCCGTCGCCGCGACCGCGATGTCCAAGGCCTCGCAAAGCGCTTGATATTTGTAAAGCTCGAAGTCGCGGAACGGCTCCTCGAACCAGACATAGTTCAGCTTTTCGAGATCGCGTCCCACTTTGATCGCCTGATCGAGCGTATATTCGCCGACCGGATCGGAAAAAAGTAGATAATCCGGCCCCACCGCGTCGCGCAAAGCACGGTGGACTTCCATGTCGCGACGCCACGGCCCTGGGCCATGGACCTTGTAGCCGGGAATGCCTCGCTGCTGATAGGCCTTCGCTTCATCGACATATTCGTCGACCGTATCGTGGAACAATCCACTGGCATAGGCCGGCAACCGGTCGCGATAGGCTCCGAGATATTTGTAAAGCGGCAGGTCTGCGGCTCGCGCGGCCAGATCCCATAGGGCGACGTCGACCGGACCCGGCAGATAGACCGGGAAAAAGGTCAGATGCCGATCCAAGGTCCAGAGATCGTGCCAGATCTTCTCCCTGTCTGTGACATCGCGCCCCAGAATGACCGGGGCGATATTTTCGTGCAGGTAGGCCTCGGTGATCCGGCCGGAGCGTGCAGCCAAAGCGGAGGCATAGCCTGCCACGCCGGCATCGGTGTTCAATCGCAGAACGACAACGTCCCACGGCATGTTCCCGCCGGCGCGGCTCTCGGGAAACAGCGAGAGATCGCGCTGGCAGTGCCATGTCTCAATTTCGGTGATTTTCATGCCCATCCTCTCTACAGACCGTCGCGTTCCTCGCGAACCTGTCAGACAGGTCCGGCATGGTGCTGCAAATGTTGGACATTGGCAAGCCCCTTCATCTGGGTGGCCAAACCGTCGGGGCGGCGAGAAGGTGAGGGCGGATGACTGGTCGCTACAATGCGACGGATTTGTAAAATTATCGTCGGATAATTTTACAAATTGTCGGCTGACATTTTTGAGTAATACTAAAATTCAACCATTTAGCGAAATGGCATGAAAATTGCTCAACTGACATCAACAGCAATTCGTTGTCTGCCAATGGCAGATCCTCGCGACGATTTGCTGCACACCCGCTTTTCGCCTTTTGCGCCGGCACGGCGCCACCACAAAGGAGATTGGGTTATGTCAGCCATTAAAACTGCCTTGAAAGTTGCCTCCTACCTCGCTGTCGCCGGTCTCGGACTGGCTTCGGTGGGGAGCGCCAGCGCCACTCCATTACAGCTCGGCGTCACTATAAATGGTACGCCTAATGTTTTTACGGGTACTGACAGTATCGGCCCGTTCAGCCAAACCATCAATGGCGTTTCCATCACTGGAGAACTCGCGGTAGGGACGGCCGGAGGCAACAATATCCTCTCGTCCAGTTCATTGAGCGTCATAAACACCAATTCGAGCACGGCAATTATCTCGGTTCTTCTATCCGGGACAAACTTTATCGGGCCGTCCAACTTGGCCACACTCTCGGCGAGCGGAACGCTGATCGGTACGCCGGGCACCATCGTTACCGAGAGTTGGTACATCGATCCAGGTAATGTCCTGGGGGCGACGACCGACCTTATCGCCACCTATTCCTCTCCAGCGTCAGTCGGTTCGACGAGCTCGTTCTCGCTCACTTCGGACCAGGTCGCTCTTCTAAGCGCAACCTCCAGCCTTTATTCCCTGACCGAAGAGATCTCCTATACTCTCGCGGCCGGCGGTCAGTTGCTCAGCCGCGGTACAACGGTCATTACAAGCGAGACTCCCGTTCCCGAGCCAACCTCCGTACTGCTGCTCGGTGCCGGAATCGCCGCGGTGGGACTGGTACGTCGCCCCAGGAAAGCAGTCGTCGCCTGAGCGTTCGACATGACGGGAGGGCCCGATCGCAAGATTTCGGGTCCTCCTCATCAAGATTTGGAACAAATCACAAAAGAGCTGTGGCGGTTGTTACCGCGCCAGCCATCCGCCATCGACAGGAAGGACGACGCCGTGAACGTAGTCGGCGGCGTGGGATGCCAGAAATACCGCCGCGCCGCCGCAATCGGCGGGAACGCCCCAGCGACCGGCGGGAATACGCCCCAGAATGGCGGCGCTGCGATCCGGATCATCGCGTAGCTGCTGCGTGTTGTTGGTGGCGAAATAGCCAGGCGCGATGGCGTTGACGTTCACACCTTTTTCGGCCCATTCGCAGGCCAGCAACCGGGTGAGTCCCGCCAGGCCGCTTTTGCTGGCGGTGTAGGACGGGACGCGGATGCCGCCCTGGAAGGACAGCATCGATGCGATGTTGATGATCTTGCCGCCCTTGCCTTGCGCAAACATTTGCTTGGCCACGGCTTGTGTCAGAAAAAAAGCGGACTTGAGATTGACATTCATCACGTCGTCCCAGTCTTTTTCGCTGAATTCTATGGAATCTGCGCGGCGGATGATGCCGGAATTGTTGACCAGAATGTCGATCTTGGAGCCCCAACGCCTCGTCTGGTCGATGATGTCGGCAATCGGCGCGGTGGTCGTCAGGTCGGCTTTCACCGCCAAAAAACGTCGGCCGGCGGCTTCCACCTGCTTTGCCGTCTCATCCATGGCGGAACGGGCGACGCCGACGACGTCGGCTCCGGCTTGCGCGAGGGAGACGGCAATGCCCTGGCCAATGCCGGCACTGGCTCCGGTGACGATGGCGACCTTTCCTGTCAGATCAAACAATTTGCTCATGATGACGCTGGTCCTTGGTAATGAATTGCGTAGCCCGGCCGGCTACCCGTAGCCATTGCCGGCCGGGGGCGACGAGACTATTCCGCCATCACTTCTTGGGCAGGAAGTCTTCACGGATCGGCGTGAAGCTGTCGATCAATCTCGCCGTCTTCGACAAAAGCTGAATCGAATGCGGGATATCCGGCGGGATGGCATAAAGATCACCGGCGGACAGCCGCTCGCTCGGACGGCCCTCGCACAAAAACAGAATATCGCCTTCGGCGACATAGGTGGTCTGTTCGTGCGGATGGTGATGCATGGGATCCGGTTCGCTCCAGGGGCCGCCGCCGAAGTCTATGGCAACGCTCATCAATGTGGAGGTGTGGATGATGCGACGTTCACAGGCGTCGCGGAACTTCTCACCCGGGGTCGCCGGACGTGACAGAACTTTGACGACCTTGGTCGCATCGACGATGTGGGAAGAAGCAGAAGATTTGGTCATGTGAAGGCCTCATGAACGGTAGAAGAAAAAATTGAGCTGTCCGATTGGTGCTCAGCCCGGAGGCAGGCGATGTTGCGGATTCATCCGAAAATAGCTGTGTCGCACCCCACCGCAAGCTCACGTTCCGATCCCCTGCGTTTTTTTCCCCGAGACATTATAAGGGCGCACACGCGCAAAGACCGCGACCCTTCCGTCGGGAAGAATCGCGGTCGTCTCCGGTGGAAAATGCCTATGCAGATAGCGTGGTATTATAGATCTTCCCGGCAATGGTGACGTTGGTCAGTACCAGACCTTGGGTATTGTAAAGATAGATCGGATTGGCGGCGTTGGCTGGTGTGCCAAAGTTGCAGTTGCTGATCGTCACGCCGGTCACTGGAGGAACAGCCGGCGTCGGAGCTGGCCCGTTGTAGTCGTAGGCGACGGGACCTTGCATGATGATGGCCTGATAGCATCCGGCGGTTTGGCCGGTCGGTATGCCGACAGTGATGTTCTCGATACTGACGTTCTGGACGACTGGCGGGCGGGTGCGGACATTGTCTGCGGATGGCGAATAATCGCAGTCGAAGGTCACGACGCCGCCCTGATTGGTTGTCACACTGTTTTTCGCGATGGGGCTGCCAGTCAGAGGCGTGTAATAGCTGGGGGTCGTGCTGATACCGTTCGGAAGTGAGATATTTCGAACGTAGAAGTTCTTCAGATAGCCGCCGCGGTTCAAATTGGTTTTCAGACGAACCGCAATGCGCAAGCTGTCGGTGGCCCAGTTGGCGTTCCTCATCGTCAGGTTCTGCGCGTAGACATTCTGAACGCCGCCCGCCATTTCGCTTCCCAACGTCATGCCGCCGTGACCGCTTTGCATGATGCAGTTCTGGACAACGACGTTCTGACAGGCCACGCCGTTATCGAGATCCTTGCCGGCTTCGATGGCGACGCAATCGTCACCGGTGTCGAAGGTGCAGCCTTCGAGCAGGACATAATTGCAGCATTCGACATCGATGCCGTCGTTGTTCGGGCCATGGCTGTTGGCCGTGACATTGCGCATCACGACATTGCGGCAGTTGGTTGGATGGTGCTGCCAGAACGGCGTGTTGGTGACTTGGTAGCCGTCCATCAACACGTTGGTGCAGTTGTAGAATTCGATGGCGCAGGGCTGCAGCGCGTGGCCCACACCAAAGATTCGCTGGCTGACCGGGACGCTGGCCTCCGACAAGGCCGGCAGGTAGAGGGCGTCTTGCGTATAGGCCGTGCCGGTTCCTTGAATGAGGGCGGCCAGGGCTGGGTCAAGCGAGGGATTGACAGTCAACAATGGCAGGTTGAGCGGATTGGGGGTGTTCTGCCCCATGTTCCCGGTCTTCCAACCGGCGGTTCCTGTTTTCCCTTTCCAGGTCCACCAGCATTGCGCGTCGTCCCAGGTGACATTGGCTTGGCAGTTGAGAGTGCTGGTCGTCCCTTCGCCCGTCAGTGCGATATTGCTCTGGCCATAGGCATAGACCGGCGGAGAATAGTTCCAGCATTCGTTGCCCTGCCAGCGTGAAAACACCAGCTTGCCGTTGGTTCCACAGTCGCGGGAGCCGTATTTCGCGTAATTGGCCGGATTGGGATCGAAATAGATCTGCGCGCCGCTGGCCAGGTGGAAATTGACGTTGCTGAGCAACGTGATCGGTCCGGCGCAGTACCAGTTTCCGGCTGGAACGATGACCCGTCCGCCACCGGCCGCGTGACAGGCTGCGATGGCAGCGGCGAAAGCCGGATAACAATCGGTCGAACCAGATGCCGGCGTGAGGATGGTTCCTGCGGCAGCCTGTGTTGTCGTATTGGTCCAGGCGACGGCTGCCCCGGTCAACGGACACGTGGCTGCCCCGTAGGCCGTGACGTAAAAATCGCGCGCCGGAAACGAAACAGGAGAAGCGAGGCGATTCGCAATGGCGGTGGCCTGGGTCCAGGGGTCGCTGGAGGCCATGACGGCCTTGCCGTCGAAGCCAAGAGCAAATACGCCCGCGCCAGCAGCGCCGCTGGCCAGAAGTGAGCGGCGGGTAAGCTTGAATGACGTGCCGAATGCCATGGGGTCCTCCCGTTAACGAACTCTGATTGTTGGACTGAAGCGATCGAAACGGCCATGCATCCGCCGAACCCAGGGACCACAAAGATGTGATCGAAGGAGGCTTGGCGGAAAATACATCATATAACAATACAACCATACCAAATCTCGCGAATCAATATCGCTCCACACTTTTGGTTGCAGGTATGACTGAAGGAGACATCCAGCGGTGGCATTGGTGTTGGTCGGGGCCCGGCGTGGCCGACCAGCCTGTGCTGAAAGTCATAGTATTGTCGGGTCTATTTGTTCCTGTTCCTCAACCGAATACGGCCGGTCATTCGCTCGACATCACGACGAGAAACTGCATTGGTGTTCAGGATGGATTGATCTTTCCGGCGGGGAGGGCGCAATATCAGGCCATCTTTGGCCCTTTTTACAGAGTGATGGTGTATCTTGCTTAAGCGTTTGAGTGCTACCGTTGTGGCCCTTTGTATAGCGTCGTCGGGCGCTGCCGGGGCTGCGACGACAAGTTGTTTCACCCCAGAAGAGATGAAACCCGCCCAACTCCGGATCTTGCAGCAGGAATTCAACGTTGCGGCTCTGAATTGTCGCACCGTTGATCAGACGGATCCAAATTTCTCTAGCCGTTATAATGATTTCGTCGGGAAATTCGGTGGCAAGCTGCAAGAGAATGCGGCCGCGCTCCGGCAGCATTTCGCGCGTGCCGGAGGCGGCAATTTCGATGTCTGGATGACGCGGGTTGCAAACGACGCCGGCCAGCGTGTTATGGCCGATCCGAATTTCTGCCAGCAGGCCTGGGACAATCTGGACAAAGCCCTGACCACGGAACCGCAGGATATCGAGGCGCTTGCCGTGTCGGCGGGGACGTCCCACCCCTATCTCGCGACCTGTGAGCAGGCCAAGCCGAAAGCCACCAAGACGAAAGCCGCCGCGAAAAAGAAGAAGAGCGCTTAGAGTTCCGCACTGGTGGTGCGCCGACCCGCCCTGGATGAAACATGAGCAGTACCGGCAGAGACGCCGGTGCTACTGACAATTTGTTTCTTTCTGGCGCGTCCCGTTCCTCTCTGTGGACGGTGCGGTACGATCTCCGAAAAAGAAAAACCGCAGCAGGATTTCTCCTGCTGCGGTTTTTTCGTCCCGAAGAACCGGGGTGCAGAGATCTTTACGGAAGGATGATCTGCACGCGACGATTCTGGGGTTCGCGAACGCCGTCCTTGGTCGGGACAAGCGGCTGGCTCTTGCCCTTGCCAACAACGGAGATTTCGTTGGCAGGGATGCCGAGCTTGACCAACGACGCCTTGACGGCGTTGGCGCGGCGCAGCGACAGGGCCATGTTGAACTTCTCGGAACCAGCCGCGTCAGTGTGACCAACCAGCGAGATGCTGGTGGCATGGCTCGACTTGGCGGCCGTGGCAGCCTGGCTGATGGTCTTGCCGGCTTCAGAGGTGATGTCCGACTTGTTGAAGTCGAAGAACACGAGGTAGTTCTTCGCGATCGGCGCAGCCTGCACCATCTTCGGAGCCGGGGCCGGAGCCGGAGCAGCTACCGGAGCCGGAGCGGGGGCCGCGACCGGCTTCGGCGCTTCGCCGCCGAACTTGTAGGTGAAGCCGACCAGGATGGCATGGGATTGATAATCGGCCTTTGATTTGCCGGTCCCATAGGACGGATCTTCCTTCAACTTCGTATCGAGCGTCCGCAGATAGCGGTAGTCGGCCTTCAGCGCCAGGTTGTCGTTAAGAGCGTAGGACGCCCCGACAATGCCCTGATAGCCGAACACGAACTGGTCCTTGTTCGAGAAGGTCGTGCCGTTGGCGCGAAGCTTCTCGGCGTTGACATCGACGCCACCAGCGCCGACACCGATGAACGGCGTGATGCTGGTGCCGGTCTTGATGTCATAATAGACGTTGGCCATCGCGGAGCTGGCATCCAGCTTGCCGCTGCCCGAGGTATTGAACGGCTGCTTGACTTTGTCGACACCGTTCGAACGCCAGCCGAGTTCACCTTCGACACGAACCGGTCCGAAGCCGTAACCAAGCTGACCAAGGACGGCATAACCCGGATCCTGGGTCTCTTTCCAGACCTTGGCGCCGTCTTTGAATTTGACCGTCGGGGCGATGGCGAGGCCGGTCTCCGCGCCGACATACAGGCCATCAGCCTGCGCGGCAGTTGCAACACCGGCAATGAGACCGGCAGAGAGAATGCCCGCAAAAATACGCATAATTTAGGCTTTCCTTTGTTTGGAAACGCGATTGGGGGTAGTGCCCTATTTAAACCAATGTACTGGACAACTCAACGGTAACGGGGCCAATTACGAGAGATTAGCGACAATACAGGAACACTGTTGCTATTTTGCAACATCAAAGTTGCTGTCTATTCCCGATCTCCGATGGCCACAACCGGTCCTGACCCCAATCGGGCACGATGATTGAACATCAGGATAAATTCACCGAATTGTGGCGGAAATGTGTCTATGCGAAAGGCTACCCTTCATTTCCTGCCGCCACGTCTTTGACGGACGGCCCTTTGTCTGGGGTTTCCCTGGTCGTCGTCTCTGCAGCCCGAAGTTCCGCCGCCTGCTTCTGCAGTTTGCGGAAGGCGCGAGCGCTAAGCGGAATACTGCCCGCATAGAGAACTCCGATCACCGTGATTGTACCCCAAGGTTCCGTGACGAGAAAGGCAGTAAGGACGCCGACCAGAAGCAGCATCGGCACAACGTAGACATGGGGAACTCTGAAGCGTTTTCCAGAGTAGGTGGGGATGCGGCTGACCATCAGGAAGGATACGATAACCAGGACCACCGCATTGACCGCGGAACTGGCGAAGAAACCTTCGCCGCCCGACTGCAGGCTGATGATCATTGGCAACAGTACAAGGCCTGCGGCTGCCGGAGCCGGCACACCGGTAAAGAAATTGTAGGCCCATGGCGGCAAATCGGGTTCGCCCAGCATGGTGTTGAAACGGGCCAGCCGCAACGCCATGCAGACGGAAAAAAGCAGAACCAGCGCCCATCCCAGTCCGCCGGCCCCTTGCATTGTCCACAGGTAGAGCAGCACCGAAGGCGCTACACCGAAGCTGATGAAATCGGACAACGAGTCGAGTTCGGCTCCGAATTTGCTGGTGCCGTGCAAAAGCCGGGCGATGCGACCGTCCAGTCCGTCGAGCAATCCTGCCAGCAGGATGCCGGTGACCGCCAAGTCCCATTTCCCGTGCAGGCCGAAACGGATCGAGGTCAGACCGGCACACAGGGCCAGCATGGTGAGGATGTTCGGGATCAGCTTATTGAAGGACAGGCCGTTGATGCGTGGCGGGCGCCGTTGAGGGAATTTCACCGGGCCTCTCCCTGACGCTGGGGCTCGTCGCTGGCAAGGTCGGCCAGGACGGTTTCGCCGGCGATCGCGGTTTGTCCGATCATCACCAGGGGTTTGCTGCCGGCCGGCAGGTAGACATCGACGCGGCTGCCGAATCGGATCAGTCCGAACCGCTCTCCTGCCCGTACGGTCTGACCTTCGCCGAGATCGCAACGAATGCGTCTGGCGACCAGACCGGCTATCTGCACAAAAGCGATTTCGCGGCCGTCGTCAAGGCCCAGGCGAACGGCCATCCGCTCGTTGAACGCGCTGGCCTTGTCGAGCGAGGCATTGAAAAACTTGCCGGGGGAGTAAACGCGTTTCAGAATCTTTCCCGCGAATGGTGCGCGATTCACATGGACATTGAAGACGTTCATGAAAATTGAGATGCGGGGAAGCGGCGCGTCGCCCATGGCAAGTTCGAGCGGCGGCGGGGCATCGACGATCATCTGTACGACGCCATCGGCCGGGCTGATTACCAATCCGTCGCGCGACGGCGTGATTCGTTCCGGATTGCGGAAAAAGAACGCGCACCAGATTGTCAACAGCACACCCAGCCAACCCAGCGGCGACCAGAGCCAAAACAGCAACAAAGTGCCTGCGGCGAAAAGGGGGATGAAACGCCACCCCTCCGGGTGAATGGGCATGCATAGGGTTTTTAGTACGGAATTGTCTTGCGTCGGCACGCTGTTTTCTCCTCAAGCCGGTTCCATGATAGGGGCGAACCAAGCTCTCGATTCATCAAAGGCGCCGGGCTCTCCGCATCCGACAAGGGAGGGGCCAGCGCCGTTCAGACCTGGCGTCACCGGCTGACCGGCGGCGCCAAGCGAATCGCCCCATACTAACCGGTTGCGGCGATTCGGGTAAGCGTTTGTCCAGAAATAACGACAGCTGGTTCCGAGATGTTTTTTCTGCGAGCCTCGCCATGCTAATCTGCCGCCGTCGCCATACGGCGGAATTTGACGCAAGGGCGGGAGATGCAGCAGATAAGTCCGTTCCATTTGGTTCTGGGAGAGCTTCGGCTTCCTTTTGACGAGGCTGTCGGGGGCACGGCCCTGGCGCAGCAGGATTTTAAGTTCCGATTTTCCTATCACCATATATCCTTTGCCGCCGAATGCCGCCATAAGCCTGACCAGGTCATCATTGCTCTGACGGGCGACGTGGGGCCGATGCCGTTCAGTGCTGAATCGGCCGTAGCGCGCGCCGAGCTCCAGACGGTTCTCAATGCCGCCAACGCCCACCTGGGCGATATCTTCCGCGTGGTCGAAGGGCGGATCCTGATGGTCGGAGAGGTTTCTCTCGTCCGGCCGCTGACGGCAGTCGGACTAATCGCCGGGATGGCGCGCTTTTTGCTCTCAGGGCGACCGTACCTTGAGACCATCGACGTGTTTCTCAGTCCTCTGGACGAGACGGAGACAACCGGAGAGGTTGCCCTGCGGCCCGGATGGCGCCGGGCGTCGTCGAAATCCCAAAGCGCAGCACGCCAAATCTGACGAATCACGCGCAGGGCCAAAGGGCACAAAGAATAACCAGCGGCCGGGTCGACCGCGAAACTCCGGAAGATCAGTGCGGCGCGGGAATGTTGAAGGTCTGGCCGGGATAGATGCGATTGGGGTCGCGGATCTGTTCCTTGTTGGCGGCGTAGATGACCATGTAGTCATAGCCGCTGCCATAGGCGCGACGGGCGATCCGCCATAGGCTGTTGCCCTGCTCGACGGTCACCTTGCCTTCCGCCGGCAGCGTGCCTGAGGGTGAAAAGCTTGTTTCCGCCCGGGCGACAACCTTGCCGCCGTTGCCGAGCTCATCGACTCGCAGCGTATGTTCCGAGCCCCGCTGATCCATCTTGGTCGATAGCCGCCAGCGCCCTTGCCCGTCGGCTTGCGTCTTGCTAAGTGGCTGATTGTCGAGATAGACCTGCAACGTGGCTTTCGGACTTGCCTTTCCGGTGACCGACAAATGACCGCTCTCGTCATACTTTATGCCGGCGATCGACACGGTACCGGCTCCATCTTTGGCTTCCGGGCCCTGAAGGATGTCCATCGTTCCATCCGGGTTGATCTTCACCGCAAGCGACGCGTCCTTGTTTTTACTGCGGTCGGGAACCACGAGGACAACTGGCGCGTTGGTTTCGCGAACGGTGCCGTCGGGGTTGGCAGCGCGCAAGGTGAGTTCCCTGCTTCCCGGCTGGAGCGGCTGGTCCGGCACGAAGACCCACTCGCCCCGATTGTCGGCGGTCACCCGGCCGACTTCCTTGCCACCATCCAGGATTACGACCTCGGCCTTGGGCATGGAACGACCGGCAATAACGGTTTCGCCCTGCGGATTGATGCGTACGATGTCGAAGCTGGGAGCGTCGCTGTTCTGCGCCGCATTGCCGGCGACCGGCTGACCCGTTTGTGTGACGGTGGGAGGAACCGGTTGGTCGCCATGGCCGGTCCAAAGACTCATGACTATGGCGACGACGATGACGATGAAGCCCGCGAGGGCTATGATAACGGGCCGGGTCAAGGCTCCTCGCTCGCAATGAATGGGCGTGGATGATGATTGCGGCGTACCCTAATACGGTACCGACCGATACGCAACCCGGCTTCCGCCCCCTGTGCCGGGACTGCCGCCAATGAAGCGCGGGAACATGTCAACAATGCGGCAATAGACCAAGTCGCGACGTTTCGTCACTTTTCGGAACCGACCGTTCATCCTATTCTGACGAATAGGATAGGGACGTCCTATCCTTTTGGTATATCCGCATTCGTCAAAAAAAAGGTGTCCACCGCGATCCGTCTTGATCTCTGTTGTCAGTGTTCGTCGATCAGCCGGTCTATTGCGGGAGGTCGCTATAACGCCACATTGTTGTCGACTTCTGTGCTGACGTGAGACTAAAAATAAAAATAGGGTGCATTGACAAAATAATTAAATAATTCATTGCATCAATTAACGAATATAACAGTGTTGTCGCACTGTCGTGCCGTGATTCATTAAACAACAATAAGTGGCGTATGCAATATCTTGATGGGGAATGAGTATGCATACGATTACCGGAATTGACAGATATAAAGGGCGGTTCATCGTAAAAATATTATCGGTATCCGCTTTGCTGATTGTGCTTTCGTTCGGCGTCTTCGGCGCCTGGATCTACAAAATGACCCGCGATGTCCTCATGCAGGAGATCTCCAACAATATCGCGGCGACGGGAGAGGCTGCGGCCAGCGGAGTTCTGAAATGGCTGGACGGGCGCCTGATGCTGGTCCGTGGATTGACCGAGGATGTGACGGCCGCCGCGGCGCCGGGGGACATCCATGCCCTGGTCAGCCGACGCAACCTGACGAGCGCGTTTTCGGAGGTCTATTTTGGTCATCAGGACGACGGCGCGTTCGAAACGTCCAATCCTTTGCCGATGCCGGCCGGCTACGATCCGCGCAAGCGCCCCTGGTACGAAGCAGCCATAAAGGCCGGCCGATTGACTTTGAGCGCCCCCTACGTCGACGTGACCACGCGTAAATTGGTGATTGGTGTCGCCGAACCGGTCGGGACGGCGGGCAATGTGCGTGGCGTCGTCGGCGCGGATCTGCCTCTGGATGCCTTGGAGGCATTTCTGAAGAGCCTGACCGTGGCTGGCAAGGGATTCGTCTTCCTGGTTGATGAAAACGGCAATACTCTGGTTCACCCTGACGCCGCGAAAATCATGAAGCCTCTGGGAGTCGATCCGAAGACGCCGCAGATCGAAACCGGCGATGCGATTATCCGCTTTTATCCTATTACCGGTCTGGCCTCGGTCAGATGGTATGTCGGGGTGTCGATCGATCGCGACGCGATGTACGCCCCCTTGCGGATGTTGACGGCCGTGTTGGTCATGGCGGTGCTGGTGGCAACGCTGGCGGCGTTGGTCCTTCTCGGTTGCCTCATTTTCCGTCTCGTCTCGCGGCCGATCACCGAGATGACGGCGGCGATGACCGCGTTGAGCGACGGCCACCTTGAGACGGATATTCCCGGTTTGGAGCGGCGCGACGAGTTGGGAGCGATGGCCGGAGCCCTCGAAATTTTCAAACGCAACGCCCAGGAAGTCGGAAAACTCCAGGCCGAACGCGAGAAACTGCGCCAGGAGGCGGAGGAAAATCGTCATGTTCTGCTGGAGCAGCTTGCCCGGGATTTCGAGGGTAACGTCTCGTCCCTGTTGCAGGCGGCTTTCACGGCGACCAAGGATATGGGCGGCTTGGCCGGTTTGCTGAGCAAGGGAATGGAGGATGCCCGGAAGAGCAGCAATACCGTTACACAAGCGACCGATGAAACCTCTTCCAACGTTCAGACAGTGGCCGCCGCAACGGAAGAACTCGCGGCGTCCATTGACGAAATTTCGCGCCGGGTCACGCAGAGCGCAGAAATCGCTACGCAGACGGCCTCGGATGCCGAAAAGGTCCGTGAAACCATGGAGGAATTGGCGCGGCAGGCCGAAAGCGTGAGCAGCATCGTGAACCTGATTAATGATATTGCGGCTCAGACCAATCTGCTCGCCTTGAACGCAACCATTGAAGCTGCCCGCGCCGGCGATTCCGGCAAGGGATTTGCCGTGGTTGCCAATGAGGTCAAGAACCTGGCCAATCAGACGGCCCAGGCCACCAGCGAGATCAAGGCTCAGATCGATGCCACGCAAATGGCCACCGCCCGGGCGGTGACGGAGACACGGGCCATTGCCAAAGTTGCGTTGGAGGCGCAGGAATTGGCCGCCAGTATCGCTTCGTCAGTCGAAGAGCAGGGCGCTGCGACCCGTGAAATTTCTCAGAACGTCAACCAGGCTTCCCACGGGACACAGATCGTCGCTACGAATATCCACTCCGTCAGCGACGCCGTCGTGGATGCGACAGCGCGGGCGGCGGACGTGCAGTTGGCCGCCGATACGCTGGTCGGCCAGTTTCATTCTCTCGATGAACAGGTGCAGCGATTCATCGGTAGTGTGCGATCCGCCTGAGCCGCGTTTTGGGCGTTATGGCAAGCCGCGGTGATCGGAATCCGATCACCGCGGCAAGCGCCGGGCGGCTCGACCGCGTTCCAATAGTCTTTCGAGGAGTGTTTCCTTATGACCAATGTCCGTTCATCCCAACTTGGTTCCCTGTGCGTGTTCTGCGGCGCCGCGATGGGGAATGATCCCCACTTTCGCGAAGCGGCGGAGCGCCTTGGACGCCATTTGGCGGAGGCTGGGGTGACCTTGGTCTATGGCGGCGGTCATGTCGGCCTGATGGGGGCTCTCGCCGAAACCGTGATGTCCTGCGGCGGCAAGGTCATCGGGGTGATTCCCGAACACCTTCTGAAAGTCGAGGCCTCCTTCAAAGAGGCCTCGGAATTGATCGTCGTCGACAGCATGCATACCCGCAAACATCGCATGTTCGATCTGGCCGACGGCTTTTGCGTCCTGCCGGGCGGGTTGGGAACGCTCGACGAGACCTTCGAGATTCTGACCTGGAAACAACTGAAGCTTCATAACAAGCCGGTCATTCTCGCCAATATCGATGGGTACTGGGCGCCTTGGTTGCAACTCGTCGACGGCATCATCGCCAAGGGATTTGCCCAACCTGGAATCAACCGGTTGTATTCGGTCGTCGACAATGTCGATGATGTTCTGGCCTCAGCAAGGCGTGAGATCGTTGCTGCTCACAAAGACCACTCAAAGTTGTTCTGAATTTTATCAATTTCCCTCTAGGCGGATGAGTTGCCGGCGTCGTGAACTGCTCGGAAAAGTCCGTTTTCCGGGGCGCTCGCGGCGTCAAGACGGCCGTCGGCGATTCTATTTGAACGCGACACGCGTCTTCAATGTTCGCCGATAAAGTTGGCTGGTGGGTCTTGCGTTCGGCGGGTGGGGTGTTAAGGTTCGGCGTCCGTCGCTTATGCCGAAAATGCGGCTGTTTGTGCTTGGGGCGCACCCCAACGGACAAGGGTAACGTTCCTTCTCATAGCAGGAAGCCAGCGATGACGAAAATCAAGGTCGCCAATCCCATCGTCGAACTCGACGGCGACGAGATGACACGGATCATTTGGAAGTTCATCAAGGACAAACTGATCCTTCCCTACCTCGACGTCGATTTGAAGTACTACGACTTGGGGATTGAGTATCGAGATCAGACCAACGACCAGGTCACGGTCGATGCCGCCAACGCCATCAAGCAATATGGCGTCGGCGTTAAATGCGCGACCATTACCCCCGACGAGGCGCGGGTCAGCGAATTCGGGCTCAAGAAGATGTGGAAGTCGCCCAATGGCACGATCCGCAACATTCTCGATGGTACGGTGTTCCGCGAACCGATCATCTGCAAGAATGTTCCGCGCCTGGTTCCCGGTTGGACCAAGCCGATCGTCATTGGCCGTCACGCCTTTGGGGACCAGTACCGCGCCACCGATTTCAAGGTGCCGGGAGCGGGAAAGCTGACCATGACGTTCCGGCCGGCCGACGGCGGGGCGCCGATCGAGCACGAAGTGTTCGAGTTCCCCAGTGCCGGCGTCGCCATGGGCATGTACAACCTCGACGATTCCATCCGGGGATTTGCACGGGCTTGTCTTAACTATGGCAAGGACAAGAAGTGGCCGGTCTATCTTTCGACCAAGAACACCATCCTCAAGGCCTATGACGGGCGTTTCAAGGACCTGTTCCAGGAGGTGTTCGACAAGGAGTTCAAGGTCGACTTCGAGACCTTGGGCATCACTTACGAACATCGTCTGATCGATGATATGGTCGCCTCCGCCCTGAAATGGTCGGGCGAATTCGTCTGGGCTTGCAAGAACTATGACGGTGACGTTCAGTCCGACACTGTGGCGCAGGGGTTCGGTTCTCTTGGGTTGATGACCTCGGTGTTGCTGTCTCCCGACGGCAAGACTGTTGAAGCCGAGGCCGCCCATGGAACGGTGACACGGCATTACCGCGAACATCAGAAAGGCAAGGAGACGTCGACCAACCCGATCGCTTCGATCTTCGCCTGGACGCGAGGCCTGTTCTATCGCGCCAAGTTTGACAATACGCCGGACGTGGCCAAGTTCGCCGGCACTCTCGAACGGGTCTGCGTTGAGACGGTGGAATCTGGCTTCATGACCAAGGATCTGGCCATTCTCATCGGTCCGGAACAACCTTGGCTGACCACCACGAAATTTCTCGACAAGTTGGACGAGAACTTGCGGAAGGCGATGAACTTCACCGCTTAGCAGCGCGAAGAGATAAGACCGAACTGGTTCGGTCTTATCTCTGAACTTTCCGAAAATTTCAGGCGAACCACGGGCGCCGGGACGATCTCCCGGCGACACTGAGCAATGGCACAGGAACCAACGCGCGACTACATGTACGGCAAGATCCACCGTTGCCGGGTGACGCAAGCCGAGCTTGACTATGTCGGGTCGATCACCGTCGATCCGCTGCTTTTGCGGGCGGCCGGGATTCTTCCGCATACGCGGGTCGATGTCGTCAACATCGCCAATGGCGCGAGGCTGTCGACCTATGTCATCGAGGGACCGTCGGGAAGCGGCGTGATCTGCCTCAACGGGGCGGCTGCGCATCATTTTTCGCCGGGCGATCTGGCGATCATCATGGCTTATGAACAGGTGCCGGTCAGTCAGATCCCCGGACGAATCTCGCGCGCGGTGCATGTCGATGCCGACAACCGGATCGTTGCGGTCGATGAATATGTCACGCCGGGCCTGGACGAACTTGGCCAAGCGCGAAACGACCGCTTCGGACAAACCTATCCGCGTCAGTAGTGTGGCGGCGGTCGATCATCCTGGGGCGACCGTTCATAGCCGGTCTCCAATTCCCTTACGCGGCTGCGGAGCTGCCGCACCTGACTGGTCAGCAAGTCGATGGTCTGTTGCTGCGATGCCAGGACATCGGACAATTCATCGGCCATCTTTTCGTGATGGGCGAGCCGGCTTTCCAAGGCGACGAGGCGGTTTTCGATATTACGGTCCATGAGCGATAGCCTCGACTGTCGAAAGGCGCGGAGTTTGCGCTGAAGGATTGGTCGAGGCAAGAGAGGCGATTGGCAGGCAGCCGGCAAGCTTTTATTCCCGTGGTCGGCGATGAAGCCCCCCTCAATGCCTCGGTATCGGGAAAAAAAGCGGGGAATGGAGGGCTATCACGCCTGTTGGCCGATGTGCGGGTCGCTGACGCTATCGGCGCCGGTCTCGACGCGACCGGCATACTCGCGGACGAAGCTGGTATCGGTCGTCGTGATCAGGACATCGTACCAGTGGTGGCTTGACGTCAGCGGCAGGACGACCTGAAGCGTCGCGCCGGATGTCAGCTTCTGCTGCCGCGTGGTTCTACTGTACTTTTCGACGATGGTCGCGACGGTCGGCGCCGCCTTCACATTGGCGACGATCATGGTGAGCCCACCGGTCGTGGTGTCATAGACGCTCCGGACCGCGAGATTGTCCGACGAGGCGGTCAGGCCGCCGGCATAGCGCCGGAAAAAGCCATTCGGGCCATGGACCGAAAGGTCGTAAGCCGTTCCGCCGGTCGGCGTCCAACTGTCGCTGAGCGAGCCGGTAACCGGATCGACCGTGTACCCCCAAGGGCCCGAGCCCTGGCCGCTGTTCTTGGCACCGAGGGCGGTGCGCACCTGGAAGAAGGCGCCGGCTTCCCCGCTATTGCCGAAGCCGATAGTGACCGTCCGGGTGCCGAGGTTCGCCCGGGCATCGGCCTGCAACTGGTAGGGCAGGGCGCGGGACAGCCGCATCCCCGGTTCCTGGCCCGGCATGGTCAGGTGGGTCGGAATGGTGAGATCGAGCGTTTCCACAGGCTGCGAACCCGCCGCGATGATCGCCTGGGACAGCGGCAAGAGGGTCGAACCGCCGTCTGCCACATAGCTCAGATAGCTCGTCGTGCCGGGCAGCAACGACGTGGCGGCGTTGGCGTCCTGGAAGTGGAGCGCCGAGGTCAGGTCGCCGGCGACGGTGGGGCGCCACGGGGTGATATGCGGCTCGGCGACGCCGAAGCGCTTCTCGATAAATTGGAGAACCGAGGTATGGTCGAAAGTCTGCGAGCAGACCCAGCCACCCTTGCTCCACGGCGAGACAATGAGACAGGGAACGCGGGCGCCGAGGCCGTAAGGGCCGGCCCCATAGGCGTTCGAGCCGGGGACGCCCGGATAGATCTCATTGACGGTCGAGACCGTCGACCGGCCTTGGGCCGCGGACATCGGTGCGGTCGGCGCCACGATATGGTCGAAGAAGCCGTCATTCTCATCGAAATTGATGATGAGGACGGTGGAGGCCCAGACCTTTGGGTTGGCGGTCAGCGCCTGCAGGACGTTTGAGATGTACCAGGCGCCCCAATTCGGCGGATAGATCGGGTGCTCGCAATAGGCCTGCGGCGCGGCGATCCACGAGACCTGCGGCAGGGTGTCATTCTTCACGTCGTTCTCAAGCTGCGCGAAGAACGAGCCGCCGTCATATGTACCGCCATTGCAAATATTTGTTCCCGTCCGCGCATTGTCATAGAGCGGGTTGCCCGGCTGGGCGTCTTGGTATTGTTGGAAGTAGAGGGTCGAATTATCGCCGAAATTGCCGATATAGGGGTTGCCGGTGTAACCCCAGGAGCCGGCGGAGGTGAGCCCGGTGCCGATGTCCTGATAGATCTTCCAACTCACGCCGGCGGCCTGCAGGCGTTCGGGGTAGGTCAACCAATTGTAGCCCTGTTCGCCATTGTTGACGACCGGGCCGCCGGGCGCCACGCCATTGCCGGTGCTCGGGCCCGGTACCAGTTCGAACCGGCCGGGTACGGTGCCTGACGTCGGATTGGCGAGCGTGTCGGGGATCGTGCCGTTCTGGCCGACCCAGCCGGTCCACAGATAATAGCGGTTCGGGTCGGTCGACGTCATGATCGAGCAATGATACTGGTCGCAGATCGTAAAGGCGTCGGCCAGGGCGTAGTGGAACGGAATGTCGGTCCGGTTCAGGTGGACCATCGTTTCTGCGCCTTTGGCGGCGACCCAGCCGTCGTTGTTGCCGTAGTTCCACGCGGCGTGAGCGTCCGACCAGTCATGCGGCAGATCGCCGACGAACTGATAACCCATGAGCGGTTGCGATGGGCGGAACGGCAGCAACGTACTGGCGCCGTAAGGCTGCTGGAAAACCGAGTTGCCCGACGACAGCGTCATCGCGCGGGGGTCGCTGAAGCCGCGAACACCGCGCAACGTGCCGAAATAGTGGTCGAACGACCGGTTCTCCTGTGTGAGCACGACGATATGCTTCACGTCCCGGATGGTGCCGGTGACGGTGTCCGGCTCGATCGCCAAGGCCCGTCCGATCGAGTCCGGGAACGCGGCGGCGAGTGCGGACGCGCCAAGGCCACGAAGAACTGAACGACGGTCTATTCTCGGCATTTAGACAGGCCCGCTTCATCTGATGTGGAACGACTTACGGGGCTTGAATAGCAGCCAAGCGCACCTCGCATCCTCCTCGATTGCATTAAGATTTAGTGATGAATTATCGTTTGATCCTTACAGTTCGTTTTAAATTATCTTATTGATTAATAATAGAAAACTCAGTTAAACCTGCTTTTGCTGGGGCCTGGCTGGCGGCGGAGAGATTGACCCGGCAAGTCGTTTTGATCCAATGTGTGACAATCTCAAAACGGACGACGCCCGATAGGTGGGACTGGAGGCGGTCGGTCAAGAACAGGGTGAATCAGGTCCCGTGTCCTCCATTTCCCACGTCAATGTTTCGCAGGCTCCCGCCGATGTTGCGGTGGTCGTTCAAACCGTTCTTGCTCCCGGCCTGGCAAAGGCCGTGCGATCGGTGTTCAGTCAGGACTTTCCTGGCCGTATTCATTTGCTGATCGGAGTCGACGTCGCTCAAGGCGACGCATCGATTCTCGATCGTTTGGCCGGCGAATGTCCGCCGCACGTGTCGATGAGCGTGCTCGATCCCGGTTACTCGACATCCCGTCGTCACGGTGGTGTCTATCCCAACTATTATGGCGGCAGTCTGCGGACGGTTCTCAGCTACTTGGCCAACAGCCGCCGTGTCGCCTATCTCGATGACAACGACTGGTACGCCGGCAACCATCTTTCGGCTTTGGTGGCGGCCATCGACGGCAAGGACTGGGCTTGGTCGGGACGCTGGCTGGTTCATCCGGTGGACGGCCTGCCGATCTGCCGTGACGAATGGGACTCCGTCGGATGCCGGCCGGGTATCAACGCCGAACGCTATGGTGGTTTCGTTCAGCCGAGTGGTTTGATGCTCGACAAGGAGGCCTGCCATTTCGTGCTGCCGTTGTGGTCGCTCGCCGCTTTTCCCGATGGCACCGGCGAGGACCGGCTGATTTTCGATGAACTTCACAAGACCCTGGTAGGCGCCTCGACCGACCTCTTCACCTGCTTTTGCTCGCTGTCCGATCACGCCCTGCATGGAGATCACCACCAGCGCGAGTTTGCCAAGCGGGGCCTTTCCTGGGTCGTCGATCCGACCCAGATCGAGCATGTCGGGACTCTGATGGCCGATGCCCGGGAGAGCGTGGAGCGTGGCGACTGGGAGAACGTTGGCTGGGCCGCGTCATCAGTGCTGACGATCCATCCGCATCATCCCGAGGCGCATTTTCTGCTCGGTCGGAAACACCGGTTTCTCGGAGAGTTGGGCGAAGCCATCAAGTCCTTTTCCGAGGCGGTTGCCATCGACGATTCTCGTCCCGAATGGCTCGATACCCTGGCCGATGCCCTCGAGAAAGGCCACCGCAAGCGAGAGGCGCGCGAGGTCCGGGCCAACCGGTCGCGCCGTTTCCCAATCAAGTCGCCGGTGGCTTAACCGACGATCTTGTAGACCACGGCGTCGCGGCTGGTGCGGTCTTCGAGTTCGAGACTGCAAGCGATCGTATAGGCGGCCATCTTCAGAAGGCCGGTGTGCGGTAGATAAGCGCGCCCGGGATCGGCCATCAGGACGTCGGCTCCTGTCGCAGCACAGCGACGCAGCCAGGCGAACACCCTCTCGGCCATCGGCCGTTCGTAACAGACATCGCCGGCCAGAATGACATCCCAGGGACAGTCGGGGCGGTCGAGGACATCGCCGAGAAGGATTTCGATGTCGACGTTATTAATCTTGGCGTTGAGGGAGATGGCGGCTGCCGCGGTCGGATCGATTTCCGCCGCCTGGCTGCTGCTTGCGCCGGCCAGAGCGGCCGCGATGGCCGTCATGCCGCAGCCGGCCGCGAAGTCCAGCACGCGTTTGCCTCGAACCAGGGCGGGCGTGTCGAGCACATACCGAGACAAAGCCTGGCCGCCGACCCAGGCAAAGGCCCAGTAGGGCGGTTCCAGATTGGCCTTGTGCAGAAAATCTTCGGTGGCCAGCCACAAAGGGGTGATCTCGGTGGCCAAATGCAGCGCGATTTCCGGGCAGGCCGGCGGACTCGTGCGGATCGTATGAGCTTCGATGAAAGCCTCGGTCTGGGCTCTCACATCAGTTTCCCGGCGACGATCGCGATCATCACCAGCCAGCCGAAGACACGGTTCGACTTGAATTTTTCCAGGCAGTCCGGCGAGTTGTCGATATCGAGCGTGCGGATCTGCCAGGCCAAGTGAAGGCCGGCCACGCCCAGCAGTCCGAAAAACGGCCAGGAGAGATCGGCCGCCCAGCCGGCCGTCGCAAAAAATGTCACGGCCAGCGTGTAAAAAGCGACCAACCAAGCCGGAGTCGCCGTTCCCAACCGGAGCGCGGTCGACCGTACGCCGATCAAGGCGTCATCCTGCTTGTCCTGGTGGGCATAGATAGTGTCATAGCCCAGCGTCCAGAAGATGCCGCCGATATAGAGCAGCACCGGTGCCGGATGCGGTCCGCCGCCGGCGGTCGCCCAGCCGAGCAGTGCGCCCCAATTGAAGGTCAGTCCAAGCCAGGCCTGCGGCCAATAGGTGATCCTCTTCATGAAGGGATAGGTGAAAACCAAACCGAGCGAAGCGGCGCCCAGGAGGACCGAGGTCCCGTTGAACTGCAGAAGGATGATCAGACCGACGAAGAGCTGAAGCGCCAGAAACAGCGTCGCCTGCCGGGGGCTGACGGCTCCGGAGGGTATTGGACGGCCGGCAGTGCGAACGACCCTGCCGTCGAAATCCCGGTCGACGATATCGTTGAAGGTGCAGCCGGCACCGCGCATCACCACGGCGCCGATGCCGAACAGCAGCAACAATCTTATGTCCGGCCAGCCATCTGCGGCCAGGGCGATGCTCCACCATCCCGGCAGCAGCAGCAGCCACGTGCCGATGGGGCGGTCCAACCGCATCAGACGGAGGTAGGGGCGCAAGGATATGGGCGACAGGCGATCGATCCAATCGCCGACCGGTATATCCCCGATCAATGTACCTGATGACTTCATGGCGCTATACATTAGGTGTCACATCGCAGACTGCAAAGGCCGGAATGGACATATCTCCGAAAGTTCGCCTGTTCGTCGACGTTCCCTTAGCCGTTGGAGCGCCGGTCGCTTTGGAACAAAGCCAGGCCCATTATCTGTTGCATGTCATGCGGGCTGAAATCGGGACGCCGGTGGCGCTGTTCAATGGGCAGGATGGCGAATGGGCCGCCCGCCTCACCGCGACCTCCAAACGTGGCGCCACGCTGGTGGCTGACCGGCAGTTGCGGCTGCAACAGCCGGAGCCCGATCTCTGGCTGCTGTTTGCGCCGGTCAAACGCGCCCGTATCGACATCATCGTCGAAAAGGCAACCGAGTTGGGGGTATCCGCCCTCTTCCCGGTGTTCACCCGTCACACAGCAATGACCCGCGTCAACGAGGAGCGGCTGCGGGCGATCGCCCAGGAAGCCGCTGAACAGTGCGAACGGCTGAGCGTTCCCACCGTGCAGACGGCCGGCCCGCTCGACGGACTGCTGGCGGGTTGGCAGGGCGACCGGCGTCTGATCCTCCTCGACGAAGGGGGGGGCGGGCGGCCGATTGCCGAAGCCCTGGCCGGCCAGACCGGCGGACCCGCCGCCATTCTTGTCGGACCGGAAGGCGGGTTCGCCAAATCCGAGCTTGACGCTCTGCGTCGCCTGTCGTTTGCTTGCCCCGTTGGTTTGGGTCCGCGTATCCTGCGGGCCGATACCGCCGTGATCGCCGCGCTGTCCTGCTATCAGGCGATGTGCGGCGATTGGCGAACGCCATCGGGCGTTCGTTCCTGACCTCCCAAACGCAAGGAAATGCCGCCCCATGTCCGCTCCTGCACAGCCAAGCGGCGAGCCTGTCACCAGCAAGGCTCAACTCGTCGAGTATTTGGCCTCCGGTTCAAAACCGGAGACGTCGTGGCTTATCGGGACCGAGCACGAGAAATTCGCCTTCCAGTGCGACGATCTCCGGCCGCTGACCTACGAGGGGCCGCGCGGAATCGGCGCTGTCCTCAAGGGACTGGAAGCCTTCGGTTGGCAGCCGGTCGAAGAGGCCGGCCATGTCATCGCCCTGGTCAAGGATGGCGCCAGCGTCACCCTGGAACCCGGCGGGCAGGTCGAGTTGTCCGGCGCGCCGCTGGCGACCGTGCATGCGACCTGTCGCGAGGTGAACGAGCATCTGAAGCAGGTCAAGGAGATCGGCGCCAAGCTCAACATCGCCTTCCTGGGCCTGGGTTTCAATCCCAAGTGGCGCCGCGAGGATGTCCCCTGGATGCCCAAGGGACGCTACGCCATCATGCGGCGCTATATGCCGCTCAAAGGGCAGCTTGGTCTCGACATGATGCTTCGGACCTGTACCGTGCAGGTCAATCTCGATTTTTCATCGGAAGCCGACATGGTCCGCAAGTTCCGTGTCGCTCTTGCCTTGCAGCCGGTCGCCACCGCCATGTGGGCGAATTCGCCGTTCGTCGAAGGCAAGCCGTCGGGATTGCTGTCCTACCGAAGCCACATCTGGACGGACACCGACCCCGACCGGACCGGTGTCCTGCCCTTCGTTTTCGAAGAGGGCATGGGGTTCGAGCGTTACGTCGACTACGCTCTCGATGTGCCGATGTATTTCGTTTACCGCGACGGCGTCTACATCGACGTCGCCGGCTCATCCTTCCGCGATTTCATGGCCGGGCGCTTGGCGGCCTTGCCGGGGCAACTACCGACCATGGGTGACTGGGTGGACCATCTGACCACCATGTTCCCGGAAGTGCGGCTGAAGAAATTCCTGGAGATGCGGGGCGCCGACGGCGGGCCGTGGCGGCGGCTCTGCGCCCTGCCGGCATTCTGGGTCGGCCTGCTCTACGACCAGGTCTCGTTGGACGCCGCCTGGGATCTGGTCAAGGACTGGAGTATCGCCGAATATTCCGCCCTGCGTGCCGAGGTCCCGACCACTGGTTTGGCGACGGCCTTCCGTGGGCGGCAGGTTCGCGATATCGCCATCGAAGCCCTGGCTATCGCCGAAGACGGTCTGAACCGGCGGGCGCGTCTCGATGCCTATGGGCGGACGGAGGCGATATTTCTGCAAACCCTGCACAACATCGTCCAGTCGGGGCGGACCCCGGCCGACGAGATGCTGGCCGATTTCGAAGGGCGCTGGGCCGGCAATATCGACGAGGCGTTCCGGGAATATTGTTACTGAGCCGAGGCGGCCTCTGCTCCGAACGACACCAAAGTGGCACCGGCGTCCCCGCCGGTGTTCCGGCGGAGCCGGAGAGAATCCGGCAATGGCCGCTCGATCGGTGCGCGTCAGATCCGGCGCACCTTCCCTGGAAGGAACGCCGCCGCCCGCAGCGCGACCGGCAGAGACGCCGGTCCCACTGATTGCGACCTTGAGGGATGTGTTGTTACTGAGCCGAGAGGTGTCAAACGGCAGTGCCGCCCACCGTCAGTCCTTCGATTTTCAGGGTCGGTTGCCCGACACCGACGGGAACGCTCTGGCCATCCTTGCCACAGGTGCCGACACCCTTGTCGAGTTCGAGATCGTTGCCGACCATGGCGACGCGGGTCAGGACGTCCGGACCATTGCCGATCAGGGTCGCGCCCTTGACCGCCGGACCGATTCGGCCGTTCTCGATCAGATAGGCTTCGGTCGCCGAGAAGACGAATTTGCCGCTGGTGATATCGACCTGTCCGCCGCCGAAGTTCACGGCATAGAGGCCCTTTTTCACCGAGCGGAGGATTTCCTCCGGCGAATGCTCTCCGGCCAGCATGAAGGTGTTGGTCATTCTGGGCAGCGGTTGGGCGGCATAGGACTGGCGCCGACCATTGCCGGTCGATCGGGTGCCCATCAGACGGGCGTTGAGACGGTCGAACAGATACCCCTTGAGGATGCCGTCCTCGATCAGCACGGTTCTGGACGAGGGGGTGCCTTCGTCATCGATCGAGATCGATCCGCGGCGATCGATGATCGTGCCGTCGTCGACCACGGTGACACCGGGGGCGGCGACCCGCTGGCCGATCATTCCCGAGAAGGCCGAAGTCTTCTTGCGGTTGAAGTCGCCCTCAAGGCCGTGACCGATCGCCTCGTGGAGCAGAACGCCGGGCCAGCCCGGGCCGAGGACGACGGTCATGTCGCCGGCTGGCGCCGCGACCGAGTCGAGATTGACCAGGGCTTGGCGCAACGCCTCGTCGACGGCGGATTTCCATTGGTCCGGCGCGATGACGCCGTCATAGGTGACGCGGCCGCCCATGCCGTGGCTGCCGGTTTCCATACGATCGCCATCGGCGACCATGACCGAAACGCTGAAGCGCACCAGTGGGCGGACGTCCGAAGACTGGCTGCCGTCGGGGCGGATGATTCGGACGGCCTGCCAAGATCCGGCGAGCGACGCCATGACCTGCTTGATCCGCGGATCGCGACCGCGGGCATAGGCGTCGACCTCCTCGAGCAGCTTGACCTTGGTGGCGAAGGGGATCATCGGCAGGGGATTGTGTTCGGTGTAGAGCTGGCTGTTGGTGCCGGCTGGAGCGATGTCGACGCCGCCCGAGTGGCCGTCGCGTACGGCCCGCACCGTTTCGCCGGCGCGCCGCAGGGCCGCTTCCGTCAGATCGCTGCCATGGGCGTAGCCGGTCGCTTCGCCTGACACGGCGCGTAAGCCAAATCCGTGCGCCGTATCGAAACTGGCGCTTTTGATGCGGCCATCGTCCAGCCCGATGCTTTCCGATTGGCGATATTCAAGGAACAATTCGCCATCGTCGCTACCCGCCAAAGAATCCTTTACGATACCTTCGACACGCTCGCGATCCAGTCCGGTACGTTGGAAAAAAAGATCGTTGGTGATGGCGTTGTGCGACATGGAAACTCCTGCGGGAGGGAGGGCGCGGGGCCGAATCGTTTACCTCGTGACCGTTTTTGGCAAGGACGCATTCGGGAATTCAAGCGTGTCCGGAATCCCCTGACAGCATACTGAAATCGACGCCGATCTTGGCGATGGCGCGTTCCCATTTGTGTTCGATTTCCGCGCCGAACAACAGGTCGTCGTCGGCAGGAACGTTAAGCCACACATTTTCTCGGAGCTCATAATCCAACTGTCCGGCGTTCCAACCGGCGTAGCCCAGCGCCAGCATGCTTTGGCGTGGACCGTTGCCTTGGGCGATCGCCTTCAATACATCAATGGTGGCGGTCAGGCCGACGTGATCGTCGACCAGCAGCGTGGTGTCTTGGACATAGTCGGACGAATGCAATACAAATCCGCGGCCAGCCTCCACCGGTCCGCCAAAATGTATGCGAATAGGGTCGCAAATCGGCGTCGGTTCGATATCGAGCTGTTTCAAAAGGTCGGGAAAGCTCAAGGCATTGAACAGGCGGTTGACCACCAGACCCATCGCTCCTTCCGCCGTGTGGGCGCAAAGATAGACGACAGTCCGCGCGAAACGGGCATCTTCCATGCGCGGCATGGCGATCAACATTTGGCCGTCCAGGTAGCCGATCGATTTGTGCGTGTGTGGCATACTGATCAAATATGCCGGGAATCGTCGCAACGCAAGGTTCGCACGGAATAGACTGGGGATTGACAGGCGATATGCAGGGCAGGCAGTGATGGGTCGGCAGCCGGATCGGCGTGGAGGACAGCAGGGATGCATGTGGGCGGAAGGATACTGATGGCGGCGATGGCCCTGGCCGGGATTGTCCTGGCGGGCCCCGCCCGCGCCGTCGAGGCAGGCGCCTCCGACTGGGTTCGCAACGACCAGGGGGGCGTCCGTCTGATCTCCGCCGTTTCGGCCGTGGGCGACGCGTCCGATTTGCAGATGGGGCTCGAATTCCACCTGAAGCCCGGTTGGAAGATCTACTGGCGTTCGCCAGGCGATGCCGGATTCCCTCCGTCGATCGACTGGAAGGGGTCGGACAATCTGGCGGAAGCGGTGATGAGTTGGCCGGCGCCGCATCGGTTCAGCGTCTCCGGCATGGAAACCATGGGCTACAAGGACAATGTCGTTCTGCCCCTGGTCATCCGGCTGAACGATGCCGGCCAGGCGGTTTCGCTAAGGGCTTCCGTCGACTATTTGACCTGTGACGTCCTGTGTGTTCCGCAGCACGCCGATCTTGCGCTCGATCTCCCGGCCAGTCCGACCGAGGCGACGGCGCATGCTCATCTGATCAGCCGGTTCCTGGCCCAGGTTCCCAGCAATGGCGCGCTGCAGGGCTTGACGCTGGTCTCGTCGCGCGCGACGGAAACCGGTTCCTTGAAGGTCGTCGTGACCGCCGATCCGCCGATGAGCAACCCCGATCTGTTCATCGAAAGAGCGGATCAGCTTCAGTTCGCCAAGCCGAAGGTGCGTCTGCAAATGGGCGGCCGGCGGGTCGTTTTCGAGGCGACGCCGGTGCCCAATACCGGCGAAGGCGATCTGTTCGACAAACCTCTGACCTTGACCGTCGTCGATGGGGCGCGGGGAATGGAAGTGGTCGCAGATGTCGCCCAGGCCGAACCGGGATCCCGGTTTTCGAAGACCTTCGCCATGCTGGGCATCGCACTGCTCGGAGGCTTCATTCTCAATCTGATGCCCTGTGTCCTGCCGGTGCTGTCGATCAAGGTGCTCGGACTGATCGGCCATGCCGGGGCGGCGAGAGCGACCATTCGGACCGGCTTTCTCGCTTCGGCCGCGGGAATCGTCGCCTCCTTCCTGATCCTGGCGGTTGCGGCTGTATCGGTCCGCGCCGCCGGCTCGGCGGTCGGCTGGGGAATTCAGTTTCAGCAACCGCTGTTTCTGGTGGCGATGGTCGTGGTCATCACTTTGTTTTCCGCCAACCTTTTCGGCTTTTTCGAAATTGGCCTGCCACGCTGGGCCGGTGCCGTGGGAGGCAGCGGCAATCGGCAAGGTCTGGTCGGACATTTCGCCTCCGGCGCCTTCGCCACGTTGCTGGCCACCCCCTGTTCGGCTCCATTTCTCGGCACGGCGGTTGGTTTCGCCCTGGCACGGGGGGCTCCTGAGATCTTCGCGATCTTTATCGCGCTGGGTCTCGGAATGGCCTTGCCCTACCTGGCGATCGCGGCCTGGCCGCAACTGGCGCAACGCCTGCCGCGGCCCGGCCGGTGGATGATCGGCCTTCGCTTCGTGCTGGGGGCCGTGCTGCTGGCGACGGCCGGATGGCTGCTGGTCGTTCTGTCCGCCGAGGCCGGGTTGCGTGCCGGCGCGATCATCGGCGGCTTGATGCTGGTGATTCTTGCCGTTCTTTCGGCCAGGCATCGCCTTTCCGGGATTGCCCGCGTGGTGGCGGTGGTGTTGGTCTCATTGGCGGCGGTTGTCGTCTCGAACACTGGGACACCGCGTCCCGCGGCCGGTATCCCCGCGGATCTCAAGGGGGTATGGAAGCCCTTCGATCGTGAGACGCTGGCGCGTTCGGTGGCTGACGGCAAGGTGGTGTTCGTCGATGTGACGGCGGACTGGTGCATCACCTGTCAAGTCAACAAGGCGGCGGTCGTCTATCGCGGCAAGGTGGCGCAGAGCCTGACGGCTCCCGATGTCGTCGCCCTGGAAGCCGACTGGACCCGACCCGACGAGGCCATCACCGCCTATCTGGCGAGTTTCGGCCGCTACGGAATTCCCTTCAACGCGGTTTATGGGCCGGGGGCGCCGGACGGCATCGCCTTGCCGGAACTGCTGACCGAAGACGCTGTCATGGAGGCGCTGGCGAAGGCGCGCAAGCCGTCTTGAGAGAGCATGTCGTCAGGTTACGTCAAAGGTTCGTCTGCGGGTATTTTGTCGTCGTCATTCCCGCAAACGCGGGAATCCACGGTTGGAAAAAACGATGACTCTACGACCAAAGATCGTTTCTGTCGCCGCATGGATCCCCGCTTTCGCGAGGATGACGGGAAAATATGATAGAAAATCCGTAACTGGCGACACGCCTTAGGCTTTTGCCCCGACCGCTTCTTTCAGTCCCTTGCGGGCCAGTTCGTCGGCCCGTTCGTTTTCCGGGTGCCCGGCATGGCCGCGGACCCAGTTCCAGGTCACCTTGTGCTGGGCCGCCAGGGCGTCAAGAATCAGCCAAAGATCCTGGTTGGCGACCGGGTTGGCGCTGTCTTTGGCCAGACGGCCCTTCTTTTTCCAACTGTAAATCCAGGCGGTGATACCCTTTTGCACATATTGGCTGTCGGTATAGACATCGACGCTGCATGGGCGCTTCAAGGCGCGCAGTCCTTCGATGACGGCAGTCAGTTCCATGCGGTTATTGGTGGTCGGCGCCTCGCCGCCGCAAAGCTCCCGCTCGGTCTCTTTCCAGCGCAGGATGACGCCCCAGCCGCCCGGTCCGGGATTGCCCGAACAGGCGCCATCGGTGAAAAGCTCGACATCGGCCACTAGAGCTCACCCGCCGCCAGGGAATGGTATTCGAGCCCATAACCGCCGGGGCCGTCGATTTCGGCATGGAACCGAAGTTTACGTTCGTATTCCAACGGGTCCTTGCGCTTGACGAAGGCGCCGGGCGGCGTGTTCAGCCAGTCGTACAGCCTGGTCAGCAGGAAACGGGTGGCCGCGCCGCGGGCCAGGATCGGCAAGGCGTTGAACTCGGCGGCGGACAGCGGTCGAACCTTTTGGTAGGACGACAGCATCAGACGCGCCTTGGTGACGTTGAAGCTGCCATCGTCTTCGAAGCACCAGGCATTGAGACAGATGGCGATGTCGTAAGCGAGAAAATCGGTGCAGGCGAAATAGAAATCGATCAGCCCCGAAACCTCGGTTCCCTGGAAGAACACATTGTCGGGGAACAGGTCGGCGTGGATGATGCCGACCGGCAGGTCGGTCGGCCAGTGCTTCTCCAAGTGGTCGAGCTCATGACGCAGGAAAGCGGCCAGCCCCGGCTTGACTTTGTCGGTCCGGTGCGCTTCCAGATCGAACAGCGGGCGCCAGGCTTTCGGCCCCAGGGAATTCGGTCGCCTCTGCGGGAAACTCAACCCCTTCAGATGCAGGTCGGCCATTGCGGCGCCAAGCGAGGCGCAATGGGCGGAGGAGACGCGGCGCGGCCACAAGCCCTGCAGGAAGGAAATGATGGCGGCCGGCCGGCCGCACAGACTGCGCAGTCTGGCGCCGTCGCGACCGGCAAGCGGTGTCGGACAGCGCAGGCCCTGGTTGGCCAGATGTTCCATCAGACCGATGAAGAAGGGCAGATCCGTCGGGTTGACGCGCTTTTCGTAGAGAGTGAGGATAAAATTGCTGCGGTCGGTCTGCAGCAGATAGTTCGAGTTCTCGACGCCCTCGGCGATACCTTTGCAACTGACCACCGTGCCGATATCGTACTCGGCGACGAAGGTCCGCAGATCCTCGTCGGCCACCTCAGTATAGACAGCCATCTCAGGTGCTGAGCTCCGCCGGCAGTTTGAAGGTGACGGTCTCGCGGGTGACCGACATCTCTTCGATGGTGAGCTCGAAGCGCTCACGGCAGGCGTCCAAGACCTCGTCGACCAGGACTTCAGGTGCCGAGGCGCCGGCCGAAACACCCAGGCGGGTGATTCCGTTCAGCCAGTTCCAGTCGATTTCGCTTGCCCGTTGCACCAGATAGGACCGCGGGCAGCCGGCACTGGCCGCGACTTCCACCAGACGCCTGGAGTTCGACGAGTTGGGGGCGCCGATGACCAGGACGGCTTCGCATTTCGGTGCGATCGCCTTGATCGCCTGCTGCCGGTTGGTCGTCGCGTAGCAGATATCTTCCTTGTGCGGGCCTTCGATGTCGGGAAAGCGGCGACGCAGGATGGCGACGATGCCGGCCGTGTCGTCGACCGAGAGCGTCGTCTGGGTAATGTAGGCGAGACGCTTGCCGGCCGAGGGGACGATCTCTTCGGCCTGCTCCGGCGTTTCGACCAGCAGGATGCTGCCGTTGGGGACTTGTCCCATGGTGCCGACAACTTCCGGGTGACCGGAATGGCCGATCATGATGATCTGGCGGTCGTCAATGACGTGACGGGCCGCCTCATGATGGACCTTGGTCACCAAGGGGCAGGTGGCATCGAGATAGAACATGCCCCGGGCTTCCGCCGCGGCAGGAACCGTCTTCGGCACGCCATGGGCGGAAAAAACCACAGGGCGATCGGCAGGTACTTCGTCGAGCTCCTCGACGAAGACCGCACCCTGTGCCTCCAGCGAATGGACGACATAGCGGTTGTGAACGATCTCGTGGCGAACATAAACGGGCCGGCCATATCGGCGAAGAGCCTCTTCGACAATGTGGATGGCGCGATTGACTCCTGCGCAAAAGCCGCGCGGGCTGGCCAGAAGTATGGTAAGCGCTGTTTTGGTCATGATCCCCGGATGACTGGGGTGGAACGACGGAACTCGATTACGGCAGCTTGTGTGCCGTCCCGTGGTTCACTACAGTCGCCAGCAATAGCAGAATTGCGTCGCATGCAAAAGGTCAACTCGCGCATTGTGTCGTCGCCGGCGGCCAAAGACCGGTTCTGCGGAGATATTTTTGCGGGCCGATCCAGGCGCCCTGACACCCAGGCCTCTGGAGAATCGGTCGGTTAACGACTTGAAATGTAGGGGGCGTCCGTCGGAGAGTGCGCCTTCATCCGCCGGATGTTCGATATGAGGACGGAATTGAAATTATGACATTTGTCCAGCGCAGCATCGTCTTGCTCTCTACCCTCCTGGCCCTGTCCGCCTGCAAGTCTCTCGACAAGGAAGAACCACCGCTCTGCCCGCACGTTTCCATGCTGGCCGATTCCGCCGCGATGACGAGGTTCGCTCCGGGTGGTGGGCAAGAGGAGAAAGACAGGCAGTTCAAAGCCGAGCTGACGAGCTTCCATGGGGTTTGCCGCTACGATCCCGAAGCGAAAAAGATGCTCTTCACCCTGAATGTCGGAATCGACGCCGAACGCTATCCAGCCCTTGCCGGCGGGCGGGCCGACATCGCCTATTACGTCGCCATTCCCGCTTTCTATCCCGATCCTCAGGGCAAGGCCCTGTTCCCAGTGCGGCTTGACTTCTCGCAGGATTCCAAGCGGCTGCATGTCACCGACGACGAACTTGAAATCGCCATTCCAATGTCGGCGGACCCCAAGGAACTGGGCAAGTACGAAGTGTTCCTGGGATTGCAACTGACGCCGGCGGAACTCGCCTATAATCGCCAACATCGCGAGGACCGCTGAAAAGCTGAAAAAGTGTCTCGCTCCAGGCCAAGGTTGACCTGGAGCGAGACACAGGTAAACTGAGTTCCATATTCAGACGACCCCCGTGGGAGAGTCCGGCCGGTTGGCCGGCGCCGAAGGAGCAACCGCCCCTGGAAACTCTCAGGCAAATGGACCGCGGGGTGATGACTCTCTGGAAAGCAGACGATGGCGAAATGGTCATCGTCTCACCGAAGATGAAACCCGGTCCATCGCGCCGGGGAATCTTTCAGGTCTCAGGACAGAGGGGGGCAAACCGCTTTCTCGTTGGAAGGTGGATTGGCTCACCCAAGGAGGTCCGCGCTTGAGTCCTGATTTGGCACACACTCCCCTCCACCACCTGCACCTCGAACTCGGGGCCAGGATGGTACCGTTCGCCGGCTACGAGATGCCGGTTCAATATCCCTCAGGCATTTTGGCCGAACATCTTCATACACGGCAGGCGGCCGGCCTTTTCGATGTCTCGCATATGGGGCAGGCGCGGATCGTCGGCCGTGATCGGGTCGCCGCGCTGGAAGCTCTGATTCCTGGCGATATCCAGGCGCTGGCCGCCGGTCGGATCCGTTACAGCCAATTGACCAACGAGCAGGGCGGCATCAAGGACGACCTGATGGTCACCAATGCCGGCGATCACCTGTTTCTCGTGGTCAATGCCGCCTGCAAGACCGCAGATATCGCCCACATCAAGGCTGGTCTTGCCGGTATGGCAACGATCGAGGTGGCTGCCGATCGGGCACTCCTGGCGCTTCAGGGGCCGCTGGCGGCCACCGTCCTGGCACGGTTGGCTCCCGAGGTGGCGGTCATGGATTTCATGACCTGGCGTGCCGTCGACATCTCGGGAATCGCCTGCCTGGTCAGCCGGTCCGGCTACACCGGCGAAGATGGCTTCGAG
Source organism: Telmatospirillum sp. (assembly GCA_031291415.1). GTDB lineage: Bacteria > Pseudomonadota > Alphaproteobacteria > Rhodospirillales > Magnetospirillaceae > Telmatospirillum. The sequence continues at coordinate 82,270 of JARLJB010000065.1, forward strand.
ATTTCTCTGCCGGATGACCGGGCCGAGGAATTCGCCCGTCGGCTGCTGGCCGAACCCGAGGTCCTGCCGATCGGTCTCGGTGCCCGCGATTCCTTGCGGCTGGAGGCCGGGCTTTGTCTCTTCGGCGCCGATATCGATGAAACGACGACGCCGGTCGAGGCGGCACTCACCTGGAGTATCTCCAAGCGGCGGCGGATCGAAGGCGGGTTTCCCGGCGCGGCCGTCGTACAGCGGCAGTTGGCGGAAGGCATGACGCGGAAATTGGTTGGCTTCAGATCGTTGGACAAGGCTCCGGCCCGGGCCCACACCGCGGTTATCGATGCGGCCGGGCAATCGATCGGCCTGATCACCAGCGGTGGCTTCGGTCCCTCCGTCGGGGCACCGGTCGCCATGGGATACGTGACAAGCGCCTTTGCCCGATCTGGCACGCCGGTCCGCCTCCTGGTTCGCGGCACGCCGCGCGACGCCGTCGTCGCCGATCTGCCTTTCTTTCCTCATCGCTATCGCAAATCTTGATTTTCCAGGGGTTTCTCATGAGCAAGACATATTTCACCAAGGAACATGAGTGGGTGACGGTATCCGGTGACGAGGGGAAGGTCGGCATTACCGACTATGCCCAGCACGCTCTGGGTGATGTCGTCTTCGTCGAGCTGCCCGATATCGGAAAAAAGCTGGCCAAAGGCGCCGAGGCCGCCGTCGTCGAGTCCGTCAAAGCTGCTTCGGACGTCTTTTCGCCGGTCACCGGCGAAGTGCTGGCAGTCAATGCCGCAATTGTCGATCAGCCCAGCCTGATCAACGAGTCCCCGGAGGAGGGAGCCTGGTTTTTTACCGTTCGACTGGCAGCGCTGGACGAGATTGGCGAGATGATGGATCGCGCTGCCTATGACGATTTCCTGAAAAGCCTGGAGTAGGCATCGATGCGTTATCTTCCGCTGACCGATGCGGACCGGAAAGCCATGCTGGCGGCCATCGGGGTGGCCAGCGTCGACGATTTGTTCATCGACGTTCCCCAGGCCGTGCGGCGGGATGCTCCGGTCGAACTGCCGCCGCATGCCAGCGAATATGAGGTCGAACGCCGGCTGACGGAGTTGGCGGGCAGAAACCTGGTGGCCGGAAGCGGTCCCTTTTTCCTCGGCGCCGGAGCCTATCGGCACCATGTGCCGGCGACCGTCGATGCGCTGATCCAGCGTGGCGAGTTTCTGACGTCCTATACGCCTTACCAACCGGAGGTCAGTCAGGGGACGCTGCAATATCTGTTCGAGTTCCAGACGCAGGTGGCGCTGATCACCGGAATGGAGGTTGCGAACGCGTCGATGTATGACGGGGCAACGGCAACCGCCGAAGCGGCCGCCATGGCCTGCCGCATCACCCGGCGTAAATCGATCCTGCTGTCGGGAAGCCTGCATCCCCACTATCGCAGCGTTACGGCAACGGCCTTGCAATTCAGCGGCTTGACCGTCGAGGCGTTGGATCCCGATCCTCTCGATCTCGAAGATCTGATTGGCCGTGTCGGGCCCGAGACGGCGTGCGTTGTCGTCCAAAACCCCGGCTTTTTCGGTCGAATCGTCGACCTTTCGGCGTTGGCGGCGGTATGTCACGACGAAGGTGCTTTGCTGGTCGTCGCTGTCGCCGAACCGGTTTCCCTGGGTCTGATCGAGCCGCCCGGCGCCATGGGGGCCGATATCGTCGTGGCGGAAGGCCAAAGCATCGGCAACGCTCTCAACTTTGGAGGGCCGGGTCTGGGTCTGTTTGCCACGAGGGAGAGATTCGTCCGCCAGATGTCTGGCCGCGTGGTCGGTCAGACGGTCGACGCCGACGGCAGGCGCGGCTGGGTCTTGACGCTGTCGACCCGCGAGCAGCATATCCGGCGCGAAAAGGCGACCAGCAATATCTGCACGAACTCCGGACTTTGTGCGCTGGCCTTCACCATTCATCTCGCCTTGTTGGGCGAGGCGGGCTTGCGCAAGTTGGCCGAAATCAACCATGCCAAGGCCGTCCGACTGGCGGAAAAACTGCAGCCGGTCAAAGGCGTCCGGCTGTTGAGCCAGACATTTTTCAACGAATTCGCGGTGGCCTTGTCGAAACCGGCCGCCGATGTGGTCGAAACCCTTGCCTCGCGCCGCATTCTGGCCGGCGTTCCGGCGTCACGGTTTTATCCATCCTATCCGGAACTGGACGAGGTCCTGCTGCTGGCTGCCACCGAAATGACGAGCGAAGCCGACATGGACAGTCTTGTCGCCGCCCTGAAGGAGGTGCTGTCATGACAAAAACCATCAGTGGCAGCCGGGGGCTGACGATCGAAGAACCTCTGCTGTTCGAGCAGGGCAGTCCGGAGCAGTGCGGGGTCGATCTGGAAGAGCCACCGGCCGTTGTCGATCGCTTGGGCGGTTTGCGGCGCAAGGCGCCGATCGGTTTGCCGGGGTTGGCCGAGCCGACGGTCGTTCGTCACTATACCCGCCTCAGCCAGAAGAATTTCGGTATCGATTCGGTGTTCTACCCGCTGGGGTCGTGCACCATGAAGCATAATCCACGGTTGAACGAAAAGATGGCAAGGCTTGCCGGGTTTGCCGATGTTCATCCATTTCAGCCGGAAAGCACGGTGCAGGGTGCTCTGGCTTTGATCGATCTTATGGCGCATTGGCTGAAGACGCTTACCGGCATGCCGGCCGTTGCCATGACGCCGGCGGCCGGCGCGCACGGAGAATTTTGCGGCTTGATGACCATTCGGGCTGCCCTCGAAGACCGCGGCGAGACGCGGACGCGCGTTCTTGTGCCGGAATCGGCGCATGGGACCAACCCGGCCAGCGCCGCCGCCTGCGGCTTTACCGTCGATCCGATACCGGCCAATCGGCGCGGCCGCGTCGATCTGGCGGCGTTGAAGAGTAAACTCGGTCCGGATGTCGCAGCCTTCATGCTGACCAACCCCAACACCTGCGGCTTGTTCGAGGACGAAATCCTGGAAATCTCCGAGGCGGTTCATGCCGCCGGGGCTTTCTTTTACGGCGACGGGGCGAACTACAACGCCATCGTCGGGCGCGTTCGGGTGGCCGATCTCGGCATCGACGCCATGCACATCAATCTTCACAAGACCTTTTCGACGCCGCACGGCGGCGGCGGCCCGGGCGCCGGCCCGACGGTCCTATCGGCCGCCTTGGCTCCTTTCGCTCCGTTGCCCGGCGTCATTCATGACGACACCGGCTTTCATCTGGTGGAGCATGCCGTCGGATCGGGGCGCAAGCCTTGCGGCCGGATCAAGGGCTATCACGGACAGTTTGGCGTCTTCATTCGGGCGCTCAGCTACATGATGTCGATGGGCGCCGATGGTTTGCGCCAATCGGCCTCGGATGCCGTGCTGAATGCCAATTACCTGCTGGCTCGTCTGTCGTCCGACCTGACGCCGTCGTTCGAGGGGCCCTGCATGCACGAGGCGCTGTTCGACGACCGGTTTCTGAAAGACAGTGGTGTCAGTACCCTCGACTTCGCCAAGGCGCTGATCGATGAAGGGTTCCACCCGATGACCATGTATTTTCCGCTGGTGGTGCATGGCGCGCTGCTGATGGAGCCGACCGAGAGCGAAAGCAAGGAAACCTTGGATGGTTTTATTGCCAGCGTGCAGGGGCTTGCCCGCCGGGCCAAGGCTGGCGACGGCGAGCTTTTCCACAACGCGCCGGAATTCACGCCACGTCGCCGTCTCGACGAAACGGCGGCGGCGCGGTCGCCCGTCCTGCGGTGGAGTCCGGCGGGCGGCAACGGGGACAAAAAGTAAAGTCGTGTGGGCGATGTTCCCCGGAGCGGCTCGTGTTTTGCCCGAACCGCTCCGGACTGAATGACAACAGGGGCGTTTTTCTTAAGGAATTGTTCTGCGTCGGGCGACTATAAAGAGTTGAGGCATGTCCCTGGCATTTCGCCGGATCTGCCCCTGCAGTAAGATGCCCGACCATGACTGTCCTTGAAGTTTCAGCATGAACGCTCCCGCCAGCGGCCAATCGTCTCGCCGAAGTCCTCCGTCACTCTATCGCAGGATACGTCGACGCGTTTACCATATGCTGGGCGGCGAAGGCCATTCGGATCCCTGGGTCAAGCTGGTCGACTATGCGCTGGTCAGTCTGATCACCATCAATTGCGTCTTCTCGATTCTGGAGTCGGTTGAAGACTTGGCCATCGTCCATGGCCACATCTTTCATGCCTTCGACCATTTCTCGGTGGCCGTTTTCTCGGTGGAATATGTGCTCAGGGTCTGGACGGCGGTGGAAATCAATCAGCCGCGTTTCCGACATTCCTTTTGGGGAAGGGTGCGGTTTGTCTTCACGCCGATGGCGATCGTTGATCTGGTTGCCATCGTACCGTTTTACCTGGGAATTTTTTTCGAGGTCGATCTGCGCGCTATGCGGGTTCTCCGCCTGCTGCGCGTCTTCAAGCTGACGCGCTATTCCCAGGCGATGAGCATCATGATCGACGTGCTGCGCCAGGAAGCGCGTTCGATCGGCGCCATGCTTTTCGTGTTTCTGGTGATGCTGGTTTTCGTCTCGAGCGTCATGTACATGCTGGAACATCCCCGGCAGCCCGAGGTGTTTTCCGACATTCCGTCAGCCATGTGGTGGGCTGTCGTGACGATGACGACGCTGGGCTATGGCGACATGGTGCCGGCGACGGTCGCTGGACGAGTCCTAGGGGCCTGCACCGCGGTCTTCGGCGTCGGCATGATCGCCCTTCCCGCCGGTGTTCTGGCATCCGGCTTCAGCGAACAGCTCCGTCGCCGCCGCGAGGAATATCTGGAATCGGTCGATAAGGCGGTGCAGGACGGCCGGGTGAAACCCCGCGAAAAGCGGCGGTTGGAAGCGACACGCTTGGCGCTTGGCCTGTCTTCGGAAGAGGCCGCCCGCATTCTCGAGTACGGCGTCAAAGGCGGACAGATGCATTGTCCGCACTGTGGCGAACTGATCCACCGCAATCCCGCCCCGTGATCCTGGGACTGTCCGGTCCGGCTTTTGTGCTCAATATTCGAAAGTGCTTATGGCGGATTGTGCAATCCAACACCGTCATACCCGTGCTTGACACGGGTATCCACTGGCCGGACCAAACGATGCCGTCTACTTTATTAAGATAGAGGCGGATTTCGACCTTTGACGGTATCGCGATGCGATTCCGTCAAAAATCATCCGGCTCTAATGCAGGCGGTTCGGCAGATCCTGGATGACGGCATCGACGAGGGCTGACGCCTGTTCCGATGAGAGATTGTCGGCGATCAGCCGTCGGGTGGCGCCGATGGCGATATCCACGGCCTGGTTGCGGACCTCGCGCAGTGCCTCGGCTTCCGCCTGGGCGATCCGTTCCACCGCCTGCTGTTCGCGGCGCTTCAGCAGATCTTCGAGGTTGGCTGCCGCCTGCTGGGCCAGCCGTTCGGCTTCGGCCTTGGCGTTGGCGATGATGCCCTGCGCCTCTTTCAGCGCGTCGCGTTGCTTTTTCTGATAGGACGCCAGCATCTCCTGGGCTTCGGCGCGAAGCCGTTCAGCTTCCTCAATGCGAGAGCGGATCTTCTCGCGGCGCAGGTCAAGGGCGGCGGTGATGCCGCGGTAAACCGGGCGAGCCAGGAAGGCGACGACAATGACCCAGGTGATGGCGACCCAGGTCTCGGCCTCGGAGAAAAAACCGCCGTGTTCTGCATGCTGCGCGGCAGCTTCGGCGGCCTGCGCGACGGAAATGAACATCAGCGGCCCTCCTCGAGAACGGCCGAGACGGCGGCCGAAACTTTGCTGTCGTCCAACGTCACGCCAGTCAGTTTGGCGGCCGTCGATTTGGCGACTTCGGTGGCGATGCCGCGGACATGCGCCAGGGCTTGTTCCTTGGCGGCATTGATACGGGCTTCGCCGGCTTTGACTTGGCCAGCCAAGCGTTCACCCAATTGTTTCTGACGCTCTTCGGCCTGTTTGCTCAGCGTTTCGGCACTGTGGCGAAGCAGGTCCTGGGCTTGGGCGCGAGACTCGGCCAACGCTTTTTCGTAAAGCGCAATGGCCGCTTCGGCTTCGGCTTTCAATTGGCCGGCCTTGTCGAGATTGTCGTCAATCCTGCGCTGACGCTCTTCAAGCACGGCGCCGATTTTGGGCATCGCCATTGTCGACATCAGGAGGTAGAGAAGCACAAAAGTGACGCACAGCCAGAAGAGCTGTGTCGCATAGAAGGTCGGATCGAACTGAGGCATCGCTCGTAGCTTTCTGTTCGCGAAGTGCGGCCATGAAACAGGTTTTCGGGCCTCTTTCGAGGACCCGAAAACCCCTAGGCGGAACCCTTAGACGAACAGCAGGATCAGAGCGACGACCAGGGCGAACAGCGCGATGGCTTCGGTCACCGCGAAGCCGATCCAGCCATAAAGCTCGACGCTGTTTTTGGCGGCGGGATTGCGGCCGACAGTAGCGATCAGGCTGGCCCAGATGTTACCGACGCCGATACCCGACCCGATCATGCCGATGGCAGCCAGACCAGCACCAATCATCTTCGCAGCTTGAGGATCCATGGAATTTCCCTTTCTAGAAACCAATAAACACCAAAAACACGTCTCGGTCCGTTGACCGCACGGGCCGCCGTTTCCTCAATGCATGTGGATGGCGTCGTGCAGATAAATGCAGGAAAGAATGGCGAACACGTATGCCTGCAGGACTGCGATACCGAACTCCAGGATTGTCACGCCGCCCAGGAATGCCATGGGCACGATGCCGAAGACGCCGAGCGCGACGACAAATCCGCCCATGACTTTCAAAATGATATGGCCGACCGTCATGTTGGCGAACAAACGAATCGCCAAGCTGAACGGGCGCGAACAATAGGATATCAGTTCGATCGGAACCAGGATCACGGCTGTCGCCAGAGGGGCGCCATGCGGGAAAAACATCCGCAGATAGCCTGCGCCGTGACGGGCAAACCCGATGATCGTGACGCCGATGAAAACCACCACCGCCAAGCCAAAGGTCACGATGATGTGGCTGGTGTATGTGAAGGTGTAGGGGACCATCCCCAACAGGTTGCCGAACAAAACGAACATGAACAGGGAAAAGATGAACGGGAAATACTTCCGTCCTTCCGACCCGACATTGTCGCGGATCATGTTGGCAACGAATTCGTAAAGGATCTCGGCCAGCGATTGCCAACGGCCGGGGATCATGGCACGGCCACGCACCGACAGCGTCAGAAACGCCGTGACGAGGACAACCGAAACCACCATGAAGAGTGCGGAATTGGTGAATGAGAGATTCACACCACCGACTTCGATGGGCACCAAGGGTTGAATCTTAAATTGTTCGACCGGATTAGCCACCGTCTGCCTCTCTCACGAATCGTTCGACTTACCCCGTTCCTTACGCCTTTGCGCCAAGCCGAGACCGACGGAATCGTCCAGTCCCTTCGCGGCGCGATAGACGTTCATCGTACCGGCGGCAGCACCCAGAAACAGGAACACCACCATCAACCACGGTCGGGTGCCAAGCCATCCATCGAGAGCATACCCTATGAGGGTGCCCACGGCGATACCGGCAACCAACTCGGTAGCGATACGAAAACCCAGGCCCATGCCCGCGCTCGCGCCGCCACCACCATGCGACGTTGCCCCCCGGGTCTCGTTCTCTCCTCGGCCGCGCGCCGTGCGCAATCGGGCCGCAAGATCATCGAGCTGGCGGGGCGCCTTGGATTCGTCCGTCATTTCCGTCCGTTCCTCAAGGCCCCCGTTTGGCCGTATAGAGGCCAAAGGCGCGGGCACCATAAGATTTGCGTCCAAACCTGTCAAGGCCACATCCCAAGAGGATTTATGCCTTGTCAGACGGTTTCGCGCAACGCCTCGGCAGTATGCAAGTCCACTGAAACAACAGTGGAAATACCGCGCTCGGCCATGGTGACGCCAAACAGGCGGTCCATGCGGGCCATCGTCATACGGTGGTGCGTTACGACAAGAAATCGCGTCTTGGTAGTCTCTGCGATCTCGCCGACCAAAGAGCAAAAGCGGTCGACATTGGCGTCGTCGAGCGGGGCGTCGACCTCGTCGAGCACGCAGATCGGCGCCGGGTTGGTCATGAAGACGGCGAACAGCAGGGCAAGAGCCGTCAGCGCCTGCTCGCCGCCCGATAAGAGGGAGAGCACCTGCAGGCGTTTGCCGGGCGGGCTGGCCATGATCTCCAGGCCGGCGGCCAGGGGGTCGTTCGATTCGGTAAGCGTCAGATGCGCCCGGCCGCCGCCGAACAGGCGGACGAACATTCCGCGAAAGTGCTGGTCGACCTCCTCGAACGAGGCCAGCAGGCGTTCCCGGCCCTGGCGGTTGATGTCAGCAATGCCCTGGCGCAATTTGGCGATGGCGGCGACCAGATCGTCGCGTTCCGAGACCAGCAGGCCGACACGGCCTTCCAATTCGGCGGCCTCGTCCTCGGCCCGCAGATTGACCGGTCCCATGGCGTCGCGGTCATGGACGAGGCGGGCGTGCCGCTGTTCCATCTCGGCGATGTCGAGATCGGCGACATCGCCCGCCTGCTCGGCCAGCTGGGTTGGCGTGAGGTCTAGCTTCTCGGCGATCCGCTCGGCGATTCCTCTGGCCGCCTGGGCAGCGGCGGCGATGCCGGCTTCGCGGCGGACGCGTTCCTCGCGCGCCGCCGCCAAGGCCTGCTCGGCTTCCTTCAACAGATGCTCGGCGGCGGTCAAGGCCTGTTCGCCGTCGGCCAGTACGGCAGCCGCCTGCCGACGCTCGTTTTCGGCAGTGGCGATCTCGTCGAGGAGCGATTGACGGCGCTCGCCGATTTCCATCGGCAGGGCGGCCAGGCGCTCCAGTTCATCGATGACGGTCTCGCGCCGTTCGTCCAATTCCTCGCGATGCCGCCTGGCCGTCGCGGCGCGTTCGTTCCACGAGGTCTCCTCGACGGCGATCGCCTCCAGCCGGCGCCGGCGGTCGCCGGTTTCGCGGCGCAAACGGTCGAGGAAGCTGCGGGCCTCGACCAAATGGGTGCGCTTTTCAGCCAGGTCGGCCCTCAGCATGGCTACTTTGTCCCGACGGTCGTCGGTGTCGGTGAAGCCGGCGACCACGGCACGGGCTTCCTCTTCAGCATTGACCGCTTCGGCGAGATCGGCCTCGATCGACACCTGCTGTTCGATCAGGGCGGCCAGCCGAGACTGCGCGGCGGCAGCCTTTTGCGCCAACTTTCCGTGCGCTTCCCGGAGCTTTCCGGTTTCGACTTCGGCTCTCTTGACGTCTTCCCGGGTTTGCCGTTCGGCGATCGATGCCTGTTCGACGGAGGCCAGCGCCGCGTCGGCCCGTGCCTCCGCCTCGGCCAGTCCAAGCTCGGCATCCTCGATCAGCAGGGTCAGTTCGCGGACCCGGTTGCGCTGGCGCAGCCTGACCGCCGCGGCGCTCGGGGCACCGGCCCGGGCGGTGAAGCCGTCCCAACGCCAGACATCGCCTTCCGCCGTGACCAACCGTTGGCCTGAGACCAGGTCATGGCGCAGCGCCTCGCCGCGATCGACGTTGGCGACGACGCCGATCTGGCCCAGGCGGCGGGCGAGCGCCGGAGGCGCGGTGACGTAGCGCGACAACGGTTCGACGCCGGGCGGCAAGGCGGGCGGCGAGGTCAAAGGCGGCTCGGTCCGCCAACTGAAGGGAGCCTCGGCGTCGACCGGTGCCGACAGGTCCTCGCCGAGTGCGGCGCCCAAGGCGATTTCGTATCCGCTGATTGCCGTGATGTCGTCGAGAACCGGCGTGTGGTCGCCACCACCAGCCGCTTGCGACATCAGTTCCTGCAGAGCTTCGGCCTCGGCCCGCAATTTGGCGCGTGAGGCGGCGCATTCCTGCAGGGCGTCGCGGGCCTGTTCGCGGGCGTTTTGCACGTCATGGCGGCGTTGTTCGGCGCTTTCGGCCTGGGCACGGCAGGTCTCGAGATATTCAAGCGCCTCTTCCAGATCCATTTCAGCCGACGTCAGCTCAGCCTGATCGACGGCGTCCATCTCGGCCCGCTGACGCTGATCGGCCATTTCGTTCGATCGCGCCGTCAGCCGTTCGCGCCGGGTTTCGGCTTCACCGACGGCGCGAAGGGCAGCCGCCCGATCGGCATCGGCGGCGGCCACTTCTTCCATGACGGCGTTCAGTGCCGCTTCGATGTCGGTCGCTTCGGCGGTGGCGGTCGCGACGGCGGCTTCGGCTTCGGCCTGTTGCTCGCCTTCGTCGGCGCAAGCCGACAGCAGGGCATCTTTTTCCTCGATGAGATGCGCCAATGCCTGTTCGGCGTCGGTGGCGCGTGCCGTTTCGCGATTGAGGTCGGCAGCGATCTGCTCGAGGCGCAGCTCCATGTCGCGTTTGGCTGCGCCGATGCGTCCTTCCTCGGCGTCGAGCTGTTCGCGGGCCAGTGTCAGGCGCTGCAGGCGGGCGCCGGCTTCGGCCTCGGCCATACGCAGGAGCGGAAGTCCCTCGGCCGCTTCCGCCTGCCGGGTGGTAGCCTGGGCAGCCAAACCGGTCAGTGTGGCAACCTGGTTTTCGATCTCGGCGCTGTCGGCCCGGGCGGCGTCCAATGTCTGCATGGCGGCCAGCCACTGGGCGGCCAGCAGTTTCGTCTCGATGTCGCGGATCTGCTGGGACAGATTGCGGTAGCGGGCGGCCTGCTTGGCCTGCCGCTTCAAGGCCTGTAATTGCGTGTCGAGCGTCGACAGCACGTCGACCAGCCGGTCGAGGTTGGTTTCGGCGCCCTTCAAGCGCAGTTCGGCCTCATGGCGTCTGGAATGGAGTCCGCCGATGCCCGCCGCCTCTTCCAGCAGGCTGCGGCGGTCGGAGGGTTTGGCATTGATGATGGCGCCGATGCGCCCTTGGCTGACGATCGCCGTTGAGCGCGCGCCGGTCGCCGCATCGGCGAACAGGACCTGGACATCGCGGGCGCGGGCTTCCTTGCCATTGACCTTATAAAGAGATCCCTGGCCGCGCTCGATGCGACGAATCACTTCCAGTTCGTCGGAGTCGTTGAACTGGGCTGGGGCGCTGCGCGACCGGTTGTCGAGAACCAGGCAGACCTCGGCCAGATTGCGCGGCGGGCGGTTGGAGCAACCGCCGAAAATGACGTCGTCCATTTCGCCGCCGCGCATCTGTTTGGCGGAGGTTTCGCCCATCACCCAGCGCAGGGATTCGACCAGGTTCGATTTGCCGCAGCCATTGGGACCGACAACGCCGGTCATGCCCGGTTCGATCAGGACGTCGGTCGGGTCGACGAACGATTTGAATCCCGACAGTCGAAGACGAACAAAATGGATCACGGCAGCGCCGGGCGCATCGCGGCAGGACTGACCGCCCGGGATTCCGGCCGCGCCCCACCCATGCCGCAGACGCTGCGAGGAACTTCGCTCATCTGCGGTTGTTTCGTCAAAGACCGAAACAGGGGTGACGCGGGCCGGGGCATACCGCTTCTTGGGTCCAGGCGCTCTATTTCGCCGCGGAAAGCAGCTTGGCGAACTCGTCGTAGGTCATGTCGCCGGAATAAAGCTTGCCGTTGATGATGAAACTCGGCGTCGAGTCGACGTTGTAACGCTTCATACCATCATCCTTGCGGGCGTTGATCTCGTTCAGGAGACCGTTGTCGGCGATGCATTTGTCGACCTGGTCCTCGCTCATGCCGCCCAGTTTGGCGATGGTTTTGATCGCGGTGAGCGGCTGCTGACTGCGCGCCCATTGTTCCTGGGTACGGAAAAAGGTGTTGAGAAAGGCAAAATAGCGGTCGCCCGAGCAGTGCGAGATCATCGCGGTGGCCTGGGCCAGCGGATCCCAAGGCAAGTCGCGGAAAATAAGCTTGGCCTTTCCGGTATCGAGCCATTCGGCCTTCAGCTTGGGAAAGGCTTCTGCATGGAATTTGGCGCAATGCGGGCAGGTGAGCGAGGAATATTCGATAATGGTGATTGGCGCGTCCGCCTTGCCGATCACCTGGTCGATCGCCCAAGGCTTGTCCTGGGCGTTGGCAGCGGTCCATCCGCCGATCACCAAGGCTGCCACCATGATCACAGTCTTCGCAAAGATCTTCACTCGGTCCTCCTGAAAGGGGTACGGCGGATATTAGGGTGCATTACCGTCTGGCTGCAAGATGGCGTCCGAGAGCGGCAAGGACCGATTTGAGTTCGGGGTCCTCGACATCCCGGAGCTGAGTGGCGAGATCCTGTTCCTGTTCACCCGTCAATTGCGGAACAGCGGGCGGGCGGTGGCGTGGCTGGCGGGGGACCGGACCTTGGGTAATCGACAGTCTGGCCACGGCCGCATAGCCGAAGTAACCGTTGATCCGTTGGATCAGCAACGGTTCCTGATGCTGAATTTGCGTCGCCATCGCGCCGGAGGCCACCCTGATCGCCAGTGTGCCGCCGGACCGTTCGCCGCGGGGAAAACGGATGCGCAAAGGCATGCTGGCCTCGCCCAACAGACTGCCGACAATGATCGGCCATTCGGTGACCATGGCAGCCTCGGTGAAGCCGTGTTTACCGAGCGTACGTCGGGTCAGGCGGGCGGCGGTTTCGGCGATGGCGCGCGGTCCGGCGCTTCCTCGCTTTTCTTCAGGCTGGTCGGGCATGGCGGCCATTCTATGCTATCTTGCCCGTCATGCCACACGCTTCCCCTTCCGCCTTGGCCGAGCGGCTGCTCGCCTGGTACGACCACAACGCCCGTACGCTCCCTTGGCGGTCTTTGCCGGGAGCGCATGCCGATCCTTACCATGTCTGGCTGTCGGAAGTCATGCTGCAGCAGACCACCGTGGTCGCCGTGGCGCCCTATTTCCGGGCCTTTGTCGAACGCTGGCCGACGGTCAAGGATTTGGCCGCGGCGCCGCTTGATGATGTTCTGACGGCTTGGGCCGGTCTCGGCTATTACGCCAGGGCGAGGAATTTGCACAAATGCGCCCAACGGGTCGCCGAATGGCGTGACGGCGTTTTTCCCGATGACGAGGACGCTCTGCGCCAATTGCCGGGGATCGGCGATTACACGGCGGCGGCGATCGCGGCGATCGCTTTCGGCCGTCCGGCCGTGGTCATGGACGGTAACATCGAACGGGTGATCGCCCGAATGTTTGCCGTCGTCGAAGCGCTGCCGGCGGTCAAACCGAAGCTCAAAGCCTTGGCGGGCCGTCTTACGCCGGTCGACAGGCCGGGCGACTATGCCCAGGCGGCGATGGATCTGGGGGCGACCGTCTGTACGCCCCGCCAGCCGGCCTGTGTGCTCTGTCCCTGGCGTGACGCCTGCGAGGGGTGCCGCCAGGGTATCGCCGATGGTCTGCCCGCCAAGCAGCCGAAACCGGAACGGCCAACCAGGCGGGGGATTGCCTTTTGGGTGGTGCGCAAGGACGGCGCCATCCTTTTGCGCCGCCGCCCTGACACCGGTTTGCTGGGGGGCATGATGGAAATTCCCTCGACCCCCTGGCGTGATGATCCGCCGTGGGAGCTTGCCGACGCGGCGGCGGAAGCTCCGGTCAAGACTGTCTGGCGGCCGCTTCCCGGGCTGGTTCGACACACATTCACCCATTTTCATCTTGAACTGACGGTGGTCGCCGGCCACGCGAAGGTTCCGGAACTGGCCAAGGGACTCTGGTGCCAGCTTGACCGTCTGGACGAATACGCCCTGCCAACGCTGATGCGGAAAGTGGTTCGCCATGCGTTGGCCAAGGCGTATTAATGCCGGGTCAAATCTGGAGACCACTATGCGTTGCGTTCTTTTGGCCGTTTCCGGCTTTCTGCTTCTGACGTCGCTGGCCGCGGCGCAACAGCCGTCCGGCGAACAATTGTACGTCCTTCCGCCAAAGGGGTGGGATGTCGCCTATCACGACAGCAAGGGCAATATCGACGTGACGGAGGTTCTGCCGCCGGGACAGACGCTGAAAAACTGGACCGAAATGCTGACCGTCCAGATGATTTCCGGGCAACCGGTGAAGACGCCGCAGGATGTGCTGACCGATCAGGTCGAGGTCATCAAGAATGCCTGCGAGGACATCGGCGCCGGCCGGCTCAATCTGGCGGTGGAAAACGGTTACGAAACGGCTCTCAGGGCCATCGCCTGTCCGAAGTCGAAGCAGTGGGGTGACGGCGAGCTCAGTCTTTACAAGGTGATCAGCGGGCGCGAACGGGCCTATGTCGTGTGGCGGTCGTGGCGCGGACCGGCCTTCGATAAGGAGCATCTGCCGGTTCCGGCCGAGAAGACGACCGAATGGCTGACCTTCATGCAGCAGGTCATGCTGTGCGACGAGCACGACCCCAAGCATAGCTGCCTGGTGGCGCAAGGCGGCAAGGGTGCCCCTGCCGGCCACTGAGACCACCAGTAGCTCCGGCGTCTCTGCCGGAGTTCCGGCGGAGCCGGATCGCCTTCTGAAGGACCGCCGCTGCTTGCGGCGTGACGAGCAGGGACGCTCGTCCCACTATTTCCAGGAACTCCGGCGGTTTCCCCCTACTGCGCCAGTTCGGTGACCAGGCGGTCGGCGTGGTAGGTCTTGGCCAGGCTCTCTTTCAATGCCCCCACCGATACGGCAACCGCCCGGTTGACGGAACCGTCGTAACCAAACTCACCCCCCAGGGACTGACTGTTGCCGTCGAAGATCAGGCCGATGATTTCGCCAGCCTTGTTGATCATCGGCGATCCCGAGTTGCCGCCGATTATGTCGTTGGTGGCGACGAAGTCGAACGGCTGGGCAAGGTTGAGGCTGTCTTTGGCGGAGATCCAGCTGGCGGGAAGCCGGAAGGGATCAGAACCGGTGGCGCGGTCGAACGCGCCGCCCAGGGTTGTGAAGGGGGGAATGTCCTGTCCGCGTTGCCGGAATCCTTTGACCGCGCCGTAAGAGAGGCGAAGCGTGAAGGTGGCATCCGGGTAGGTGGCGCGGCCAAGGATTTTGAACGATGCCTCGGCGATCTGGCCGGAAAACTTGGTCAACGGCGCTTCGACGGTGGCTTCGTAGTTGGCGCGCTCAGTGCGGAAATCCTCGTCGATCAGGCGGGCAAAAGCGATCATCGAATCATTGGCGTCGGTCAGCGCCGTGGCGTCGCTATCGACCAGGCGGCGGCGGAGTTCGATGTCGGCCAGGTGCGAATTGTCGATCAGTTCAGCAGCTCGTTCGACCGGGCTTTTGCCGGCCAGAACCTTGCGTACGAAGAGATCGTCCGGCCCCAATGCCTCACGCAGCTTGCGTAGAGAAAAGGCCAAGGTCAGCTTTTCCAGCTCGGGATAAACCGGTGCGGTCGAGGTGATCGACTGGCGCAGGGCCGGGAAATTGGCGTCGGTATATTCCTTGAGACGGGTCTGGTCGGGCTTGCCGGATTCGTCGGCGTGGCGAACCAGCTCCAAGGCGGTCCGGAACAGGGTCGATCGGAAACCCTGTCCTCCCTCGGTCATGACAAAGCGCGTGCGCCGGTCGCGGAAGCCATCCAGGGCGGTCCGGATGCCGCCCCATGCGCCGGCGTAGGCGGCTTTCAACTTCGGATCGGCGTTGACCGCCCGGCGCAGCGCATTCTCGGCCTTTGTCTTCTCGGCGATGATCTTCGGATCGACCAGGGCGGCGAGTTGTCCCTTCAGTGCCTTAAGGCCGTTCTCGGTGCCGAACAGCATGTCCGTGGCAATGCGTTCCTGTTCGGGCCCCTTGGTGGAAAATTCGATGAGAGTGCCGCGCAGTTCGGAGCGCAGGAAGAGAGTGTCGGGCAGCACGACGTCGCGCAGGAATTCCAGCTGGGCCAGGGTGTAGAGACGGGCAGTCGTTCCCGGATGCCCCGACACGAAGGTCAGATCGCCTTCCTTGGCGTCGGCGCTTGCGTAGGGGAAATGGGTGGCGCTGGTATCGAGCGGCCTGTCCTGGTCGTAGACGCGGACATAGCTGACATCGAGATCGTAGCGCGGAAACTCGAAATTGTCGGGGTCGCCGCCGAAGAAGGCGATCTCCGTCTCCGGGGCGAAAACCAACCGGACGTCCTGGAAACGTCGGTACTTATAAAGATTGAAGACCCCACCGTGATAGAGCTCGACGACGTCACAGCGGATCGCCTGGTCGCTGCCCGAGCATTCCTGGGCGATGCCGGCCTTTTCCGCTTTCAGGGCGTCGGCCAAGGCGGCGCCCTCTTTGCCGGCAGTCGCTTTGTGGACCCGTCCGGTAACGTCGCTGATGGCGACCAACTGGTTGACCTCCATCTCCGGACACTTCGGTTCTTCGGCCAGCGTTTTGGCGTAAAATCCCGTTTCGGTGAAGTTCTTTTCGGCGCTCGACAATTGCTCGATACATTCGCGGGCGCAGTGGTGATTGGTCTGGATCAGGCCGTCTTTCGAGACGAAGCTGCCGGAACAGCCCTGTGCCAGGCGAACCGAGGACAGCCGGACATGGTCGAGCCAGGCCTGATCGGGCTTGAAGCCATAGGCCTTGGCGACCTTGTCGGACGGAAAGTCATTTAGTGTCCACATGCCCTCGTCGGCGTGGGCTTGGGACATGACGAGAAGACCGGCGACGACGACGGCGCGCGCCGGGAGACCTGCGAAAGACATATCTGCTCCTGAGGTGGGACGGACCGGGAGCCGGCCGTCATTCTCCCAAAATTGGTGTCAGCGGTTTGTTGAACAGCCAGATGACGACCCCGGCACCCGCCGCAATGGCCGCGATCATCAAGAAAAACGCCGCCTTGTCCATGCTGCTCCAGAAACTGCCGAGCCAGCCGGAAAGGAAGTTGCCGGCGAAGCTGGTGGCCAGCCAGACACCCATCATCATCGAAAGAATGCGTCCCGGGGCAACCTTGGAGACCAGGGACAGGCCGATCGGCGAAAGATAGAGTTCTCCGGTCGTCAAAATGGCGAAATAGCCAAACAGCCACAGCCAGTTGGACTTGCCGCCGGCTTCGATGCCGTGCGCCGCCATCACCATCAACAGGTTGGCCAGAGCGACGCCGAAACAACCGAACGCCATTTTGGTGACGGTCGACGGCTCGCTGCCGCGCTTGGCCTGCCATGCCCACAAGGTGACAACGAATGGGGTGAAGGCAAAGATCATGAAGGGATTGAAGGCCTGGAACCAGGTCGTCGGGATTTCCGCGGTCCATGACAACAGCGAAATCGAGCGGTCGGTGAAGTCATCGGCCCACAAGGCGATGGTGTTGCCTTGTTGCTCATAGGTCGCCCAAAACAACACATTGGGGAACCATAAAATCAACAGGGCGATCACCGCCTTCCACTCCTGGCGGGTAAAGGGCGTCTTCTCACGGTTTGCCGACTTGCGGACGATCGGCGGTTCGGGGGGCAGATAGCGCTTGCCGTAAAGATAGATGAACAGGCCGACCAGCATGCCGACGCCGGCCGCGCCAAATCCGAAATGCCATCCAACCGTTTCGCCCAAAGTGCCGCAGACCAGCGGGGAGAAGAAGGCGCCGAGATTGATGCCGACGTAGAAAATCGAATAAGCCCGGTCGCGACGGTGGTCGCCAGGGGCGTAGAGGCCGCCGACCTGCGTGGAAATATTGGGCTTGAAAGCCCCGTTGCCGATGATCAGCACCAACAGGGCCGGCAGAAACATGCCTTCGAAGGCCATCATGAAATGTCCGACGGCCATCAGCGCCGCGCCGATCACCACGGTACGGCTTCTGCCGATCAGGCGGTCGGCCACCAGTCCGCCGAGGATCGGCGTCAGAAAGACCAGGCCGGTGTAGAGCCCATACACCTGTGAGGCCATCGGTTGCACGCCAAGCGGCCCGAAGACCGATTCGAGCATGGCTTTCAAGGTGCTGTAGCCGAACACGGTTTCGGCCGGATTGTTGAGGAACAGATACTTGACCATGTAAAGGGTGAGCAGCGCCCGCATGCCGTAATAGGAAAACCGTTCCCACATTTCCGTCCCGAACAGGAAGGTCAGGGCTTTCGGATGGCCGAAAACCGTACCGTGGTCAACAAGACCGGGTACGTCGTCGGCGGTCAGCGGGAGCGGCGTGGACGGGCTCAAGGGCAGAATCCTTATATTATGGTGTTGGACCTTCGGTGGCGGCAAAGGTCGTCACCGTGCCTGAACCGCCGTTCGGGCTCTCGGCACGGTTTGGTTTCCGCCTGGTGGCGCGCTTCATTTCAGATGAAGAGTGCCACGAGAGCCCGAGCGGCGCCTGAGTCTGCCGGAGCCGGAGCCGGAGGCATCAGATGGACTCCAGTCGGGCATGTCATTTTGGATGACATGCCCGACTACGGGAATTGCACTAAAAGAAAGAAAATTTCAAGACAATCCAGCAGCCGATTCCCGCCAAATTCAGTGCAGTTCGGCGCGGATCTTCTGGCGCAGCATATCGATGGCATGAAACTCGCCATCCCGTTCGAAATGCCAGAATGTCCATCCATTACAGGCTGGTGCGCCTTGCACGGCGGCTCCGACCTGGTGGATCGATCCCTTGTGGTCGGACGAGATCAGGGTGCCGTCAGCCCGGATCTTCGCCGACCATCGCCGTCGTTCGCCGCCCCACAGGATTTCGCCAGGATCGAGGAAGCCGCGTTCGACCACGGTCCCAAAGGGAATTCGGGGTTCACTTCGTTTGTTGGGAGTCGACAGAACCGAAAGATCAGTAATTTCGCGCGTGGCGTCCAGGCGGGCGCGGGCAGCGGCGATATAGGTGTTGTCGCGTTCCAGTCCGATCCAACGGCGACCCAGTTTTTTCGCGGCGGCGCCGGTGGTTCCGGTGCCGAAAAACGGATCGAGGATCACATCGCCCGGATTGGTCGTGGCGAGAATGATCCGGTAGAGCAGAGATTCCGGCTTCTGCGTCGGGTGGGTCTTGTGCCCATTGCTCTTCAGCCGTTCGGTGCCGGTACACAGCGGCAGCATCCAGTCACTGCGCATCTGCAGACCGTCGTTGAGGTTCTTCATGGCTTCGTAATTGAAGGTGTAGCGGGCGTTGGGCGCCTTGACGCACCAAAGCAAAGTCTCGTGGGCATTGGTGAAGCGGGTGCCGCGGAAGTTCGGCATCGGGTTCGATTTGATCCACACGATGTCGTTGAGGACCCAGAAGCCGAGATCCTGGAGAATTGTCCCGACACGGAAGATGTTGTGGTAGCTGCCGATGACCCACAGGGCGCCGTCGTCCTTCAAAACCCGGCGTGCCGCTGACAACCAGTCGCGGGTGAAACGGTCATAGGCGGCGAAGCTGTCGGCCGGACTGCTTTGATCGCCGAAACGGTCCCAATCCTCGTCGACGCCATCCACCCGGCTGTTATCCGGCCGCAGCAGGTCTCCGCCCAACTGCAAGTTATAGGGCGGGTCGGCAAAGACAAGGTCCACCGATCGCGCCGGCAATGCGTTGAGCGAAGCGATGCAATCGCCGGGTATAATGATATTGGTTTTCAGCGTGCCCATGACCGCACTTTGAGTCAAAGCTCAGGGCTCGTCAAGAACTTGTTGAAATGTATGATTTTTCAAGAAGATCGCTCGCAGCGCAAGCCGGGCATTACGCGCTGGAACGAAGATTTGGACTCACGGGCCGGCGATAGACGAAAAGCGCGGGAATCAACGCCATGCCGCTTCCGCAGAGAATAATGAGCGCGAAGAAGGCCAATTCGGACCAGCCGAGGGTGACGGCAAGATGCAAACCGGTCCGGGCTTCGATCACCGAACCGGCGACCCAACTGGCGAGCAAGGAGAGGCCGAGGCCCAGCACGCAGCCGGCGGTCAGCAGCCCGGCGGTTCCGAGCCAGACGGCCAGCAGGACATAACGGCGCGGTGCGCCCAGGGCACGCAGGACGGCGTAACGCCTCTGGCGCAAGCCGACCATGGTGAGCAGCAGGGCGACGGTGGCGACGAGAACAAGGGCGTTGTTGAATCCCGAAACGACGACCATGGCCAGTTTGACGTCACCCAGCGTTTGGTAGATCGCAACCAGAACCTCGGCTGGAAACAGCGCCATCGTTCCGTTTTTCCGGTATTCGCCGCGCAGCACATAGGCATCGGCGACAGATTTCGGTTTGACCAGGATGGCCGGCACGCCGGGAACCGTTTTGGCGTCGAACGGCGGTCCGAGCGGCGCCTCGTCGACCGCATGACCGTTGCCGAGGCCGTGGATTTCCCAGACGCTCTCGATCGGTACCAGGATGGCCCAATCCCAGGGCGAGTTCTGTCGGGGAAGGCGGCCGACGATGCGATATTGCGCCTCCTCGTGACGGTGGGCGTATTCCTCGGTGTCTTCGGCGCCAAGCGACCCGTGGTGGGCCATGCCGTGCGACGGCGTGACCGTCGCGCCCAGTTGCAGGGCCACGCTGGCGCCAATCACCGCTTCGTTTTCAGCGGCGAATGTCCGGCCCTCGGCCGGTTGCAGCCGGCCCCAGCGGCTGACGAAGGAGGTCGTCGTGCCGACCACCGGGTAGCCGTGCACCACGTCACCAAAGGCGATGGGCGCGGCGGCGGCGACCCGTTTATCGTTGGCCAGCCGATTGAGCAGGGCGCCGTCGGCCAGGCCGATGGCATCCGGTTGCAGATAAACGGTGGTCAGGACAAGTTGAGTCTGACTGCCCGGCGCGCCGATCACCAGATCGAAATCGTCGGCGGCCCGCGCCGAGGCGGTCCGCAGCGCCTGATCCTGGGCGCTGACCGCGATCCCGATGGCGACAGCGATGGCGACGACCAGCGGAACCGCCCAGGCGATCCACCGAAGGCTGCGGAGATCGGCCAGAATGATTGGCCAGGGGTTCATGGCCGTTCTCCGTCGTCGTTTGTCGAAGCGGTGATCAATCCACCTTGTTCCATATGGACGACCCGATCGAGCCGGGCCAGAAACCGCGCGTCGTGCGACACGGCGATTAGCGTCGCTCCAGTTTTCCGGGCTCCGCCGATCAGCAGATCGATGACGGCGGCGCCACTGTCGGCATCGAGGCTGGCGGTCGGCTCATCGGCGAGAATCAGCCGGGGGCAGCAGAGCAGGGCGCGGGCGACAGCCACTCGCTGCTGTTCGCCCCGTGACAGCAAGAGCGCCCGACGTGAGGTTTCCGGCAGAGCCATCTCCGTCGCCAGTTCGATGGCGCGAGCCCGCAAATGGGCTGGGACGCGCCAATGATCGAAACTGATCGGCAACAGGATGTTGGCGAGGACGGACAGTTCCGGAACCAGGGCGAAATCCTGGAAGACGAAACCGACATTGTCGCGCCGCCAGCGGTCGCGCGCCACCTCGGGGAGGGCCGAGAGTTCCACGGCGCCCCACGCAAGCCGGCCGCTGCCGGGCAACAGGCCGGCCAGGACATGCAGGAGAGTGGTCTTGCCGGCGCCCGACGGTCCGGCGATGCCGAGACGTTCTCCCGGTGCCACCGAGAGCGCAGGAACGTCGAGAATGGTAATGCGCCGGCCGCTTCCTTCGGCCACCGTGACCATCAAATTCTCGATATCGAGGCTGGGACTAACTGCGGCGGAAGGCGGCATCGACAATTCTCACCTGACTGACAAAACCGGTTTCCGGATCGGTCCAGGATCCGACCTGCAAGCGTCCATGCACGGTAATCGGGTCGCCGGCGCTGACCAGGGGAGCTGTCCCGTCGAGATAGATGACGACGATGTCGAGCGGCCATTCCGCGTCCGATTGGCAAAATGGACACAGGGCCATCGGCTCGCGGGTCAAGACGAAGAAGTGGCTTTCGGCTTTCAGCGGTGGCGCCATATAGCCTTTCATCGACACGATGCTGTCCTTGAGCGACAGCAGGCGGTCGCTGAATTCAAGTCCGCGGACGCCGAAGCTTTTGTAAAGGCCGTCGAACGTCAGGGCTTCCTCGCCGCGGGCCGACCGGACCGGCGAGATCAGCGCGGCAACGAGCAGCGTGGCGGCGCCCAGAACTAGGGGACGCCGCCCGATCGACGATTCGCGAAACGTGATCACCGTTCGCTCATGGCTTGGCCAATCCCAGGGCATTGGCCATATAGCGGAACACCCGGGTATTGTCGATGCGACCATGGAACTGTTCGGCGCCGGGGCCGATCGCCGTCAAGACCACGTCGTCGGCGGCATGCACGTCCTGCGGCTGGTTGGTCGGCAGATTGCCGGTGCGGCGGACCGCCTGCGGACCGCTGCAGTTCTTTTCGTTGGCGATGTATTTCCCATCGTCACCTTTGACGGCCGGGACATTCGGCCCTTCGGTATGGGGCCGGATGGTGTCGCAATGGTCGGGAAAGGCGCCGAAGACGAATGCCAAACGACGAGAAACCTCGACCGAGGTCGGATAGCCTTCGGCATCGGCCGGCGGATAGTTGGGGAACTTCGCTTCGTCATAGACGCCCAGCTTGTCGCGCGCCGTGTCGCCTTTGCGATCGTCGTCATAGGTGCCGACGATCGACACCGGATGGGCGTGATCGGCCACCACGATGACCAGGGTATCGTTCTTTTTGGCGGCGAAATCCTTGGCCAGCTTGACGGCGTTGTCGAGCATGATGGTGTCGAAGATCGCCCGTTCCCAATCGAGAACGTGGCTGTATTTGTCGATATGGCCGGATTCGACCATCAAGACGAAGCCTTTGTCGCGCTTGGACAGGATGTCGAGGGCGGCGCCGACCTGATCGGTGAGGTCCGGTTGATCGGGGAACTTGTCGACTGATCCCTTCTTGAGAAGACGTCGATCCAAGGCGCCATCCATATTGCCGGTATTGAACAGTCCCAGCAGCTTCTTGGCGGTATGGCCCGGTTGCACGGCGGCCTTCAGCTCGGTGTTGCTGGTGACGAAGCTGTAGCCGGCATCCTGGAACTGTTTAAGAAAATCCTTGTCGTCGGTCCGTTTGGAACCCGGTGTCGATTTGGGCAGGAAGTTGGGCGAACCGCCGCCCATGATGACGTCGGGTTGCACCTGATAGAACATGCCGACGATATCGTTGTAGTCGGCGCGACGGCGCGTGTGTGAAACCATGCCGGCCGGTGTGGCGTCCTCGATTTCCGTATTGGTGACCACGCCGACCGCCATGTCGCTGCGGCGCTTGACCAGTTCGGCGATGGTTTCGACCTTGGGGTGATCGAGTGTGTTCTTGTTATGGGCGCAATAGACACCCAGGGCATTGACGCAGGATTTGTGGCCGGTGGTGTAGGCCGACATGCTGTTGGCGCTGTCGGTGACCACGGAATCGGTTCCCGACGTCGAGACCAGTGCCATGTAAGGCATGTCGTCGATGGCCAGTTCGCCGCCGTAACGGCCTTCCTTCAACCCTTTGGAGAGGATGCGGGCGGCGGTGCGATGCGCCACCGACATGCCGTCGCCGATGAAGAGAATGACGTTCTTGGCCTTGCGGGCCGGGGTGGCGAAGACTTCCCAGGTGACCCGGACCGGTTCGGCTCCGCGAACCGTCGCCTCGACGACGTATTTTCCCGGCTTGGCAAGTGTCGCGCCGCGGATCCAAAGGGCCGAGCGTTCGCCATCTTCGCTGGGCAGGAAGTCGGCCGGCTGAGTGAGGACGCTTTTGGCATCCTGTCCGTTGATCGTCACCGAGACGGCCGAGGCGTCCTGCACCGGGGGAAACTCAACTTTGAAGTCGAATTGCGAGCCGGCAAGGATCTCCGCGCGATCCAAAGGATAGATCGTCTGGCCGAAGGCCGTGCCGGCAGCCGACAGCATGAGCGCTGCGGCCAACGCCGAAATTCGCGAAATCATGGATGTTCCCCCCCTGATCGAATTTAGATGGGGCGCATCTTAGGGGGGCGAACAGACGTCAAGAAAATAAGATTATGTTAAATTTATGACGATGAACTGCGGCAAGCGCCACGTGGCGCGGTCTCCGTCAGCGGTTTCCGATAAGATCGGCGATCGGCGCGAAACTGCGGCGGTGATGCGGGGTGATGCCCAACCGGCCAAGGGCGTCGCGATGTTCGGCGGTGCCGTAGCCGGCGTTGCGCTCCCAACCGTAACCGGGAAAGACGGTGGCGAGTTCGGTCATCAGTCGATCGCGGGTCACCTTGGCGACGACCGAGGCTGCGGCAATCGACAGGCTGCGGGAATCTCCCTTGACGATGCATTGGACCGGGCAGGGCAACGGCGGGCGCTGATTACCGTCGACCAATGCCTGGTCGACCGTCGTTTGGCTGCGCAAGGCGTCCAGCGCCCGTCCCATGGCGAGGAAGGTCGCCTGCAGTATGTTCACCTGGTCGATTTCGGCGACGCTTGCCTGGCCGATGCCGACGAAAGCACAGCCGTTGATGATGTCGGCGAGGCGCTCGCGTTTCTTTGCCGACAAACGCTTGGAATCATCGAGTTCGCGATCGAGCGGCGGCGGTAGATCGCGGGGAAGGACAACAGCTGCGGCAAACACCGGTCCGGCCAAGGGGCCGCGGCCCACCTCGTCGATGCCGCAGACGGTTCCGGCAAAGGTTTGTTCGAAGGAAAAGTCCGGGGGCATCGCGCCACTTTCATCAGTATGGGAAAGGGCCATCTTCGGGTTCCCGGATCATTTCCGCAAGTCGCCCCGGTCATTTTGACCGGCCGGTCAGAGAGACAAGGTCAGTTGGTCGCCCGGCCGCGCCGGCGGGGTGAAAAGATCGTCACGCAGGGACCTGTGCGGTTGTCGGTCGAGACCGAGCCTGCGGCAGGCAAGGCGAAACCGCGTCTCAAGAAGGTCGGCATAGGCGCCGGTGCCGGAAAAGCGATGGCCAAAGCGGGGGTCGTTCAGTTTTCCCTGTCGGCTTTGCCGCATCAGACTGAGGACATGGCGTCGGCGGTCGGGAACATGCCGGGCGAGCCACTGGTCGAACAGGTCTTTGACCTCATGAGGCAGCCGCAACAGGATCCAGGAGGCCGCGGCAACGCCGTGATCGGCGGCGGCGGCAAGAATGTCCTCCATCTCATGGTCGGTGAGCGCCGGAATGACCGGCGCGACATTGACCATGGTGGGAATCCCCGCCTCGGAAAGATGCCGGATGGCCTCCAGACGTTTGGCCGGAACCGCAGCCCGCGGTTCAAGGATAGCGGCCATCTCGCGATCGAGCGTCGTCAGCGACACGGCGACACCGACCAGATCCAAGGTGGCCATCGGCGCCAGAAGATCGATGTCGCGGACGATCAATGCCGATTTGGTGGTGATGGTGACCGGATGGCGAAAGGCGGCCAGTACCTCAATGATGCCGCGCATGATTTTCCGGCTGCGCTCGATCGGCTGGTAGGCATCGGTATTGGTGCCGATGGCAATGGTCCGGCAACGATATCCCGGCCGCCGCAATTCGGCTTCGAGCAGGCTGGCGGCGTTCGGCTTGGCGTAAAGCCTGGTTTCGAAATCGAGACCGGCGGAAAGTCCAAGATAGGCGTGGCTGGGACGGGCGTAGCAATAGATGCAGCCATGCTCGCATCCCCGGTAGGGATTGATCGATTGTTCGAATGGAATGTCGGGTGAGTCGTTCCGGGTGATGATGGTCCGTGCGCTGTCGCTCCCGACCGTGGTTCGCAACGGCGGAAGGTCATCGTCCTGCCACCAGCCGTCATCGACAGCGAAACGTTGCCGACGTTCGAAACGTCCGTCGGGATTGGTTGGCGCGCCGCGGTGATCTGGCCGACAGTCTGTCATACCAAAGCCTATCGCAGGGATAAGAACAAAACAAGAACATTGACGATATTACAGGAGACGTATTTTAAAGGGTATCTGGAATTATTAAATTCCATCGATAGGGATCAGGTCAGCCGGAAAACAGGCATGACGAAAAACGGGAGATACGCCATGGACGAACAGCACGAGGACGGCAAGGACGTCGCCGTGAAACAAATGCCGCCAACCCCTCCGACACCGCAGAGCGCTCCGCCTCCGTCCGATGAGTCTCGTGAAGAGAGCGGGCATCAGCCGCAGTTCGACGCTTTCATGAGGATTATCAGGCGATAATGGTAAAAAATCTGACGGATGAGTCCCTAAACCAGGAGTGGAGCGGGCGTCCGGGCTTGTGAAAAATTAGTGGCATCCGTGCCAGTGTCGGGCCGAAGTAGAAAGCAAGGACTTTCGCCGCTTTGCGGAGAACACCGGCACGGAGGCCGGTGCCACTTTCTATTTAATTCACAGCCTCTCCCGCCCGTCCTTCTGCGAAGTCGAAAAGTCAGCATTTCCGCCGCTTCCGCGTCGGAGGCGGGCAGGAGAGGTTGTGAAAAATTAGTGGCATCCGCGCCGGTGAAGAACCGAAGTCGAAAGCAAGGATTTTCGCCGTTTTGCGGCGAACACCGGCGCGGATGCCACTTTTGATTTAGTTCACAACCTCGGATGCTCGCCCCGCTCGTTGGGGGACCAAGTGTTAGATTCCCCACGTTGGTGATTCGCCGGCCGGAATGACTCTGTCGAAGGGGCGGTTTGGCCTGTCGGGGCCGGACGGCCGCTTTCCGTCAGGCCTTCGGCTTCAGATGCTCCATAAGACGGGGCATCAGTTCGACCAGATTGCAGGGAAGGTGGCGGCTGTCCAACTGCCAGCACAGGATATCGTCCCAGGCATCGCGGCAGGCGCTGGGCGAGCCGGGCAGGGCGAACAGATAAGTGCCATGCGCCACGCCGCCGGTGGCACGACTTTGGATCGTCGACGTGCCGATCTTCGGATAGGAAAGCTGCCGAAACAGTTCACCAAATCCAACGATTTCCTTTTCATAGACCGCGTGGAATGCCTCTGCCGTCACATCGCGTCCGGTCAACCCGGTGCCGCCGGTCGAAATGACCACGTCGACGTTCGCGTCGGCGATCCAGCGATTGAGCTGTTCGACCAGCAGGCTTTGCTCGTCGGGAAGGATCATCTTGTCGACGACCTTGTGGCCCGCCGCCGTGATGCGTTCGACCAGCGTATGGCCCGAGCGGTCATCCGCCTCGGTACGACTATCGGAAACGGTCAGGACCGCAATGTTGACCGAAAGAAACGCCCGCTCACCGTCAATTTTGGACATGCTTCACCGTCTGAATTTTGGAACCATCCCCATCATACAGCGGCCAATCGCCGGCGGCGATGGAGTCGAGTGACGGAGAGGTCTGACCCAGACGATTGCGATAAGCCCAGAAATTGGTCATCACCCGTTCGACGAAGGCACGGGTTTCCTGCACGGGAATGCTTTCCATGAACAACAGGGCATCGCCGTTGTGCTGAACGGTCTGCAGCCAGCGGGCCACATTGCCCGGCCCGCTGTTGTAGGAGGCCGCCAGGAACAGAAGGTTTCCCTTGATGGTTTCGTCGTCGAGCAGGTGACGGACATAGCGCTGCCCGAGATCCAGATTGACCTGCGGGTCGGTCAGCTTGCCGGCACCCATCGATTTGGCGGTACGCGGCATCAATTGCATCAGGCCGACGGCGCCGGCCGGACTCTTGGCCCTGGGATTGAAGGACGATTCCTGGCGCGCGATGGCCAGAAGCAGGGCTCGATCGATTGACCAACCGCTGGCCGGACGCCAATCGGGCAGGGGATAATCGGCGCTGTCGTGATAGCGGCCATCCTTTGCCTCAATGCGGCTGCCCAGGGCAAGGGCCAGAGAGGGCAGGCCGGCGGTATGAGACAGAGCCAGCATCGATTGGGTCAGGGCAGGACCCGTGCTGTCCTCGGCCAATCGCCGCAGTTCGTCCTCGGCCCGGCTACGATCGCCGATTTGCATGAGGGCAAGGGCTCGTCTGGCGGCGGGAACCCGCGACAAGGTTTCGCCATCGAGATCGGTGAAGGGCCGCGTGTCCCATGAATACTGAATGTCTTCACCGAGCGCGCGGCGGGCGAGCAGTCCATAGAACGTCCGCGGATAAGCCGCGGCCCGCTGCAGCCAGTGGTTCACCAATTCAGGGTGACGAGCCGTCAGATTGGCGCGCGCTGCCCAATAGGCGCCGGCCGAAATCAGCCAGGACGAGACATCGGTGGCATTGCCGACCGCTTCGAAATGGCGGGCCGCCGCCATATCGCGGCTGCCGCTTCGCCACATGGCAAGGCCTGCGACCCAATGGGCTTCCGGCAGCACGTCGCCGGACCGATCGGCCGCCTGACCGGCCAATTTCAGGGCTTCGCTATCCTGACCTTGGGAGAAGTAGGCGATCGCCAGAACGGTCTTCAACTCGTCAAAGTCGACCTGATCGAACAACCGCTTGGTATCGGCCGCCTGGAAAAGCGTAACTGCGGCGTCGAATTTGTTCTGGTGCACCAGAGTGCGGAAGCGCTCCTTGATGTCTTGCAAGTGGCGCCGGTCGGCCGGGCTGAGCTCGCGATTGCTCTCGACGGAAAACTCTTCCCAGATCGGATCGTCGTCGTGGTTGGTCGACGCGGTTGCCGGCTTTCCGCTCTGGGCCGGCGGCCGCAGGCTCGCCAGCTTGCCCGACAGACGCTGCCGCGCCAGTTCATAGACCGTGGGCGCTTCCGGAAGATCGGCGTAGCGCGACATCCAGTCCGACAGTTCTTCCGCCTGGGTGCGGTAGGCCGGCGACAGATACCGTTGCGCCAGCAGATGGCCCACCAGCAACGGATCATGAAGCCTGGCGATATCCCGGTCGGCGGCGGCCCACAGGCCCCGGTCCTGGGCATCGAAGGCGGATTGATAGAATTGGACGTCGGACTCCGACAGGATGGAGGGAATCGCCGCCTGACGCCCCAGCTTGCCGGCCGCACCATTGATGGCGGCCAACTGGTTTCCAGCGTCAGTTTCGGCGGGCGTAGGCTCGCTGGCCCACGCAGATTGCGCGGCCATGGTCGTCAATACCAGGGCCAGGAAGGCCTGGAGAAGCCTGCTTTTCAGCATCGTCTCTCCTCTTCCGTAATCGGTTTCGCCGATGATTGTCTTCAGCTTTATAAATCGATTCGGAAGGTAGGGGCAAGCGTTGATGGCCTAATCCCCTAAACTTTTCGTCAGTTTTGTGTAGACTCAAGGTGTTAGCGGACGGGCTTTGGCCATGTTTTTTCCTCATGGCTGCCCAATCGCTTACGGATAGATAGAAAATCACTCCATGCCTCTCGCTTGCTGTGCGGGGTCCGCAGCAGGTAGGCCGGATGGAAAGTCGGCATTGCCGGAACTGGGTGCGGCAAACCGGCGGACGCATAATCGAACCAGCGTCCGCGGAGCCGGCTGATGGCGTCATGCCGGTTGAGCAGCGCGGTGGCCGGTGCGCCGCCGAGGAACACCAGGATCGTCGGGCCGACCAATTCGATGTGGCGGGTGATGAAGGGCAGACAGAGCTCGACCTCGGTCGGTTCCGGCTTGCGATTGCCTGGTGGCCGCCAGGGAACGACATTGGTGATGTAGGTATCGGCACGGTCCAATCCGATTGAGGCCAGCATGCGGTCGAGCAGTTTGCCGCTGGCGCCGACGAAGGGCAGGCCCAGCCGGTCCTCGTCGGCCCCCGGCGCCTCGCCAATCAGCATGACCGCCGCTTCCGGATTACCATCGGCGAAGACCGTCCGTTGGCAGGTGCGTTTCAGCGCACAGCCGTCATAGGCTTCCATCGCCTGCTTCAGGTCGTCCAAGGTCTGGCACTGCTCGGCCAGATGTGCCGCCGTGGCCCGCTCGGCAGCGGCCGATGATGATGCTCTTGCGGTAAAAGGCGTCGTCTGAGGGGCAATCGGGCTTGGCACCGCCGATCGGTGAGGCGCGTCGTCCGAGTGTCGGGCGCCGATGGCGGGAGAGACCCTGGGGTTAAGGGCATAGCGGTCGAGAGCTTCGTCACCGATGGTTTCATCCACGCCGGCGTCCAGATACCAGCGCAGGATCTGCGCGGGCGTCATCGGAGGGACGATCTGGTCAAAAGTCATGGGTCCGGCCTATTCCTGAGCGAGCGGAAAAAATACCTGCGATATCGGCCGGAGTCTTCCCACATTGTCATCCGAGGATCTGTTCTGGACAGCCCGGCGCTTACGGCGGCATGTGGCAGAGGCTGCCCGGACCCTGGCCGCTCGGGATATGATTGGCCTGTCGGCAGAGCAAGATGGCTATGTTATAGAGGCTGAGGAGCCGCGCAATAATAGCAGCAACTCTTTCGTCTTCCCCGCGAAAGCGGTAATGACGACGTGATGCATTTATTTCGCGGGAAGCCCTGAAACAAAAGCCGATTCCGGCGCTTGCGCCGGTGGCGGCAGAAAACGGAACAAGAAACGAAGGTCGCAGAGAGGGCGTATATGGAAAGAGAATCGATGGAGTTCGACGTGGTGATCGTCGGTGCCGGCCCGTCCGGCTTGGCCGCGGCGATCCGCCTGCGGCAACAGGCGATCGAGAGTGACCGCGAACTGTCTGTTTGCGTCATCGAAAAAGGCTCGGAACTGGGGGCCCATATTCTGTCGGGCGCCGTGCTCGAACCCAGGGCCCTGACCGAATTGATTCCCGACTGGAAAGCCAAGGGAGCGCCGCTCAACACGCCGGCCGCCGACGATCATTTTCTGTTTTTCACCGAATCGAAAGCCTACCGCCTGCCGACCCCGCCGCAGATGCGTAACCACGGGAATTACATTGTCAGCCTTGGCAATCTGGTCCGCTGGCTGGGAACCCAGGCAGAAGAGCTGGGGGTCGAGATCTTTCCGGGTTTTGCCGCCGCCGAAGTGCTCTATGACGAAAGCGGCGCCGTCCGCGGCATCGCCACCGGCGATATGGGGATTGGGCGCGACGGGCAGCCGACGGCCAATCATACGCCGGGCGTCGAACTGCTGGCCCGCCAGACGCTGTTCGCCGAGGGATGTCGGGGATCGCTGACCAAGACGCTGTTCGAGCGGTTTTCGCTTCGCAGGAACTGCGATCCGCAGACCTATGGCATCGGCATCAAGGAGCTTTGGGAGATCGACCCCGCCAGGCACAAGCCGGGGCAGGTCGTGCATTCGGTCGGTTGGCCGCTGGACCGTGAAACATACGGCGGGTCCTTTCTCTATCATCTTGAGAACAACCAGGTGGCCGTGGGTTTCGTCGTCGGTCTCGACTACAAGAATCCCCATTTGTCGCCATTCGAGGAAATGCAGCGGTTCAAGACCCATCCGGCGATCCGTCCCATCTTCGAGGGAGGACGGCGAATCGCCTATGGCGCGCGGGCCTTGTCGGAGGGTGGTCTCCAGTCCATCCCCGAACTGACGTTCCCCGGCGGTCTCTTGATCGGCGATGCGGCCGGGTTCCTCAATACACCGAAGATCAAAGGCATTCACACCGCGATGAAGTCGGGAATGGTGGCGGCCGAGGCGGTGTTCAAGGCGCTTGCCGTCGGGGCCGGCGAGGCATTGCGCGAGGTGGACGACTATCCCGAGCGGTTGAAGGCGTCATGGCTGTGGGAGGAACTTCATGCCGCCCGCAACATCAGGCCGGCTTTTCACTGGGGAATGTGGGCCGGACTGGCTTATGCCGCCATCGACACCTATCTGTTCCGCGGCAAGGCTCCATGGACACTTCCCATTCATGCCGATCATGGCTGTTTGCGCAAGGCCGCCGAGTCCAAGGTCATCGCCTATCCCAAGCCGGACGGGCAAATCACCTTCGACCGTCTGTCGTCGGTTTTCATTTCCAGTGCCGCGCATGAGGAGAACCAGCCGATCCATCTTCGCCTGAAAGATCCAAAAGTGGCGATTGATGTCAATCTGGCCCTGTACGATGCTCCAGAGCTGCGCTATTGTCCGGCCGGCGTTTACGAGATCGTAAGAGATGACGCCGGACAATCCCCACGCCTGCAGATCAACGCTGCGAATTGCGTCCATTGCAAGACATGCGACATCAAGGATCCCACCCAAAATATCAATTGGGTGGTGCCGGAGGGAGGCGGTGGCCCGAATTATCCCAATATGTAAAGCTGGGAAAGAAAGGGTCTGCCCGGCGGCAGGCTGCCTGAGAATGCGGAGATGGTAATGCGTGGATCGGCGGTCCGCCTGTCTTTCGGCTGGCGGCAGCGGCTTGCCGTCTTCCTTATGGCTGCTTTGCCGGCCTGTGTGAACGATTTGCAGTCGGAGGGGCCGTCTTCGGCCCCTGCCGACAACGCGGTGTTCGGTCGCGCGATGACGCCCGGCACCTCGGGGGCGGGCAACTATCTGGCGGGTCGGTTCGCGCAGAACCAGAGCGACCTTGGCGTCGCTTCGGATTATCTGGCGCGCGCCCTGCAATATGATCCGGAAAACACCGAGCTATTGCAGCGGACCTATCTCTCGCTTGCCGCCAACGGTCGGCTGGAGGAAGCCGGTGCCGTCGCCAAGCGACTGCTGACCTATGACGGAGAGGCGGCGATCGCGGCTCTTCTGGTCGCCGAGCAACAGGCCAAGGCGGGAAACTGGGGGGCGGTCGAGGACACGGTGACCCATTTGCCCAATCGAGGCCTCAACACCTTTATGATTCCGTTGATGTCGAGTTGGGCCAAGGCCGGCCAGGGCCGGATCGACGCGGCGCTCGAAGCGCTGGCGCCACTGGCGCAAAACAGCAATTTTGCCACCCTGCACGATTTTCATGCCGCCCTGATCAACGATCTGGCGGATCGGCCAAAGGATGCTGAGCGCTATTACCGGAGCACGCTGGCCGGCTCGGGCGGTTCGACCTTGCGGACAACCGAGGCGGCGATCGGCTTTTACCGGCGGATCGGACAGAACGACAAGGCGATCGAGCTGATCAACCGCTACCGGCAGGAGCATCCGGAAGGCACCATGCTGAACGACAAGGCGAGCGGCGCCCGCACGATCGATTCGGCGCGGGCCGGCATGGCTGAAGCCTTGTTCGATACGGCCGGATCGCTGCGCCAGGGACGGGCTTCGGAACTGGCCCTGATCTTTGCGCGCATGGCCGTGGATCTACAGCCCGATTTCCCACTGGCCCAGGTGATGGTCGCCGATCTGCTGCAAGGATTGGGACGCCTGCGCGAAGCGAATGCGGTGTTCGAACAGATCAGTTCGTCGTCGTCGGTCTATTGGTCGGCGCAACTTCGTATCGCCGCCAACGATGACGACCTCGACGAGGTCGATGCCGCCATCCGGACGCTGGAGCGGTTGGCCGACCAGCATGCCGATCGGCCGGAGGCGCTGGTGACCCTGGGTGACGTGCTGCGCCGGCACAAGCGGTGGAGCGAGGCGGTGGCAGCCTATGATCGCGCCTTGGCCAATCTCGGTCCGGCCCGGCGGGAACACTGGGGCATCTACTATTCGCGGGGCATCGCGCTCGAACGCAGCAAACAGTGGACCCGCGCCGAAAGCGATTTTCTGCGGGCGCTCGAGCTTGAGCCGGACGAGCCGCATGTGCTCAATTATCTGGGCTACAGTTGGATCGAGCAGGGCGTCAATATCGAGGCCGGTCGCCAAATGATCGAGAAGGCGGTGGCCCAGCTTCCGAAGGACGGGTACATCATCGACAGTCTCGGTTGGGCCTTTTACCGGTCCGGCGACTTCGGCAAAGCCGTCGAGGTTCTGGAGCAGGCGGTCGAGTTGCACCCGGAAGACGCCTCGATCAACGACCATTTGGGCGATGCCCTGTGGAAGGTTGGTCGCGAGGACGAGGCCCGATTCCAATGGCAGCGCGCCTTGACCTTCGATCCCGAGCCGGAGCTCAAGCAACAGATCGAAAGCAAACTGACCGTCGTTCCGCAAGGGACCGCGGCTTCGCCCGACAAAAACGCCACGGTGCCATGACAGAGACAATGGTTTCGCCCGCCGGCGCCGGCCTCGCGGTCGACGTTTTCGCCCCAGCCAAGGTCAATCTCTACCTGCAGGTCGTCGGCCGGCGGCCCGACGGTTATCATCTGCTGGACAGTCTGGTCGTTTTCGCCGGGGTCGGCGACACCATCACGATTCGCCCGTCGGCGACGCTGTCGCTGACAATCGATGGTCCGATGGCGCCATTGTTGACCGGCACGCCGGACAATGTGGTGTTGAAGGCGGCTCGCGGTTTGGCCGAAGCCTCCGGTGTGGCGCCGGCGGCGGCCATCACTCTGACCAAGCGCCTGCCGGTGGCGGCGGGCATCGGCGGCGGATCGGCCGACGGTGCGGCGGCATTGCGCGCCTTGTGCCGTTTCTGGAACATTGCTCCCGACGAGACCCTGCTCTCGCGTATCGGTCTGTCTTTGGGCGCCGATTTGCCGGTCTGTCTGGCCGGGCGGCCGACCCAGATGGCCGGCATCGGCGAAATCCTGTCGCCGGCGGTTGCCTTGCCGCCAGCTTGGCTGGTTCTGGTCAATCCGCGCGTCGGGGTCTCGACCCCGGCCGTCTTCAAGGCCCGGCACGGGGATTTTTCGGCGCCGGCGCCTCTCGTCGAGACGCTGCGCGATGTTTATGACTTGGCCGCCGCGCTCAAACGCCGCCGCAATGATCTGGCGGAACCGGCGATCGGTCTGGCGCCGGTGATCGGCGACGTTCTGGCGGCGATCGGCGCCGAGGCGGATTGCCTGCTGTCGCGGATGTCGGGCAGCGGCGCCACCTGTTTTGGCCTGTTCGCCGACGAGGGGTCGGCCGAAGCGGCGGCGGCGCGGTTGACGGCGGCGCATCCGAATTGGTGGGTGGCGCCGGCGCCGTTGGTGGAACGCTGACCGCCACGCGGATCCTTAAGCGTTCCGCAGAGACAAATGAATCACTTCGTCATTCCCGCTTGCGCGCATCGGCGCTGACTTAAGCTTCGGTGGCACCGGCGTCTCTGCCGGTGTTGCCGCCCAAAGCGGCAAGAAATGCTGCCGAGATCTTTTTGCTTGCCGGCACCGCCGGCACACCGGCAGAGACGCCGGTGCCACCTAA
>JARLJB010000400.1 GCA_031291415.1 Telmatospirillum sp.
GCGGGAAATTACAACACGATCTGCGACAGCACCGCCAATGACAGTGTCACGGTCACCGGCCATTCCAACACGATCTATCTGCTGAACGGCGGCAGCGATACGCTGTCCCTGTCGGGCGGCATCGACACCCATGTGGTCGGCTTCACGCCGGGCAAGGGAACGATCGTCGCGGTCAGCGGCACGGTCGCCTCGACCGGCACGACGATCCTCGACGGGACGCACACCGCAGTCAACGGGGCCACGCTGTCGTTCGGCACGACCAGCGCCGCCCAGGCGATCTTCGTCACTATCGGCAGCATCGGCAACGGCACCACCGCCGAAGTGGTGAGCGCCGCCAACAAGGCCTATCTGGTCGCCGACCTCACCGGCAACGCCAGCAGCGGGGCGCTTGGCGAACATGTGGTGTTCATCGGCACCGACAGCGGCAACAGCACCGAGCTGTGGTCGTTCAAGATCGACAACAGCGGCAGCCACGCGGCCAATGCCAACGAGCTGACCCATGTCGCCACCCTGATCGGCGTGCTGCCGGCCAGTCTGACCGTCGCGGATCTGGCATGAGCGGGCTAAGCGCACGCGGGCTTTTGCACTCCGGCCCCGGTTTCCCCGGTGCATCGAAAGGGGCGGTCGGCCGTCCATATGGGAAATGTCGATTATGACAACGCCAAGTTGGGTCAATACCCTCAGTGACTCGGGAATTAAATCTGATTTTTCGAGTTTAATTTCGACTGGATCCTTTTCTTATCTGGGCGCTGTTCAATTTTTTGAAAACGTCGCTAACAAGGGGGCCTTGACGACTAATGAATTCAACGATTTACAGACCATTGTAACCAATCTTAATGTTGGCATATATACGCCATCCTATGTTGTTTCTGAGATGAAACAACTGGTGGATAATAATTTCGTCAATTACTTTTGGACAGGCGGTGGCGTGGCCCCGGTTATGCTGGGAAACCTACAGGTCGGTTCGACATCCACCCAAATGAATGAGTTGATTGGGAAGTGGCTGCTCGGCACCGATTTACCCAGCGCAAACTTACCCGCGAACTGGGACGGGGCAGGTGAGGCGGCTGTCTTTCCTACCTATAAGACGTTCTCTCTGTCACTCTTCGGCCCTTCCGGAATGCCATCGATTAACGATGTCGCGCAGGGGGAAGTCAGTGACTGCGTCGTATGTTCTGCCATGATCGACATGGTAAATAATCACCCAAACATGCTTGGATCCATGATTTTAGATAACGGAAACGGGACATACGATGTCCGTTTCTACATCAATGGCCAAGCAACATGGGTAACCGTCAACAACCAATTACCAGTCACCGCAAACGGACAACTTGTATTTAATAACGCATATGCGACGAATGACAGTTTGTGGTCTGATATTATAGAAAAAGCCTATGTTCAGATAAACGAAACAGGACAACTCGGTCATGATGTTGTCAATTCTTATTTAAATATTGGTGGAAATTACGATGATATTGTTTTGAAATCATTCACAAATTCCCAAGTAAAATATTATTATTCAAGTAACCCTAATTGGGGTTCATATAAACAATTGTTTATTGATGCCTTGGCAAGCGGCGACGATCTCCTGCTCGACAGCGAAGGATCAACAACGGATAGCTCTGGCAAAACCAATTTGGTCAATAACCATTGTTTTGCCATCGTTGCTTATGACGCGTCCGCAGGCGATTTCGTCGTTCGAAACCCATGGGGAACGTGGTCATCAACATATTTAATGAATTATAACGAAAAATTTGAAGTATCAATGTCTGATATAGCAAGTGTAAATGGGGATGTCGCCATCGATAATTCGAGTTCTTTAACGATTTCGACCTATAGCACGATTGGGGCGATTTCTGCTTATCAGGCAGGAACAATCAATGCGGCGATTACGATTACCGACAGCGCTGCGGATGTAACCAGCAACCTCAATGCTTTGCAGGTGGCCGCCGCGGTAGGAAAAATTTCCTCCATCATCTTTAGTGATGGTGGCACGCCGGTGCTCTCGCTGACGGCGGCGCAACTGTCGAGCGATGCGGCCGTGCTCCACGACATCACCGGAAATTATGCGATCAGTGTCCCCGGCGTTACCTCCGCTGTCGCCACCTTTACCATTCAGCAGGACGCTTCCGGCCGGGGCAGCGGCGGGATCAACAGCTTTGTCGCCGGCGGCACGGGAAGCAGCACCAGCGACAGTGTCGTCGGTTTCCAGAACGCCAGCTTCACGGGCGGCTACGACGCGGTGGTGCTGGATGGGCCGCGCAGCCAATATACCCTCCAGGTCGACAGCAGCGGCGGCACGACGATCACCGACACCTCCGATAACCAGTCGATCACGGTGAGCGGCGAGTCCTATCTGGTCTTCAACGGGGCCAGCACCATCACC
>JARLJB010000401.1 GCA_031291415.1 Telmatospirillum sp.
GCGCGCGAACACGCCCAGCGTCTTGCTGATTTCCTGTTCGACGTTGACATAGCCGCCGCCATGATCGTTCATCCGCCGCTGCGAGGCGTTGTCGGGCATGACGCCGGTCTGATCATGCGCGGCGATCATGTCGCGCAACAGCGCAAGCTTGCCTCGGGTGAAAAAGCCACCAAGGCGGATCGCGCCGGGATGTCCGGCGATCGTGTGGCGATGTTCGACTTCGCCGACGATCTGATATTGCTGAAAGCCGGTTTCGAGCGAAGGCTGGTTTGGGACTTTGGACAAGTCGAACAGCCCGGTGCGCAGCGTCCAGGCGCCTTTGTAAAGCTCTGCCGTGCCGCCAAAAGTAAAGCCCCAGGCGTTTGCGGCATAGTCGAACGAGCCCGCGTCGATCAGCGACCAGTTGAGGAAATCGCCGCGCGGATCGTGGGCATAGGCATTGGTGTCGAAAACATCGACAACGCCAAATTTGCCCAGAGTCAGCACCAGACGGTCTGATGTCTGATGCCCGCGCAACTGGTTGGCGGCGGCATCGACTTTCGCGCTATCGCCGCCCAAGTCGATCGTCTGGCGCAGAAACAGGCGGGGCAGCTTGAAATAGGGATTGGCCTTGCCGACTTTGTAGGCCTCGGCGCTGGGAAAACCGGCGACGCCCAAGGTATCCGACAGGCCAAAGCCCTGGTCGATTTCGGGATTGACCCAGATTTCGGCCCCCCGCCACGGCCGTACCCCGGCATAGAGCGTGACGTCCCAGGTTTCCTGCGCCTGATGGGGCGTCAGGCTGTTCCCCCCGGTAAAAGGAGAGCGAAAACCGGGCGTTCCCTGCACGGTAAACGTCGTCTGGCCGTGGATGGCCCAGGCTTGCGCGTCCGTCGGTGCGGGCTCGTCGGCGTGTGCCAATGCCGGCATCGCCACCAAGGCAAGCGGCGCGAGCCAGCGGGCGCCGGAAAGGCCGGCAGTCGATATGAAACGCATCATCGGGATCCTTGGTATGCCATCGCCGCAACAGCCTGCGCGATGCCCCCGGACCCGGTCGTCGCTTACGCTACGCGCGCAGAGCCCCCCTGGCGAAAGCTTGCCATCGGCACGGGCGCGGCGCGTCCTGCTGCAAACGAGGCTGCGGTCATCGCGCAACTGTCGCCCTCA
Organism: Telmatospirillum sp.; assembly: GCA_031291415.1. Lineage (GTDB taxonomy): Bacteria > Pseudomonadota > Alphaproteobacteria > Rhodospirillales > Magnetospirillaceae > Telmatospirillum. Next base: position 1,147 of record JARLJB010000401.1, read on the forward strand.
CAGGACGTCGGGTTGGAACTTCGCGTCATGTCCGGTGCCTTGAACTTTCGGTATGATACGCTGGCGGGGTGAAACGGCTAAAGTGCCGTGTCGGGTGTGTCGCGCCACGCCATTGCAACAAAACATGACGATTGCGTGACAC
>JARLJB010000402.1 GCA_031291415.1 Telmatospirillum sp.
CGGCAACACCACCTACAAGGCGGTGCAGCGCTCGGCCAATCTGGTCAGCGTCGGGCCGATGCTGCAGGGCTTGCGAAAGCCGGTCAACGATCTGTCGCGCGGCGCCCTGGTCGACGACATCGTCTACACCATCGCCCTGACAGCCATTCAGGCGGTTTAATGCCGGCGAACCTTTGATATGACTCGTTCGCTGGTATCAGCCGCCACCCCGGCGGCGGCCAAGCGGGCGGTGCCCACGCAGGTTGGTATTATGACAATCGGCAATGATGGAATTTTGTCGTGTTGGTGATCAACTAAAAAGAAGGATGCGGTCAGCCGTTCGCCGGCCTCGGGCGTCCGAGCGGCCCGATAAAGGCTGATGTCCAACAGCGATAAATCGCGACCTATTGCCCCGCCGCCCGGCGTTTTCGAGGCCTGGCATGCGCATGTGGAAGGGAGAACCTCATCATGGCTCTGGCGGACATTGACCATATCGTCGTCCTTATGTTGGAAAACCGGTCGTTCGATTGTCTGTTGGGCAAGCTCTATCCGCCGTCGGACAGGTTCGCGGGTTTGACTGGAGCCGAACAGAATCCCGACCCGTCCGGTGTCCCGATTCCGGTCTGGAACGCGCCGGGCACGGACGACGCGACGATGTCGATCCCCGATCCAGATCCCGGCGAATTGTTTACCGACATCAACATGCAACTGTTCGGAACATCCACACCGCCGGTTCCGACACCAGTTCCGACGATGTCGGGCTTCGTGCGGAATTATCTCATGCAGGGCGACGGGGCAGGGGCGACCTCTCGGGCCGACGCGGTGATGCATTACTTCACGCCGGAGCAAGTGCCGGTGATCAGCGAACTTGCCCGGCAATTCGCGGTTTGCGACCACTGGTATGCGTCCGCCCCCTGTCAGACCTGGCCCAATCGTTTCTTCGTGCATACGGCAACGGCAAATGGTTACGAAAATAACTCACCGCCGCACTTCCCCTATGACATGGAAACGATCTTCAATCGTCTTGATGGCGCCGGACAGCCATGGAAGATATATTTTCATGACATCCCGCAATCCCTGACGCTGTCGAAGCTGTGGCTTCTGGCCGATCACTTTCGGTTCTATGACGAATTTCGCCACGATGCCAAGACTGGCGAATTACCAGCCTATTCCTTCATCGAGCCGCGTTATTTTTCCGATGTGTCGCTTCCCAATGACCAGCATCCGCCGCATGTGGTCACCCTGGGCGAACAGTTGACCGCCGATGTCTACAATTGCCTGCGCAGCGGTCCGAATTGGGCCAGGACGCTGCTGGTCATCACCTATGACGAGCATGGCGGCTGTTACGACCATGTGCCGCCGCCACCGGCCGTTCCACCCGGTCCCGGACCCACCGTGCCGTTCAATTTCGACCGCTACGGCGTCCGTGTTCCCGCCGTCATCGTTTCGCCGTTCGTGCCGGCCGGATCGATACTGCGTGCCCCGCCGGGCAGCGCGCCTTACGATCACACATCCATTATCGCCACGCTCCGGACCCGGTTCGGGCTGGGTGGACCGCTGACCAACAGGGACAAGGGGGCGCCGGACCTCGCGGCAATTCTGACGCTTCCCGAACCCACCAATGTCGGCCCTTTGTCGGTGACGCCGCTTTCCTATGCCGCCAGCCCGGCCGAGGTGGCCGCCGCGCAAGCCGAGCCGTTGAACAACCAGCAGCGCGGCCTGGCGGAACTGGCGGCCCATCTGCCGGCCACCACCGTAACTGGCGACTTCCCTGCGTTCATCAGCAGCCATCTGGACCTGCTGGGTGCCGGGGGCATCGGCTCCGAGGCGGCGGATGCCGCGCAGGACGTCGCGTCGGCGGTGTCATTGATTCGCAGCCGGTTGGGAAATCTGTTCCGGGGGTTGTGAGACCCACCCGGACGTAAACATTCGATGGATGCGACCCGAACTCAGTGCGGTTCGGAATCTTCGCGTATTGTCGCATAATTTACATTCCCCATTTGGGGATCACTCTTCCATATCGAACGTGATAACCCTAGGTAGATAGAGGGGTATCCGCCTGTGCCGGGCATCCTTCCTTTTGTCCTAATGGTCCGGGGCTGCATTACCGCTCCAGATCCGTAGTTCTTCCAGACGCCTGCCCCCGGTTTCTGCTGGCTCAGGTGGAAAGCGGGCTGTTGCGGCATTTATCGCGCAACAGGTCCAAAGGAGGGAAAAGTGATTAGGAACCTTAGAATATCAAGCAAGCTGCTCATCGTGTCATTGGCGACCTTTACCGCTATGGTCTTTGTGGTGATTTGCGCTCTTCAGTCTCTTCGCTCCACGATGATCGAAGACCGCATACTGTTGCTGCGCAACCAGACGGAAACGGCCCGCAGCATTATCGCCAGTTTCGCTGACCGAGCCGCCAAAGGTGAATTCGACCAAGCCACGGCGCAGAAGTTGGCCAAAGAGCAACTCCGCTCCACGCGTTACGGCAGCAACGACTATTTCACGATCGTGACCCGTGAGGGCATTAACGTTTTGCAGCCCGTCCGACCAGAGTTTGAAGGCACCAGCCAAATCGACGGAAAGAATCCGGACCTCGCGAGAATCGTCAATGGGTTTATCGCGGAGGAGCGCAAGGGCGGCGGTGCCGTATTCTATCCATTCCCAAAAGCCGGCTCGACCGTGCCCCTTGATAAGATTGCCTACGCGACAGGTTTCAGTCCCTGGAATTGGATTGTCACCACCAGCATTTTTGTCGACGACGTCGATGTGCAGTTCCGCGCAGCCGCTTGGCGTCTGGGCGGCATCGTGCTGACGATCACCGTCCTGACCGCACTCGGATTGCTGTTACTCGCCCGTGATATTGCCCGGCCTTTGGCCCACCTGACGGTGGTGACCGATCGACTGGCCCACAATGATTTCACCGCCGACGTAACCAATACGGATCGCAAGGACGAGATCGGTCTTTTGGGACGCTCCATCTCAATCTTGCGCGATGGGGCGCGCGAAGCCACCACACTGCGTCTGGAGCAGGAGCAGTCGAAAAGGCGGGCGGAAGCCGACAGCCACAATGCCATGCAGGCTTTGGCCGATCAATTCGAACAGACCGTCAAGGGCGTCGTGCAGACCGTGGCTTCCGCCGCCACCGAGATGCAGGGCACCGCCCAATCCTTGTCGGCGGTGGCGGAACAAGCCAGCCAGCAGGCGACGGTCGTCGCCGCCGCCTCCGAAGAGGCGAGCAGCAATGTACAGACGGTGGCCTCGGCGGCCGAAGAGCTCAGTTCGTCGATCCGGGAGATCAGCCGTCAAGTCAATTCCGCGGCCGGAGTGTCCAGCAATGCTGTGGCACAGGCGGCAAAGACCAACGAGATCGTCAGCGGTCTGGCCAATTCTGCCGATCTGATCGGCAATGTCGTCAAACTGATCCACGACATCGCGAGTCAGACAAATCTGCTGGCCCTCAACGCCACCATCGAAGCGGCCCGCGCTGGCGACGCCGGGAAGGGTTTTGCCGTGGTGGCCGGCGAAGTGAAAAATCTGGCCAATCAGACGGCGAAGGCTACCGATGAGATCTCGCAACATGTCGCCGGTGTACAAGCGGCGACGGGCGAGGCCGTGGCGGCCATCCAGGCGATCACCACGACGATTGCCGAGATCAATCAGATCTCGTCGGCGATCGCCTCGGCGGTCGAGGAACAAGGAGCGGCAACCAACGAAATCGCGCGCAACGTGGAGCAGGCGGCAGCCGGCACCCAGGAAGTGTCGCAGAACATTACCGGCGTGACGCAGGCGGCCGGCGAAACCGGAGCTGGAGCCAGCCATGTGCTTGAGGCGGCCACCGAATTGTCGAGGCAATCGGAAACGTTGGGCAACGCGGTTGATCAGTTCATCGCCCGGGTTCGCAAGGCTTAGGCTCTGGGGCGAAATAATCGCTCCAGAGCCTAAGGTTCAGCTGCGTCCGGGCACGTATTGAGAAGACACGCCATTACCGAGGATTCGATAGCGGCTCTTTTCGTCTCGAAACGAGCCGCTATCAATTTTATACCGGCAGGCCGATGACTTGACAGCCGTAGAGCCCCCTTGGCTCTGCGCTCGCCTCGCCGCTGGCGGGATGACTTGTTATCAAAGCTAACTCGACACAGCAAATTGTCGATCGTATAGTTTTCGGGCGATGTCGTAATACGGCAAAGCGTTCGGCACATTCTGGAATCTTTGCAAGAAAGATACGGCAGCGACGAAAACTACTGATGAACAAAAGAGGAAACCGTCCAATGTCCAAGCCTCAATCGAACTGTTCTCGACGGGTTTTACTGGCCACCATGGGTGCCGCCGCCTTTATGCCGGCGATAGCGCCGATGGCCGAGGCGGCACAGCCCGCCGCCGATGAGACGGCCGTCGGAAAAGCGCTGGAATCGTTGCGCATGGCCATCATAAAGGGTGACAGCAAGACGCTGAACGCTCTCCTCCATGACAAGGTGATCTACGCTCATTCGGATGGGCACAAGGTCCAGAACAAGGCCGAGTTCGTCGCCGATCTGGCCGGCAAGGACAACTATCGGTCGTTAACCTTTTCGGATGTGACGATCCTGATCGTCGGCAACAACGCCCTTGTGCGGCATACCTGGGAAGGCGCCGACATCATGCCGGATGGCTCGACCGGGCGATCCTACATCAAGGTGATGCAGGTGTGGCGGAAGGAAGGCAAAACCTGGAAGCTGTTCGCCCGCCAAAGCTGCCCGATTAAATCCTGACGAACACAGGCGTCTCGATAGGCCGGTTCCAACCGGCCTATCGGTGGCGACAGACGGCCCGCGTCAGACGACGGCGATTTCGTTCAAATGCGCTTCCACCCTGGCCAAGGACGGTTCGTCTGCCCGCGCGAAATGCGCGGGGCCAGTCACTGACGCAGTGCTGGTCCGATGTTTGGGATATGGCGTTGTTGCGCAAGTGTCATTGCGAAATCCGATTCATTCCGGCCACCTAATCCGATTTGATTCCGGCCACTGATTCCGACGCCAATCCGGCCACCCATTCCGATTTGATTCCGGCCATCGATTCCGATCGCATTCCGGCCACCCTTCTGGTTGTGGCGC
>JARLJB010000013.1 GCA_031291415.1 Telmatospirillum sp.
TCAGTATCTCGCGCACATGACGCATCGTCGTCCTCTCCGCTGGCATCCGACCCTTCCTCAGCAAAAGCCAAAAGAAGGACCGTAATCACAGCCAGCAGAGACGTCCCGACCCGGGCGGCTTCATCCCGGAATCGGTGGGCGAGATCATTCCGGAATGGGTGGGCGGCTTCCTCCGGAATCAGCAGTTTTGTTGCCGAACGCGGCCACGCCCATTGATCTTGCGGCCAACATGTAAATCTCTTGCCACAGGCAGCTTGCCGCCTCCCGTCGACAGCCGTTTAATACGGCCGGCTGTCATCGCGGTCGAGCGAGAGAGGATCATGAGCAAGAAGACACGGGCCACCATGGCCATGGAGAAAGCCGGAAAACCGTTTGAACTCCTGGAATATATCTACGATCCGGACGCCCCGTCGATCGGCTTGCAGGCCGCGGAGGCACTGGGAGTGCCGGCATCGATGGTGTTCAAGACGTTGATGGTGACCGCCGGAGACGAAGTCTGTGTCGCCCTGCTTCCCTCTGACCGCGAATTGAGCATGAAAGCTCTGGCCGCCGTGGCCGGCAAAAAATCGGCGGCCATGCTGCGTCCGGCCGATGCCGAACGTATCAGCGGCTACCATGTCGGCGGGATCAGCCCACTTGGACAAAAAAAGCGCCTGCGCTGTTTTGTCGACGCGTCGGCTCTCGAATTACCGTTCATGGTCATTAACGGCGGACAGCGGGGTTTGCAGATCAAAGCCGCCCCCAAAGACGTCGTCGCGGCGTTGGCCGCCGCCACGGCGGCATTGGTCGCCGCCGATTAGAAGTCCGCGAGAACCGTCACCGTCAAAACCGCTTATGCCCGCGAGATTCTCTTGAAAGCGATATCGCTTCGATATATATTATCCGATGATATTTTCTCAGGACATAACTAATGATCATCGCCTTCGCCCAAACCAAGGGCGGCGTCGGCAAGACAACCCTGGCGGTTAATCTGGCTGTCGAAAGGGTGGTCAGGCGCCATCATGACGTTCTGCTGGTCGACGCCGACGAGCAGGGAACAGCTTCTGATTTTTCATGCCTCCGCGCCGATCGGTTGGGACACACTGGCTTCACACTGGTCCAGTTGACGAGAGGAGCGACGGTCAGATCCCAGGTTCAGACTTTGAAGGATAGATTCGATGACGTTGTCATCGATGCCGGCGGCCGAGATACCTCGGCGTTACGAGCGGCCCTGACGTTGGCCGATGTCGCCATCGTTCCATTCCAGCCTCGCAGCTTCGACGTCTGGACGCTCGACAAAGTCGCCACTCTCGTTGGCGAGGCCCGCATGATCAATCCGAAACTGCAGGCGTTCGCCATCATCAACTGCGCCGATCCGCAAGGACACGACAACGTCGCCGCCGCCGAAGCGCTGGCGGAAAACAGCGAGATTATTTTTCTCGACAGTCCGATTGGCCGACGCAAAGCCTTTCCCAACTGCAATGCCATCGGCCTGTCGGTTCTCGAAGCCACCCAGCCTGACCCCAAAGCCTGTCTCGAACTGGAGCGACTGGCAGATCGGCTGGATGTTCTTTGCCCCCATTCCGCGACCAACCAAGGAGCCCCCATCCCATGACCATCACCAAAAAACCATCTCGTCCCGCAACGACGAAAGTTGAGCGGGACTCCATCGCTGAAGCGTTCATTCAAGCCGCCGATCATCGCGCCAAGGCGGAAGCCGCGCATCCGCCGGAAGTTGCCGCCCCGAAAGAAAAGAAGAACAAGATCAAAGCGGAAAAAATACAGACTGTGACGCCAGATTCCGCGCCAGTCGAAAAAGAAAAAAAATCAAAAGAAAAGATAAAAGACAAATCAAAAGACAAGGGAAAGAAAAAGAAGGACAAGAAGAAGGAGCCGGTGCTCATCCGTTTCGAGGATTCTCAGTTGACGCAAATCGACAGCAATGCCGACGCTCTTGGCCTGTCGCGCGCCGCCTGGGTCCGCATGGTCGTGGCGAAAGCGCTCGCTCAAAGCTGATGCTATCAGCCGGGCTGAGCCACTGAGAAAACGGAGATTCTCCCCGAGAGGCGAGCGCGCGTGAGTGCACCTGCCTCTCGGGGCACGAATGGAACGTGCCCGTCCGGCCCGCCGAAGCCGGAGGCGAAGGCATCGCATAGATGCCCCGCAGGCTGGATTTTTTTAAAACACTAACAAATTTGATCTATATTTAAAGGAATGGTCATCATACCACTCCGCGCATGAACTTTTGATGGCATGAAGACTAAGCCGTTTACGATTCTCGCCCGGTAGACTATTTTTCGCTTCATTGGAAACTGGAGCGAGAAAATAAATGTTCAGACTCAAATCGATAGAATCGGTGGTCGAGCATGTAACAGATTTTCAAACACTATCTCTAACGACGGTCGAAAACGTTGTTCTGTCCGGAACACCGTTGCCGGATATGAAGGACGGCACTTTTCTCAAGTGCGACTTTACCGGAGCGACCATGCCAGACAATCTGGAAAGCGCTCTATTCGTCGATTGCCGCCTGTCCCGTCTCAATTTTCTTAAAGCCAATCTGTTCAAGGCGCGTTTTATCCGCTGTGACTTTTCCGAAAGCCACTTTCGCGATTGCGATCTCTCGGCCGCACAATTCGAGGACTGCCAACTGACGACGGCAGAGTTCAGCAACTGCGATCTGGAAGCCTCGGAAGGCGTCAACGACGGCTTGGCCGCTTAACAACCCAGTTCAACAAGACACACCATCAAGATCTGCATTTTCCCCAGAGACCCGATCCGGGTCTCTCTCCGGCGGACATCGCCGATTCCCCGTCGCATCTCGGACAGATCGTACCGTTTCTGATGCCCGCGCCACGAGCGGCGAAGGAAGCCCCCCGTCATCCAGCTCTATCGCTCCCGAGATAGTGACATCCGAAACGGTGGACATAATATATTTACGATTGTTCTCGTAATCACCGGCCTGTTTTTCGGTCACGATGTGTTTTTGCCTTTTTTGTCAACCACCATGGGGACTGGCAACCCACCGCCCGCCGTCACCCGACAAAGCCTCCCCTCTTTTGGGTTCGGTTGCACAAGGTACCGGCCATATCCGGTTACTTCACATTTCAAATAAAATAACTTATTGTAAGAAAAGTATCGCCTAATTATGGTGCAACTTATCGATGAGTTAATATTATCAGCCCATAAAAGCTGAACAAAACCATAAAGAATATTAATAGATTATTTGCAAGAGACAAAAATCAACTGGTGAGGGAGGTCTTGGGCATTTTCTACCAGCCCGCCTTGTGAATCGTGTCATCTCCAAACCGAGCCTGGAGCAGCAACAATGTATCGTGTTCTTCGCCTTAACCTGACCGGAAAGCTGGCATTTCTTAGCGTCGGCTCGCTGGTTTTGCTGGCTGCCGCCATTACCGCCATGGTGGTGTTCGACCTGCGAGCAGCGATGGAACGACAAGCCTTGGAACGTCAAAATGTCAACATGGCAGTCGCCTGGGACGTTTTGCGCGGCCAGGGGTCCGATTTCTCTGTTCATGACGGCAAGCTGCTGGCCGGCACCACACAGCTCAACAACAACGATGCGGTGGTCGATCACATCCGCGACTTGGTCGGCGGAACCGCCACCATTTTTCTTGGCGATCAGCGAATTGCCACCAACATCAAAAATCCCGACGGCAACCGCGTGGTCGGCACAAAATTGGCCGCCGGCCCTGTCCATGACACGATTTTCAACCAACGGCAGTCCTTTTTCGGTCAAGCTGACATTCTCGGGCAGAGCTATTACACCCGCTATGATCCCATCATCGACAAGTCCGGGACGGTGATCGGCATCCTGTTTGTTGGTTTGCCCAAAAGCGAATTTCAAAAGGTCGTCAACGCGCTCAGTAACAACATCATTTTTCTCGCCGCGGTTCTTACCGTCCTGTTGACGATCCCGCTGGTTCTGGCGCTTCGGGTCAGCTTTGCCGCCCTCAGCAAGGTCCAGTCCGCTCTACTGCAGGTGGCCGACGGCTCCCTGTCCATCGACATTCCGGGTCTCGGCCGCCAGGACGAGATCGGCCAGATGGCCGGTGCGGTGTCCCTCCTTAGGGACAATGCCCTGCGGACCCGTAAACTCGAAGCAGACGCCAAACTCCTCGAAGAGAAGATGGCCGAAGAACGACGCCAAGCGGTTCTGCAACTGGCCGACTCTTTGGAAAGCACCATCAAGCTGGTGGCAGAAACGATCACCGCGTCGGCTAGCGATCTCCATCAGGCGGCAGGATCCCTGTCCAACCTGGCCGGTAACGCCTCTTCACAGGCTGGCTCGGTTACGGCTACGGCGCAGCAGACAGCTGTCAATGTCCAGACGGTCTCGTCGGCGACGGAAGAGATGTCTGCGTCGATCCAGGAAATCAGTCGGCAGGTCGCCCAGGCTTCCGAGACGTCGACAACCGCCGTCGACGAGGCCAAGCACACTACGGCAATGGTTCTGGAGTTAGCCGAGTCGGCCCAACACATCAGTACCGTCGTCCAATTGATCAATGATATTGCGAGCCAGACCAATCTCTTGGCATTGAACGCCACCATTGAGGCGGCGCGCGCCGGGGACGCAGGAAAAGGCTTCGCCGTCGTCGCCAATGAAGTGAAACACCTGGCGACCCAGACCGCACACGCGACGGAGGAAATCGTCGCGCAAATTGAGGCGGTGCAAAAGGCAACCGGAGAGGCAACCTCTGCGATTTCAGGCATCAGCGAGACGATCGAGCGGCTCAACCAGATCTCGACCGCCATCGCAGCCGCGGTCGAGGAACAGCATGCGGCGACACGGGAAATCGCCCGCAACATCTCCGAGGCGGCGCACGGCACCCAAAATGTGACGAACAATCTTCAGGACCTTAGTCACTCGACCACGGAAGTCGGACAGACGTCTACCGGTGTACTGGAGTCGTCGCGGACCTTGTCCGAACAGGCCGATCGCCTGACCAACGAAGTCCAGACATTCCTCGCCGGTCTCCGCAAGTCCTAATCCAGCCTCAATAACTCACCTTGACGGTCAAATAGTAGCTGGTTTCCATTTTCTGCGGCACCGTGTCTTGATAAGGCCACAGATTTTCAGCCGTGAGTTCGATGGACAAGGGCTCGATCGGGCGCCAGGCGATCCGCGGCGACAGCGTGGTGAAGCCCTTGATCTCGACGACCTGCGAGCGCAGAGGAACGGTCGAGGTGATCAGCATGCCTTTGGTCGCCGAGGTATAAGAGCCATAGAGATCGGCCTCCCATTCGCCCCAGCCGTAGCCGATATTGGCATTGAGCTTGTTGACCGGCGTTGCGTTGCGCAGTCCCCAGTCATGATGCTCATGCAGGCGTTGATAGGTATAGTTGCCGCCCCAGTTCCATCCCTCGCGTGCCTTGTGCTCCAAACCGAGCTCCAGGCCGTTGGTGACGGAACCAGTGGTCATCTCGATCAACTGCGCCAGGCTGTTGCCGACCTGTTTGTAGACCGTGCCGATATGGCTCATGGTCATGTCGTGAAACACGGTCATCCGCGCCGTCGCGCCAAGGTCGCGGAACTGATGATCCCATCCGGCCTGATACCCATAGACTGCCGAGGCCCGGAGATCCGGATTGCCGAAAAAATAGAGGCCGGAGTAGCTGGCTTGATATCGGCCAAGCTCGCCGAAATTGGCGAGCGACGGCAATTTCAGCCCACGAGAGAAAGACAGCCGCAGCTTGTCGTCTTCCGCCACTTGGTCAAGAAGCGAGGAATTGACGCTCACGCCCTGATTGGAACGATCGAAATCGGCGTTGGTGAAAATGTCGTAGGCGGGGCTCGAACCACTGCGGCCCAACTTGAAATAGTCGTATCGCACGGCGTTGACGGTGGACAACTCCGACGACAACTGGTGCTCCCACATCAAGGAACCGGCAGCCAGATTTCCGGTCAGTGTACCGCTGAGGACGCCGGGAGCATCGATCTTGCCCTGCCGGCCATCCAAGCCCACGCGGAAACTGTCGTCTGCCCCCAGTTTGAAGAGGTCGGAAGCCTGCAGTTCGGCTGTTCGATCATTGAGATGGAAGGCACCAAAGGGCTGCGCCTGCACCCAAGGCATATCGACATCGCTATAAGACGCCGTCGCGCTCAACCGGCCGATACCGGTGTCAGCGGAATATCCGCCTTTGACCGCCTCTGTCTTGATTCGAAGATCGAAGAATAGGTTGGAATAGATCTGACGTTGGGAAACGTCCGTATGCGACGCCTCCAAACTGAGACGACTGGCGTCGGAAAGTTTCGCCGCCGCGTCAAACGAAACCGAACGCCGGTTGGGGTCCTTGCTGTAGGCAGTGTTTACCGGCACTTTTGAGACCATGCCGTAATCATCGACATGATCGTTGGCGGCCGTCATCCGCACACCGACGCCATCGGCCAGGCGCTGCGTGGTCGTCGCTGCCTCGTCACGCCGACCATGGTTACCGACACGGACACGCGCCGCGTCGATCGGATCATCGACGGGATCGAAGGTTACGATATTGATGACCCCATCGACGGCATTGAAGCCATAAAGGGCGCTTTGCGGTCCACGAATAACTTCGATTTGCCGGATTTCCTCGAGCTCGACCGGCAAAGTCGTCCAAAACACATCGCCAAAGGCATCAAAATAGACCTGTCGGCCGTTGATCAGGACCATCACCCGGCTGACCAACGGCTGGATATATCCGCCGATGCCGACGTCGGCGACGCCTGCCGCGGAATGCGCCAGATCGACCCCGGCCAGCCGGTGGACCAGTGTCGGTATGTCACGCGCTCCCGACCGACGGATGTCCTCGGCGGTAATGAGATCCATGAGAACTGGCGAATCGGCGACACGTTCGGGCTTTCCGGTCGCGCTGACCGTCACCGGTTCTCCGAAAAGAGCCTCGTAATTTCCATAATCGAATTCCTGGGCGGAGACGGAAACGGCCAGAGGAAGCGAAAACAACGATACCGCGGCGAAAAGCATACGCTTCATGTCAGAATTCCCTGACCATCATGCGAAACGCTTCGGAAAACTCGATACCGCAAGAGGCCGCCACGGCCCGATTGATAATGACCTCGACACGTGGGGAACTGCCAATGCCGACCGTACATTTGCCTGACTGCATACAGCTTGGATCCGATGAGATCGTTACCGTATGATTTTTGATGGCGTAACCCAGGATTCGGTCGAAATACGCGCCCGTACCAAACGCGACAACGCCAACATGAAGATCCGGAAATTCGTCGAGGTGGCGGGCATCGACAAGCACAGGCAGCAGCTCGGCTTTTGCAGAACTGACTCCGGATTTGAGCCCCTCCTGGATCGCCAGGGCATCCTCCAGCGAGGCTTTGTTCTGACCGTCGAAAATGACCGCCAACGGAGTCGGACCACGCGGAGGAACGGTCAGGAAATCAAAGACCCGGACCGCGACCTTCAATTCATTGGGAGTCGTCGCCTGACCGGGACCGGCACACACCAGGCACAACATGAACGGTATTACGAACGCCCACCACCACCGCATATGTGAATTCCGGTCCCCAAACCCTCAATCACTATTCTGACGTTAGGATAAGCGTGTTAATGCCGTCAATATAACAATTCTTACAAATCAACAATCTATGATTTTGTTTTTACAAATATGGATCTTCACGGTTGATTCAAACACTCCTTGCCGCTTTGAGATCCCAAAGATCGGCCTTCCCGCGATTCCCGGTATCGGGTTCGAGAAAAATTCGAAACTCTTTTCGGTGATGAAGACTGTGCTGGAGTGAAACCATCTTCGTTGATCGGAGGCGATCATCGAAAGGCGCCGAACAGGTTTCTCCGGACAAAGACGATTGCAGCCCGATGCCAGCGAGACGCAGCTGGTGCTAGTGTTGCCGACGCAAACGCATGAATCCCATCAATTCCCCCACCCCAGCCCTCCCCTTGATGGGGAGGGGTCGGGGTGGGGTGGAACTTCGGAATCATCTGAATGTGTCGGAACACTAGCTTCGCTGAATTTCTGCCAACGAACTCGTTTTACGGAAAATACATTATAGGCATTCAACATTCCAGAGTTGCCAGCGCAGCCAACACATCCTAGAGTTGTTTATAATCAATCGTATTGGTCGCCAGGAGCGCTCCGCTGGACACGATATGGTCATTTCACCGGCTGGGTCGTCGTCTTGATATCCTCAAGGTCCGCTGGCGCATCCTATTGTTGGTGATGATTCCCTCTCTCGCCTTCATCGGAGAAGCCGGGCTGGATGTGCGCGACCATTATGATGTCGCCCACGGTCTGGCGGCCATGGAAGCGACGGCCAAGCTGGGAACACAGATTGGGGATCTGATCCACGAACTGCAGCGGGAAAGAGGAATGTCCTCGTTGTTCCTCAGCAGCAAGGGACAAACATACGGCTCCGAACTGCAGGTGCAACGGCAGGCCACTGACGCCCGGCTTGCCCTCTACAGCCATTCGATCGATGCATCAATCGCCGGTTATGCCGGCTCTCAGACGGAGGAAAGGATCAGAAAGGCCAACGTCGCGCTGGTCGGCCTCTCCGCGATCCGCGACAGAGTTTCCAGCCAGCAGACCACTGCCCGCGATGCCATCAGTTTTTACTCCGCTACCATCGCTGATTTACTGGCCGAAGTTGAAAGCATGGCGGCCGGCACCACCAATGCGGACCTGGAACGCAAGATAGGAGCCTATCTCAACCTACTTAATCTCAAGGAAAAGGCCGGTCAGGAAAGAGCCGCTGGAGCGGCGGGATTCGCCGCTGGAAAATTTCCACCGGAACTGTTCCAGCGTTACCTGGAGTTGGCATCCGCCCAGCGAACTTATGAACAGATCATTTTGCTCTCGCTCGACAGCAGCGAGCGTCAACTTTTCCAATCGGCGATGGCGGATTCATCGACCGTCGACGTTGAACGGTACCGTCAGGGTGCCTTTGATGCTTTTGCCGGAACGGCGCCTTTGTCGCTTGAGGCAACCGAGTGGTTTCGTCTTTCGACGAAACGGATCGATCGCCTCAAGGCGGTGGAGGACAGCTTGGCGACCGACCTTCTGCGGCAGTCGACAACGCTCCGTCAATCGGCCGAATGGGAAAGCCTGAAGCAACTTTTGGCAATCCTATCGGTCGTCATTCTCGTCGGTCTTTTTGGAATTGTGCTGACCAGCAGTATCGTCGCGCCTTTGGCCGCCTTGACAACCATGATGCGGCGCCTCGCCGATGGAGACCGTGCGATCGAGACCCCGGCCCTGGGTCAGCGAGACGAATTGGGAGCCATGGCCGAGGCTGCGCAGTTTTTCAAGGAACGCTTGATCGCCGCCGACCTTCAGTCCCGCGAAACCAGCGCCTCGCACGCCAGGCAGAAAGAGCAGATAATCGAGCAAGACCGTATCGTCGCCGCGTTCGACGCGGAAATCACCCAGTTCCTCACCCATCTGGCCGCTGCGGCTGACCACCTGCAAAACATGGCTGAAGCCTTGACAAGCGCCGCAGCCAACACCAACCAGCGTACGCTGGTAGTCGCCAGCGCGACGGAACAGGCATCGACCAATGTTAAAATGGTGGCGTCGTCTGCCGAAGAGCTCGCGGCGTCGATCGGTGAAATCGGTCGACAGGTACGACAATCTTCTGAAATCTCAGAAAACGCCATGAAAGAGGCGCATCGAGCGGAAGGCCGCGTGGCCGAACTGGCCCAATCGGCACAGAAGATCGGCGCCGTCGTCCAATTGATCAACCTGGTCGCAAGTCAAACCAACCTGCTTGCGCTCAATGCCACGATCGAGGCGGCCCGCGCTGGTGAAGCCGGCAAAGGCTTTCCCGTCGTCGCAACCGAGGTCAAGATCTTGGCCAGCCAGACAGCCAACGCCACCGAGGAAATTTCGCAACAGGTATTGGCCATCCAGTCGCAAACGGAAGATGTAGTCACCGTCATCCAGTCAATCGTCGCCGTTATCGGGCAGGTTCACGAAATTTCCGTCGGAATTTTGGACGCGGTGACGCAACAGTCGACAGCGACCGGGGAAATCGCACGCAACGTCGAACAGGCGGCAGCGGGAACCGCCGAGGTCAGCAGCAATGTGGCGGGCGTTCAACAATCCGCCGCCGAAACCGGAATTGCGGCGCAGCAGGTCCTCCAGGCGTCGGACGGACTTACGCGCGAATCGTCCGAACTTCGGAAAAGCGTACGGACATTCCTGGGAAATATCCGTCCCGCATAGCGATTCGGAAAACCGGCCAAGAACACGGTCGCGAGGCCGCCGAGGCAGCGAAATTGTCGCGGTAGACGCGCCAGATCCCGCCGCCCCGTCCTCCCCTAAAGCGGCTTCTCCTATTCGAGGCCGCCCTCGGCCCCCCTGTTGTCCAGCCAACGCTGAACATAGGGAACATAATCGCGATCAGCCTTCAAAATGTGCTCCCCCAGCCACTGCTGGAGAAATTGATGCACCGTGTGGGCATCGAGACTGGCGCGCGAACGCATGTCATAGACTTTTTGCGCGAAAACCCTGTGTTGCTCCCGATGCCGCTCCAGGTGGGGATAGCCGGCTTTTTCCATCAGATCCTCTTCATGCATGAAGTGGGTTCCGACGTAGTCGACCAGATCATTGATCACTTTACCGACCGTCCTCAGGGCATCGGGACGTCCGTCCACGGATTCCAGACGAGCCATCATCTCGATCATCCGAACGTGTTCGGCATCCATTTCTGCGATGCCGAGCGAATACTCGACTTTCCAACTGATTTGCATGGACTCTCTCCCCGAAGCGCCCTTCCGTTCGTCATCCGCACCCATCATCGAAGATCCTATTCATCGCGCCCAGGTTTCCAAAAAAGGATTGTACCTCAAAATTCGCTCGAAACGCGAATGCCCCGATACGATTTTACGAGAACTTTGCCGGACCATTCTTTCGCAGATACCGCACTGGCTTTGGCACACGGACGGTGATGACAACAGCCCGAACCTGGGAAGGACGACACAACCATTAATAATAAAATGGTACTAACGCAAACGGCCGTTACGCGACATTGACAGTCGTTTATTAACCATAATTATTTTGTCACTTTTCTGCTGGCAAATCAATCATCGCCATCGAACCAGCAGGGCTCCGAACTCGGGTTAACGGCAGTTTGAGGGTTGCCGGTTCGAAGAATCTCTGAATCAGTAAGGTTCGGAGGTGCCACGATGAGCCAAGACCGGTCTGAGTTTGGAGAGAAGTCACGCCTTCGGGCGCTTCTGGA
>JARLJB010000403.1 GCA_031291415.1 Telmatospirillum sp.
CGCCCGCGACTGGGCCACTGAGGCCCCGCGCGACGATTCGCGCGTTAGCCCAGCCGGCGGATGCCGGCGCCCGGCGCTTGAGGGACATTTAAGAAAATCGGGCCCGACCGGAGCGGGCTCCGCCCGCGACTGGGCCACTGAGGCCCCGCGCGACCATTCGCGCGTTAGCCCAGCCGGCGGATGCCGGCGCCCGGCGCCTGAGGGACATTAAACAAAACCAGACAAATGGCTTCACCCATTTGTCTGGCAAACCGGGGGCGACAACAACCGGGGGATGGTGTAAGTTATTTGCAAGAATTATCGCGTAGGATCGGTTTTTTCGCCGTCCTATTCGGTTAACCCGGCCAGCTTCGACCGGCATTGGCGTTTCAACGGCGCCACAATGGCACTCGAAGCCCAATGAGCCGACGCCCACATCGACGCCGGATCGGAAAACTGGGATATCGATCGTGCTGCCCTGCCTGCTGGCCGAAGACAATTCCTACCCATTCGCTTATTCTCTCGTCTCGCCGAAAGCCGCACATAGCCTCGGTTTCTAAAGTCATATTTTTTTTGTGGATTTATCGTTGTCAATCTGTTACGCCAATTAGACTAGCAGCGGGTGGAATGCCCCTGCTGCTCTGCCTGTTCAAAGGGCAGGACCGGTTCCGTCCGATGGGGCGGGACAGATCATTCCTCACCGGAGACGTTCATGCCCAGCCCTGCCGTCACCATTCAGCCCGCCAAAAGCTCCCGGAAACTATCCGCCTACCTTGATTGGTTGCAGATGTTGTCCGGGGCGGCTCTCATCATCTTCATGTGGTCTCACCTCTGTCTGGTGTCCAGCGTCATCATCAGTCCCGCTGTGATGAACGCCATCGCCTGGTTCTTCGAGGTGACCGGATTCGTTTACCTTATCGGTCCGGGAATTTTCCTGGTTTTTCTGCTGCATTTCGTGTTGGCGGCCCGCAAGATTCCGTTCGCCACCGCGCAGCAGACGGCCATGTGGGACAACGCCAAGCGCATGCGTCACCAGGACACCTGGTTGTGGATCGTCCAGGCTGGCACCGCCATGGTCATTCTCATCATGGGCGCGGCCCACATGTGGGTGGTGTTGACCGATCTGCCGATTACCGCGGCGAAAAGCGCCGCGCGCATTCAGGGCGGTTCCTGGTTGGTGTTCTATCTGGTGCTGTTGCCGATGGTCGAGATGCATGTGGGTATCGGCTTCTACCGCATCGCAGTGAAGTGGGGATTCCTCACCCGGTCCAACCGTAAGGGATTCCACGCCAAGGAAAACATGCTGACCATCATTCTGATCGGTATCGGCTTGGTGACCTTGGTGCGCTTCCTGTTCCTCACCATCCAATAAGGAAACGATCATGCAGATCTTCCAAACCGACCTCCTTTGCATTGGGGCGGGGCTGGCTGGCGAGCGAGTCGCCATCGAAGCGGCGGGGAGCGGCTTCTCGGTCGTCTGTCTCTCGCTGGTTCCGGCCCGGCGGTCCCATTCGTCGGCAGCCCAAGGCGGCATGCAGGCGGCGCTCGGCAACTCCGCGATGGGCGAGGGCGATAGCCCCGACGTCCATTTCAACGATACCGTCAAGGGCTCCGACTGGGGCTGCGACCAGGAAGTGGCTCGTATCTTCGTCGAGAACGCGCCGATCGCCATGCGGCAGATGGCCTTCTGGGGCGTGCCGTGGAACCGCGTGGTGCCCGGCGAACAGACCTATTACAAGGGTGGAAAGCCTTTCACCGCCGTCGAAAAAACCGAAAACGAGGGGCTGATCCATTCACGCTCCTTCGGCGGAACGGCCAAGTGGCGCACCTGCTATACCTCGGACGGCACCGGCCATTCGGTGCTCTTCGCGCTCGACAACCGCGCCGCCCAGTTGGGCGTCGATATTCACGACAAGACCGAGGTGGTCGCGCTCATCCATGATGGCGAAACCTGCATGGGCGCCATCGCCCGCTGCCTGAAGACCGGCGAACTCAGGGCCTATCTGGCCCGCGCCACGCTGATCGCCAGCGGCGGCTTCGGCCGTATCTATCGGGCCTCGACCAACGCAGTGATCAACGACGGCGGCGCCCACATCGCGGCGCTCGACACCGGCATCGTGCCGATCGGCAATCCCGAAGCGATCCAGTTCCACCCGACCGGCATCGTGCCGACGGACATCCTGGTGACCGAGGGCTGCCGTGGTGACGGCGGCATCCTGCTCGACGTCAATCAGTATCGCTTCATGCCCGACTACGAGCCGGAGAAGGCCGAACTGGCCTCTCGCGACGTGGTGTCGCGGCGGATGACCGAGCATATGCGCAAGGGGCTCGGTGTCAAAAGCGCCTATGGCGACCATCTGTGGCTGGACATCCGTCATCTCGGCGCCCACCACATCAACACCAACCTGCGCGAAGTGAAGGACATCTGCGAAACCTTCCTCGGTGTCGATCCGATCACCCAGTTGGTTCCGGTGCGTCCGACCCAGCATTATTGCATGGCCGGTGTCCGTACCAACAAGGACGGCGCCGTCTATGGTCTGAAGGGCCTGTTCTCGGCCGGCGAGGCCGCCTGCTGGGATATGCATGGTTTCAATCGCCTGGGCGGCAACTCGCTGTCCGAAACGGTGGTGGCCGGCATGGTCGTCGGCGCCAAGGTGGTGGAGTTCCTGCAGGGCGCCGACTCGGTCATCAAGATGTCGGCGGTCCGCGATGCCTTTGCCAAGCAGCAGCAGCGGGTCACGAATCTGATCGACGGTGTCAACGGACGTGAGAACGCCTTTGCCGTCCGCGAAGAGATGCATGACGCCCTGGTCAAAGGTGCTGGCATCTTCCGCAATGGCAAGGACTTGGCGGAATCGGTCGAGACGCTGAAGGGAACCCTGGCGCGGGCCCGTCGCGTCGGGCTTGCCTCCAACGGTATCGGCGCCAACCCGGAACTGGCTCTGGCGCTCAAGATCGAAGGCATGGTCAAGCTGGCGCTTTGCGTGACGCAGGCGGCGTTGATGCGGACCGAATCGCGCGGTGCCCATACCCGCGAGGACTTCCCCGATCGCAACGACCGCGATTGGCTCAACCGGACTCTGGCCTACTGGAACAAGGATGGCGACGAATTGCCGACCTTGAAGTATGAAACGGCCACGCCAAGCTTCGAGTTGCCGCCCGGTGAACGTGGTTACGGCGGCGGCAAGATCATTCCGATGGACACCCCGCCCAAGACGGGCAAGAACAAGGCCTAGTTGAGCGAGGACCTGATCATGTCGAGAACGCTGACTTTTAATATCTTCCGCTACAATCCCCAGGATCCGGACTCGCAGCCGCATATGGAGGCGTTTACCCTGGAGGAGACGGAGGCGATGAGCCTTTTCATCGCCCTCAACCGTATCCGTTCCGAGCAGGACCCGTCGCTGCAGTTCGACTTCTGCTGCCGCGCCGGTATCTGCGGGGCTTGCGCCATGGTGATCAACGGTCGGCCGGGTTTGGCCTGCCGCACCAAGACCCGCGATCTGCCCAACGAGATCACCCTGCTGCCGCTTCCGGTCTTCAAGCTGGTCGCCGATCTGTCGGTCGACACTGGTACCTGGTTCCGCCAGATGTACCAGAAGGTCGAGTCGTGGATCCACACGGACAAGGAATTCGATCCGCACGCCAAGGAAGAGCGGATGGACAATCACCTGGCCGAAGAAATCTACGAACTGGATCGCTGCATCGAATGCGGATGCTGCGTCGCGGCCTGCGGCACGGCAATCATGCGGCCGGACTTCCTGGGAGCCGTGGCTCTCAACCGTATCGCCCGTTTCATGATCGATCCGCGCGACGAGCGGACGACCGACGAATATTTCGATGTGGTCGGCACGGACGAGGGCATCTTTGGTTGCATGGGGCTGCTGGGCTGTGAGGACGTTTGTCCGAAGCAGATCCCGCTGCAGGAGCAGCTTGGCAAATTGCGCCGCAAGATGGCGCTGGCTGCCATCAATAACAAACTGCCGAAGTTCCTGAAGTCGCCATCCTGAATGATGGCCGGGTGCATCCGTTCGGATGCACCCGGCTTCCATGTCGCGGGTACTGCTTAAGCTTTCAGGGCATGATTCGATCAATCGAATCGTGCCCTGACTCTATCGATATGGGGCGGTTTACCGTCCCGCCCGATCATCCAGACAGCGGCGCAGCAGGGCGAAGACCTTGGCAAGGTCGAAGGGTTTGGCGATGTGGCCATCCATGCCGGCTGCCTGGCAGCGCTCTGCATCGTCGTCACCGGACCCGGCGGTCATCGCGATGACCGGCAGCGCTCCTTTGTCACCGGGCAGCGCCCTGATCGCCCGCGTGGCGTCCAGGCCGTCCATTTCAGGCATCTGGATATCCATCAGCACGGCATCGAAGGTGCCGGATTGGACGGCATCAAGTGCCGCTTTGCCGTCACCGACGACGGTAACGGTGTGGCCATGGCGGCTCAGCATTGCCATGGCGAGCTTCTGGCTGATCAGGTTGTCTTCCGCCAATAAGATGTTGAGGGGCGGAAGGTCGGATCCGGTCGCCGGCGCTTCAGTCATCGTCGTCTGTTTCCCATGTTTCGAGTGAGCCTTCGCAACTCTACATCAAGACTGGGGACGATGACATGTGGCCCTAAAGTCTATGCAATGTCTTCTCCTCCCGTTTCGACAGGCTTCGGCCGACAATCTTCAATCCCGGTGACGAAAAGAAACAGGCCGGGGTGGTCGCCGTTTCGCCAATGTGCGAGTATGTTCCGAGGATTCGGTGAGAAGTGTTCCAATTTTCCGATACATCGTTCTGGAAATAGGGCGTATCGCTGAAGTAAAACGAATTCACAAGGTGCCAGAAACCCATTGACCAGCACCGGCTTTGTGGCAACTTCGCAAGAAATTTCATGTCAGGTGGGATAGCCATGGCTGACGATAAGCAGACCGCCGTTCTGTCCGACGACATTGTCGTCTCCGCTCCTACACTCGCCGAGGTGATGCCGATAGCGGCCCGACGATTGGAAACAGGGGGACGCGACGACCGGTATGGCGAGAACGACGGGGGGTGGCGCGGGCGCGTCACCTACGGGTCGGCCTGTCTTGCCAGCCTGGCGTGGCTTGCCGTCTGTTTTACCTATGTCGACAAGGCTCTTGGCTGGAGCAATCTTTTCGATCTTCAGCCACCCGAGTTCGGTGGTGCGGTCGGCGCGGCGGTCATGCCGCTGGCCATCCTCTGGCTGGTCATCGCTTTTCTCGATCGTGGCGCCATCTTGAAGCGCGAGGCGGCAGAACTACGCCGCTATCTCGATCGGCTGACTTATCCGGTCGAAGGGGCCGAGCAGCGAATCGCGGCGATCACGGAATCGCTGCGCCAACAGGCCGACGAGTTGTCGCAAGCCTCCGATCAGGCAACGCAAAAGGCCGAACAGGTTCGCCTGGGTCTCGCCAAGCAGACCGAGGCTTTGGCGGTCTTGGCGACGCGGGTCGGCGGCGACACCCAAAAAGTGGTGGAAGGCCTGACGACCGAGATCGCCGCGCTGGGGCGATCGACCGAGGGGGCGATGCAGCGCATCGTCGAGGTCCGTACCGTAACCCAGGAGCTTGTGCAGGCAACCGATCAGGCCGTGGCCCGAGCCAAAGAATTTGGTACCGGGATGAGCGAACAGGTCGATCGCCTGGAAGCGGTTGCCGCGACGGCGACGCTGCAGGGCGAACGTGCCAATGCCGATGTCGCCCGTGCCGTCGAGGGACTTGGCAAGGCGGTCGGCGCGGCCGGCACGCGCATGGAGGAGATCTCTCGCGTTGTCGAGTCGCAGTCCGAGGTGATAACCGGCGCCGTCGAGCGGTCCGGTCAGCGTGCCGCCGAGGTCACCGACGAGCTGAAGAAACGGGTCGATGCCCTTGATCAGTTGTTTGCCCGTCAGAACGTCGATCTGGCGACTGCGTCGGGCCGTTTGACTGAACAGGCCGGCCGTATAACCGCGGTGCTGGAACAGCAGGCGACCGGCCTTGACCAGGTGACGGAACGCGTTCTGGCCCGCGTCAAACACGTCGAGGAAGGGTTGGGGGTTCAGACGCGGGAATTGTCCTCGGCGTCGGACCAGGCGATGGTAAAGTTCCGCGAGCTCTCCGAATTGATGGCAAAGCACGTCGAATCGCTTCGTTCGGCGGCCGACGATGCCAGCCAGCAACTGGGTGGCGTCGGCGAGGTGTTTTTGCAGCGCCGGGACGAAGTGGAGGCCGCCGCCGATCGTGCCATCGGCAGGGTGCGCGAAGCCGGAGATGCGTTCTCCGGCCAGAACCGGGCGTTGTCGGCGGCGTCCGATCAGATGTCGGTGCGGGCGCGCGAACTGAACGATGCCATTCATGCCCATGTGGAAGAATTGGGACGCGGCGCCGAGAAGGCCAGCGCCCAGGCGGAGGCGATCCGCCTCAGCCTGCGCGGCCAAGCCACGGAACTGGCCGATATCGCCAACCTGGTCTCGACCCAAACCAAGCTGAGCGAAGCGTCGCTCGGCCAGCAGGCCAGGCATCTCAATTCGACGTCGGAACAGATCATGGCGCGGGTGAAAAGTGTCGCCGACGTTCTGCGCCAGAACGTCAATGACCTGGTTGCCGTTTCCAGCCGCGTCGGCGCCGAACTGCAATCGGCCGGCGAAGTCTTGCGCCTTCGCAGCGAGGATGTCGCGGCGGCCTCGCAACGGGCCGTGGAGGACGTGCAACAGGTGGCGGAGGTCTTCGACGATCGCAGTGGGCATCTGGCGCAGTCGGCCGAGCAGGCTTGCGTCAGGCTGCGCACGGTTGGCGAGGACTTGCGCCGTCAGACGGAGGTGATCGTCCTGGCAGCCGATCAGGCCGAGACCGGAGTTGGCAACGTCGGCCAGACGCTGAGTGCGCAGGCCACGGAATTGACGCGGATCGCCGAGGATTCCTCCGATCTGCTGAAGGCCTTCGGCCAGCAACTGCGGCAAAACGCCGTGGAACTGGGCGACACCGTCCAGCACGCGCAGTTGCAGGTCCGCGCCTCGGGCGATTCGCTGCGCCAACTCGCGCGAGAATTCGAGGAAACGGCGGGCAAGACGACAGCCCAGGTGATCACCACCGCCGACCAGTTGAAGGGGGGAATCCGCGATCTGGCGGCGTCGTCCGATCGCATTACCGCGCAGGTGCGCGGCGCCGGAGAGAGTTTGCGCCGGCAGTCGCAGGAACTGTCCGAGGCCACCGAACACACCTCGACCCAGTTGGAAAGCGTCTTCGAGATGCTGCGGCAAAAATCAAGCGATCTCGGGATGACCGGCGAGCGGTTGTCGCATCATACGGAAGATCTGGTGCAGAGCTTCGCCCGCCAGTCCGAGGACCTGGTCAACGCCTCGAAGATTGCCGAAGAGCAGGCCGAATTGCTGGAACAGAACCGAAGCAATATCGGCGTCGAGAATTTTCTGCAGACAGCCGCCTATGTGGTGGAAAAACTGCAATCGCTGTCCGTGGACATCAGTCGGATTTTCCAGGCCGGCATCGACGACAAGACTTGGCGGGAGTTTCATTCCGGCGACCAGTCGGTTTTCTTGCGCAAGATTCTCAAGAACCTGGATCGACATCAGATTTCGGCGATCCGGACCCGTTACGAGGAAGACGGGCAGTTCCGGGACTACGTCAATCGCTATCTGGCGGAATTCGAGGCGTTGCTCAATCAGGCGAAGGCGTCCAACCGCGCCGACGTTCTGACCGGCACCTTCACCAGTGCGGAAGTCGGTAAACTCTATCTGGTCCTTGCCCGGGCCTTGGGCCGGTTGGAATAGGCCTGTCGTCGCGGTCTTCCCGTTAGGGGCGTGGGGCGGAATTTTCGCTCCACGTCCGTGAAGCCCCCGCGGCCCTCGCAAAGCGGGCGAGGGACTATATCGTTGATATAACCCGAATATTCGAGATGTGTGCATCCGATAGCCCGCCCAAGCGGGCGGGCGGGATTTGTACCTGCGTGTCCAGGGGGTGTCGCTCTTACGACGGTATCCGCTCGATCACGTGTCATCACCCTTCAGTTTCATTTATCACCAAATAACCATGTATTTTGGATGGTTATTTCTTGACGCACATATGGCGGAAGTGATAAATTAACAATAATAAAGTGTTTATATGAAGATCTATAAAACACATAGAGCAATACAACTATTGATTGTCTTTCAGACGAGTTGTATCGATCTCGTCGAGATTCCACGATTTGAGATTGGACGAAGAATAAAAATATTTGTATTCCGTAGGCGACAATTTTGTAATACATTTATATCTGAATTTTGAGATATTTGCTGTTTGTAGTCTTTATTTAGAGGAATATTATCCGAAATAGTGTATATTACTGCTTTTATTTACTGTATATATAATCACGGCGCCGCACGAGTTATTATTTTTATAATAAACTGTGGAGGTGACCATTATGTCTAAGACTGAGATTAGCCGCCGCTCTCTGTTGCAAGCTGTGACGGTGGGTGTGGTGGCGGTCAGTGGTGGCACAGCGCTCAACATGGCGGTACCCGGAACCGCCGAGGCTCTTGTCCGGAAGCTTCCCGGTAGTTGGGACGAAACCTGGGATGTCATCGTCGTGGGGTCGGGCTTTGCCGGACTGTCGGCGGCAGCGGAGGCCGCGGCGGCTGGCGCCAAAACCCTCATTCTCGAAAAGATGCCGACTTATGGCGGCAATTCGATCATCAACGGCGGCGTGTTCGCTGCCTGGGATGATAAGTGGCACTATCGCGAGAAGCTGAATCTCGGCACCGACAGCCCGGAACAGCATTGGCAGGACATCCTCAAGGGCGGCGATTACTACAGCATCCCGGAACTGGCCAAAGCGGTGGCGGACGGCGCGGCCGACGCGCTCGAGTGGGTCGTCGAGGACGGTGGCGCCGAGTTGCGTCCGACCGTGACACGGGCCGGCGGACATACCGCCTATCGCACGCATGCCGCCAAGAGCGGTGTTGGCCGTGAATACACCGAAGCCTTGCGCAAGATCGCCGAAAAACATGGCGTCAAGCCGACCCTGAATTCCCAAGTGACCTGGATTTGGCGGGCCGACGCCGATCCAAAATCGCCGGTTCTTGGTTTGGAAGTGAAACGCGGCAAGAAGGTGGTCAATCTTCGGGCCACCAAGGCGGTGATTCTGGCCAGCGGCGGTTTCAGCCAAAATGTCGAGATGCGCTCTGCACACAATCCAAGATTGACCGATGAGTATAATTGCACCAACCACAAGGGCGCGACCGGAGAAATTCACAAGTATGCTCAGGCGGTTGGCGCCGATACGCTGCAGATGAATTTTATCCAGCTCTACCCTTACGCCGAACCGGAAACCGGTTTGCTCGACGCCCAGGCCGTCTATCCGTTCAACGGCCCCGGCTATGGGATCCTATACGTCACCAAGCAGGGAAAGCGTTTCGTCAACGAACTGGAACGCCGCGACGTCGTTGCCTATGCGCAGATCAACCTTGGAAAGGATGCCAAACCGACCTGGTCGATCTTCAACGAGGCGATGGTTCTGCCGATGGGCGGCGCGCAGGAGGAAATCGACGAAGGCTTGAAGCGTGGGCGTTTCATCAAGGCCGAGACCATTCCGGAACTGGCGGAAAAATGCAAGATTCCGTCCGATGCGCTGGTCGATACCGTCAACAAATACATCCAATATCACAAGGATGGTAAAGATCCGGAATTCAACAAACCGATCACTCCGGCGATGATCAGCCTCGAAAAAGGGCCGTTTTATGCCATTGCACAGTGGCCGGCGGTGCACTTCTGCATGGGCGGTCTGCGGGCCAACGCCAGCGCACAGGTGATCGACATCTTCGGAACGCCAATTCCGAAACTCTATGCCGCTGGCGAGGTGGTCGGCGGTATCCATGGTTCCAACCGTTTGGGATCCAACGCCATTCCGTCCTGCATTGTCTTCGGTCGGACTGCCGGCAGGAACGCTGCCAAAGAATCAGCGGCCTGATGTGACCAGGGGAGGGGCCGTCCGTAAGGATGGCCCCCTTTTTCAGGGGGACCAAACAATGATGCGGATTGGCTTGTCCTTCATCATCTCAGCGTTCTTTTGCCTGGGGATTGCCGCCTTGCCCCAGAGGGCGTCGGCCGCGCCGACGGCGGCCGATCCCTGCGTAGCCTGTCATACGGATCTCTCGAAGGTGCTGCCGCAAAATCATAAGCCGGTGAAGGGTACCGGATTTTCGTCCTGCACCAAATGCCATGCGACCGGCGAAAGCGGCGAGGCCGAGGTCAATGCCTTCTCGACGAAGGTGCATTTGGCGCACTTCGCCCAGAAGCAGACCATCGAATGTACCGCCTGTCACAGTTATGTGGCGGGAAAGAGCTTCGGCCTGATCGGACAATCGCATTCGTGGGGAGCGCCGACCGACAGCGACTTCGCGGCGATGAAAGAGGACTTCGCATCCTGGGCGGGATCGGCTTTCACCGACAATCTGCATGCCAAAGCCTCCGTCGATTGTGCCGGCTGTCACGGCAAGGCGATGACATCGGCCGATGCCTCGGTCGACAATCAACGGTGCCTGACCTGTCACGGACCGTTGCAGAAGCTGGTCGACAAGACGCGAAACGCGGAATTTCCAAAACGCAATCCACACTCGTCGCATCTGGGCGATGATATCGCCTGTACGACCTGCCACCATGCGCACGCGGCAGCCGCCGTCTATTGCGCGGACTGCCACAAGTTGTGGAAAATGCCGATCATGGGAACGGGAAAGTAGGCAGGTCTTCCATGGCGGGTTGGTTGTTTGCACCCGCCATGGATTTTCCGTCATGCCTCATGATCGGTCCGGGCGCTTTTCATTCGTTCAAAAGCCGCCAGGGCTCTTTTCCTCGCCATATCATGATCGACGATCGGCCGGGGGTAATCCTTGCCGAGAGTGACGCCGGCCCGCGCCAGAAGGTCGCTCGAGGCTTCCCACGGTCGATGGATCACATGATCGGGTAGACCCGCCAATTCGGGAAGCCAACGGCGAACATAAAGGCCGCGCGGATCGAATTTCTCGCCCTGCACTGTCGGATTGAAAACCCTGAAATAGGGTGCCGATTCCAAGCCGCAACCGGCCACCCACTGCCAGCAGCAGCTGTTGCTCGCCAAATCGGCGTCGACCAGGGTGTCCCAGAACCAGGATTCGCCCCTCTGCCAGGGAATCATCAGGTCTTTGACCAGAAACGATGCGACGATCATTCGCAACCGATTGTGTAGCCAACCGGTTTCCCACAGGGCGCGCATCCCCGCGTCAACGATCGGATAGCCGGTTTGCCCGGTTATGAAGGCTTGCCAGGCCGTCTCGTCGTCGTTCCAGGGAAATTCCTCGAATTCCTGTCGTAACGGCTGTGTCGTGACATGGGGGAAGTGGAAAAGCGTGTGATGGCAGAACTCACGCCAGCCGAGCTGGCGGAGAAAACCGTCCGCCGGATGCGCCCCGGCCGCACGGGCGGCGTACCAGACCTGGCGCGGGCTGATTTCTCCGAAAGCGAGATGCGGCGACAGGCGCGACGTGGCGTCCTGGTCCGGATGATCGCGGCGTTGGCCGTAGCAGCAAAGGCCGTCTTCGAGAAAATCGGCTAGGCGGGCACTGGCGGAGTCCTCACCGGGAGTCCAGGCGGTCGAAATTCCAGTCGACCAATCCGGATTCCTGGGGAGCAGAACCCAGTCGGCAAGCGATTCGGAACGTACGAGCGGCGGGGGTGGAAGATGGGTTGGACGTGGTCGCGGGCGTGGTGGATCGGCTTGCGCCAGGCAGCATCTCCAGAAGGAGGTGAAGACTTGAAATGGCGCACCGGCGCGGTTGCGGACATCCTTGGGAGAAAAGAGCAATGAGCCGTCGAATGCCTCGACCTGCAGGCCGGCGGCCACCAGCGCCGAGGTGATCGAACAATCCTTGCCGGTTTCCTGCCGTTCGTAGCGGCGGTTCCACACGACCGTCCGGGCTCCGGTTTCAGCGGCCAGCGCGAGCAGCGTGTCGGTGGCGCGGCCGCGGCGCAGGATCAGTCGGCTGCCCAACTGGGTGAGATCACGGCATAGCGCCTTCAGACTGTGGTGCAGCCACCAGCGCGCCGCTCCGGAGGGCTGTCGCGGCGCATCGTCTTCGAGGATATAGACGGGTACTATCGGCCGCCCGCTTTCAGCCGCTTCGCATAGCGCCGGATTATCGATGGTGCGCAGATCGCGGCGAAACCATACGATGACAGGTGACTGGGGATCGGAAGGCGAAGAACCGACTGAGGGTGCGGGCAAAGCAATGTCCCTTGTGACGAAAAACCTCTCTCCATTTTGGGTCGCGGGCGATGCCCTTCAACCAGCGGGGGACTCCCCGCGTTGTGATTGTTTCCAGAGCTTCTCGTCCCGGGGGAATTTGCTGCCGCGTTTTGGCGTCCGGCAGGCAGCAATAGGCCTGTCCGTCAGGAATTCGTCGCGAGGGGATTTCCGCCCTCGAGAATGATATCGATCAGGTTTGCCACGGCCGACAACGGAATCGCCTCCATGGTCTCTCCACCGAATGACTGGGCGCGGAGAATGGAAAGCCGGGGAGTTACCGGAGCGAATTTTTCGGGCAGAGTCGGGCCGAAAAGAGAGATCAGCGGAACCTCGGCCGCTGCCAGCATATGTCCGGCGCCACTGTCATTGGCGACGGCGACCGACAGACGCCGTCCGAGAGCAATCGTCAGCATCGGGGTCGCCCCGAAATCGAGCGGTAGCAGGGCGCCTGGTACGGCATCGCGGATTTCGTCTTCCCACTGCCGTTCATCGGGGCCGAGGAAAATGACCGGGATCCGGCCGGCCTTCACCTGGCGCATGGCCAGCGCGATATAGTTTTCCAGGGGCCAGCATTTGTGTTTGCCGCCAGCGCCCGGCGCCAGGCCGACATAGATGGCGCCGTCGGGCAGTCGGCGCTCAGCTTCGATCTGGATCGCGGCATCGAGAATCAGGGGAGCGTCGGGGTGAGCCGGTTTTCCGGTGGCCACCTCGATCAAAGCCAGCATCTGCTGGATCATCGCCGCCGGTCTGGTGGCGTCGGGCGACGGACGCAATTCGGACAAATGCCAGTCAGCCGCCGCCGAGATGAAGCAGCCGTGACGGATCCGCTTGACGATCAGCGAGGTCAGGACACGGCGTTGGGTGTCGAGAATCAGATCGAAACGGCGTTCCTTCAGGGGACGGGGAAGCACTAGTTCCCACCAGCGGTTACCAATATGGGCGTCCTCGATGACCTCATCGACCAGCCCGCCGACCAACGGCGCCAGAATACCGGCATAAACAGTCTTCCCTTTCCCGGCGACCCATGTAATCCGGGCATCCGGATAGGCTGTCCGCAAAGCGCGGAGAAAAGGAAGCTTCATCAGGCCATCGCCGACCAGATCGAGGCCGACGAAAACGAGGATGGAAAAAGGCTGGAGGGCCATGGCTCCGTGCAGGTGGTTGTAAGAATGCGCTAAGGTAACCATCCCTGGGGCGCGGAGCAATCTCCTTGCCGGAATCGGCGGGAAATCACTCGCCCAGCGCGATGCCTCGTACTTCAGCGGGCATCCGAGGTTGTGAATTAAATCGAAAGTGGCACCGGCCTCTGCGCCGGTGTTCGCCGCAAAGCGGCGAAAATCCTTGCTTTCGACTTCGGCCCCACACCGGCGCAGAGGCCGGTGCCACTCTAATTTTTTACAACCTCAGATTCCCGCCCCACTCGTCAATTTTTTCACAAGCTCGGACGCGCCGCCAGATCACGCCTGCATATCGATGTGGTCCGCCGATGGGCTGGCAACCTGCGGTGTATCGGCGGCGACATTACCGGCGATGGCTTCGACATCGGCCATGGCGCCCAGAACCTGCTGACGCATTTCGTTGATGGCGATCCTGTCGGCGACCGGGTGATGCGGGACTTCGGCGGCGATCTCAACCACGTCCTTGGCCGATCCGAGGCCGGCTCGGGCGATATCGAGGGCGGCAGGCACGTTCATCGCGGCGTCATCCGTCGTTTCCGCCTTGGTTGCGGTTTGCTGGGCGACCCTGGCGGCTTCCTGGGCGTCGAGCGCGATGATTCCGACGTTGACCGGGATCGTCGCCGCCACAGTCGCCGCTTCGCCGGCGATCTCCTTGGCAAGGGAGGCGTTTCCGCTGTCGGCGGCGGCGCCGGCTTCGCGTTTCAGATCCTTGAGCCTGAGATAGGCACTGCGCAATTTGTTGGCCGTCTCCACCCGCTGCTGATCCTCAAGGGCCTGGTCGCGCCGGTTTCTGTCGTCGTTGGTGTTGGGGTTGAACTTGTCTTTGGTCGATTCGCTGGCCTGCAGCGGTTGGTCGGCCGGGCGTGGCGGCGCCGGCGGATCGATCGGCGGCGTCGGCGTGATTTGCTGACGCACTGGATCGAGTGGAATTGGCGTTTGCAGGACAGGTGTGATCATCGGGGTGCTCCGTCTTCTAATCTGGCGTCAGGCAAGAAAAGACACTTTCCAAAACAGGGAGCTCGGTTAACGTACTCTCCCGAACGGCCAATTCCCAAGAACAGACGATCGATGGATAGCTAAATGCTCCGCGAAGCTATTGCCGCCCTGACAACACCGGCAACCCGCTATGCCCGACGTCTCGGTTACGTCCACGAAGGCATTGCCATCGAAGCTCGTTTCCGCCGCTGTTATACGGATTGGCTGCCGCATATCGGTCGGTGTCATAAGTCGATCCTGGCCGCCGGTCTGGCGTGCCCTCGACGCGACCGTGTCGTCGTTTTGGGATCGGGACCGCTTTGCGACATTCCGTTGGCGGAGTTGGCCGGAATTTTCACCGAAGTCGTCCTGATCGACGTCTTCCATCCGCCGCGGGCGCGAAAGCTGATGGCACGATTTTCCAATGTCGTGGCGATCGAACACGATTTGCTGGGACAGGAATTCGGCGTATCGACGGACGATGTCGATGCCCGGTTGGCGAATTGGCGGCAACGGACGGGCGCCGTCGACTTGGTGGTATCGGCCAATCTTCTCGCCCAATTGCCGGTCGTTCCCATGGCCTCGCGACTGTCCAGGGACCTGCTGGCGCGGGATGTCGACGCCCAGACCTGGTCGGATGCCGTCATGCGGGCCCATATCGCCGATCTGGCGGCGGGGCCGGGGCAGGCCTGCCTGATCAGCGAATGGCGACGGCACTGGTTCGACCGCGACGGCGCGGAAATCGATCAGGAATCGCCACTGACCGGGCTGTCGCTTCCCGAACCGTCGGAAAGCTGGCGCTGGGTGGTGGCGCCACCAGGTGAATTGCCCGGCGGCGCCAGTCTCGAGGTGGATGTCGGCCTGTTTCTTCTCAAAGCTCCTCGGGCGACAGGGCCATGACGGTTCGGGCGCCGCGGGTGACGGCGGCCAGCAGGCTGGAGCTGCGGGGCAGAATCGTCTCGGCGTAATGCCAGGCGGTTTTCTTCTTGGTCTGCAGGAAATCGGCGTCGGCGCCGGTCGTCAGACTGGCGGCGCGGGCCATTTGGTGGCCTCCCAGCACCGTTCCCAGCAGCAGCAACAAGGGAACGGCCGCTGCCGCCGCCTGGCGTGGTTCCTGGCCGGCCGTCGCCAGCAACCAGGCCGTCGCCTGTTCGGCGTCATTGGCCGCTTGCGTCAGGGCGGCGCCGATGTCCTTGAGCAGAGGATCGTTTCGCTGCTCGAGATCGACGGCCAGAGCGGCAACTTCGGTCAAAACCTGTCGGAGAGTTTTTCCCTCGTCGCGCAGGATCTTGCGGTTGATCAGATCGTTGGCCTGAATGGCCGTGGTGCCTTCATAGATCGTCGTGATCCTGGCATCGCGCAGATGCTGGGCGGCGCCTGTGTCTTCGGCGTAGCCCATGCCGCCATGGATCTGCACCCCCATCGAGGCGATTTCGACGCCGCGTTCGGTGCACCATCCCTTGACGATGGGGTTGAGCAACTCGGCCAGGCGCTTGGCCTCTTCGCGGGCGGCCGGATCGGTTTCGGCCTCGGTCCGGTCGAGGGCTGCCGCCGCCACATAGGCGAGCCCGCGCATGGCTTCGATTTCCGCTTTCATGTCCATCAGCAGCCGGCGGATATCGGGATGGTCGACGATGGCCGTGCCCGGCGGACAACCGATGGGCTTGCCCTGGATGCGTTCGAAAGCATAGGCGCGGGCCTGCTGATAGGTCCGTTCGGCGATGGCCAGTCCCTGCAGGCCGACGTTCAGGCGGGCGTGGTTCATCATCACGAACATATATTCGAGTCCGTGGTTCTCTTCGCCCACCAGATAGCCGACGGCTCCGCCCTTTTCGCCGTAGGCCAGCACGGCTGTGGGGCTGGCGTGAATGCCCAGTTTGTGTTCCAGCGAGACGCATTGCACGTCATTGCCGCCCGCCAGGGCCGTTTCGCCGTCGAGGGCGATCTTGGGAACGATGAAAAGGGAAATTCCTTTGATCCCGGCCGGCGCATCCGGCGTCCGCGCGAGAACGAGATGGATGATGTTCTCCGTCAGGTCATGGTCGCCATAGGTGATGAAGATCTTCTGACCGGTGATCAGGTAATAGTCGCCGTTACGGACGGCTTTGGTTCGAATGGCGCCGAGATCGGAACCCGCCGCCGCTTCCGTCAGATCCATGGTCCCCGCCCATTGCCCGGAGACCAGCCTGGGCAGGAATTGTTCCTTGAGGGCCTCGCTGGCGCAGGACTCGATGGCGTTGATCGCTCCTTGCGTCAGCATCGGGCAAAGCGTGAAGGCCATGTTGGCGGCCTGCCACATTTCGCCGACGGCGGCGTTGACGACGCCGGGCAGTCCCATGCCGCCATACTCGGTCGGGGCCGCGAGGCCGATCCAGTTGCCGTCGACCAGCGTCTTGTATGCCGCAGCCCAGCCCTCGGCGGTTTTGACCGTTCCATCCTGAAGATTGGCACCCTGCCGGTCGCCGGTTTGGTTGATCGGCGCCAGCACGTCGGTGGCGATCCGTCCGGCTTCGTCGAGAACGCTGGTGACCAAATCGGCCGAACATTCCTCGAAGCCGGGGAGGCGGGTTATGGCGTCCAGTCCGGCCAGGTTGCGCAGGACGAATTCCATGTCTTTGAGGGGAGGGACATAGCGTGTCATGACGTTTTCTCTCCGGTGTTGCTGTCGTAACAAGGGACGGGGCGAAGACTCGGAAGTTTGGACTCCACCGCCCGGCGTCTCGAGGCCCGACGACGAGCCCGCATTTTTTCGGCGCCAGGCATTAGAGATCCTGAAGTTCTTTCGCCTGCTTGCGCAGCTCGAATTTCTGTATTTTTCCGGTCGAGGTCTTGGGCAGTGGGCCGAAAACGATGTTGCGCGGCACCTTGTAGTGGGCCATGTGTTCCCGGCAGTAGGCGATGATCTCCTCCCGGGTCACTTTCACGTTAGGTTTGAGGGTGATGAAAGCGCAGGGCGTCTCGCCCCATTTGGGGTCGGGACGGGCGACGACGGCGACCTCGAGGATTGCCGGATGATGATAGAGGGCGTCTTCGACCTCAAGGCTCGAAATGTTCTCACCACCCGAAATGATGATGTCCTTCGAACGGTCCCGGATTTCCACATAGCCGTCCTCGTGCCAGACGGCGAGGTCGCCGGTGTGGAACCAGCCTTTGGCGAAACATTCCTCTGTGGCTTTCTCGTTCTTGAGGTAACCCTTCATCACATTGTTGCCGCGCATGAAGATCTCTCCCATGCTGAGGCCATCCTTGGGGACCGGGTCCAGGCTGAGCGGATCGGCGACCATCAGGCCTTCGAGCATGGGGCCGCGGACGCCCTGGCGCGCCTTGAGACGCGCCTTCTTTTCGATCGGCAGGCTGTCCCAGCGGTCGTGCCAGACGCATTGCACGGCCGGTCCATAGGTTTCTGTCAGGCCATAGACATGCGTCACCTGGAACCCGAGGCGTTCCATGTTCTCGATGATGGCCGCCGGCGGCGCCGCGCCGGCCGTCATGACTTTGACGGCATGGTCGATGCCCTGCTTCATTTCGTCGGGAGCATTGACAATCATATTGAGAACGATGGGGGCACCGCAGAAATGCGTCACGCGTTCCTGCTTCAGCGCTTCCAGAATCGGTTCCAGACGGACGTGACGGAGGCAGACGCTGGTGCCCGCCGTGACCGCGAGCGTCCAGGGAAAACACCAGCCGTTGCAGTGAAACATTGGCAGGGTCCACAAATAGACCGGCTTGGCGCCCATTTCCCAGGACAGGGCGTTGGAGACGGCATTCAGATAGGCACCACGATGGTGGTAGACGACGCCCTTCGGGTTTCCGGTGGTGCCGGAGGTGTAGTTGAGGGCGATCGCCTGCCATTCGTCGTCCGGCGGCTGCCAGACGAAATTCGCGTCACCGTCGGCGAGGAAGGCTTCGTAATCGGTGGTTCCCAGCAATTGACCGCCTTCGAACAGACGGTCATCGATATCGATGACTTTGGGCGGGTTTTCCATTGATGTCAGAGCCGGCTCGACGACCTTGGAAAACTCTCTGTCGGTGATCAGGATCTTGGCTTCGCCATGTTCCAGAATGAACTTGATGCTTGCCGTATCGAGCCGCGTGTTGATGGCGTTCAGGACTGCGCCGACCATCGGGACCGCGAAATGCGCCTCGAACAATTCTGGCGTGTTGGCGGCCATGATCGCCACGGTGTCGCCCAGCCCGATGCCAGCCGTCGCCAGGGCCGAAGCGAAGCGACGGCAACGCCGATAGGTTTCGGCCCAACTGCGCCGAAGCGGTCCGTGGATGACGGCTGTGTGGTCTGGGTAGATGGCCGCGGACCGCTCGAGAAAGGTGAGCGGCGTCAAGGCGACGAAATTTGCCGCGTTCCGATTGAGGCCGGTTTCATAGGGATTCCTGGCGTGAACTTCCATAGGTTGAATCCTCCAGTTTGTTTTCGTGGTTTTTTAGAAGCGTACCAGAATGCGCCGGGCTCTGTCCTAGGCGTTATTTCGCATCTGCGTAATAGCCGGGCTGTCTGACGGCTTTGTGGAATTTCAAGAGGTTCCGCGATATCTGAGGCGGAAGTAACGGCGGGCCATCTCTCTGATGCCAGTCCTCCCTTGAAATGGTCACCATTCGTCCCTTATTATGTTGCATCGCAGCAATTCGGATGTTGGCTAAATCGCCCCTTGGTTGTGTGAAGTCGAGCCCATTGCCATGCCGCGAAAGTGCCGACGGTTTTCATAAATTGTTGGCCGGCATATTTCATTTTTTCTGTGCCACGAACATTTTCTTTTACGAGAATTTTGCGTTCGTTAGCACGGTGGAGTTGTAATCCAATGTTACTGGAATCCTTGTCCTATCGACGGAATTCCGCATTACCGGTCCGGTCCGGCGGCGAACTGCCGATCTCCTTGGCATTGCAGGGGGGCGGCGCCTATGGTGCCTATGCCTGGGGTGTTCTCGATCGGCTGCTCGAGGAGGACGACCTCGGCATCGCGGGAATCAGCGGCGCCAGCGCCGGGGCGATCAATGCCGTCGTTACCGCCTGGGGTCTTCTGAACGGCGGA
The DNA here is from genome assembly GCA_031291415.1 of Telmatospirillum sp. GTDB lineage: Bacteria > Pseudomonadota > Alphaproteobacteria > Rhodospirillales > Magnetospirillaceae > Telmatospirillum. The sequence goes on from JARLJB010000403.1 coordinate 19,436, forward strand.
CGGGACGGAGCGCGCGAGGCTCTGCGCCGACTGTGGACGGCGGTTGGCCAGATGTCCCTGCTCAGTCCCTTTAGCCTGCCCGGGGCCAGCCTGCAGTTCGATCTGATGACCCGGGTGATGTCGCCCTATCAGTTTAATCCGTTGAACATCAATCCATTGCGTGACCTGCTTCTCGGCATGATCGATTTCGACAGACTGCGTGTCGAGGGACAGACGCCGCTGTTTATTTCGGCAACCAATGTCAGCACCGGGGATCAGCGGATTTTCCGGGAAAAGGAGATCACCATCGACGTCTTGATGGCGTCGTCGTGTCTTCCCTATGTCAGCCAGGCTGTCGAGATCGACGGACAAGCCTATTGGGATGGTGGGTTTTCCTCCAATCCGCCGGTTCTTCCCCTGGTTCTGGAAACCGACTGCCGTTCGCTTCTTCTGGTTAAATTGACGGCGGACGAGGAACCGGACTTACCGACGGCGGCGCCGGAAATCTTCGCCCGGCTGAAACGGATCTTGTTCAACGCGCCGCTTTTGCGCGATCTTGACGCCTTGAGCGAGATGCAGAAGCTCCTGCGGCGGACCAATTTGTTGCCGAGGGACCTGCGCCGTCTGCGCGATCTGGTGCTGTACAAGGTGACGATCGACCACGCGTTCTTTTCGGCGTCGAATGGATCGGCGTTGGACCCCCGCCCGGAAATGGTGAGCAAATTGTTCGAAGCCGGCCGGGTTGATGCCGATACAGGGGCACTGCCCTGGGCGTCGTTGCCCGACGTGGCCGAAGCGGTGTCCGCGTCCCATTGACGCGTCCCGCCCGGCGCCTGAGGGACGTTTGACAAATGGAGCGGGCTCCGCCCGCGACTGGGCCATTGAGGCCCGCGAGCTTATGCGAGCGCAGCCAAGGGACGCGGAGGCGTCCCGCCCGGCGCCTGAGGGACGTTTGACAAATGGAGCGGGCTCCGCCCGCGACTGGGCCATTGAGGCCCGCGAGCTTATGCGAGCGCAGCCAAGGGACGCGGAGGCGTCCCGCCC
>JARLJB010000404.1 GCA_031291415.1 Telmatospirillum sp.
CGGCGGCATCGTCGGACGCCTGGACAATGCGCGAGCCGCTGGCCAGCTTCGCCAGTTCGTTGGTTTCCTTGCTCGAGTTCTGGTTCAGATAATTCAATGCGGCATTGGCGGCATTGTTGGTCGAAATAACGGGCATGCTGGCCTCCTGAAGATCGTCACTTGCCCTCGGAGCGGGGATCTAAGCGACAGACACGAACGGTTTGCTGGTGATTAAACGGACGCCCCTGGAAAAACCGGGCGCACAAAAATTCAATCCCCGAAACCGGTGCGAATTTCGCTCTCGGCCCACCGCAGAAGCTCCCGCAATCTCTTGCGTCCCCGCTTGAGGAGCGACTCGACCGCCCCCACTGTCGTTCCCATCACATCTGCGACTTCCAAATTGCTCATATCCTCGTAGTAGGACAGAACCAAGGCGATGCGCTGCTGGGTCGGCAGCCGCTGCAAGGCGTCCTCAAGTCGACCATAAACCCGTTGACGATGGATAACGGTAACGGCGTCGGCGATATCCGCCACCGGCTCGTCCACCTCATCAAGCCATTCCGTTTTCAACAGACGCTGTTTGTCGATGCAGCGGTTGACGATCACACGATAAAGCCAAGTACTGAACTTAGCCCGACCGGCGTCCCAACGTTGACGATTAACCCATGCCTTGACGAAGGCATCCTGGGTAACATCCTCGGCATCGGCAGGATTCTTCAAGACGCGCATCGCCACGGCATATGCCCGATCGATGTTCCGCTCTACCAGGACACGATAGGCCTCCACATCGTCCGATCGCATCCGTTCGAGAAGATCCTCATCACTGCCGTCGATCGGCGGAAGCTCTGGGATCAACTTGCTGGCGACTGAAAGCATCTTATTCATGGCGCCGTCCGCTCCGGGTTTCTCGAAGGCTTGCCGGGGCACCCGTGACGGGCGTTCGAGGCAAAGTCTCGAGACATCCAATGCACGAGGCGTGCCATTAATAATTATTGTTTAGAAACAACGCATTAATCTATTCTGGCGCATCATAGTCCAGGCAACATTTTCCCGTTGGCGTTGGGCATCGGCAAAAAATGCCGACCTCCGGATATCAGTTATCGAAAATCGGCGTGATCAAAACCGTAAGGACGCTGATGGGCAACCGGAAGGCGGGAATATTCAGAAGCAAAAAGGCTTCCGGCGCGGTAGCGCGAAAATAGCTGCCATCCAACACGGCTCCCAGCGCCTGGAGTTTCTCGAGCGACTGACGCTCGCCATAGCGGGTCGTCGTCGCCTCGGTGATATTGGCGCCTCCCTGAAGAATCGAAGACCGGATCACACCGCGAGTCAGCGGTCCCTTGAGCGGCAAGGCGACCACACACTCGGCATCCTTGTGGAGGCAGGGAATCCTGATACGGATATCGCCAAAGGGCGTCAGCATCGTCGAGACCGGCACAGGAATCGCCCGTTCGCCCTTGATCAGGGTCGCCTCGAATTCGCCCACCCCGACGTCCCGAAAGAAGTCATCGGTCCCCAACCCGAAGCCCGTCACCGCATAGGAAAATCCGGCCGCTGCCGTATGCGCCGCCAAACTGCCGCCCAACCAGACCGGCGGGTGATGGATGCTACAGACCGCCGGGAAGGGTAGCGTCCCCATGAGCTTGGTGATATCCGCGGTCGTGATGGTCGCGATCAAAGCTCGCGACCCAAGACTCACGTCATGCAGCAATGGACCGAATGTCTGGCACTCGAGACCATCTGGCATCATGACGAAACGGCTCAGTATCGCCGCTGTCCATACACGGTAAGTGTCGAAATCAGCCAAAGGATCGATTTTGAACCGCCGCATCGCATCACGGAATGCGTCATGGTAACACACGCATTCGTCCTGCATCTCAAGGCAGAAACCGATTTCCCGGGGGAGGCGGACATCGTCCTCGCGGACCTCGCGCCCTTTGTCGTAACCACGGGCCGAGCCGACGGGAGCACAGCAGAATTCCTCGATCAGCGGGGCATCACGCATCAACGCCCGTTTCGCGCCCGGAGTCATGACCGTGTCGTCGAAATAGCCACTGACCGTATCGCCTTCCGGCAACTCGACGAAACTTTCGCCGTGCGGCATCAGATAGATGCCATGCAGCCTGGTCTTTCTGCCTTCCACGTCGAAGGCCCGGCGCAACCCCTTCTGAATATTGCCGGTATAGCCGATATCGACCAAGATCATGTCGGTACAGGCGTCCAGGCCGTCCAATTTTGCCGCCAGATATTCGAACAAGGCGGCACGCAAATTGTCGCTCAGTTCTTTCAGAAGCTCGCGACCGATCAGGTTGGGCAGCTCTGCGGCGAAAGCCTCTCCAGACGCAGTGCCGCCCTCACAGTCGGCAAAAAAGGCCTTGGCGTCGTCGGACAGTTCGATCTTAAGAAATTGTTCGATCCCCTCGACATTGACATAGGGCATTGAGGAGATCAGGCCCTGAATGGTCTCCAATCCACCTTCGCCTTCCGAACCGGCGATCATGGCGATTCGGCGGTTGATCTCAACATAGTCGGCGTGTCCGGAGGCGGCAGCTCCCCAGACGCGCATCGGCAGATAGCCGTCACGCGCCAAGAACAGAATTTTTATCTGACGGCCAGGACGGGAGAGTTCGGCCACCCGGCGCTCGATATGATGCTGGAAACCGACCATGACCGGACCAAGAACCGCTGCGCCGACCAAATGATGGGGCGCGGAGCTGTGCATTTTGGCCAAGGCGGCCGCCCGCAGCAGCCGCAGCCCGCCGTCGAAACGCCAATGGAACCCGTTGTCCGACATAGCCAGCAGCCGAGCCGCGGCCTCTTCCCGCTTGTAATGTGTCGCCCAGGGATCGTTGGGTTTTTCGTAGAAAACCGGCACCACCCCCCCGGTCGTCTGTTCCACGGTGTCTTCATCGATGCCAATGTGGACAGCCTGCCGTGGAGAGATCTTTTCACCGGTCAGGAAAAGCGGGAAAAGACCACCGGCGGCAATCACTTCGGGCGTCGCCGAACTGTAGACGAAATCGAATGTCAGATCGGGCGCCACAGCGGCCAACAGTGTCCGCACTTGCTCAACCGACCAATGTGTCTCGGCAACGATGCCGACCCGTCGCCCCAGCCGCCGGGCTTCCTGATAGAGGTCAAGAATGTCGGGATTGACGAAACAAAGATCCTGTTCCGCTTTCAATTCGGCTTCCACCAAAGCCGGTCGGATCGTTCGCGGCAGATTGAGCGCGTGAACGGCAAAGCCATTGTAGATCGTTTCGATGGAAAGGCCGGACACCATCGACACGGTCGACTCGCCATCACGCTTGGTCCGGTTCATCCGTAGCGTGTTCTGCGCCAAAGTACGGTGCTGGATGAAAGATTCGGCCAGCAATTTCAAGCGTTGGGGAACCGGCGCGTAATGCAAGGCCCGTTCATAGACGGCCTCGACAGTAAGACATTTACGCAGAAGCAGGGTCCCGAACAACGCGAAAGAAACCGTGGAAATGCCGTCTTTACTGATCAACTGACTGGGCGTCAGGAGGATATCCCCGGCCATCGGAAAATTTCTCCAAAGATATTCAGGAGTTTTGTGGTCGCGCTCACCTTAGCGGAGACATCGACGGGGCGCCAGAGCCGGGACGGTCATGACAACAGGTTATAATGGGACCACAATGTCACGCCCCTTTTTGATCATGGCGACAAAAAACACCGCTTCGGCCTCCAGAAGGACACGCGACATCGTCAGTTCACCAGCCACCGCCGCTCCGGTTTCGGCAATTCTCTTTGCTTTCGACGGATTGGCAAAAACCCATTCCACCTTTTCTTCCAAATCGGACAGATCCGAAGACACCGGCACATAACTTTCCCAGGCCACCAATCGATCGTAGTACCATTGGCGATAACCTTGGGGCGAATCGACTTTTATTATTGTTGCTCCCATGATCATTTTCTCAAGCAGCGACCATGAGTTTGAGTTTCCGTCAATATCAATAAGATAGCGGAAATTCAGGAAATCGCGTTTGCCGACCGCCGGACGCATGAGATCCGCCGCACGGATCTGATTCTTGATTTCCTCGGTTGGGATCTGCGTCAGATCGGTAAGGCCGATGTCCATTCTTTCGGAGTTCACAGCTTGGCGGCTTGCCTCGCAAAACTGCAGCCTCTGCAACCGACGCCAATTCGAAACCTCGTCGGGTTTGAGGAACGGCAACCCCGTCGCCCCGCCACGCCAAAACACGACGTTTTTCCGTTCCTCCCAAGGCCGTCCCTCGTCGGCAACGGTCTTCCGCAGATTGGCGTAACCTTGGGTTTCAAAATAGTAGGGATCGGGAATGAGCGTGCTGTTGGCGTGGGCCGATGAAAAGGCGAATCGATGATAGTCTCCAACGTCTTCCCCATCGCCTACGTCAAACACGCAACTGACCGTCGTCCCTGGCGGCATCGTCTTTGCGAGCGATGCAGCAAGATAGCCAATGATAGAAAATCTCCGAATATAGCTGGCCCCCTTCGGCGCGCACTGTTCGTCGGCAAAAACCTGTAATTGATTTGACCCTATGCGAAAGACGAAATGCTCCTTGTCAAGGATACCCGGCAGCTGTTCCCGCGGAACAAATTTAAATGACGCGGGAAGAGCGCTGAATGCGGCAAGAGCAGCGGTACAGGCTTGCTCCATTGCCGAAATAGCATCGGCAAGCCGGCCGGCGCGAGAAAACTCAACGCTCATTTGAATGAGTTTCAGGCTAATATCCGACAAAGCCGCACGGTCCATCATCGCCCATCGCTCCTTATCCATCGCATTTACTTTAGATGATATCTTGGTCTGCCTCGAAATACGGACGTCTATTTTATCATTACCGCTTTAACGAGGAGACCACCAACATGACTATTTTTAGAAACACCATTCAGAGACACAATCATATTATTACCGTATCCGTCGACATCGCGGGCAGCAACAAAAAAGCAGACACAGGAAAGCCGTTCCGGGTAACGCACAGCTCTTGCGACTGGCATGTCCGTCGGATCGGCGTTAAGCTCATCAGATGAAATCAGTATCTCTTCAATCTTTGAAAAAGCTTATGATTTAAGATAACCTTATGTGCTCAAGAAATATTAACCAATGATTAAAATGATGGCAATGGAACCTCCTTGCTGCCACCATAATAGCGTTGGCACCGGGTACTGTTGGAGAGGATGAGCTTGGGTACGCTGTCGGATTTCAACCTGACACGAATGATCGCCGACTTCGGCAGCCGTTTCCTTGTCGAGACCGGCACGGGATCGGGGAAGGACGCCGAGTTCGCCGCCGATTTTGCTTTTGAACAGGTCTACTCGATCGAAGAGTCACAAAAGAGAGCCATCAAGGTGGCTTTTCACAACGCTCGCAGACGCAATCTGACGGTGTTGCACAGCCGCAATGAGCGTGGTCTCAAGGATGTGCTCAATGAAATTCCCATCGACGCACCGGTCATCTACTGGCTGGACAGCCATCCATCCCCACACGACCTCGAATGCGACTTACGTCTGATCGCAACGTTGCGAAACATTGCCCGCGACATATTTTTGATTGACGATCTACGGACTTACGAGGCAGGAGACTATGACGATGGCCCGGCCTCCATTGATGAAATGGTCCCGCCGGCCCGCCGCAACCTTGCCTTCGTCGATGAGATACTGGGGCAGACTCACCTGGTGAACAGGCTTTCGCAGCGAACGGGGTATCTGTGCGCTTTTCCCCAATCATGATAGCGGCAAGGAATTAGACATGCTGGCAGGGGTCGCCGTTGCTCCATCCGGCCGCGTTGAGCGACTATCCTTCACGTTCGGCACCGGCGCATTCCGCGAGAACGAGATTTTCGACTCGGCCAATTGCCCTCCGAGCCGTTATCTCGTCGAGGTTGGCAGGCGCCTTATTGCCGCAGTCCCCGACTGCGAGACGCTGGTTATCGGCAATCCGCTCCTGCCGCTGTCCGTGACAGAGATCGCCGATTGGCTCAAAATGGTGACATCGGCCCCGGCGATTGTGACCGATGCCAAGAAATTTCCGCTTTTTTATGTTCTTCCACGCCAACTGTTCGATCGCTTCGAACGCTTTTTGCTTCTTCTTTGCACCGTCGACGCCGTCGCCGACGAGCGGCTCCTCACGCTATTGGCCGAGCAGACCGTGGCCCGTGTTGCGTTGCCCGGCCTGACCATCGGCAAATTCCCGAACGCCACACCGACCAACTGGTTCCAAGGCGAAGCCCGCCAGCAGATGCTCAAAATCCTTTGCATGTGCGCGATCAACACCATTGAACACAACCCCGGTTGGCGAACGCTCCCCTTTGCAACCTATCAGCCATACCACGCCGGTTCGGTTCTGTTTCTCAACCTCGCATCACAGCAGGTCGCGAACGGCTTCTTCGACGAACAGATCGTCTGTTGGTCTTATCGGGACATCTATCGCAGCTGTCCTGGACGTCTGGCCCCTATCTGGCTGCGACTTCCATGGCTGCCCCGGGACAACTCGGTCGGCGAACTCGAATATCTGGTCCGATCACTGGAAAGGCTTGGAGAAGAGGTCCTCGACAATCACTTTCTCGTCTTCATGCGTTATTCGCGGGTTTACAGCGTCCCGCCCTTTCATCTGATCGATCAATTGAAGTTCGCCCTCGGCGATTCGATGATCGATCAGGCAAGAACCATTCACAGTCTGGCGCCCACCGCTTCCGAACGCCCGATCCTACCGGCTCGTCCACTGAAATTGCTCTTCCATCTCTCCGGTGGATGGAAACTGAAGAGCTATAAGGACAGCTATACGACCGCCGTTTTCATGGCTCTGAGATCTTTGGGATGCGAGATCACGGTGATTGACCGGCCCGATTTGCAAAATCTCGGAGTGACCTCGGTGACCAGCGACGACACGGCATTGCTGACAGCCACGGTCCGGCGACATCATATCTTCATTGGTGTCGATTCCTTTCCCCATCACTTCGTCCGCCATGTCCTGGGATGGCCGTCCATCGGATTGTTCGCCAACACCAAGCCCTGCAATTCCGATGCGAAAGCCGCGCCCGACTACCGGGCCCTGGCCGGCTCCCTGCCCTGCAACCCTTGTGGAGCCAACAGCCAATGCCCGCTTCTTGGACGTGAGGATTGCGCCAATTTTGTCGAACCGGCGCGGCTCGTCTCAGCCATCCTCGACATGGCCCACGATCTTTATGACTTCACCCTATAGGAGACGGGCATGTCGGTTCGCATCCTGGCTTTTTTTGACACCCGTTACCAAGCGTCGCCCGAGTTCGCGCGTCTTTCCGGCTCGGACGACCCTTGGCATGCCCTGCGCAACGCCCGCCCCCCGAGCCGGCAGTACGACCATGTGAATTGGCCATCGAGCCTCGGAACTTACGATCTCGGCGCCCCCAACCAGGCGGCCAGCGTTGTCGGCATGGCCGCCGGTGCCGGTGTCGATGGTTTCGTCGTCGCGATCAACATCGCCGACGGACGCTATTTCACCGGGGTGGAACCACTGATTCCGCTTTGCCGCCCTGAGCTCTTTGGCTTGGCTTTCCACTGGGCGAACGGCAAGGATCCATTTTGGGCGTCCCCGGCGGCGCGAGATGTCCGCAAGGAACGGGCCCGGGCCCTCGTCGCGGCCTTGCCGTCACAAGACCATGTCTATGTCGGCGGACGGCCAATACTGATCATCGACCATCCTCAGGATCTCGCGGAACCAGCCGGAACGCTGGCGCTGATTCGCGAGGAAGCCAAAAGATCCGGCCTGCCGGATCTTTACATCATCGCCAATAGAGCCGGGGATACCGGACTGCAAGACCAAGGTTACGATGCCGCCGTCGATCCTGATCCCGGAGACTGGCCGTCTTGCCAACCGAAGAACAAGCCGTCGGGTCTGGAGATCCTGGAAATTCGGGCGGGCCTGCGCGATTCCGTGGAATGGACGGACAAATTCTATCCTTACGCGCTGTTCGCCGTCAGCCGCATGATCAACAGGCAAAAACGGGGAAAAGTGTTTCCCCGGGTCTTTCCTGCCTATCAGAATTGGCCGACCCATTTGGACGGCGATGCCACGGTGCTGACAAACCGCGACAGTGGCGGCGTCGATCGTTATATTTTTGGGCTCTTCGTCGAAAATGCGATCACGTTCGCCCATGAAGCCTTCCCGGCTGACGAAAGATTGGTATTCGTCGATTCATGGAATCACTGGCTGGACGGCAGCCAAGTGGAACCCAGCACTCTTGATGGCGACCTCGTCTACAATACTTTACGGGCAGCCATCGACAAGGGACGCTATATGATCCGAACCCGGGGAGAGCTTCCGTCGCGGCGGCTCGGTTCTTCGATCCATGACATGATTTCACAAATCTGCGATGCCGCCGCCGCTGCCATGCCCACCGGGAAATAGATGCCGCGCCGAGGGGGAGGCTATGAGTTCTGAGTCCAAATGAATGGACCGCCGGGATAGGAGGGCATCGCAGCGCATGACCTTCCTGGTCACGGCATTGATCGAAGCCGTTCTTCTCAAGCGGCCGAAAATCCATAATATTCGAACGCCATCTCGATGAGTTCGGAGACAATGGTCTGCGGCTTGACATAGTTCACGCAAGCCTCGCCGCCGAACATCGGGCAGCCTTGTTTCGAAAGACAGGTATTGCACGGAAGATGACCGACCAAAGCCCGGTAGTCGCGACCACGCGGCGCATCGTGATTGCAGGGCTTGGTACTGCCGAACAAAGCAACGGTGGGTCTGCCCATCACCAGCTTGGAGAAGTGCAGAGGATAGGAGTCGGCGCCGACGAACAGATGGTGGCTGTCGATCAGCGCCCGCAACGCGGCCGTATTGCCAGCCGAGACGGAGCGGACGCCCTCGCCCGCCAGATCCGCACGACCGATGACGGTAAGTTCGCATCCAAGGCCCTTCAGCACCTTGAAAAGAACCTGCGTTTGTTCGAGCGGATAGCTCTTCAGAGGCCAGCCACCGTTGAGATGGAACAGAATTCTCAGCGGTTTGACGGGCAGAGAGCACAGAGATACGGAAGCTGGCGGCTGCCCATAGACAGTCTTCTCGAAGGCATCCATCGGGTCTCCAAGAGTGAACTTGGCGTGATCGATAAGATGGAATGGCGTGTAGTGATGCATCCGCAAGAGACGCGCAAAAACGACGAAGTTCTCACTGGTAAATTCATTACCAAGCTTTTCCACCGCGTTGACAAAATATCTATATTTGCTGATAGACCCATCACGAGCCATGGGTGGAAGGCACAATTCCACCGAAGTGAGACGAGACGAACACGACCCGACGACATCGGCGAAAGCCGAACAGACGATTTGCTTGTCGAACAGAAGCGGATCTGCCCGCTTTGATGCCAGAGCGACAAACAAAGCGTCGCCGGCATGGTAGGGATGGAAAACGGCAAACGGCAGACGACGCCAATCCGGTCGTTTTTCCATGACCTCAAGCGCCAGCTTGGCCTGCAGTCTGAGCGCCCGCAATCGGTTGTCCGGATTGAGCCAACCATTGGCGCTCATGCCAGGAAAGGCATCGAGCTTATCCAGATCAAGCGCCTTTCGCTCGACCGTCTCTCCGGTCAGAAAACCAATCAGGCGGCTGTCGATCTTGGCATCCACCGTCGATAAAGGGAGAAGCAGACGATCCTCGCCCTCGAAAAGGCGGCGCGGCAGCAGATAGGCGACGGGAAAATCGGACTGGTCGGCCAGGATGGTCGGACTTCCGGTCCAACCCTCCAGCCAATTGGACAACTGTGCCGGAGAAAGCGGCAACAGAGGATTGCCGATGACGAAGCAATCCGCTTGAGCCGACGCAAAACGGCAGAGCCGGCGGCCAACCTCAAGAATGTATCGGCTGGGGGTGCTTGTCGCCGATTCGAAAATCTCGTCGTCGCGAAAGGCGCCAGCGGAAAACCGGAACGAAAACTGCTGAATTTGTTTCGACGCCGAAGAAACCGCCAACCCCGCCAGCATTCCACCCTCGATCCGAGTATCCCACACATTCACGCAAGCAACAGCATGGAGCCAATTATCAATAACATATAACTCTTATCGATAGCACGCATCTCGAGATGATGCCAGGGAACAGAGAGAGCCTGTAGTCAAATGTCGGAGACCTTCCACTCAAGTAATAGACATTGTTCTCTCCACCCGCCGAAATGGTAATGTCGTTCTAGGCGCAGATTTCTGAAAGGAGACGGTAATGGCCGTCCGGGTACTGGCTTTTTTCGATACTCGCTATCAGAGCACGCCGGCCGTGTTGAACATGTATGGCACGCGAGATCCATGGGAACGTCTGCGAAACGCTCGGCCACAGAACCGACAGCATGGCCCGTTGAATTGGCCGTCCACGCTGGGAACTTACGATCTCTGCCAAATGGAGCAGGCGGCGGCTGTCGTCGAGACGGCCGCACAAGCTGGACTTAGCGGATTCGTCGTCGACTGCCGGGCCACAGGCGACCGTTATCTGACCGGAGCGGACGCCCTTGCCCCGGCAACCAATTCGTCTTTTGGCCTGGCGTTCCGTTGGGATGTTTCAGATGATCCCTTCTGGCAAGAGCCCGCCGCCGCGGAAAGCCGGAAAGTGAGAGCCGAGGCCTTGGTCTCGGCCCTGACGGTCGGCAGCGTCGTCCAAGTGGAGGGCAAACTAATCCTGGTGGTCGACCGACCGGAGAGACTTTCTGAACCAACCCAGGCAATCGAGATCCTCCGCGAGGCGGCCGCACTGGCCGGTTTGCCGGGCCTCTATCTCATTGCCGTGCAGGCGAACGCGCAGGACAGCCTGGCTGTCGGGTACGATGCCGCGCTCGATCCCGATCCAGCATGCTGGGCCGGAAGTTGCGCGCCACAAAACAGGCCGACCGGTTTCAACTATCTGGAAATACGGATGGGATGGCGTGACGTCCTCGAACAGCTCGACAAAGGTTACGATTACACCGCATTTGTCATCAGTCGCATGAAAGACAGATCCCGTCGCGGCAAAGTCCTGCCTCGCGTCTTTCCCGCCTTTCAGGATTGGGCCTCCCATCCGGAAGGCGGAGCGACACTCCTGCTTCCCGGTAGCGGAACGCCTGGTGGCGGACTACAGCGCCATTTCTACGGGCTGTTCCTTGAAAATGCGATGGTCTATGCGCATGACAATTTTCCGGCATCCGAGGAACTCGTCTTTCTGCAATCATGGAACGGCTGGCTCGAAAATAGTCAGATCGAGCCCAGCCTCCTGGACGGAGACATCATCTACGACGCCACGCGGGAAGCCATTACCAAGGGCCATTTTCTGGTTTCGGCGAAAGGCCCGAAACCGTAAAGCCGTAAACGTCACGGGCCATATCGAGAATCAGTGCAGCCAACGGCTCGGGCTCAATGTAGTTCTGGCACTCCCCACCATCGAAGGCAAGGCAGCGGTCAAGGCTGCCGCAAGGATTGCAGGGCAGGTAATTCGCCGCCGTCCGATAGGTCATTCCACCCGCGGCATCTGAATTGCAGGTCTTGGTGTTACCAAAAAGACCGATGGTCGGCCAGCCCATGACATGCCGGACGAAATGGTGAGGAAAGGAGTCGAGACCGACGAAGATATGATGCGCGGCAACTGCCCGCTTGAGCGATTCAACGTCATCGCACGAAACCGAACTGGCGCCGAACGTCTCAAGCTCTGGATCGCCGATGACAGAGAGATCGCAGCCGAAACCGACGAGAATCTTGCAAAGAGTGGCACAGTAATGACGCGGATATGATTTGAGCGCCCAACCGGTCCCACTGAGGTGGAACAGGATGCGCAGCGGTTTCGCCGGAAAGGCGCAACGGCTCTCGACAGCCAGAGGATGATGCTGCACCGTGCGTTTTTTTTCCATCATCGAATCGCCCAAACTAAATCGCGCCTGATCGATGAGATGGAATATTGAATGCCCGTAGTTGCGCAGAAACCGCGTAAAAATAATGAAATTGTTTTGAACGATCTCCTCGCCCAGTGTCTTTAGCGCTTGAATAAAATAAGTGGTTTCACTGGCTTGCCCCTCGATCCGAGCCAGGGGAGCCTGAGAGAGGCTGATGAGGTCAAGCCGAGAGTCGCAAACTCGTGGAATTTCCATGTAATCCCGGCAGACGATATGCCGTTGATAAAGCATCCCCTCGACATCGCGTGACGCTAAACTCCAGAAGAGCACGTCGCCGGCATGATTGGGATGAAAATTGACCGTCGGCACATCGCGCCAACGATCATTCATTTCAATTATGGAAATTGCATTGACGCATTGCAGCCGAAGGGCAAGGTCGCGTTGGTGCGATGACAAGATCCACTGGCTGCCACCGTCGCCGCCGTAGGGAATAGGCAATGGCGAGACGGAGGGATGACCGCTCGCAAAACATCTCGTTTCCTGTCCAGACAGAAGACTGATCAGACGGGCGTCGATCGCAGCGACCACGGTCGACAGGGGCAGCAAAAAACGTTCATTTTGTTCGAATAAGCGCCTGGGGAGGCAGTAGACCAGCGGGAACCCCTCAGCATCGCCTAGAATGGACGGACAGGCGCCGATTTCCGACGCCCACTCAAGAATCTGCTCCGCTCTCAACGGTAAGGCGGGATTGCCCACCAAGATCATTTCCGCCGATGGCATCGCTTTCAGAACCCGTCGGCCCAACTCAATAATATAACGGCTGGGTGGGCTCGTCGCCGAATCGAGAATTTCGTCGTCGGAAAATGCACCCGCATTGTAACGGAAATTGAAAATTTCCGATCGCGTTGCGTCGATCCCTATTGCTGCCAGCATGCTTGGTCGCACCTTTCGCCGAAATTTGACGGGAAAATCATTACGCAAGGAAGCTCTCGTTTCCATAGGCGTATCGAGAATAGTCCGACATGACCAGAGCGCGATGGAGTCCGGTCGGGATAGCAACAGAACGGCAACCTCACACTGCATGTGATCCTATTAGTTGTTATAATATAATTTCAAATAAACCTTTAAATGAAATTTGAAGAAATATCGATAGAATCGCAAAACTTTTCGCCAGACTTCGCCCAATGATCCGTTCAAGACTCAGAGTGAACATTTCAAACGGGCTTGTCTTGCCCCCAGGAAGATCACTTGCCCGAAAAAGGAGACCAGCATGCCCGTTATTTCGACCAACAATGCCGCCAATGCCGCATTGAATTATCTGAACCAGAACTCGAGCAAGGAAACCAACGAACTGGCGAAGCTGGCCAGCGGCTCGCGCATTGTCCAGGCGTCCGACGATGCCGCCG
>JARLJB010000405.1 GCA_031291415.1 Telmatospirillum sp.
AACACCGGCTTGCCGGTCTTGACCTGCTTGTCCAGGAAGTCCGCCGAGCGCGCCGCGATGTCGTCGTCGATCGTCTCCATGCGCTTGCGGGTGAGCGGGCCGGTGTCCTCGATCTTCTGGGTGCCGTCAGGCAGCGCCCAGCTGTGGATCACGCCGCGCGGCGCGAAGTTCTTGCGGAAATTGGGGAATTCGGGGTCGTCGGCCTTCGGATAATCCGGCAGTTCCGGCTCTTCCTCGGCGTTGAGGTGGTAGAGGTTGCCGTAGAATTCGTCGAAGCCGTGGTTGGTCGGCAGCATCTCATCCTTGTCGCCGAGATGGTTCTTGCCGAATTGCCCGGTGACGTAGCCCTGCGTCTTGAGCATTTCGGCGATGGTCGGATCTTCCTTCTTGATCCCGAGATCGGCGCCCGGCAGCCCGACCTTGCTGAGGCCGGTGCGGAACACGCTTTGACCGGTGATGAAGGCGGAGCGTCCGGCGGTGCAGCTCTGCTCGCCGTAATAATCCGTGAAAATCACGCCGTCGCGGGCGATGGAATCGATATTGGGCGTGCGATAGCCCATCAGGCCGTTGGTATAGGCGCTGAGATTGGACTGGCCGATGTCGTCGCCCCAGATGATGACGATGTTCGGCTTCTTCGCGTCCTTGGCCGCCTGGGCCAGCGCGCCTGACGACGCCGTGGCGCCGGCCAAGCCGACCGACAAGGCCATGGCCGTTGTAAATTTCCGATAAAATGACATTAAGCCCCTCCCAAACGATGAAGCGAACGGAGGCTAGCCGTTTCGCCGGCGTGAATTGTCCAGCAACGGACATTTCACGCGCCGATTTTTTGTTTATCCTGACGGCTTCTTTTTGCAGGACCTCGAGGCCGCATTGCTGACGTTAGACGAGGCCAAAACCATTGTCACGACGCGCGGCTGGCTGAGCCAGACGCCGGAAGACTTCCGCCGCGCCGTGCTCGCCCGTGTTTCGTTGCAATCCTTCCGGGCGGGGGAGACGATCTATTCCGTGGGCGACCCGCCCGGCGGCATGTACGGACTCGCCGCCGGCAGCGTGAGGATCGCCAACGCGCCGGGCGAGCGCGGACCCTATGTCGCCCATGTCATGACCCCTGGGCACTGGAGCGGCTATGGGCCGGCGATCGCTGGCTGCAACCGGATCATCGGCCTGAGCGCCGGACGCGATTGCCAGGTCCTGTTTCTTTCGCTCCACGCGGTCAACGACATCACCGCCCGCGATCCGGCGTCGTGGCGTTGCATCGCCGGCCTTGCCTTGATCGATACCCAGATTTCGCTTGGCGCCATGGACGATCTGATGATCCGCGACGAATTTCATCGCTTCATCGCGGTGCTGCTGCGCGCCGGCGGCTTTCGCCACGCCAACGGGACCGGCGTCAACGGCTCCGGCGCCGAACCGGTGCGGGTGGACATCAACCAGGCCGACCTCGCCCATATGTGCAACCTCTCTCGGTCGACCTTGAGCGGCTTCCTGCGAAGGCTCGAAGTCGAGGGCGAGGTCGAGGTCGGTTACGGCCAGATCGGCATTTTGACGCCCGCAACGCTGCGGGCGCGGCTCGCGCGCGACGAATGATCCGCGACAGGGCTCAACAAGCCCGGATCAATACGCCCGGATCAATACGCCAGTGAGATGGCCTTGTCGGCGAATTCCCTGACGCGCGCCATTTTCTCCTCGTCGCTCAGGCCCGTCTCGGCGTTCACGACCGGGCAATAGGCTGCGATCAAATAGTTCACCAGCATGGGCTTGGAGACGCCCGGATATTTTTCCTTCAACGATCCGAGAATGCCGGGCACCTGCGACAGCACGTCTTTCGACGACAATTGCTGGGTCAGGTCGGGCAGCGTCGCGTCGCTGCCGGAGAGAGCCTGAAGCTTCGGACATTCCA
>JARLJB010000066.1 GCA_031291415.1 Telmatospirillum sp.
ACCGTTCACGGCTGAAACAGAGCATCCCCCGGCAAAATGAATATCATTCCCGCGCCAGAACTTGGAGGCAGGAATCGCCTGCCGTTCGCGGCGGCCGGCCGGCCCGATTAAACTCCGATGTATCGCTTCTTCATCAACCGCCCGATTGTTGCGATGGTCATCGCCATCTTGCTGGTGATCATCGGCGCCGTCTCCATGGTGACCTTGCCCGTGGCGCAATTCCCCAACATCGTGCCTCCGGAGATTCGCATCCAGACCACGTTCCTCGGCGGCGACGCCCAGTCGCTCGCGCAGGCTGTGGCCACCCCGATCGAGGAACAGATGAGCGGGGTGGATAACATGAATTACATGTATTCCGTCAGCGCGAACAATGGCGTCATGCGCATGGGCGTCAATTTTGACGTCAAGACCGACCCCAACATCGATCAAGTGCTCGCGCAGCTTCGCGAAAACCAGGCGGTGTCGCAACTGCCGCCTTCCGTGCAGCAATATGGCATCACGCTCTTGAAATCGCCTTCGAGCCCGATGATGCTGGTGGCGCTTTATTCGCCCAAGGGCACGCACGACGCCACCTTCCTGGCGAATTATGCGTACATCAACCTGGTGGACCAGATCACCCAGTTGAAGGGCATTTCGAACATCAATGTGTTCGGCGCGGGCCAATACGCGATGCGTTTCTGGGTGAAGCCCGACCAACTGGCGAAACTGAATCTCACCGTCAACGATATTCTCACCGCCATCAACGCGCAGAACACGGTCAACCCAGCCGGGCTGGTGGGCGGACCGCCCACGCCGCATGGGCAGGAATACACCTATGCCATCACCGCCCAAGGCCGGCTGGTGTCCGAAGACGAATTTGGCAAAATCATTATTCGCGAAAATCCCGACGGTTCGATCGTGCGCTTGCAGGACGTCGCGCGCGTGGAGTTGGGCGCGCAAATCTATAATCTGGTCGGAAAACTGAATGGCGAACCGGCCGCCGTGATGGCGATTTATCAATTGCCCGATTCCAATGCGGTGGATGACGAGAAGGCCGTGCTCAAGCTCATGGGGAAACTCAAACAGAATTTTCCGGCGGATCTGGAATACACGGTTTCACTCGACACCACGCTGGCCATCTCGGAGGGGATGCACGAAATCCTGCTAACGCTCGGCATGGCGCTGATCCTGGTCATCATCGTCGTTTTCGTTTTTCTGCAAGGCTGGCGCGCCTCCTTGATTCCCTTGCTGGCGGTCCCGGTGTCCCTCATCGGTACGTTTGCCTTTTTCCCGCTCTTCGGGTTTTCGCTGAACACCCTTTCGCTCTTCGGGTTGGTGCTGGCCATTGGACTGGTGGTGGACGACGCCATTGTGGTTGTAGAGGCCACCGAGCGCCATATCGAGGAAGGCATGGCCCCGAAAGACGCCGCCCTCAAAGCCATGCACGAAGTCGCCGGCCCGGTCGTGTCCCTCGCCCTCATCCTCGCGGCCGTCTTTATTCCGACCATTTTCATCGCGGGCATCACCGGCCGGCTTTACCAGCAATTTGCGTTGACCATTGTCATCTCGGTCATGTTGTCGGTGTTTAACGCGCTGTCGTTGAGCCCCGCGCTGGCGGCCATGTTGCTGAAG
>JARLJB010000406.1 GCA_031291415.1 Telmatospirillum sp.
ATTTCCTGAAAACTTCCGTCCCATTACGGCGTCATGGCCAGGCTAGACCCGGCCATCCACGGCCAACGGGGCTGCAAGACGTGGATACCCCGCCCAAGCGCCGTGTATGACCATCTACTGAATGTCAACAGGCCTTAGTGCTTGGCGCCGATTGTTCTGAATTCGATATCGGTGATTGCCTGTTTTGGTTCGTTGACCAGCGCATGAATGGCATCGAGTTGGCTTTGTGCCCAATTGGTCAACGCCGGTTCAACGAGGGCGCGATCCTGTTGATCCCGAATGAATAGCGTAAGGGTCGGTGCCGGATATTTCGGATAGTGAAGGATGCCAGTGGCAATGATCGAGCCGTCGCGGCCGGTTACGACAGCACCCTTTTCATCGCAATTATGAGCTTGGCAAGCGGAAAACAAATATAGATTTCCAGGAAGATCGACCCGGTCCAAGGGAGGTCCGTCCAGCACGCGCTCCATATCCTGGGATGCTTTTGCTTTCGCGCTGACACCCGGCGCATTGCCGAGGAATTTGCTGACTTCCTTGTAGCCGCCGGCATTGACGAATTGATTGGTATTTTGGCAGGACATTGGCGAATGAACATCGCATCCTTGTGACCACACAGGCGATGGTGCGACGACGGCCAAAAGTATTCCAACGCATGCCGAAACCGCAAATCTACGAGATATTTTCGGCCGCGAACCTAACTTAAGACACATGACTTTCTGGCTCCGATGAAGGCAATTTGGTGTCAGAATAGTGCAATAAATATTCTGCGAAAAATGAACGTATTTTTACATTTCTCGCCCTTCCGGTTGGGGCTTATCCCGATCGTTCCTGTGCCAGCCACCAATATTTTGAACCACCAAGACACCAAGTTAAGAAGTTCCGAAGCGCAATACGACACCTCTGTGATCTCCCTTGTTTCCTTGGTAAAATTATTTCCTGCGGCAATTTTCGATTGCCATTCCCTCACCTTGGTGTCTTGGAGTCTTGGTGGTCCAAAATTTTTCGAAGCCATCGGGGCGCCGGAAACAAAGGGATAAGCCTTTGGTGCAAATCTGCGGGACTTGACCTGATCCGGCCATTCCTGCACTTGCCGTTTCCTATTTTCGGTCTGAGGATGTCCTCCCGGTGGTCGATCGAGGGGTGGCGAGAAAACACTGCCTTGTTCGTTTAACTATTTGAGGTTCGGCTCCGATGGATTGGGATGCCCTTGCCTGGCTCTTTGCGGGAGCGGTGACGCTCCATAACGTCGAGGAAGCCGTTCTTCTTCCCAGATGGTCACGGACCGTCAGTCGGTGGAGTGTCCCCGTGGCCACGACGGATTTTCGGTTTGCCGTTGTGGTGCTGACGGTGCTGGCTTATGCGTGCGCATGGATTTCAATTAGGGGGCAGCTATTCGCAACCTATGTCCTTTGCGGCTATGCATTGGCAATGTTGCTGAACGCCTTCATTCCCCATCTCGCCGCTACGATCGCCCTGCGACGTTATGCGCCTGGCACAGCGACCGCTTTTTGCTTCAATGTGCCGGTGGCAAGTTTGTTGCTCTACGGCGCGGTTACGCAGCACCGTATCGAATTCGTCACATTTGCGTGGGGCGGGCCATTGACGGTCATCGCCATAGTATCTGCAATTCCGCTTCTTTTTGCTTTGGGTCGCAGGCTGCGTGCATGGACCGGATCAAGTTGACCCCGGTTGGACGTAGTGAACATTGTGATTTCGCATATCTATAGTCTTTTCGCATGACGGACGTTCCGATGATCGTCAGTCGCTTAGCGGGCGGCGCCGGTCGCCGAATGGACGTTTTCCCCTGAGCCAGATGGCATAGATCTTGGCGATTCCATCTCTTCCAACTGAGTCGGTGAGTGGACCTTCGCCGATGCTGTAGACGTCAAAGCCGTCATCGAGAAGATGGCAAGCCGATTCGATGACCAGTTCGGGGCTTGGGTGTCTTTCAATGTGGTCCCCGGTGAGGTCTCGATATTGGAGATACCACGTCAATTGAACGCCTCGAAGTCGTCCAGATCGATGAACAGCAGCGCCTCATCACGTCCGTTCCGTGTATTGGCGTCCAGCGAATGTTGCAACCGCTCGAATAGCAGTCGCGCCTTGGAAGCCCGCGACGCGTCGCTTACACGCAGATCAAGCGGTTCTGGCGGCACATGAGACGGAAGGGAGTGGGGCATGAAGGTCTTCCATTCGAAACTGGTAGAATGAAAGAATTCTAATTGGCTTACGGCGAAGATGTCAGATTCGGAAACTACTTATGCGGGAACGAAAAGAAATACAAATTACGTATTAGCTGCACAAATTGTAAATAATAACTGTGAACAAGTGACTATTGTTGCATCTTTCGAGTCGTTCCAATCGGACAGACGAGTAGCATTTTCAGCAGAAATTTGTGTTTCACGCCTGACGCAAAATTGTCCGCTGGGGACGCCTCCATCGGCGCTTCTAATCGTCGAGCAAGGTCCGTGGATCGATGCCGAGGCGTTGCATTCGCGCCTTGATCGTCGGCCATTCCTCCCGCAGAAAGCGGGCTCGTTCCCTGTTCTGCAGGGCCAAACGGACTCCGGGTTTGACGACGAAGCCGATGCCGCGCCGTTTTTCCGCAAGTTCCTCGATCGCCAATTCCTGAAACGCCTTGGCCACGGTCAGCGGGTTGATCTGATAGTCACTGGCGAGCTGGCGGACTGACGGCAGCAAAGCGCCTTCCGCATAGGTGCCGTCCATAATGCGCGCCAGCAGCAGCTCCATGAGCTGCCGATAGATCGGCGTTCCTTCGCTCCACACATGTCTGGTCATCTGTCTCCGGCCCGCCGCTTCGTCGGCCGCACGAGGCTGCACCAAAAAGCCTTGGCTGACTACGATCTTGTTTACTCCTTCGCAACACTGGTGTGTTATATCACCAATACAGTGGTTTCGAAAACTTCCCGATCGATCCACGGGTTAGGACAATGCGGCAGGAGAGATCGTTTGGCGCGACGGGAAAAGCCGTGACGGACAACAACGGTGATCAACCATGGTGGTCCGCGGCCGGTATTCCGAAGCGGCGGCGGATGTGTCGATGGGCGACTGCCCCGCGGCGGTGCTTCACGCCGGGGCACTCATGGTGTGTCTGACCTTCAGGTGGGACTTCGGTTCCCGTCCGCAAGATCGCGTGCCGGACGAGAGCTCGATCGTCGTGCAGGTCGAAGCCGTGAGTGAAGGCCCACCTTCGGCGAGCATTCCGTTGCCGGTTGACATTGAGCACGTCGTCGAAAGTCCCGACAAGATCAAACAACCTAGGAATCTGGACAACAGAGTTAAGAAAAGGTCGA
Organism: Telmatospirillum sp.; assembly: GCA_031291415.1. Taxonomy (GTDB): domain Bacteria; phylum Pseudomonadota; class Alphaproteobacteria; order Rhodospirillales; family Magnetospirillaceae; genus Telmatospirillum. The sequence continues at coordinate 3,315 of JARLJB010000406.1, forward strand.
TCGACGCGGCTGTGACGAGCGTAACTCAATCGTGCGATGACCTTATTTCCAAATATGACCGTACAAGGGATAATACGTTAGAGAGGAAAATTAGGGAGGTCTGCGGTCGAAATCATGTTTGGAATGAAGACTCGAATAGTGACTTTCGCTGGAAGCGGTCTTAATCTTCCTGTTCCACAAAATTACATAAAAGGAAACGAGCCGCTATTGGAGTCAAAAAAGAACTCAGAGATACGGGAATTTCTTTCCAATGCGAGCGACATTGTAAATAAAGATGGGCGTGAGGGGCCGAAGAAGGATGGTATCGGTCGATCTGAGAAAGATCTTGAACAGTATATGCTATTGCCGACTGAAGTCCGGAAACACTTCTTTTCGCCACGGAGTTTGGGGGCCCTGACGACAGAGTAATGGACAGATCAATTCCCCTGTTCCATTGATCAGAACCGGTAGCCAAGCCCCCCAAGAAGGTGCGCGCCAGAACGCTGTTTACCGTCTTGTTCCACCGGTGTATTATAACACCAACACACTAGGGCGGGGTCGTCTGTGGATTTGGCGCAACTCAAGGCGAAAAGGGCGGAAAGAAGGGCTGCAGAAGGAACGTCGGGATTGTCTTCCTGCGCCTTTCCGGTGGATCGGCCGATCGAGCGTCGTCCCTTTTTGCGCCGGCATGGGGGTGTCATTGGACTTTGCGTCGCTCTGCTGGTCGGTGGTGGATACGGGTGTGTCCATTTTGGCCTTCATCGGCGGGCGAGTGTCGACTGGGATCGCCTGACCGTGGCCGCTGTCGTGCCCGGAACCTTTCACGATTACATTCCGGTTACCGGGGCGGTTCAGCCTCTGACCATCGTCTATCTCGACGTCGCCCAGGGCGGACAGGTCGCCGAGAGACTGGTGGAGGAGGGAACGGTGGTTGCGGCCGGACAGCCGCTGGTGAAATTCCGTAACGCGGCTCTGGAGTTGCAGGTGACCGGGGACGAGGCTCAGTTGGCGGAGCGGCTGTTCCAGCTGTCCAGCGTCAATCTTCAACTGGAGGACGCCCGGCTTCAGCATCAGCGCGATCTGGCCGCCGTCGAGGCCAATATCAACGCGCTTTCCTTGCAGCTTGGGCGTCTGCGCCCTCTGCTGGCGGAGGGATACGCCAAACGGGCCGAGGTCGAGGATGCCGAGGTCAGCTTGGAACGATCGCGGCGGGAACGCGCCGCCGTTGCCGCGGCACACGCGCTTGACCAGCGACTGCGGGAGGCCCAGACCCGGCAATTGACCGAAGCGATGGCGCAATTGCAGCGCAACCATGCGATGGCACAGCGGACGCTGGACGATTTGACCGTGCGGGCACCGATATCGGGTCAATTGACGGCGCTCGACGCCGAGGTCGGCGCCTTCAAGACGTCGGGCCAGAGGATCGGTCAGATCGACGGCCAGGACGCCTTCAAGGTGACGGCTCTGGTCGACGAGTTTTATTTGAACCGGGTGTCGACCGGACAGCAGGCGGCGGCCGACCTCGACGGGCGAACCTATTCCTTGACGGTTGCCCGAATTCGTCCCGAGGTGAAGAACCGTCAATTCCCGGTTGATCTCTCGTTCAACGAGGGAACGCCGCCATCCGTCCGTCGTGGCCAGACCTTGCAGCTTCGGCTGGAAATAGGCAGTCCGGCCGACGGCCTGGTCGTCGCGAATGGCGCTTTCTTCAACGGTTCCGGCGGTCAGCTGGTTTTCGTCGTCACGCCTGCCGGCGACCGCGCCAACCGCCGGCATGTCAGTTTCGGACGCCACAATCCGCAGACTGTCGAGGTCCTTGCGGGGTTGGCGGCCGGTGAGCGGATCGTCACCTCGAGCACCGCCGATTTCGGTGACCTCGACACTTTGGATATCCGTAACGGAAGTTCTGCGATCGAAAGGGAACCGCGTCGATGATCAGACTGTCCCATGTCCACAAGATCTACCAAACCGAAGAAATGGAGACGAGGGCGCTCGACGACGTGACGCTGTCGATCGACGCGGGCGAATTCGTCGCCATCATGGGGCCGTCCGGCTGCGGAAAGTCGACCCTTCTCAATATTCTGGGCATGATCGATCGCCCAACCGGCGGACAATACGATTTTGCCGGTCAGCAGGTCAGCTGTCTTTCCGAGAGCCGTCTGGTGGAATTTCGCAAGAGGAACATCGGATTTGTCTTTCAGAGCTTCAATCTGATCGGCGATCTGACCGTCGAAGAGAACATCGAGCTGCCATTGCTTTATCAATCCGTCGCCAAAGCGGAGCGGCGCCTTCGAGTGCGCGAGGTCATGGAGCTGGTCGGTCTCGAGACCCGGGCCCGCCATCGACCGGCGCAACTCTCCGGCGGCCAGCAGCAGCGGGTGGCTGTGGCGCGCGCCGTGGTCGGCGATCCCAAATTGATTCTGGCCGACGAACCGACCGGCAATCTCGACAGCCAAAACGGCGAGGAGGTCATGGAGATGCTGGAGACACTGAACGAGCAGGGGACCACCATCGTCATGGTGACCCATTCGCCCAGTCACGGGGCGCGAGCCGGGCGCGTGATCAATGTGCTGGACGGAAAAGTGGTTCCCGACGTTCACGTCGCCTTGTGAGGTTCGGCCATGCTTCGACATTACATCCTTTGGGCGCTGCGGAATCTTCAGGCGAATCGGTTCACGACGGCGGTCAATCTGTTCGCGCTGTCGCTCGGTATGGTCAGTTTCGTCCTGGCCTGCGGGGCAGCCCTGTTCCTGCGTAGTACCGACGCGGAACTGCCCAATGCCGGGCGGATCTTCGCTATAACCCAACAGGCGCTCGATCTGCAGAGCGACTTTTCGACCGGCATCTATCCCGCGACGTCAACTCCGGTGGCCGGCTATCTGGCGGCCGACTACCCCGAGATTGAGGCGGTGACCCGGATCCGGCATGCCTCCATGCGTGGTGTGATGGTGGCGGGAAAAGCCCATTTTCTGGACGCCCTTTATGTCGACAAATCGTTTGGGCGGATTTTCCTGCTGCCGTTTCGTCTTGGCGACCCTGACCATGCCCTGACCAGGCCGCGAAGCGCCATCCTGTCGGAAAAAGCGGCCGGCATTCTGTTCGGCAATCAGAATCCCCTGGGCAAGATCCTGACGGTCGGCGGACTGGACGTGACAGTGACCGGAGTCACCGGCGCGATTGCCCCGCCATCGCAATTCGTCCCTTTGCCCAATGCGTTCGACGTTCTGCTGAGCGACGACATCGGCGAAGCTCTCGATCCGCCGGAACCCGAACCGCTGGCTTGGCAAAGCCTGATGACATCCACCTTCATTTTGCTGCCGCCCGGCCTGCCGATCGAGACGATCGACCGGAAATTGGTGTCCTTCGGCGATCGCCATCTGCAGAAATCGTCAACAACGATGCTGTTCGGGACCATTGAGGTGGCCGGGTTTGTTTGGACAGGAATCGGCGTTGGATAAGTGGATCCCCTGCCGGTTGTTTCCCAATGTGCCGATTTCGCAGCGTCATGCGGGGTGCCCGTCGCCCGCCCAGAGTGAGGCTGCGAAATCGGCGGTGAACTCATGCCGCCACCGACAGGGGCATGTTGTCAAGGTAGACTTGGTTCGGCGTCTGCCCGCCGAAGCTCGAATGTGGCCTTCTTTGATTGTAGAACTCGAAATATCGACCGAGGGAGGCTC
>JARLJB010000407.1 GCA_031291415.1 Telmatospirillum sp.
ATCTTCTCCTCGTATTGCGCCCGCATGTTCCGGGAACGTGAATGGATCGCGAGACAAACCCCCGCGAGAAGAATGACGATGACGGTTTCCATACTCTCAGTTCTCGGTAGCGATGGATGAGGCTCCGTCGGTCATCCGCCGTGATGTGACCAACCCCTTGTCGTGCGCGTCAGGATTCCATTCATTTTGGACGGAACTCCGCGAAAATATCCTCGATCCGAACGGCTTCTTCGTCGGTCAGTGCGGCGAACTCCTGTTCGCGGGCTCGTTTCGACAACTTGCCGCCATTCTGGCGCAGGAACCGGAACAAGAGATCAAGCAGTCTGTCCGGCATGTCGATCATGCCCTGCACCCGTCCCTTGAAGATGTCGTACGACCGCAGGAACGCCGTCTCCGCCGTCAGATCGGCCTCGATCATGCGCGCCACGCAGGCGAACAGAAATTCCGCATGCGGCGTGGCATCGAAATAACGGTAGAAATCCGCGGTCTCGTTCAGCACCTCGACGTTGCCCTGTCCGTTCGGACGCCAGCACACTTGTGGGAGCAAACGACGGGAATAGCTTTCCAGCACCTTTCGATAGTCGTCGATTCGGTCGAGGATGACGGCCGACACTGGAAAGACCAGCCCGGGCGGATTGAAGCCTCGCTCGGCCAGCACATGATGGATGAGATAGCGGTGGAGGCGGCCGTTTCCGTCTTCGAAGGGGTGGATATAGACGAAGCCGAAGGCGAGGATAGCGGCGGCCAGTACAGGGTCAAGTCCGAGCGCCGCACCCCGATCGAAGGCTGTCAATCCCTCGATCAGCGAGGGCAGGTCTTCATGCCGTGCGCTCACATGATCGGGGATGGGCATCCCGGTATTACGGTCGTGCTCGCCGACGAAACCGCCTTCAACGCGCAATCCCAGTTGCACGAAACGGGCGTCACCGATGACGATGCGCTGCAGACGCTCCAGTTCCTCCCGGTCGACTGGACGGCGGCCCGCCTCACCAATCACTTGACCCCAGCGCTGGATGCGATCCTGCGGCGGGTCTTCGCCCTCGATCCGGAAGCTCGATTGCGAATCCTTGAGGAGCAGGAACGCCGCCGTGCGGGCGAGCAGATCCGCTGGAACTTCGGCGACCAGACGCCGTGCTTCCTCGGCCAGATTGCGAGCCACGAAGGTATCGAGCGCGGGCGTGCGAAAGATCAGCGGGCAAAAAGCCGGCGTGCCCGGCAAATTGTTTTTCACCCGGTGACGGGTCGACGTCGTTCCTGCAACGGCCCATTGCCGATCCGGATCCACGACAAGGGCGTAGCTACCCTGCGTCGCATCGGGAAGATCGAGCCGCGCGTCGAAGAGCCATTCGTAGAGAAACCACAATCGCCGTGCATAGGCGCCTGTCGGCGAAGCCCGAACGATGGCGGCGATCGGCTCCGATCCGGTGGCGAGAAAGAGAGCTTTCAGGACGGCGAGATTCAGTCCTTCGTAGCGCAGGGCGAAGGTCAGATGCCCGACCAGATCGCCGGCCGGGGTGTGGCGCGGTGTATAGATATTCCAGCCGTCGGTCTGGTAGACTTTGTGGCGCGGGCCGATTGCCGCCAGGGTCAGCGGCAGTGGAACAGATAGCTCATAAGCGTCGATCAAGGCCGCATATCCGGCCGGGATAGCGGCCTCCGGCATCCAGCCGTCGTGATAAACGTTGATGGCTGCCGGATATGGCTTTTTCTGCCCAGCCTCCATGAATTTCGATACCTGCCCATGAAAATCAATTTCAGGATAGATATCCCATGAAAAATGATGATTCGCAACGGTGCTCGGTGAGGAATGGCCATCGTTCCTGAAATTCGATTACGGAGGAGGCGGCAGCCAGACATCCCATAACCCCGTTACGACGGGTGATTATCCTGGCGGAGTAGCACAAAAAGGAAGCCGGGTATTGAGCGACCGGGTCCCGGCCGACGAACAGCAGGCAAGCTGTCACGGCGGAGTGTTGTCAGATGTGCTGGAGGCAAGCCGGCTTTTAGCATCGATGAGGGTGGCGCGGGTGAGCATCAGCACATCCGTCAGACCGGACGCAGCCTCTCGGGAAAGA
>JARLJB010000408.1 GCA_031291415.1 Telmatospirillum sp.
GGATCCGTCGTTTCGCCTCCCGCAGCGACGCCGCCCACAACGACAGCGTTTCCTCTAGCGACGCTCCACCAGTCATCAGATCCTGAATCATGGTCGCCCATAGATTCAGAACCCATCAGAAATAGCAACTGTAGTGCTAGAAATTCCGAAGCCTGTCTAAAGTTTCGGTTCTTGGACGCCACGATGGCCCATCTGAGATCCCGAATCTCGATTTCCAACACATCATCTCATAGCAAAAGACGGGAGTTCCCGCGTGACGGCATACGTGCTCGGGGTGTTACGCAAGGTCCTGACCGTTTGCACAAGGCGTTCGTCGCATCAGCAAACTTCGTGTACGAGGAGATGGCGAAGATGCTCGGCAGCAAAACGGCCGTGAAGGCAGCAATAAAGGATTCTGCGGCGACACAGGTCGCATGCTGATTCCCAGCATCACGGTTCAACCAGCCTACCGGCATCTTGCCAACCACCACCGAGCGCCTTGTAAAGCGCGATAGCATCGACGGCGAGCTGGACATCACTTGCCGCCAGGTCGTCACGTTGATTTGCTAGCGAACGGCCAGCATCCAACACGTTGAGAAAGGTATCCAGTCCGGCCTGGTACTGCACTTCGGAGACCTTTAGCGCTTCGGCATAGGCATCGACGGTGCGGCGTAGCGCGATATTATGGGCTTGTTCACGGTCAAGCGCGATCAGCGCGTTTTCCGTCTCTTCAAGCGCATTGCGCACGGCTGCCTGCCAGACGGCGATCTTTTCGTCTCGATCTGCAATTTTCTCATCGACTTTGGCCGCGCGCTTGCCGGCGTCGAAGATGGGCAGGTTGACAGTCGGTCCGAGCGACCAGACGTTGGATGAGGCGTTGGCAAAAGATCGAATACGACTTGAATTCAGCCCGAGAGAGCCCGCAAGAGAGATCGCCGGAAAGCGATCGGCTTGCGCTACGCCGATATCGGCGGTTGCCGACGCGACGCGCCGTTCCGCCGCACGGATATCTGGACGACGTGCCAAGGCTGCCACCGGCGGGTCCGGCTCAATCGTCCCCGCGAGGCGCGGGATTGGCTTCGGTGCGCGTAGCAGATCGAGCATGACCTGCGGCGGCATCCCCGTCAGGACCGCAAGGCGGTTGACCGACTCGCGAAAACTATACTCGAGCGGTGGGATGGTCGCTGCCGCGCTTTCCATTTCCGCTTGCGCCTGGACGGCGTCCAGCCCGGTTCCGGTGCCGCCTTGCGCCTTCGCGCGGGTGAGGTGCAACGTGTCCGTCCGCAACGCCAGCGTATCCTTGGCAACTGCTATGCGGGCCTGATAGCCGCGAGCCTCGACGTAGTATCGTGCCACATCGCCCAGCACGGTCCTGACAGTATCGTTCAGATCCTCGGCTGCCGCCTCGCGGCTGGCGTCGGCGGATTCGATGCTGCGACGCTGGCCGCCAAAAATGTCCAACTCAAAACTGGTGTCGAAACTGGCCTTGTATGTGTTTGACGTGATGGTGCCGGCGCCGCCGATGTCGGCGAGCGACTGCCGCGCGCGCGTGCCGCTGGCAGAGCTGTCAAGCGTCGGATAGAGCCCCGCCTTTTCCTGCACCAGGCTCGCCCGGGCCTGCCGCAACTTGGCGATGTTCTGAGCGACGTCGGTGTTGGCGCTGGCGGCCTGTCCGATCAAGCGATCGAGGATCGGATCGTGAAATTGCCGCCACCAAGATGCCAAGTCGCTAGGCGTTGTGGTGGAAACGGGCCGATCGGTCCAGGCGGCTGGTGCCGGAACTGACGTCGGGTGATAGTCGGGCCCGACCACGCAGCCAGTCAACACCATCACGATGGGCAGCAGCAGGAGTGGAGTTGCAATCTTCATCGCGCTTCGGCCAATGCCGGTGAGGCGGTCCCACCTGAAGAGGACATCGGGGGAGCCTCGATGAAGACGTCGACGATCTGGCCAAGATAGGCAGGAAAGCTTATGTCCTCGATCTCGTAGACGACCTCCAGCACACGCGTGTCGATGCGTTCGGTACTATCTCCTGTGAGTGAGGTCTTGGGGATGATATAGGGTTCGGTATAGGCAAAGCGTAGGGCCGCGCCGATAGCGCTGTTGCCGCGCAGATAGGCCTTGGCGGCGGCACCGGGACGAAACCGCCACGCGTCGTTCTGATCGATCTGTACGCGAACATGAAATTTACCTGTACGACCAAGCATCACGAGCGGTGTACTCAGCGCGGCGGCCGAGGCGTATTCGCCGGTCCTGACGTTGACCTGCAGGATCGTCGCGTCGAACGGCGCCGTCACGGTCAGGCGGGCAAGCTCGGCCTCTGCGTCGTCGAGCTGCGCCCGGTAGGCGAGAGCCTGAGCGTGCGCCGTCGCCAGCTTCGCCTCGTACAGGCGAACGGCAAAGCGGCGTTTGGATAAATCTTCGGTACTGACCGCCCGCCGATCCGTAACGGCCTCAGCAAGCTTGAGTTGGTTGCGATAGTCGCCGAGATTGGCCGCAGCCTCCTCGATCTCGGCCTGTGCCGCCGCGAGATCGGCCACACGCTGGTCACGTATCGCCTTGCGTATACGGTCGTCGATCCGGAACAGCGTCTGGCCGGCGCTTACATGGCCACCCACCTTGATCGGCACATCGGCGGCGATCCCGCCCTCGGGCGCACCAATCCCGACGGTCTTGCCGGGGGGTTCGAGCAGTCCGGTGCCACCGATATAGCTGGCAAAGGGAGCCGTCGCGGGCTCCGCCAGGGGCTTGACCGTGACCGACGACGGCTCCGCGCCGATGACGGCCATACCAGCGATTGCAAGCCCGGCCAGGGCGACGATCGGAAGAATAAACTGTTTGAGCAGAATGATCATTTGCGACCACCATCGGTCCATTCCGCCGGCTCCCGGATGGAGACGATCCGGCCGTCATCCATCTCAGTGATACGATCGGCGTAGTCATAAATGCGTTGATCGTGGGTCACGACGATCAACGTTGTGCCGCGGTCATGGGCAAGGCCGCGCAGCAGGTGCATTATTTCTTGTCCTGTCTTGTGATCTAAGGCGCTGGTCGGCTCATCGCAGACTATGAGCTTCGGTGAATGGATGATGGCTCGCGCAATCGCCACACGTTGCTGCTGCCCGCCGGAGAGTTCGGACGGGGTCTTGTCGGCATGCTGCCCTAGGCCAACAGCGACTAGGGCCGCTCGCGCGGCGGCTGCGGCAATCGAATGGCGATTGCCTTGGAGCAACAGGGGAATCATGACGTTATCCTGAACACTCAGCTGCGGGATCAAATTGTAGGACTGGAATACGAAACCGATATTGTCGCGTCGGAATGCCGCAGCCGTGGCTGGAGAGAGCGCCTCGGGATCGGTCCCAAAGAGCACGCTCCGGCCGGTGTCTGGCCGCAGCAAACCGGCGATGACCGAGATCAGCGTTGTCTTGCCGCACCCGGATGGGCCCACCAAGAACAGGATCTCCCTGGCCCGGATATCCAGATCGATCTCCCGCAGTGCCGGCACCGTGCCTCCAGGAGTCCGATAGGATTTGCTCAGACCTCGGCACATAATGCTGCCCGGCGCTGTGGCACCGGCATCCACTGCGACAGCTGTCATTTGAACACCACCGCGGGGTCGAGGTGCAGGACGCGACGCAAGCCCAGCGAGCCCGCGGCGGTGCCGACCAGCACGACCATGCCGCACACGGCGCCGATCAAGCTCCAGGTCAGGCGGAGATCGATGCCCGAACTGGTGTTCAGCAAAATAAAGGCGGCAACGCCACCTATGCCGCAGCCATAGCCCAACAAGGTGACGCCGAGGCCTTGCAGCACGACCATCCGGACGAGCAGCAGCCTGGATGCCCCCATGGCGCGCAGCACGGCGAACTGCCGCTGATTATCCAGCATGAAGTTGTAAAAGGTCATCCCTGCGATCCCACCGCCGATGACGAAGGCCATGATGGCGGACAAGCCGACATTCAAGATGACGCCGGTGTTGACGATAAACCAGCGCAACGACTCGTTTGAAAACTCTGCTTTGGTTCGCGCTCGGAGGTTCAGATTTTTACTAATTATCGCCTTTACCTGAGCGACGTCAGCGTCAGGCTTAAGCTTGACCAGAACGTAAGAAAGCAATTTTCGCTCGGACGGGACAAATGCCTTTACACGATCATACGTCGTGTAGACAACCGGGGTGGAAGCGAAGGTCTTCTCACCATGAAACTTCCCCATGACGACGACATGATGGTCATTCAGCTCCAGCGTATCTCTGACCGCCAGGTCACGGTGACCACCTGAAGGGGTTGGATACGCGAGGTTGCCATGGGCACTGTCCTCGTCGACGAAGATCGCGTCGGCAACCCGTAAATCCGGCAGCGCGCCGGCTGTTATCTTGGGCGCGCCGATAAGCGTCGCGTCGTCCACGCCGATCAATTGCACCGATTGAGCCCGGCCGTCCGGCAGCTGTGCGCGAATGCTACCTTTGTAGAGCGGCACCGCCCAGGCCACACCGGGCACACTGCGCACGCGGTAGACCGCCATGTCATCCATGGACTTAATGTCGTCTACGTACTCCGACTTCGGATCGGTTACCCACATGTCGACGCCATTGATCTGATCGACGAAGGTGGTCGTGGAGCGGAATATCGCAATCAACGTCGCGCCCTGCTGCGTGATTAGCAGCGTTGTGAAAGCAAGCGAGAAGACGATGCTGAGGTATTTTGCACGATCTCCGGCCAACATTTTCCAGGCAATACTTAGCATGGGTTGAACAGCAACGGTTTGCGTGTCATGCCAGTGCCACCGATACCGCGTTCACCCATGGCCGGCGAGATGCTCCCTCCCATAGTGGCGATGGTGCCAACCCCGCATTTAAGCCATCCACCGTGGCAATCGAATTGGAGGGCAAAGTATTTGCTGCGCGCCGCCAGTCGGCGGGGGCCAACAGGCAAGAGATCATGTCGTATCTCCGCTTCATAGTCAGCCAAAAGGCACACCTGGACCCAACAGGGGGGGATGATCTCTGTCTGGTAGGTTTTTGACTTTAGCATAAGGACCATTTAGTCCCTACGCCGACCCGGCTGATAACCGGCAAGCTCTTTTTTGTCACGCCGTGTAACACATGGGCTCTTGGACCGGCGGAACCTGCCGGAGTAAATACCCCTATGAACCGTTCCCCTCACATTCTCGTCGTCGATGATGACGCAAAAATTCGCCGGGGTTTGGCGAAGTTTCTGAGTGAACAAGGTCTGCGTGTGACCGCAGCTTCAGACGGCCGGGAGATGTTTGAGAAACTCGCTGGTGCTCGCGTCGATGTCGTCATTCTAGACGTGATGCTGCCTGGCGAAGACGGGCTATCCCTGCTCCGGAGGCTTCGCGCCCAGTCAGCCATTCCGGTCATCCTGCTGACGGCTCTCGCCGGCGAGACCGACCGGATTGTCGGCCTCGAAATCGGTGCCGAGGACTATGTTTGCAAGCCGTTCAGTTTGCGCGAACTCCTGGCCCGGGTCAGGGTCGTGTTGCGGCGAGGACATGTTTCGGAGGACGAAATTCGCACGCGAGCGGACCTGGTCTTCCGTTTTGAGGGATGGACGCTCAATGCTCGGGCACGCACCCTCGCCTCGTCCACCGGGGCGCACGTCGAACTGACGACCGGAGAGTTCGATTTGCTCCTGGCTTTTGCAGAGCATCCCAATCGCGTTCTCAACCGGGATCAATTGCTGGACCTGGCACGAGGACGGGACAGCCTGTCAGTCGATCGAGCCATCGATGTTCAGGTCATGCGGCTGCGGCGCAAGCTGGAGGCGCGCCCGGAAAATCCCACGATCATCAAGACCGTCCGAAACGGCGGCTACCTTTTTACACCGAGCGTCCAGCGCGCCAGCGAGGATGGTCCATGATTGGCTTTTCACGTAAGTGGCTTCTGCGCCCTGGTATCGGGCGGCGCATCGCCCTGACAATGGCCCTGTCCCTCGTGGCGGTGCAGGCGCAGGCGTTTATCCAGATATGGCTGTTTTCGAATCCCAAAGTGCAGCTGACCGGAACCCGTTGGCTCGCACAGACAGCAAGCGATGCTATGCATGATGCGATGTCGTTGCCACCGGAGGCCCGCCGCGCCTGGTTGAACGAGCGACAGCAGAGCTTGCCGATCCATCTCGACTGGAGTCCGACGCAACCCTGGCCAGAGTCTGCTCAGGACGACGGTCCCATCTCCGCCCGCTTGATTGCAACGCTGCACGAAATTCTGGGTCGGGATGCGGCACATATCAATGTGACGACAGTGCCTCGATTCCCCTTATTCCCCATTGATCCGCTGAAGGTGGAGATCGAGCCGTCGACCGTAGTCGATCAGCTGGGCACGTCATCCGTTGATGCGGACCAGCCAGATATCCTGATCCCCTTCAATATGCGCATTGCCATTCAGGCGACGGACGGATCATGGGTTAGCGCCGATCCGGCCAATATGGACAGCGTGCTCACAGCAGCCTTGCCACTCACAGCTCTGCTGGGAGGTGGAGCTATCATAGTGCTCATGTCTACGCTGATGGCTCGCCATATCGTTGCGCCGTTGGACAGGCTGATCGTTGCGGCCGAAGCTATCGGCACCTCCCGCGAACTGGTGACGGTCGGTGTAGAAGGGTTAGGCGAATTCGCCGCCGTAGCTCGCGCTTTCGAAGACATGCAACAACGCCTGACGCGATTCGTTGGCGATCGCACGCAGATGTTGGCGGCGATCTCACATGACCTCCGGACGTCGCTGACGCGGCTGAAGCTTGCGGCTGACGGGGACCTGGGCGCCGAGAGTCAAGCATCGATCCTGAGCGAGATCGATGATATGGAAACTATGGTCGAGGCGACACTTTCCTTCGCGGCTGGTGAAGCGCTGGTGGTCCCGAGCCGGCTGATCGACGTTGCGGCCCTGCTGATCAGCCTCGTGGACGATGCCGCCGATCTTGGCAAGCGCTGCGACTATAAGGGACCCGACCATTGCGAGACTATCGGACATCCCATATCCCTGAAGCGCGCGTTCTCAAACATTATCGACAATGCAACCAAATATGGGACCTGTGCGCACGTCACTCTTGAGAGTGGCTCTTCTACGCTCCGGGTAGCCATTACGGACGAAGGACCAGGCATTCCACCTGAGCAGATGGAGGAGGCGTTCAAGCCATTCCGCCGACTTGATCCCTCGCGTAGCGGTGAAATGCGGGGCAGCGGTCTTGGCCTCACGATTGCGAAGGATGCCGTGCATAGCCACGGCGGTACGATCTGGATGGAGAATAAATCAGACCGCGGGCTTACGGTGATGGTGGAACTCCCCCGCCGATGACCTTCCCTGCATCGTGCACTTCTCCGACATCCCGGTCTGCCGAAGCCCCCCCGACAGAAACCAAAATCCAGCCAGAACGCCCGCGTTCGTAGCGATTGCGTCACTCATGGGCGTGCTTGCCACCGCGTCCAGGCATGCGCCTTGGTCCTCCGGCTAAGTCGTTGCCGCCATCACCCCAGATTGAACCCTACGAAGCCGTCACATGAGACCGCTTCACCCCATTCGTTCGATACCGACGATTCTCGTTCTCGCAGCCGCTTGTGCGCAGGTGCCTTTAGATCCAGGCGCGCGGGCTGATTACCAACGGAACAAACTGGCCACGCCATATTCGGTACTAACCAGGGGTAGATCACACCGTGCTCAAGTCGGTCGCTACGACATGCAAGGATCAGTTACCCGACGGCTTACAGAGCGGCGTTCACAACTTCCCCCCGAACTTGAAGGAGCCAAAGGTAATGGTCAATGACATGCTGCAGGACAACGTTCGCCTGCATGGAGGATAATGCAAAGGTTTGTCGTCAACAGCACCGCGGAGGAACGGGGTCTCCGATCTGGCCAGAAACGGCTCGGGCTCCTGTCCCACGAAGCCGACGTCGGTCAGACATTCGGCGTATGGGAGGTAGGCCCGGCGCCAACGGTCCAACTGCCGCTGCTTGGCGCGTTGAACGTGAGCGGTACTGAAGGTGCCGTATTCGGCTTTGTCGCGATCTGCTCGCGCGAGACCAGAGAAGCACGATCACCGCGATCCTGAGGGTTGGCACCGCAGGTGGACTTCTTGACGGCCTGAGCAGTCTGCTGACCGCGGCAAATAAATTGGAAAAGAACTCGCTCGATTACTACGCAACGCTTCGCAGCATCAATGCGCGGCGCCGCAGCCGTGCAAGAAGAGAAGATGGGGGTGAGCAAGGCCAAGCTGGAGGCGCTCGTTTCCCGTATGGTCCCGATGCTGCCGGAGGCCCAGAAGGACCCTGATTGCCAGAGCCCATGCCGCGTGAATCGGTCCAGCCCATCTTGCCGTAGGGCGTGTTCCAGCCCAAGCAGCTGACGGCAGCGCACCGATCAGGCTCATGTCCCTTGCCGGTTGTGGAAACCCACGGTGCCGTTTTGGCTGTCATGCGCCGTAACGGGAACGAACCTGCGGGTTATCCGCGCGCGCGTGCCGTGACCTAAAATACCCCTATGATCAGAACCCTCAAACGTGCTCTGCGAACGGCTTGTGCGACGCAAGCACCAAGCAGATGTAGCCTGCGGCGGAATATGATCTTGCTCAGCGCCGCCCTCGTTCTTTTGTTAGGCGCAGGGGCCGCACTTGCCTATCTAACTGCGCCCCCTCCAACCATAGTTGCCATTCTGCCGCACAGCAACGGATCCAAAGTCTCGGTCTGGCAGCTATTGAAATCGGATGCATCGGCCGGTCACGAGCCGCTGGGCGATCAGAAGTGAGCAGCGCGGTAGGAAACCAGCCATATCGCTTCATGCAGAGAAATCCAGCGGGGAGCACACTGTCATGAACATTCGCGTTTCGAACAATCTAGTCGGGGACTCTCGCTTCTACGATTGTCGTGGACCGTTCACGCTGAGCCAGATTGCCACGGCAGTTCGCGGCAAGGCCGCCCTTTCCGACCGTCAGATGTTCGGGGTTGCGCCATTGCATACCGCCAACGAAAGCGATGTGAGCTTTATCAACAGCAGGCGCTATCTGCCCGCCTTGCTCAAAACTGGCGCCGGCGCAGTGATCGTCAGCCCCGCCCTCGAACACGACGTGCCGCTCTCGGCCTCTCTGATCGTTTGCGCCGACCCAGACGAGGCCTGGGCAATCGCCTCCGCGCTATTCCATCCCAAGCGGCTCGATACACCTGGCATCCACGCAAGCGCCAACGTGGCGTTAGACGCGACCGTGCATGCCACAGCCGAGGTGGGGGCTTTCGCCTGTATTGAGAGCGGTGCTGAGGTAGGCCCAAACTGCTGCGTCGAATCCTACGCGCATATCGGCCATGGTGTCAGCCTCGGGGCGGACTGTCGCGTTGGAACACACGCCAGCGTCAGTTATGCCTTACTCGGCCAACGGGTCCGCATTTTTCCCGGCGTGCGTATCGGCCAGGACGGGTTTGGATTCTCGGTAACCCCTGCTGGCTTTGTCAGCGCGCCGCAGTTGGGCAGGGTCATCATTGAGGATGACGTCGAAATTGGTGCGAATACGACCATCGACCGTGGCTCGGTAGGCGATACAATCATCGGGGCCGGGAGCCGCATCGATAATCTCGTGCAGATTGGTCATAACGTGCGACTGGGACGCTGTTGCGTGATCGTGGCGCAAGTCGGCATCGCAGGCTCGACCGTACTCGAGGATTTTGTGCGTGTCGGAGGTCAGGCCGCCCTGGCAGGACATCTGCGCGTTGGGATCGGTGTGCAGATTGGTGCTCAAGCCGGTCTAATTTCAAACGCGCCTGCCCATTCAGTGTTGCTCGGAAGCCCAGCGCAATCACGGCATGAATTCTTCCGCCAAGTTGCAGTGCTGAAGCGTTTGGCGCGGCGATCACGCCAGAGCAGAGAAATCGGATGGGGCTGATCGGCAACGTGCCGCTGGCTATGTGGCACTCCCCTCGTTTGCAGAGATCGGAATAGCCGCAGCAGTTCGCTCAGAATCTTCTCGGTCTCGTTCCCTAATATTTGAGGAAACCCGCACGAGCGGCCCCAACAATCGAAGATCGGCCCCGCGCCCACATAGAGCAACCGATGGCGATTGGATAACGCGCTGCTGTCGTCCTTTGTAAGTCGGTAAGGTGCGGCTGTGGTTTCGGACGTGCATGGCTAGCACTACAGTTGCAATTTCTGATGGGTTCTGAATCTATGGGTGACCATGATTCAGGACCTGATGACTGGTGGTGCGTCGCTAGAGGAAACGCTATCGTTGTGGGCGGCGTCGCTACGGGAGGCGAAGCGACGGATCCGTCCGCTGTTCACGCAGGATCGCGTTGCCGCTTCTGCGGGGCAGTTCGTTGATGTGCTGCTCGGCAACGAGCCTCGCAAGACAGGCTGGATGCGCGCGGAGGCTGCCGGCGATCGCGGCCCGTGGCGGCAACAAGCCCTGTTGGGTCGAGGCCGCTGGGATGCCGACGCCCTGCGCGACATTGTCCGCGATCACGTGGTCGAACATCTGGGCGAGGACAACGCTGTCCTGGTGATTGACGAAACCGGTTTTCTCAAGCAGGGCAAAGCCTCGTGCGGTGTGGGACGGCAATATACGGGGTCTGCGGGAAAGATCACCAACTGCCAGATCGGGGTGTTTGCCTCCTACGTGTCCACCAAGGGCCACGCCTTAATCGACCGTGCCCTCTACCTGCCGAAAGCCTGGGCGTCCGATCTGCTCCGGCGGAAAGCCGCCCATGTGCCTGAGACGGTGGAGTTTGCCACCAAGCCGAGGCTGGCACAGGGCATGATCGCGCGGGCGATCGCGGCGAACGTCCCATTCGCCTGGGTCGCCGCTGACAGCGTGTATGGTGTGGGGGAGTTGGAGACGGCCCTGCGTCGTGCCGGCAAGGGCTACGTCCTGGGGGTTGCCGCCAACCATTGGTTCGGCTCCTTGCAGGCGGCGGATCTTGTCGCTGGTGAGGCGAGGGACGTCGCCAAGGCCTTGCCCGCCGAGGCATGGAAGCGCCTGTCGGCCGGTCATGGCACCAAGGGCGAACGTCTCTACGATTGGGCCTATTGCCCGTTGGCCGATCTCGATGCTGCCGACTATGACGCGCCCATTCCAAGCATCTGGACCCGCGGCCTGCTGATCCGGCGCAGCCTCGCCAATGGCGAATGCGCCTACTTCACCACATGGTGTCCCGCCGGCACCTCCATCGAGACATTGGTCCAGGTCGAAGGCACGCGCTGGCGGGTCGAGGAAGGCTTCGAGACCACCAAGAACGAGCTTGGTCTCGACCACAACGAAAGCCGCTCCTGGCACGGCTGGCACCGGCATGTCTCCCTCGTCATGCTCGTCTATGCCGTCATGGCGGCGGTCCGCTGGCAGGCCAACGCCATCACGCCAAAAAAACGATGCAGACGCACCGGCCAAGCCTCCGCTCATCCGCTGGTCGGTCCAGGAAATTCGGCGCCTCGCCATAAAGCTCGCCCAACGCCAGATCTCCCCTGCCGCCATCCTTGCCTGGTCAATCTTTCGACGCGCCCACCAGGTAGCCGCTCGACACTCTCACCCTAAA